>JAGGDU010000171.1:9814-111551 GCA_018457135.1 Trichodesmium erythraeum GBRTRLIN201 | reverse complement strand
CGCACCACTAAAGATAGTTAGGATAAGCGTTTGAGTATTTTTGGAGATGTCTAATAGGCAACAGATAACAGGAAATATAAAATTTCAATAGTTTTTAGCTGACTGCACAAAAATACTTTTGATCTAGTGAATAGGGGATTTTACCTCCTTACCTCTCCTTTCTTCTGCACCATACATGAGAGTTTCGCCCCTCATTGCTCCTGATAATGGATATACCTTTAAGGCTTGCCATTCATACTAATAGTTAGGTTTTAGCTGTTGTAAGTAGTTTCAATTAAGGCTAATGCCTCTAGTACCTTCCCATATTTGCATATTTCAGCTCTGAGGTTGGGCTTTTGCTTGTTGGGACATCCTTAATTCTTAAGCCTTCTAGTGTAACCTTGCCATACCTCCAAAGACAGAAGGACTAAAGAGGTGGCTTCGTTCCCAAAATCCTTTTCGCTTCTTAGGCTAGGACTCCTAAAATGGGTGGGGGTTTTACCAAGAGTGTTGTGAGGAATGCTGAAATACTCAGGAGCAAGCAAACCAAAAAGGCATGGTTTGTTAGGAAGCTTGAGAAAATTACCCTGAACTAGGGTGACGACAATTTTCATAGGATTGATATTCACTGGATTTGGGGTGAGAAATCTTGCAGTTTTGGCTACAGTGCTTTAGCCTTTGCTGATATTAAGGCCATGCACCGAGATTAATCAGCCCTCCTTAAAATTACCTGACCTCGGGAGTCATTATTCCTTAAGCAAGAAAGGAATGGAGAGGAGTTTAAGCTATCAGGAATTGCTAGTTATTATCTTATGTCACCTCTGGTGATTATTATAGATGTGGGCTAGAAGTGTTTATTAGCTTTTTTAGCCCAACAAGTCGCACTTAGCAAACTCTAATTAATTAGAACTACTTTATTTGAAATCTAGCTTTTGAAGCTCACTGACCGTATTTAGCCCTGAAAAGGACTCTAACTCTATTCATGAATTGAACCATTAGGCATAATTGTTTTTTCTAGGCAAACATCCTGAAGACTAGAAAGATTTAAACTAGACCCAATTAAGTTAGCATTACATAAACAGGCTTCTTTTAAGTTGGCGCCTTTGAGAGATACTAACAATAAACCAGCGCCATAAAGATTAGCCTTTTGTAAGTTAGTATCGCGCAAGTCAGCTTTCAATAAATTTGCCCCTGAGAGATTAACAGCTTTTAAATTAGCACCTCGTAAGCTAGCTTTGCTCAAGTCAGCAGCTTGCAGGTCTGCCTGTTGGAGAATAACACCATTAAGATTAGTATTGCTGAGATTTGCTCCCTGTAGATTCGCTCCCATCAAATTTGACCCACTTAAATTAGCATAACTGAGATTTGCACCTTGCAACTCTGCTCCAGTTAAATCAGAAGCACAAAGGTTGGCCTGTACTAAAGTGGCTTCTGTTAAATCTGCCTTGATTAGTTTTGCACCATTGAGATTACCCCGTTGTAGATAGGCTCGAATTAGACTTGCCTGATTTAGCAAAGTGCCACTTAGGTCCACTTCAGTCATAATTGCCCGATTCAAGTTAGCCTGTGTTAAGTCAGCACCACTAAGAATAGCACGAGAAAGAGTAGCTCTTGTGAGGTTAGCTTTGGTTAATATTGAGCAATTTAGTAAAGAAGTTCCAACCATGCTAGTACCAATGAGAATAGCTCTTGTTAAATTAGCTTCTGAGAAAATTGCCCCACTCAAAATTCCTCCACTTATATCGGTTGCAATAAGTGTGGTTTTAGTAAAGTTAGCAGCACTCAAATTAGCTTCTATAAATTTGGCTTCGGACAGATTAGCATAACTAAAATCTGCACCATTTAAATTAGATCCAATTAGTTTTGTTTTACCTAAGTATGAATCTTTAAAATTAGCATTACTTAGATTGCTACAATTGAGGTTGACTGCACTTAAATTAACGGCAATTAGGTTTGCACCCTGAAAATTTCTTTCTCCTTGGGAATGTCTAAATAACAGTTCATTTGCACTTAAAAGCTGGCTAGCATTCATAAAATAAATCTGTGATTTGGTATGAATTTATGTTAATATATTTGATTTCTTAGGTACTGCAAAAAATTCAGTTCTAAGGGTTCCATGTTGACTTAAACTTTCAAAATAAATTATGTTTTGTTAATGCTATACAAGGCTGATCACTACAGCCTCTATTTGGGAGTGCCTAGTGTGCAGAGGTTTATAATTATAAGTCTTGGATTAGAGATATTTTTACCCAAATGACTAATTACCACTTATTGTATTTACTGGTTATTAGGATTATACTGATAATTTTTTTGTACTATAGAGATCGACCTTTTGCTACAGGTCTGTTTAACTAGTGTCACCCTCCTTATAGTTAACGGGAGAACTAGATTGCAAGTTTTTATTGAGCTGCACAATCATAAAACTACCAGGCTCGTTTGAAGCTGAGCCTTGAGTATCTGATGCTTTTGTACTACATTTATTCTTTATACCTACTTTATCCATCAGTGTCTAATTTTTGTTGAAATTAGCTGCCCAATTTACAAAAATTATAGCTGAAAACTGATGATTAGACAAATTTTTGTTAGTTGACTCGACTCTAAATTTTTACTTTAGAGGGTTAAAAGTTAGTTTTGTGCAGTTTATACCAAATCTGGGAAAAAAAAGATGTATATTGAATATTTAGAATAATTGGTTAACTTTTTGATTTCTCTTGTCATTGTTGAACTTAGTACCGCACATTTGTTTGAATAAAAATCTCTTTTATTTCCTCTATACTTTTAATATCAGAAGTTTATCTAATCATACTCATCATTCAATAGCTAGTGTAATTTAGGGAAATATGTAGGTAATTAGACAGTGGGAAATTCTGGGAATAACTATTGCGAGCTTTGGCTTATAGATACCTCAAGGTTAGAAACTTTCCCAAAATACCTATAAATGCTGTAAGCAATTTTTTATAATACTTTCAGCCTTTAAAGCAAATAGTTTTTTAGGAGAACTTTGTACTCTCAAGTGGGTAAATGTTGTCTAATTATCCCTAATGGGGTTTTAACTTTCTCACTTCTGTGCTATTAGAATCTATCTTCTACTAAGATAATTTTTTTGTTTCTAGTCATCCCACTTTTAATGCAAAAGTTTCGTATACTCAATTTAATCACTTGGTATTAACTTCTGCTATTAAATACTGTAGAGCTTTTCGAGTTTAAGGTTCGACAAACCCATATTTTTAAGTTTTTTAAAATCTTGCAACTTTTTTGGATGAGGGTTGAGAGGACTTGGGGTAATGACTCAGAGTTTGGGAGTAAATTTTTTGATTTTTGAATTATTACAACTCTTTGATCGGATTACTTTTTGTAAAACTTAAAAAAATTAAGTAATTGACACGAAGGAAATAAACTTTTACACAAGGTTGAGGCTCTCTAATTATATATTCTTTGAAATTATTGTTGCAGGTACGTTGCATGTAATGTCCTGACCTTTTCATGATCGGGGTTAGGGGTGAGTCCCTGTCTCAAAGTGCCAAGTTGAAAAGTTTTTGATAAATAGTAAGTATTATTATGTATGGGGATTTGGTATTGTAGGATTTTTCTTTGCCTCTAGAAATAAATTAAAAAATAGTCCACAGTGTGATAATGAACTAAGTGTGGAAATTTTAAGCTCTTTATAGGGTTTTTTTTGGAGTTGATGCTTAATAATGTTCAAATTTATTAGAGTTGTTTGGTATGGAAAAATTTAAAATTCTCACTCATTTACTATATAAGCTTTTCAGTATTTAGTACTCAAAAGCACGCTTAAAACTGGACTCATAAGGGTTTTAGGCATTTTTGGGGCTTAATTCCCAACAACTCTATTATTTATTAATTATTTTCAGGCCAACTTTAGCTAAAAATCTTCTTTCCTCCACACTTATTGTGCACCAGAGTTATAGTTTGCTTTAAGCATTAGCTGAACCAGCATCTCTAGACAACTAATTCTTGGCAGAACGAGTTCTGAATATTTAAGATTGCTATTGTAGTGTTGCTAGTAGTATACCTAAGTGAGAGGAAATTCGCTATAATTAACTTCTGGATAAAAAAATTATAGATGAATGGAAAAATGTACTTTTTCTAGGAGTGTAATCTTCAATTCATACTTTAAATTGTCCCTAGGGGAGAAAATTAACACTTGAAAAAAATTGAAAATTAACTGATGGCAAGTAAATGTTAAAGCAAAACATAACAAAAGTTTCTATAGTAATAGTCGCTTCTGTTAGCGCTCTGTTATCGGGGGTTTTTCTGGTACAATTTACTAGCAATAACGAAAACTCCCAAAAGACTACCCAAAAAGAAAAACTTAATCAAGAGTTAAATGTAGTAAGTTTTGTGTCACTGCAACCAGAGGAACGTCGTCGTAGGTTGGAAACTGCGATCAAAACTGGAAAATCTCTCAACACTAGTCGTGCTCGTTATGTTCTAGCTAATGATTTAATTCAACAGGGAGAGGCTGAGTTGGCGATCGCTCAACTGAAAGATTTAGAAAAAGAATATATAACTCTAGCACAATATATTCTAGTTAAACGAGCGCAAGCTTACGAACAAATAGGGGATACAGACAAAGCAAAAAGAGTTTGGCAAGAAGTTTTAAGATACGATCCACAAGAAGCTGTGGTGGTAGAAGCTTTGTATATACTAGGAAAAGAAAACCCGGAATACTGGGATGAGGCGATCGCTAAATTTCCTGGTTATCCAGCTACAGTTAAAATTGCTCAGGAAAAATTAAAGCAAAATCCTAATCAACCTCGGTTATTATTGCTTATTGCTAAGTATGGTTTTCATGTGCCTGAATATAGCACGGTATTAGAACAACTTAGAACAAAATATGCTTCTGAGTTGACTCCCGAAGATTGGGAAATGGTTGCTTTTGGGTATTGGGAAAAACAAGATTATGGTAAAGGTGCCTTAGCATATCAGAAAGCAACCAAGACTCCCCAAAATTTATATCGTTATGCCAGGGGCTTATGGTTAGGAGGAAAAATCAAAGAATCTCGCGAAGCTTATAAAACTTTAATTAATACATTTCCTAATGGCGGAGAAGATACAGCTTTGGGTTTAATTCGTTTGTCGAGGTTAGTTGATCGAAAAGATGCTATACCTTATCTTGACAGGGTAATTGTTAACTTCCCCAGTTTAGCACCCGAAGCATTGTTAGATAAGTCTAAGTTGCTTGATAAACTTGACTCTACTAAGTCAGCTTCTCTGTTACGTCAACAATTGTTGAGAGAATATAGTAATTCTGATGCTGCGGCTATACTACGCTGGAAGTTAGCTGAACAAGCTGCCGCAGGTGGTAATTTACAAGTGGCTTGGAAGTGGGCGCAAGAGTTGACTGTGAATAATCCTGATCATAAGTTGGCAGCGCAAGCAGGTTTCTGGGTAGGTAAGTGGGCACAACAACTTGGGCGGACAGAGGATGCCACAAAAGCTTTTGAGTATATGATTTTACGATATCCTCACTCTTATTATGCTTGGCGATCGGCAGTGATGCTAGGTTGGCCTGTAGGGGATTTTACGACAGTTAGGAATTTATCTCCAGAGGTTGTACAAAGGAAAGACCGTGAACCACTGCCTTTTGGTTCTGAAACATTGCGGGAACTATATCAGATTGGACAAGACTGGGATGCTTGGAAACAGTGGCAAGTAGAATTTAAAGACCGCATGAATCCAACTGTCGCTCAACAGTATACTGATGGCGTATTGAGGGTTGGTGTGGGGGATAATTTGGATGGTATTTGGATGCTAACTAGCTTGAGTAAATGGGAATCTCCAGAGGAGATAGCTGAGTATAAAGCTTTAAAAGAAAAGTCTACTTATTGGCAAACTTTGTATCCTTTTCCTTATTTGGAAACTATTGTTAAATGGTCTAATAAACGAAAACTAAATACTGTTTTGGTGACTGCTTTAATTCGTCAAGAATCTCGTTTTATGCCAAACATCAAATCAGTTGTGGGAGCAACAGGACTAATGCAGATAATGCCACAAACTGGTAAAGAGGCTGCTAAGAAAATTAATCTTGTTAGTTATGATTTAGAGAATATTAATGATAATGTTAATTTAGGTACTTATTACTTGGATTTTACTCATAAAAAGTATAAGAATAATTCAATGTTGGCAATTGCTAGTTATAATGCCGGTCCGAATGCTATAAATAGTTGGTTAAAACGTTTTGGGTTTGATGATGCTGATGCTTTTGTGGAGAAAATTCCTTATCCAGAAACAAGGGGTTATGTGGAGTCTGTCTTTGAAAATTATTGGAATTATTTGCAGATTTATAACCCTGAAGTTTCTCAGTTAATGGAAAAACATTATGCTAAATATAATCAATAAAACTAATTAATCTTCCTTATAGTGTGCCTTCGGTCAGTTTTTGCTTATCCATAACCCCAGACTTTAACCACTGTTTAATCAATAGCCTATATAGTGTATCCCCTATTTTCTTCAATAACGCTTCATGGCTAATCTGCTCAAAACATTTTGCTATGTCAGTATCCAGAACATACAGCGCTTGACCTTGTTATGAGTTATGCTAATGCGGGCAATATGCCCGCACTACATAATTGTTACTATTTAGCCTATACCTTATATATCCGAAATATGCTATACTTAAATATTGTGGATATGCCCTAAAAGATAGTTTGGATAGCATCATGTATTGAGCTCCGGAAAAGACCATAGCTATTCAGTTCAAAAGTGCTTCCCTCAACAAGTTGAAATCCTTTTTACTAAGATTTATAACGCTCTATCCTCCATAGCTGGTATGCCTAGTGCTGGTTTTTCATCCTTACCTGGTTGAAATATCCAAACTCTGCGGTTTTTTTTCAGTCTGTGGTGAAACCTTTTCAATCTATTAACTAGGTTGAGCTACTGCATAGAAGTTAGGTCTTTAATTCCATCTACTCCCACAGTTGTCTTACCCTGGTTGTTCACGTGCGTCACAGCCAGCAAGCAATCTTGAGTAATAGTTTTTGCTCAGAAGTTTTTAGTATTTGCGCCGAAAAGCAGATTTCGTCAGGACTGGAAGCTCTGTAAATTAACTTTGGCAACTTAAACACATACTTTTCTATTTTTTTCCATTCAATGTTCTTCCACTTAAGACTATGATTGACGCATACTTTGCTTGGAATATCGTCTAAACCCCATGCCACCCTTAAACATTGTTTGGGGTGTTCAAAATTATTTTTTAGTGTTCTAGCCTTTTTCATTGCTAGTAATTACTTCACTTTATGTCCAAAGGTGAGTAGGTAAGCTTGATAGCTTTTTACCTTATCCTACTCTCTTTAAAACCTACGACCTATTACATAAACTATACTAAACATGACATAAATATTTTATTGATTAATTATTTTCCTTGATTACCAAAATAGGTATCAAAAATTGCTTTGGCAATGGGAGCAGCTCCTACCGAACCGTAACCACCGCCTTCAACTGCAATCGCTACAGCAATTTCAGGATTATAGGCAGGTGCAAAACCTATATACATTGCGTTATCAGCTTGCCCTGGAAGTTCCACTGTACCAGTTTTACCCCCGGATAATGGAATAGTACCATCATTCAACCGACGAGCAGTACCCTTCCTAACTACATCAATTAATCCTTCTCGCACTGTTTTAAGAGTTGAAGGTTTTAGTCCGGTACTAATTGGTTTAGTAGTATCAGTATTAGTGTCAGAAGCAAATAAATGAGGTTGCACTCGATACCCACCATTAGCGATCGTACTTACCATAACTGAAGATTCTAAAGGTGTTACCAATACCAAACCCTGACCTATTCCCATCGTCACAATATCAGCAATATGCCAAGGTTCCCCATATATTTTTTCTTTTTCCTTGGGAGTAGGGATTTGACCATGACTACCATTGAGTCCGAATAGTTTGAAGTCAATACTGCCACCAATACCTAACTCTCGCCCCCACTTAGAAATTTGTTCCGGGCCTGTTTTTACACCTACTTGATAGTAAAATGTATTACTACTGTAAGCTAAAGCATCCCGAAAGCCAATTAATCCATAACCACCACTATGTTCATTAAAAGTTATACCACCAATAGTTACAGCATTGTAAGTTCCAACTTTGGAGTTAGGAGAATATTTGCCAGACTGTAGGGCCGCAACAGAAGTAACAGCTTTGAAAGTGCTTCCTGGAGGATAACCCTGAAGAGCGCGATTCAAAAAAGGCTTGCTTGCACCTTGAAGATGTTGCCATTTTTCCCTGGTCACTTGGCCTGCAAATATACTGGGGTTAAATGTGGGTCCGCTTGCCATTGCTAAGACTTCTCCTGTTTTAGGATTAATTGCAACTACGGCACCCCGGCGATTTCCTAACGCTTTTTCTGCAGTTTTTTGGATATCAAAATCAATGGTTAATTTTACTGGTTTGCCTGGAATCGGATTTTCTATTCCTAACTCTTGAATTTCATTACCTTTGGCGTCAACTTCAATTAAACGATTACCCCAAACTCCTTCTAGTTTTGAATTTGCTGAATATTCGATTCCCATTTTTCCCACGATCATTCCCATTGGATATTTGGGGTTAGCGATTAATTCTTCTTTGGTTGCTTCACCAGTATATCCTAATAAATGAGCTGCTAGAGTGCCATGAGGATAGTAACGAGTATTTTCAGTACGAATCTCTATTCCTCTTGTCTCACCTACTTTTTCTGCTAATGCGACAAAAGTAGTGCGGTCCATGTTTGAGGTAATTCTGACGGGTAAGGCTGATTTATAGCCAGCTTTATTTAACTTGTTAATAATATCAGCCACTGGAATATCTAAGATTAGACTAAGCTCCGTTGCTACCTCCAACCATTTTGCAGGTGAGTATTCGCTTGGCCATAAATATACAGAGCGAGAAAGGAAGTTACCTGCTAATACTTTACCTTTGCGATCGTAGATAGTGCCACGACTTGATGGTACTGGTGTTAAGCGAACACGGTTGTTGTCTGCACGTTCCCGGTTATATTCTCCTTGAACTAATTGTAATTGTACTATACGATAAGCATGGATACTAATAAAGCTGGTAATCAATAACATCATTATGAGTGCTTGTCCTAAGCGATGACGTTTTGATATACCTTCCTCTACAGTACTTCTAGCCAGGTAGGGAAATTTAGAACATAAACCAAAATCTTGAGTCATTGTTATTTCATAAGTGTTTTATCTTGATTTTTCTTTGATCCTTGCTGATATTCCGGAAGATTAACCACTTTTTATCTGTATATCTTGGGATCTACAGAAACAGTCTGTTAATGAGGGCTGGAAATGAGTAATAGGTAAGCTTTTTATAACTTAAACCATATTTTGAGTTTTTTTGAGAACAAAATCATAGACAAAAAGTTAAGAAAATATAAAATTTAGATGTACGATAGCTTAATAGTGGGATTTGGAGCACTTACCCATCAAACTGGTTATGATAATACCCGCGAAAAAAAATACACTTCACGGTAGTTAATCTCAATTGGAGATATTAAACAAAACATATCTAATTGATTTAATACAGTTATTTATATCCCGATCCCCCTTTTTTTCAAGATTTACTCAAACTTTAGTCTTCTAATTTTGGTTTGACCTAAGTCTTCTCTATCCAAGGTCTCTAGCATTTTTTATAAACATTCCAATCCCATTGGTATGAGAGGAAATTTCCCATTAGGATCAACAACGGGGATCAGGGCAATAAACCCGGTTTCTTGTTTGGTTCTATAAGTCTTGATTTATTGATTTTTCTGTATTTTCTCACTCAAGTCAGGAAAAATCCCAAGTAGCGCAAATCTTAATTTTGTAATTTTTTTTTTTGCACTTTTCTCCAGGTAAGCGAACACTTAAACTAATATAGAATCATGATGATATATTTATGAGTTAGTAGGACTTAAACAGCCAGGAAACTAGAAAATAATAAGCTCAAATTATACTATTTATCAAAGAACTTTTCCACTTGCTACTTTGAGCAGGGGACTCATCCCTAGACCTGACCATGGAGGAGTAAGCATATTCTATGAGATGTCTGTACAACATCAGAATAATTAACACAATTTGAGAGCGTTCATCGTGAACAAGGTTATTCTCTTTTTGTGAAACCAATTTCCTTTAAGATTGCTACACATCATACTCAAGAATGAAATCATATCATATTATTAAGATTAAGTAATGTAGACTAAGTTGATAAAATTGGTATTGATTATTTAATAAATGAAGTGTTACCTGAGCATAGCATCAGTCCATGGAAATTCGTATTATCAATAGATGGAAAAAGGCAAAAGGTATAAATATGTTGGAAAACAAGGATTATAACTCTTTTAGAGCATCTAATTAATTCTCTTATTTAGACTGATTTTGAGTCATTCTTTTCTACTAGAAAATGTTTAAGTACCAGTAGAAGTAAAAATGATCCCTTGATTTTTTTTGCCCAAGCCTTGGCAAAAATCCTGGCACTTTTTTGATTCTCAAAAGGATAAAGCCTTTGAAAAACTTTGTATCTAATCAAGAGATAACTTGACGTTGGGCATCAAATAATTTTTTAATTCCTGCTTCTGCTAAATCTAAAATTTGATTAAGTTGAGTACGACTAAAGCTACCTATTTCTGCTGTTCCCTGAACCTCAATTAAAGCAGGTTGGTCATTCATCACCACGTTAAAATCAATTTCTGCGGCGACATCTTCAGGATAATTCAAATCTAAATAAGGTTCTTTTTCTAATAACCCTACTGATACAGCAGCAACTTGATGCAAAATAGGCGATCGCTCCAACTTTCCCTGGTCTATCAACTTGCTAATAGCATTTGCTACTGCCACGAATCCTCCAGTAATAGAAACAGTGCGAGTACCTGCATCTGCTTGCAAAACATCGGCATCTACTATTATAGTACGTTCCCCTAATAAATTCATATCTAGAGCAGCTCTTAAACTGCGTCCAATTAACCTTTGAATTTCTTGAGTTCGCCCAGATAATTTCATAAATTCCCGTTGTTGACGTTCGGAAGTTGCAGCTGGTAACATTCTGTATTCTGCAGTTAACCAACCCTGGCCTGTATCTGCCAAAAATTTGGGTACTCCTGGTTGGATAGTGACATTACAGAGTACCTTTGTCTCACCAAACTTGGTTAAGACAGAACTGGTGGCAAATTTAGTGTAATCTAATTCAAAACTAATAGGACGTAATTGGTTTGACTTTCTACCATCTGGACGTTGCCAAGACATAATAAATTATTTTTTTTATGAATTATGTAGTTTATATACTTAACTAGCTAATCGCTCCTTCACATCAATTTATAAGTTCTTCTTCAGATACTTTTTCGAGAAGTTACCCAGTCTAATTTTTGTCCCAAATTATAATCATCAAAAATGCAGTTCTTTTCCTTGAAAAGCTGTTCTAGGATAACCATCTATTAACTAACCTTAACTAACATCAGATTCTAAAAGTAGTTGATGAACAAACTGAATGATTTTCCGGTATGATATCAACTCTTCTTTTTTTTCTTTTTCCACAAAAGGTTGTTTAATTTGGCCTAATATTATTTTAGTAATAGCCAACTATTTTAGTATATCATAAAAAAGATATCAAAGCAATCTATAGGTCTTGACAGGGTAATTTTTTTTAGTTTCTTTCCCTGCACCTAAACTACCTAAAGTTATTAGTCTCACAATCCCTCAACTGAATTATTTACAATCTATATAATATATAGTTAATTATTCTATATAAATCTTTGGTATCGTTCATAGCAATTTTTATACTTGATGAAAATAATTAGGACTGAAACCAGTTTTTGGAGGGTTGCTCACCCCGATACCTTTACAAAAATAATTTCTAAGTTCTAAACTCTAACTTCATTCTTCCTATTATCTTTAAATTTGACATACATATAGTGTTAAATTTAACATATAATAAAAAAAAGCACTATATATTGTAAATTAAATGTTGTCCTAGGACAAGCTTTCAGTCCAGCTTATCAAGTTGGAAAAATCAATATATTATTCAAAATAGTCAAGTTTTAACATTCATAATGGTTGCACAATTACAAACCCCTTCTCTAAGCGTTCCTAGTGACTTACCATACACAGTTCCTGGTCTAGTGCAGGTATTCACAAGTGGTCAACGCAATTTCTTTACTGATGTTATGGCTCAAGCCTTGAGAATAGCTGGCCAGGGAAAAACTGTATTAATTGTACAGTTTCTTAAAGGGGGAATTAAGCAAGGATACAAACAACCAATACAACTAGGACAAAATCTGAGTTGGGTTCGCTGCGATATTTCTAGTTGTATTGATGCCCCAGAGATAGACGAAAATCAGAAAAAGTCGCTGCTAGATTTGTGGTCCTATACTCAAAAAGTTGTATGTGAAGGAAAATATGAGTTAGTAGTTCTTGATGAACTTAGTTTAGCTATTAATTTTGGTTTAATTCCTGAAAATGAAGTGTTAGATTTTCTAGAAAAACGCCCTAGTAATTTAGATGTAATTTTAACAGGACCAAATATGCCTGAAGTAATTCTGGATATAGCAGACCAAATTACAGAAATTCGTCGCAGTCATAGACCATAGTATATAGATTTCTCTAGAAACTATAAAAACTTTTTCAGCTAATTTTTGTAGAGATATCTCATAAAATATCTCTACATTATTTTTGATGACTTCGGAATTAATAATTTTTTTTTGAAGTTAACAGAAGAACTATTGATCATTAGTTGAAAATATGGAAAAATCCAAGTTTTTTTAGGATTATATAATCAAAAAGAAAAGAATTTGAAACAGGTGGGTATAAGACTTCCACAGTAGGGAATAGATATTAACAAATAAATGATAAAAATAATTATAAAAAAATTGAATATACTGTAGAAACAATTGAAAAGAAGACTAAGTAAAACTCCTGATAGCTGGAAAGTATAAGTAAAAAAAAACTACATTATTAGAGCTGAAATAAAAATCAAAGGAAAAGGGATAATTTGAATTCAGATATTGAGGATATATTAGTGGATTTTATTTGATGTTTTATGTTTGCTGGGACGGAAAAAATACTAATAATAACTGCTAAAAGTTGTCAAAGTAAAATAATTAATATCTCGGGGTGAATGAATCGTATAAATGAATTATATTATGAAGTTAACCGCAGAATTATCAACAGTTAAATATTCCGATAGTTTTCAGATATATTTAGTTACAATTTGTCTAAAACTACAGTAGTAATTATGGTTTAATCCTCAATTATAAAGGGTGATAAGTTAATTAAAAAGTTAGAGGAATAGGAGTAAATAAATTTCCAGATTTTTGAGTTACCTATTTACTCAACTAAGCAAAACTTAATTGAGATTTTTGTTTAGATTTTTGGAAAATTTATTGAATGTGAATGGATTGAATTTGATGCTTATGAGAATAGAGAAAGTTTACTTAATTATCTCAAAAAAGTGCTTGATAATTTTGAGCAAAAATATGTAATTAGTTTTCTTTAGGCACTTATACTATTTATGAAATTAAAAACCCGGGAGTAGAAGTGTATAAATTTGTAAGAACAAATATAGGCAAATGATCGGGGTTATTATTTAATTGGACTATTAGGAGTAGACTTAGGCGTTTGATCTGGTAGGTATCACAAGGTGGAACTACCTTAGTTAAGTTGGTAGAATAGTGAAGGTAATTTGTTAACTACAAGTGAAGAAAGGTTGGCACAAAAAAGTCAAAAAGCTGAACAGGGCGTCTAAGGGCTGAAAAGTTAGCAAAAAAAAATTCCGAGCGATGGATATGGATCCTCTCCAAGTGAGGTTATATTGAACTTGACGATAATACCGCAAAAATTCTCGTAATCTGAAATACTAAAGATTATCCTAGAAAATATCCTCCTAAACTACTTTGAAAAGGGAGGGCATATATATTATTAGTACAGAATAATTTGATTTATTGAAATGTTCTAAATTTTATCAACGCTACTCAATAGAAAGTATGGTATTGTAAATATTTTATAATTAAAATAAATTAGTCATACTTTTCAACAGGAGGGTGATGTACAGAGGAAATATTAATATTTATATTTATATTTATATAAATTTTGGATTTTTTAGCTATACATCATTGCAAAATATGAATAAATCTTTACAAGGAAAATCAGGAAAAGAACTCGAACAAGAAGGAAAATGTATTTTTGAAGCTATTGGATTAGATTGTTTTAATGATTTAGGTCAAGTACAGTTAAAAGATATAGCACCAGAATATCCAAACAACGAGCATCTTGAATTTGATTACATGATACCTATAGATAAAGTTTGTTTAATAGGTGAAATAACATCAAGAGATGAAGGAAAAATCAATACAAAGTATAAAAAGTTTATTAATCAAATCAATATAATTAAAAAGTTAGAATTTTCCGATTATATTTGGCAAAAATTAGGTATAAAAACAGAACATATAAGAAAATTTAGAAATATACAGTCAATTAAAGGATTTTTCATTACTACAACTGTAGAAGAAGGCAATGGAGAAGGCAGAATTGATTTACCAGAAGCGAGGGATATAGTTAAATTTTATAAATCAGATTATATGAGATTAAAGGAATATTCTGACGATATAGGAGAATACACTAGAAACTATTTTTTAAATTTATTTAAAATCGATGACGAGATAGATAAAACTTCTATTTCAATTGATAAGAAATATCATCAACTAATTAGAAGTACTAATAAGCAAATTAGTAAAAAAGATAATGATGCACCTTTATCAGATTTGTATACATTTACTATATCCCCATACAAGATACTAAATATAGTTCGTGTATATAGACAAGATGAACTTCCTTTATTAGAGGATAGTTCAACCTATAATTATCAAAGACCTTTAATACCCGATAAATTAAAAAAAATCAGGGAAAATTTATTAACAAATCCTGATTTTATTTTCCCATCTAATATTTTGGTGGTTCTATCTAAAGAATGTACATATGACGAACGTAACGATGGTTGTTTGTATATTCCTAGAAAGTATGGAAGTATTTCTGTAATTGATGGTCAACATAGATTATTTTCTTATGCGGATCAAAAGGTCAAATCAATTATGCAAAATGATTGTAAAATAATGGTGACAGCAGTTGATTTTAAAACTGAGAATCAAGAAATTATTAATAAGTTTAGCGCTAAAGTATTTCTAGAAATCAATATGAATCAAACAAAAGTAGAAATAACTCATACAGATAAAATTGCTTATGAATTGGGAAGTAAAGAGCCAAAAGTAATTGCTACAAAGATTATTGTCAATTTAAATACTAGACAAAACTTTAAGCAATTTTTTAATCTAACGTCGGATAAAGCAAATAAAGGTATTATTGATGCTGGAATAATTATTGAGGCAATTAAAAAAATTACAAACATTACAAAGATCGAACAGTTAACAAAAGCCAAAGTTAGGAATACTCTTTTAAAAAAAGATGGATATGAGAAATTATTTGATTCAACTATAGAAAAATTATCTGAAAAAGAAACATTAGTAGAAAAAGGAACAGCTTTATTTGAGCGTTATTTTAACTATATTTTTTCAACTTTTAATAGAGATGAAGATAACTTAAAAAGTAGAAATAAAACAAGAAATACTTCTTTTATTTACTCAAAATTTTGGGGTGGTTGGATTAATTTACTCATTATATTTATAGAAGAAGGTTTAGACTGGGAGGAAATCAGACAAGAGCTTAACAATATCAAAAAAAATGTTATGGCTTTGTTAGAAATTACTGAAGCAGCATACAATGAATCTTTGTTTCAACGAGATCATCCTAAAATTCCAGATGCAAGTTCTTCTCCGATAAAAATTAGAGACTTTTTGAATAAAAATAGAAAAGAATCTTGTTCTATTCAAGATGTTGAAAAATAAACTTAAAATGATATAAGTTATTCAATTAACAGCTCAATCAAAAATTACTCATTCTCTGTATAAAGGGAGTAGCGGGATTAAAGCAAAAAATTGTGATCTATATTAATCTATAATAGAAAAAGTTTTATCTAAATTTATAGTCTACTTTTGACCCATCAATTTCTGGCTACTTTCAACCATATTAATAAACTCACTCCGATAACTTTCTAAATCTAAACCATTCGACTCATTTGCTAACTTCAATACTTTATTTAAACTAGCATCAATTTGATTTTCAGAATCTCGTAAAATCATTCCATACTCAGCCACAGCAGCAGCAAATTTAAAACCATTTGAAGCATTATTGAAACTTACTCCCTTATTAACATCGGGCTGTTGAATTAACTCAGAATTTTTACCATTTTGCTCCTTATAACACAACTTAACTAATATTAATTGACCACTATTATTAAGCTGGTTGATAAACTTAATTATCTTGATATCTCAATTGATAAACTTCTGATAATTTCATATTACTTTCTACTCCCACTGGAATAATTTCATAAAGTGCCGTAACCAAATATCCTGTACCAAAATCTCCCGCATCTTTTGTATTGTCATTAAAATCTTGAGAACGTAACAGTCAATTTTCATGGCTAATTAAACGATAAGCTTGTACTTTTGCCGGATTAAATTCAACTTGAATTTTCAAATTCTTAGCAAAGGTAAAAAACTTACTAAAAATTTGACTGGCAAAATTGGGTTAAGGATGATGTTTTTACTTTTCATAATGTGCTTTCTATTTTTAAATATAGGGTAAGAGCATATTGACTGAAAAATATATGGCATAGGCTATAAACTACAGAGAATAACGATCATTTCCCCCAATTTAGTGATAATAATTAATCTCCTAAGTCAGCTAGGGTTAAATTTTTTTCCTATGTCACAAAAGGCAAATAGTTCCTCCATTAAAATGTTTGGAGGAACTTGAAATTAGTAGAATTTTTTTTTTAATATAGCTAAACTTTTTTATGCCTACCTACTAATAATATTTCTTTTTAAGAAGACAATTAATAATTTTTCCTCATCATTATAGTTTTGTTACTTAAGGCCTTATTAAACTGACTATTCTGATCTTTATATTAAGTGAAACTTCATGAATAAATGCTATAATTATTATATATTAAATATAGTATAGCCTATTTTTAGTAAAGTATAGTATGGTTATTTCAGTAGATTGAATCAACAAAAATTAAAACTTAATTCTATACTTTAAAAACTATCTAAGAAGCTAATACTAATTCACCTCATAAACTAGCAAATGCACTGTATATTAGCCTATTCCGGTTATCAAAAGTGCATTTTTTTCAATTACTTTATAACTATTCAACATAAATTATTTACCTTCATAGTGCCTACTTTCTATCCTTAACGGGTTTACTATTGTTATTCTTCAAGTTGAAAAACTGGTAGTCTTAAAAATGTCAGGATGTAGGTTGATATATCCCTTGAATTACTATAAGGTAAATAAACAAAATCATTACTTGTTTAGTACTACCGAGAAACTTTACTAATAGAAGTAGGATCAAGTAGAAATGTTGCTGCTTTTTTAGCAATTGTATCTGAGAGAGAAACTTGCTTAAGGGAAACTAAACCATCTTGAATAAATAAATCTCTTAAAGCCGCTTTTCCCCCACTATTAAAAGACGTCTCATAAAAAACTTCTTTAATACCAGAAGAAATAATTAATTTTAAGCAATAAATGCAGGGTTCTAAGGTGACATAAATAATTGCTCCATTCGTACAAATACCATGTTTTGCCGCTTGAGCAATAGCATTAGCTTCTGCATGAACAGAACGAGATGGTAAAGCTTTACTGGCATCACAACTACTTAATTCAGGATAACAAAAACCTTGGCTTGTACAATGATTAGAACCAGAAGGAGGCCCATTATAACCAGTTGCCAAAACTTGTTTATCTTTAACTATAACTGCTCCTACTGGAAAAGCTAAACAAGTTGAGCGAGTAGCAGCTAATTTGGCAATCATTAAAAAGTATTCATCCCAGCTTGGTCTTTGATATATTTGTTCTCTCATGTTCCTGTTGAACCAAATCCATTAATGTCTCTTTGAGTTGTACTTAATTGATTGACTTCTTCTACCTTAACAGATAAAACTGACGTTATTACCATTTGGGCTATTTTCATTCTTTTTGTTACTTGAAAAGAATTTTTGCCATGATTTATCAGAATTATTCCTATTTCTCCTCGGTAAGTTTCGTCGATAGTTCCGGGGGTATTTAAAACAGTAATTTGATGTTTTAATGCTAATCCACTTCGCGGGCGAATTTGTGCTTCTGTTCCTGATGGTAATTCTATGGAAATACCTGTATGAATCAGTTTACTTTCCCCTGGATTAATTGTTGACTCATCAATAGAAAATAAATCTAATCCAGCATCTCCTTTATGAGCATAAAAAGGAATAATTGCTAATTCATCTAACTTTTTGATTTTCAGTTTCATAATAGGTAATAAGGAATAGGGAGTTTATTGAGAATAGGGAGTTTCGTTGATTTTAGATTATCGTTGAAAAATGTGTGATTTTAGTTATCATTTATCAGTTATTTTTAGGGTTGTTTTTAAGGTGCTAATTTGCCTTTTTTAAGTCTATTTTTTTCATACCATTCTGCTATATTGGGAACCCAATCTTGAAAATGAGGCCACATTAATTCACAAAGTTTTTGAATTTCTAATTGAGCATTCTTTTTAAAACGTAAATCTAAAAAATGTAGCAAACTACGACAATTAAAACTGACAACAAAATGCTGACGATAATCAAAAGGAATTTTTCCTCTGGCATGTTCTTCAGACATTCCAAGTTCCATATCAAGTTTGTATTTCTTAGCTGCTTCTAAACACCAATATAAATCTTTTTCTCGTTGTTCGGCGGAATAATAATATTTTTTACCTTTGCGGTCAGAATATTCTCCGACTGGACGTAAGTAAAAAGCAGTTTCTATATCAGTTTTTCCATCTGCTACTGCAATAACTTTTCCCGAACAAAACCGATAACTTTGTACATCGAAAGAATTATGAACAACTAAACCATTGGCTATAAAATTATGTTCTGGGTGTTCGACTTCAAGATCATAAGTAATTTCTTTGCCAAATTTTTCAATAGATTCTATCTCTACAAAAACACCAGAATTATCAGAGAAACTATTGTTATTGATATTGTCAATTTGGTCGCTTTTGCTAGAATTCCAGGCAAATTTTTTTGGCTTGTTGTTAAAACTATTCTCATTTAAATGTCTGACTTCAAGTTCCTTGTATTCTCCTAATAATTTCAAGTTTTCCATTACTAATCTATTTATATTTACTTCTGAAAGTCGATCATACCTAATTCCATAATTTAAATTGGGAAGTAAACAATTTTTAGATTTGCTCCGTGAATGCTCTTTATTCTCTTTTTGAATAAGGTAAGAATTCAAAATATCTAAGCTATAAATTTTATATCCGTCATAATTTCTTACTGGGATCCACTTTTCATTAAACATTTCTTTTTCGAGAAATTTAACTTCTTGTGGAGTAACTTTATTTCCAGCTAATTGCACTTCACATAATTGAGTGCTGTTATTAAAATCTTTTAATCGTTTCCACCCTTGGTTAGTCCAAAACTGGTGTTCTAGGGTAGCTCTTATTTCCTTACCAGAAACAGTTTTTATTGTGTAAGTTTCTTTTTCACCATTAATATATATGTTGGTAATTTTGCTAGAAACAATTTGGTTAGTTTGGGTATCTAGAGTAAAAATATTACGGCTAGATATATTTTCTTGCATACATTTTGCATCTTTAGAAGTATATTGATTTTTGCTCCCGTAATGCCATAAGTTAGCTAATTTTTCAATTGTTTCCTCATAATATTTCGCTTCTTGGGATGAAGACGAATACCTAAATCTAACTTTTGTATTGCCCGACAAACAGCAACCTATTCTATGAGTTCTTGCTTGCTGCATAACACTATGGGGAAAAAATCCACAATTAAAAGTAATTTGAGGGTGTTAAACTAAGCCAGATAAGTTACCTGATCCGACTTGTCTTCAGAACCGGACGTGAGACTTTCACCTCATCACGGCTCCTCTCTTAAACGTCCCTATTCAAGGGCACATCCTTAAAGTTCTACTTTGGACTTAATGAGTCCTAATAATTTGCTTTTAAATTTTTGGTAGTCTTAACGTTGTGGCAATGTTGGTACAACAACTGTTGATTTTTATAGGTGTTGTCACCACTTTCAAACCTAGGAACGATGTGGTCTGTTTCAATTTATACCCTTGGTCAAAAATATAATCCACAAGATGCATGTTTACTCTTTTGCTGCTTTGACAGTATTGTGACTTCTTTTTTTTACCCCTGGATATTTACTATTTCTGCTATGGTAACTTTGCGTCACGTGCCTAAAAGCTAACAGCCTAGGGTAATAGCTTTTGCTCAGAAGTCTTTGGTATTTACGCATATTGCGGAGTTTGCCACAACGGGATGCTCTGTAAGTTAACTTTTACAACTTAAATACATTTTTCAGGACTAATTTCCAGTTTATATTTTTCCACTTCAAATTTGGATTAAAACTGCTTTAGGAACCTATATCTTTTGTATTTCATGCCACACTTAAAAATAGTTTAGGTGACCCTAAATGTTTTTTAGTGTTTTGGCTTTTTTTATTGCTAATTATTGCCTTACATTACGTCTAACAGTGGGTACGTCTGCATAAATTGTGCTTTTTTACCCAATCCTACTCTCCTTAAGACCTACGGGCTTTGCGTAGATTGACCTTGAATGGCTTCCCAAGTTTTTGACCTATATTCTTGGGTGTCTTAAAGAGGTTTCCTCGTTCCCTTATGCCTTTATTGCGACTAATTTAGTGAGGTAAAATCTCCCGGAGGATCCGGTATGGTTGTTGATAATAGCTTGAACACATTATTATCCAAAGACCCTCTGACTTTTGGCCTACAACCCATAGCTATCTTTGGGATGAATGAATGTTACGAGAGTTTAATTACCTTCCTGTTCGTTCACTTGTTAGTCTCTGCTAGAAGTCTCACTTATTTGATAGTTAAAGCTTTGACCCCATTTAAGCCAGCTTCAGGGATTGATGTTCAGTCTCTACCCTGTGGCCTATGCTGTCAACCCAACAACAAGGCGGATGGAATTTCACCACCAAGGACATAAGAGTTATCCATTAGTCGAGGTTATCCTCATGTATTGACTAAGGATGGCCATTTATACTAGGTTGTCCTAGGTTCTTGGCCAACGAGTCGCACGTTCAAGACATCCATAATGTCCGCGATCGCCTACTAAAAGTCGTTTAACAAGAATTTCCCCACATTTGGTTTCTGAAGGCCAAATATTTTTTTGATCAAATACAAATCCTTCACTATAATCTTGATGTAAAGCTGCATAAATTACCTGTTGAGGATCTGCTGTTTTAGCAATAACTGCTACTTGAAATTTATCCATAAAATTATTCTCAGTTTGAGTTGAATACAAGGGCAAAATAATCTATTATTGTTGCACTAAAAAGTGACAGATTGATTTTTGCTCTATATTGTAATTTTTTTTAACTTTTGACTAAAAAAATGATGCTTTCGCTCCATTTTACACAAGCTTTAGTATACGCCGCGGAGTTACACGCTGATCAAGTTCGCAAAGGAAGTAAGGTTCCTTATATTTCTCACCTTTTGGGGGTGGCTAGCATTGCCCTCGAGTATGGCGCTGATGAAGATGAAGCTATAGCAGCATTGCTCCACGATGCTATAGAAGATCAAGGTGGGGAAACTGTTCGTGGAGAAATTAGAGCACGTTTTGGGGAGAGAGTGACTGAAATAGTGGATGGTTGCACTGAAACGGATATTACTCCTAAACCTCCTTGGGCAGAACGTAAAAAAGCTTATATTGCTCGTCTTGCTAATGCTTCACCTTCAGTACGCTTGGTTTCTTTAGCAGATAAACTACATAATGTGAGGTCTATTTTAAAAGACTATCGGACCCAAGGTGATGTACTTTGGAATATATTTAAGGGTGGTAAAGAAGGTACGCTCTGGTATTATCGATCTCTTGTGACTGCATTTCATCAGGCTGGCTCTACTCCGATGGTAGTAGAGTTAGATCGTTTAGTTACAGAATTAGAAGGGTTAGTTGAGATAGATATGGCTCCAACTGTTGGTTAAGGTTGTTTCCCTGGCCGCTTCAGTTGTTAGTTAATGTTTTTATTAAATTAAACTAACTGCTTGACCCGAAATTGTTCTAGTTCTCCTGGGAGAACTGTACCATGTTCTGTCATTATTCCTGTAATTAGTTCTGCAGGTGTAACATCAAATGCCGGGTTATAAAATTCTACTTGTTTTGGACAAATGCGTGTTTCTCCTACTTGATATATTTCTTTTGTATCCCTTTCTTCTATGGGTATTTCACTACCATCAGAGATTTTAAAGTCTATAGTTGATAGGGGTGCAGCTACATACAAGGGAATATTATGTGCTTGAGAGACAATAGCTAGGCTATAAGTACCAATTTTATTGGCAGTGTCTCCATTTGCTGCTATTCTGTCAGCTCCTACTACTACAGCATGAATTAAGCCTTGTTTCATACAGTGGGCTGCCATGTTATCGCTAATTAGGGTGACGGGTATGTTTTCTTGGACACATTCCCAGGTGGTAAGTTTTGCTCCTTGGAGACGGGGACGAGTTTCATCAGCGTAGACTTTGCCTAACCTTCCATCTCGCCAGGCGGAACGAATAACTCCTAATGCTGTACCATAGCCTGCTGTTGCTAAAGCTCCTGCATTACAGTGGGTTAATATGTTCAATTTTTCGGGTTTAGTTGGTAAAATTTCAACTGCGCGATCGCCTATATTTTTACAGGTTTCTAAGTCTTCTTGATGAATTTTTTTAGCAGTTTCTAATACCGCTTCTTGAATTTCTTTTACAGTTCCATTAGTTTTATTTGCTACTTTTAATATTCGCTCTATTGCCCAAAATAAATTAACAGCAGTTGGGCGAGTTCTTCGGAAAATTACAGCTATTTCTTCTAGCTGTTTTAAGAATTCATTTCTATCATTTGTGACAGTTTCTCTTGCTCCTAAATACATTCCATAAGCTACTGATACACCGATGGCTGGTGCTCCACGAACTATCATTGTTTTGATAGCTACTGCCATTTCTTCATAGCTGCTAATTTCGACTGTTTTATATTCTTCTGGTAAGCAAGTTTGATCAATTAATACAACATGGTCATTTTTCCAAGTAATGGGGTTTACTTTTCTGAATTTATATATCATTTTCCATGGTTTTTTGATGAACGTAAATACAATATATCACCCTGGTGTTAGGTTTTAGATTTTATTATGGTTTTAGGTTTTCTTCCGTTTTAGGTTTTCTTCCGTTTTAGGTGTTAAGTTTTAGGTTTTCTTCCGTTTTAGCTGTTAGGTTTGAGGTCTAATGCGTTATATGTCATGTTTTAGATGTCAGATGTTAGGTATCAGGTTGAAAATTTAACAAGTAGACTATATCTGAATACTAATTCTGTTGATTTTGGCTTCTTAAATCTTAATAATTTTTGGTTTCTATCATTTTCTATATTTTGCTGTTTACCACTAAACCACTAAACTACTAAAATACTAAATTTACAAAACTTAATAAATAAGTAGGTGGTAATGCTCTGTTAGTTAAAGGTTTATAAGGATAATTTGGACCGGACTCTAATCTATGTTCTTATCTATTTTCAGAGGCCGCTACAATATTAGAATGATCAAAATTAGTTTATTTACTGACTTTTTGTCCAAGGTTAGTCTGGTTTTGCTGAAAAAATCCTAAATGTAGTTTACTTATTAAACAAAACTGCACAATTTCAGGAGTTACTCAATTATTTTTATTTATTCAAATTGCTTTTAGTCTCAACTTTCTTGAATTAAATTATGGTTATTTGTGTTTCTCAAAAAAATAATTGATAGAGTTAACCTGACTCAATATTTTAAAATATATTACTATAATTTATTAATGTCATATCTAACAGGGTTGTTTGTATATAAAATTAATAGTAAAATCTATTTTTATTTTCTAATTTGTACGATCGCTGATTTTAAGTTAAACCTGAGTTAGCGATCGCTAACCTGGTTCAACAGAATTATCTGTCAGGAAAAAGTGCTACTAAGTTGAAATTTAAATCACAGCAGAGAAACGATGACCAATCAAAATATAGCAATTACTATAGGAGTTCAGGAATATGAGTTTTTGACTCCTCTAAAATATGCAGCTAATGACGCTAAAAAAATGAGGGATTTTTTGCTCGACGAAGCAGATTTTGATGACGTTTTTTACTTGTCAGATAATTCTCCAAAAATTAATGGTGCTTCAACTCGCCCAACTCGTTCCCGCTTAGAATTGGTGTTAGAAGATGAAGTTAAAAAACTATCTCTGAAAACTGGTGATAACCTTTGGTTTTTTTTTAGCGGCCATGGTCATAGAGAGAATAATAATATTGATTATTTAATTCCTATTGATGGTCATTCAAATGTTGAAAGAAGTGGAATTTCTGTTGACTATATTATTCAACAACTGCAAAAATCTGGAGCAGATAATATAGTTCTAATATTGGATGCTTGTAGAAACAAAAGTGATGGGGGAAAAGGGGGAGAAGGACTAGGAAGGCAAACAGAACAAGAAGCTCGTGAAAAGGGGATAGTAACTATTTTTTCTTGTAGTCCAAATGAACGTTCTTGGGAATTAGAAGAGTTGCAACAGGGAGTTTTTACTTATGCGTTATTAGAGGGGTTAGGTAGTAAGGGTCAAAAAGCAACTGCAGAAAGACTGAATGAATATCTGAAGTATCGGGTGCAAGAGCTAGCTCAAAAGGAAGGAAAACGACAGACCCCTCGTATTATTGCTGACCCTATTGAAAAGTCTCATTTAATTTTAATGCCGAAGTATGCAACAAAAACTGATGTTTCTACTCTGAAAATTGACGCTTACAGAGCTCAAACAAATGGAGATTTTAATTGGGCAGAACAACTATGGATAAGAGTTTTAGAGGTAGGTTTGGATCTTGAAGCAGTTAAGGCTCTGCAGAAAATTGCTGTTGATCGGTTTAGATCTCAGTTGGTTTCCACCCCACAGTTAGATCTAGGTTATTTTCAGAATTTACCGGTTTCAGAAACTCAACAACCAAGATCAACAGAAGTATTAGAAGGTTCAAATATTCAAACTTCACTACAGTCACAACGGAAGTTAGAACCAAACTCACAAATAAAAACAAAGTCACAGCCAAAAATTACTATTCATACATTTGCGACTCCTAAAGTTAACAGGAAAGGAGAAATAATAAGCCGCTCTGAAGGTGAAGCAGAAGTAATGATAGAAAATTTAGGTAATGGAGTTACTCTGGAAATGGTAAAAATACCCGGTGGTAGTTTTCTGATGGGGTCTCCAGAGACGGAAGCACAGAGAAGTGATAATGAAGGTCCGCAACATCATGTAGATGTGCCAGAATTTTGGATGGGAAAGTATGTCGTTACTCAACAACAGTGGCAAGCAATAATGGGAAATGATCCTTCGAAATTTAAAGGAAAAAATCGCCCTGTGGAATGTGTAAGTTGGAATAACGCTACAGAGTTTTGTCAAAAGCTCTCTAAGAAAACAGGAAGAGACTATAGACTACCGAGTGAAGCAGAATGGGAATATGCCTGTCGTGCTGGGACAACTACACCTTTTTATTTTGGAGAAACTATCACAGGAGAATTAGCTAATTATAGAGCTTCAGAGACTTATGCTGATGAACCAAAAGGAGAATATAGAGAACAAACAACTCCTGTAGGTGAGTTTCCACCTAATGCTTTTGGTCTATATGACATGCATGGGAATGTCTGGGAGTGGTGTCAGGATGTTGTGCATAGTAATTATGATGGAGCACCTGTTGATGGAAGTGCTTGGGTAAATGGAGGCGATAGTAGCGGTAGAGTGCTTCGTGGCGGCTCCTGGCTCAACTATCCTGGGTGGTGTCGCTCTGCGAGCCGCGGCTACTATGTCTCGGTCGTGGTGGTCAGCTCCAATTTTGGTTTTCGTCTTGTGAGTTTCCCCCCCAGGACTCCTGAATAGCCCTTTGCTCTTTTGCCCTTTTGCCCTATTTAGCCTCGCCTTTGGCGAGTCGAAATTTTTTGCCATCATGCAATACTACAATGTATTACGCTGAAAGCAATGAAGCAGTAATTTTTGTAATGTAACGTGGAGTATGATGTCAAGTTTAAACTTATTGATGCTCTCAACTGATATCACATCCCCCTAAATACTTAGACCTTAGTCACAGGAAATAGGTACAGGGACTGTGAGCACTCAGCAGTCAGCACTCAGCTATGAGTTAGAAGAAAAAAACTAGCCTCGAAGAAAAACACCAGCATTTTTCATCTCCGTCCACCACAGCAGAGACCTTGCATATAGGAACTTTGCATCGAACCTCTCGACAAAGCTTTGGTTGTAAAAGCGTAGTTTACCAAAAGCCACCCTCACCGGGAGAAAATGCCCGCACTACATAATTTTCACCATTTACCTTGTACATCATTTGCCCCTGGTGACAGCCTTCCTATTCATGGAATATCTTTAGGCAAGTCTTGAATAAGTCATTTATTGATAGAATATAATTCTAATTAAAGAGATTTACTGATTTGCAGTTGCCCATGACCGACAGCAAATTTCTAGCTTTGTCTAGTTTTCCAGAAGCCGTCGGAGTTCACCTAATAATTAATACTTAAAAAGCGTATGTTATATAATTTCAGACTCAGAAAAGTCATTCGGGAATTACTTAATCAAGATCTACCCGAAGAAGAATTTAACGACTTAGTTTATGATTATTTTCCTGATGTTTATAACCAATTTACAAATGGACAAAATAAAAAGCAAAGAGTCAGAATTTTAATTGAATATGCTGACAAACATAGAGAAATTGAGCGGTTACTTGAAGGCATTAAAAATATTAATCCAAAAGTTTATCAAGAGTATGAGTCAAAATTAGGAGAAAATCCCCCTCCGCCTCCAATTGAAAAATGTGATGTTTTGGTTTTAGCAGCAAACCCTACAACTACACAGCCACTACAATTAAAAAAAGAAACTGAATTAATTAGGGAAAAACTACAGCAGACAGAATTTGGAAAAAATTATATTGTTTATGGAGAAGAAAATGCTTTTATAGAAGATTTATCTCAATATTTGCTGAAATATGAGCCTAGAATTCTTCACTTTAGCGGTCATGGTAATTCTCAAGGTGAAATAATTTTAAACAACCGTCAAGGTGAGGCAGAGGTTTTATCCCTCGAAACATTATCAGAATTATTATCTATTGTTAGAAAAGATGGAAAACCTATAGAATGTGTTGTATTTAATGCCTGTTTTTCTCTGAAAAAAGCTGATGCAGTCGCTCACCAGGTAGGTTGTGTTATTGGCATGAAAAAAGAGATTGGTGATGATTCTGCTTTGATATTTGCCGAAGAATTTTATCAAGGTTTAGCATATCAAAGGAGCTATTATCAAGCTTTTCAACTAGGTATAAATGGAATTGAACGCTTAAGATTACCTGATAGTCCAATTCCTCATTTTATTCCTTTTGATACATCATTATTAGAGTCAGAAACTGTCAGTTTAAGAAGTCATCAAACCAACGGTTATTTGACTTCAAAAGAAGCCGTAACAAAGAAAGCAATAAAGAAAAAAGAAACCGTAAAAGTCAAAAGATCTCTGATTTTAAAAGATACTAAAGAAACAACAGCAACTATATATCCTTTATGGTTTGGTACCAACAGAAAACCTGTAGATACAAATAATATATCCAAAGGTTTTTCCGGAAAAAGAGATGACAAACTTCACTATGGTATTTGTCAAGTAGCTGTTCCTAAATCTCATAAAATAGGCTCTATAGGTTCCCCTTTGTGGAAAAGATTAATTACTTTCAAAGACGATCGCCTCAAACTACATTTTCAAAGTTTGCAAATTCTGGAAAAAGAACTATTTTGGGAAAATATCAACGAAGAATTAAAAGACCATGAAATAAATGAAAGGTCTGCTTTAGTCTTTGTTCATGGATACAACGTCAATTTTGAAGATGCAGCTATTAGAGCCGCACAAATGGGGTTTGACCTGCAAGTGCCAGGAATTACAGCCTTTTATAGTTGGCCATCTCAAGGGAAATTATCAGCATATCCGGTAGACGAGGCAAGTATTGAAGCCAGCGAAAAGTACATGACAGAATTTTTACTCAACCTAGCCGAAAAAACGGACATTGAGAAAATTCATATTATTGCTCATAGTATGGGAAACCGAGGTTTACTCAGAGCAGTCCAAAGAATTATTTCTCAAGTTCAAACAATAACTAATATTGCTTTTGGGCAAATTATTTTAGCCGCTCCAGATGTAGATATTGACTTGTTTAAAGAGTTAGCTAAAGGATATCATCAATTAGCAGAACGAACTACATTATACATATCATCAAAAGACAAAGCCTTAGCAACTTCAGCGCTTATTCATCAGCATGGCCGAGCTGGTTTTTTCCCCCCTGTTACTGTTGTAGAAGGAATAGACACGGTAAAAGTTTCTAAGATAGATTTAACTTTATTAGGACATGGTTATTTTGCTGATGCTCGTTTGGTACTTGAAGATATACGGGACTTATTAATTAATAATACTTCCCCAGGGCAGCGAAGAGGTCGGTTAGAACCGTCGGAAGAGGGGGGTTATTGGATTATGCGGCAGTAAGATATTTTAGTTATTAGTTATCATTTTGTTTGGTGATTAATTAGTCTATTACATTGTTTTTTTATTTGTTTGTTTATAATGAAATATGATCTTAAACTTATTCGGAATTTAATTAACAAAGCTCTAGGACCAGACGAATTTGAAGATTTAGTTTTTTATAGCTTTCATGATGTTTATAGCCAATTTATAAATGGACAAAGTAAAAATCAAAGATTCCGAATTTTATTTGATTATATTGATAAACACGAAAAAATAGATGATTTACTAAATGAAATTCAAGAAATCAATCCTAAGGCTTTTAATGAGTTTGAGACTGACAGACAAGAACAGACAAACTTATCGGGTTCTAGGAATAAAGAAGATAAAGCAATTAATGATTTGGGAGAGTATTTACAGAATCAATCTTTTGAAAAATTAGAAAAAATATACTTATCATGTCGCCCTGAAATGGCAGATAAAACAGTTAAGAATATTGATGATATTTTGACTCAACTAAATCGTATTATTCCCCTAAAAAAATATCGGCTTATTATTCCATTTGTAGTAGGAATTCAACAACAAGTTTCTGATTCAAATCTACAAAAAACCCTAGATAAATGGCTAGAAGAATACGGTAATTTTTTTGGATATTCTGAGTTTAAGGAAACAGCAACACCAAATTTTAGAAAATCTTCACCTGATACCCAAAATCCCAAGTTACTAGAATCTTATTTGTTGATTGAGCTTAAGAAAAAGAATTATAGTTCTTTACAAATACAAAGTTGGTTTTGGTCTAGTCAATTAATCCGTAATATTCAAGAAAAAGACTTGATTGAACGGGAATATCTATCTAAAAAATTAACAGAACTGATAGACGAATCCAATAAGAGAATGAAAAAAATTGGCAGTAAAGACTTGAGGATAGAGTTATTTTTAGATACTAATTTGCTTATAGAAAGTAACTCTTATTTTGATTGGCTGGAGGTAACAAAGCTCAACCGTCCTGCAAAAATGTGTAAGCAATATATTGTTACTTTTCGTTTAGCTGAAAGGTTAAAATATACAGCTCAAGATTTAGGGGGAGCTTGGCAAAGAAAATGGGAAAATTTAAACTCTAATCAAGGTAATGTGGTAGATTTTTATCACACAGATGATTATGAATTAGGGCTAAATAAAACCGTAGGAATTAAACTAAATAAACTTTCTGAACTAACTAAGTTTTTTGACCTAATTGTACTCAACTCTCTGCCTCTTGCTATTTGGTCAAGGCGTGATTTACAAACCATTTCTTGCCAAAATGAAATTAATCGAATACTCAGGAATGTTCAAGGTAATTTTAATCAGTTACCAAAGGAAGTAACAGATGAGAGAAAAAAGGCAAAAGGAGAAGAACATATTGGAAAGCATATTTGCCTCTTATGGGATAACCCTGAGAGAATGCCACCGGAACCTAGTGAGCCTAAATATGCTTTAAGTTCTTAAATTCTATATGAGAAAATAAAAGTATTTTTCTCATATCTTTAAACTTGTATAAATTTATTAAATTATTAACTATAAATTAATTAATTATGACTGAAAATTGGCAAATTTTTAACAAAGATCATGAGCCACATGATGGGATAAAAAATTTACCAGAGCCTCCACCTTGGAGAAGTTTTAATACTGAAGCCAAAACTACTGAAAAAAAGTCTCGGGAAGAAATTAAAGGGAAAACCTTTCAAGTCTCGGATAGGCAAGTTGAGTTAGTTAATGCCGCTTTATATTTGCGTCGCCCTCTTTTGGTGACAGGAAAGCCGGGAACTGGAAAATCTTCTTTGGCTTATGCGATCGCCTATCAACTAAAATTAGGAAAAGTATTAACATGGCCAATTAATACCCGCACTACTTTAAGTAATGGTTTATATCGTTATGATGCTATTGGTCGTTTACAAGATGCTCAACTAGGAAACAAACCAAATATTGGTAAATATATACAGTTAGGTGCAGTAGGAACAGCATTTCTTCCCAATGAATATCCAAGGGTATTATTAATAGATGAAATTGATAAAAGTGACATTGACTTACCTAACGATCTATTAAATTTATTTGAGGAAGGAGAATTTGAAATTCCTGAATTAGCAAGAATATCAGAGCAGGAAAAAATTGTTAATTTGAGAACTTATGATAATCAAAAAGTTGATATTTACGAGGGAAAAGTTGCTTGTCAACAATTTCCTTTAGTAATTATGACAAGTAATGGGGAGCGTGATTTTCCTCCACCTTTTTTACGGCGATGTTTGCAACTAGAAATGCCTGAACCTACCAGAGAACAACTTGCTCAAATTGTTGAATCTCATTTTGATAATTTAGAGTCAGATACAGATACTTTAAATATAGCAAAAGAGTTCATTGAAAGATTTGTTAGAGAGCGAGAAGGGGGTAAAAATCTCGCCACCGATCAGTTACTTAATTTTATATTTATGCTAACTAAGAAAAAGTCTCCCTCAGAACAGGATAAAAAAAATCTACTTGAATGTTTATTGCAGTCTTTAGATCGAAGGTAAAGTTAATTACTAATTATTAGTTATAAGTTCTAATTTTAAAATTCATCTAACTAAGCTCTTACCTCCAATTTCAAATTTATGATGATACCTAAAACCCAAAACCTGCCGCCTAAAACCTGCCGCCTAAAACCTGCCGCTTAAAACCTGCCGCCTAAAACCTAAAACCTAACACCTAAAACCTAAATATTTAGGAAGTTATTTGACTACAAAAAAATTTTATAAACCACTTTTATTGGGATGGAGCCAGAATAAAAATTCTCACTTTATAGGCACTTCAAAAAGTAAAAATTATTAACCAGGCACAAACAGCAACTGCATTCTCATATAATGTCTAAGTAAGTTATAGTTATAATTTTGTCTCTCTTGGATGATTATAAAGATATTCTAGGATATTTTCGGATATTGGGGACAGGGTATGTATAATTAATAGTTAGGAATTTGTATTAATTTTTATTTTAAAAATCTCTTATGATTGCTAATCAAGAAACCATAGAAAAATCCTCCAATCAAAGTCTAGAACCACAAGTTTTTCAACTTAAAACCCAGCTTTTGAGTAAAGGCCGGAGCGACTATACTATTGCGAAAACTGATTTAATGAGCGTGAGAATTAAATGTTACGCTCAAGGAGGAGAAAATGTTTTGCACTCTCATCCAGGAGAGGATCATACTTTTATTGTTTTAGCAGGAAAAGCCAGATTTTTTGGCAAAGATGGTGAAGTTGGTGTCTTTTCTATAAATCAAGGTATTATGCTTCCCAGAGGATGCTTTTATAAGTTTCAAAGTTGTGGAGATGAACCTCTTGTCTTGTTACGGGTAGGCGCAGAAAAAGACAAACTTCCAGTTCATCGTATAGGTGTTGATGGTAATTCATTACCAGGAAAATCTAAGGAAAATAAACATGAAGATGGTGTGCCAATAGAAGGATTATTTTATGAATAGCTTACTGTCTGATACAGGGAGGACGGTAAATTTTTTTCTGAATTAATTTTGTTGAGATTTGTTCTTTAGAAACTACTAAATTAACTAAATGTTTCTATGGGCAAATTCTAAAGATAATTTCTGAATTTTAGTTGATATTTAAAATTCAGAAATTTAAGCTAAAAAGGAACTATAGTAAAAAATTATAACTTAATCAAGTAATATGACCAATCTCTGGTTAGCATTAGCAAGTATGGTTGGATGGTTTGTCAGCAACCTAGCAGGTGGGGGTAGTTCCTTTCTCTTAATGCCAATAGTAGGTTTATTTTTAGGAACTATAGCTATTCCACCAGTCATTACGACTGGAGGAATTCTTGGTAACGCTGAACGTGTTTTTGCTTATTGGCAAAAAATTAACTGGACTGTCATTTTGTGGGAACTACCTGGTGCTATTTTTGGTGGTTGTTTAGGGGCTTTTATTTTCACTCAAATTCCTGTCAGATGGCTCAGTTTTTTAGTAGGATTATTTCTATTGATCTCTGGGATAAATTTAATTATTAAAAATCAAGAAAAATCTTTTACTGTTCGTGCATGGTATTTTTTGCCTGCAGGTTTTATTTATTCCTTTTTATCAGGAATTATTGGTAGTATGGGACCCTTACTTGCACCATTTTACCTGAATTATGGTTTGGAAAAAGAAGAATTATTGGGAACTCAAGCAGTTAACCGGATGGTAGTTCATATTTTTAAGGCAATTACTTATGCAATTTTTGGTAATTTAACTTTACCTTATTTGGGATATGGGATACTCATAGGAGTAGCTGCTTATCCAGGAAATAGGTTGGGTCATTTAGTATTAGAAAAAATTAGTCCTCAGCTGTTCCGTCAATTAGTAACTGCTTTTGTGATTTTCAGTGGTCTTTTTCTTCTCTGGGAACAAAGGAGTCTGTTAATGTTCACGGGGTTATAAGCTAATTAAAAGCTATATATAGAAGGGGTTTTGCATTCTGCAACTGAAGAATATTTCAACAAAAAGAAAACGCTTATTGAGAAATGTTGGGGTGCAGTTCGAGGGGGGAGCGCTCGGACTGCATACTAACACCTGCCACCTAAAACCTAAGGCCTAATGTCGATTTCTAACTTCATAGAAGGATTACAAAAAGCTAATTATGACCCAACTGCTAGAGAAATAGCAGAAATAATTTGGTTATGGGTAAAAACTTTGCCGGATGGAGAATTAGAATTATTAGAAACTGATAAAAAAGATGCTCAAGGATCTGAATCAAACAATCAAATTTACTCAGAGAAAAATAGACGAAATTTAAAAGTTAATATTCCTGAACTTCCAGCAAAAACAAATTTAGATCTTTATCCGAAAGCTGCTGCTGATAAATATTTACCTAAAACAGACAATAATAAAAAGGAACGTTACCCTCTACAAGTTCCCGATGCTCCAGCTATTCCCAATAAACAGGAGCTTGGTATTGCTTTAAAATCTTTACGCCGAAAATTTCCATCCTCAACAGAACAGGAATTAAACGAAGCTAAAACTATTGATTTTTTTGTCGAACAAAAGATTTGGATGCCCATTAAACAACCAACTTTAACCCGTCGTTGGCTAGATTTAGTATTGGTTATAGAAGTAAATAACTCCCTCGTAATTTGGAAACAAACTATTAAAGAGTTGAGGAAATTTCTCCAAAGTTTGGGGATTTTTCGTCATACTGAAACTAGGGGATTAAAATTTAATTCTTCTCAACTATTACATCAGGAATTGTTGTTTAAACTTATTGTTAGGGTATCTCCTGAATTTATACTATTTTTGATTTTATCCTCTCAAAACCAAAGGATTGAAATTTTCCACTACGATGATCCTCAGATGCGTCCCTACTCTCCAGAATTTATTGGGGCTACCAGTGGAAAAACTTTAATTCTATTAGTAAGCGATCTAGTTTCTTCTGTTTGGTCTCGCCCAGAAACCTATACTCTTTTGCAGGAGTGGGGGCGAAAAGGGATGGTAAATTTATTGCAGCTTCTACCAGAACGTTTGTGGCTCCGCACTAATCTTGGTCAACAAAAGTCTTTAAAATTAAATGCTTCTGTTCGTCTTACTTCTAATCAGAATTTAACTATTATTCCTAGTTCAAAAAAACAAGAAATTTCTCAAGATGGAGAATTTAAATTACCCGTCCTTTGTCTTGACCCTAATATTTTAGAAGAATGGTCAAAATTATTAATGGGAGTAGGAAATAATCAGTCTGTTGGTTATGGAATTAAGCCTGATAATCATCGTTATTCTAACTTTGTTCAAGAAGAAATTACGGCTACCGAAAGAGTAGAAAGGTTTCAAGAAATTGCCTCACCTAATGCCGTTAGACTAGCTGAACATCTCTCCGCAGTTCTTGTTACTTTACCTGTGATTAGAGTAATTCAATATACTATGCTTCCTCAGTTCAACCAAGGTCATGTGGCAGAAGTATTAATGGGAGGGTTATTTAAACCTTTAAGTGAAAAAATCACCCCTAATATTAATCCAGATGAAATCGAATTTGAGTTTTTTGATGGGGTGCGGGATGAACTATTGAGTGGGTTAACTGTTGATGAAATTACCGATGTTATTGAGGAAGTATCTTCTTATTTAGCTGAGAAAATGGGAATAAGTCCCAAAGAATTTGAAGCTCTGTTGATAGATTCTTCAAAACCTGAGAATAAGCTAGCTAAACAGGTTTATCCTTTAGCTCAAGTTCAGGCAGAAGTATTGGAGAAATTAGGGGGTTCTTATGCTTATTTTGCTAATCAAATAAGAGCTTCTAATACTGGTTCTACTAATGAAATAAAAGATTTAATTGAGTTTGAAACTGAAATTGAAATTGCTACTATTGTTTTTGAAGAAGAAACTAAGGAAGTTGAAATAGAATTACAAGAGTGGAGTTTTGAAACTCCTACTGTTAACAGGCTGGGTAAAATTGTCGAAAGAACAATTCATAAAGCTTTTTACTTTACTCAAAGCCTTCCAGATAACGTTAGTCTAGAAATGGTGGCTATTCCTAGTGGTACTTTTACTATGGGTTCCCCTAAAAGTGAAGAAGGTAGCTATGATGATGAACGCCCCCAACATGATGTGACTGTCCCTTCCTTTTTTATGGGCAAATATCCCGTTACTCAAGGACAGTGGAGAGCGATCGCCTCCCGAACAGACCTGAAAGAAAAAGAAGACCTAAACCCAGATCCATCTCGTTTTAAAAAACCATATAAAGGTATAGATAGATGGCAAAGGCCAGTTGAGACGGTGAGTTGGTACAAAGCAGTAGAATTTTGTAAAAGACTATCGAAATTAACTGGAAAAAAGTACAGGTTGCCCAGTGAAGCAGAATGGGAATATGCCTGTCGGGCAGGAACTACTACACCTTTCTACTTTGGAGAAACTATAACACCTGAGTTAGTTAACTATGATGGTAATATTACTTACGGCGATGGGCCCAAAGGAGAATATAAAAAACAAACAACTCCTGTAGGCCAATTTCCTGCTAATGCTTTTGGATTATATGATATGCATGGAAACGTGTGGGAATGGTGTGCTGATGATAGCCATGATAACTATGTGGGAGCTCCTACAGATGGAAGCGCTTGGGTTGATAGTAACGAAGACAGTTCTACTGATAGTTATACCCGTCTGCGGGGCGGTTCTTGGTGCAACTCTCCTATTGATTGCCGTTCTGCGGTTCGCAGCGGCTATCTTAGGCGCGACGTCCACGTCAGCTATGATGGTTTTCGTCTTGTCTGCGATGGCGGGAGAACTCTTTAACCCTTTTCCCTTTTCCCCTTTTGCCCTTTACACTATGTTTCTTTTTCCTTTACCTCCCGCGAAGCGGGAAAAATTTTTTTGATGTCCAAGTGTCAAGTGTCTTAAATTTTCGACAAATGACAAAACCCTAAAGTAAAAAAAAATGAAAGAATTATCAGTTGTCCAAAAAACCTATGATTTAGTCAAATACTATGTCCCAATAATTGAAAGATTCCCCAAAAGTCATAAATTTATAGTCGGAGATATAACGACTAATAATTTGACCTTCCCTCCACGTCGGGGTTGGGGGTGAGTAAATTCCCTGCTCTTCTGTACAGGTTTGCAAACAATTTCTGTACCGTATAAAAAGCATTTAAACCTAAGTCTATATTTCTAGACTCTAGAGTTTTTCCTCAAACAATTTGAGTTAGAAACAGTGATCTCCATCCTGGAAGAAAAAGACTAAAAAAATTGCAAAAAGATTATCTTCAAGGTAAAATTAGGTGAGGAAACTTTAAGCAACATAGAGTAAAACTGAAAATTCCTTCAGCCCCCCCAACATTTGCAAAAGTAGTTACATGGCGACAACACCTATCATAAAACGTCAAAAACAAAAAATTCGAGGTTACAGAGAATATGCTGAGGTGCCTCTGGAAATGTTTTTAATTCCTAGTGGCACCTTTACAATGGGCGCACCAAAATCTGAAGAAGGAAGTAGAAATAATGAAAGACCCCAACATAATGTAACTATCTCCGAGTTTCTCATGGGCCGTTATCCTGTTACTCAAGGACAGTGGAGAGCGATCGCCTCCCGAGCAGACCTGAAAGAAAAACAAGATTTAGACCCAGATCCATCTTACTTTAAAAAACCGTACCAAGATATAGATAGATGGCAAAGACCAGTAGAGCGAGTGAATTGGTACGAAGCAGTAGAATTCTGCCAACGACTTTCAAAACTAACTCGAAGAAATTATAGACTACCAAGGGAAGCTGAATGGGAATATGCCTGTCGTGCTGGAACTACAACTCCCTTTCATTTTGGAGAAACTATTACTACAGACTTAGCCAACTATGACGGGACAGGCGATGAAGGTTCTTACGGCAGAGGACTCAAAGGAGAATATCGTCAGGAAACTACACCTGTAGGTTATTTTAAAGTAGCTAATTCTTTTGGGTTGAGCGATATGCACGGGAATGTCTGGGAATGGTGTGCTGATGAGTGGCATGATAATTATGAAAATGCTCCTACAGATGGCAGTGTTTGGCTAAATGGAAATAAAAAACGTTCACCGCTGCGGGGCGGTTCCTGGGTCAACATTCCTAATGATTGCCGTTCTGCGATTCGCTACAACTCTGCTGGGCGCGACGTCCACTACGACGTTATCGGTTTTCGTGTAGTCTGCGACGGCGGGAGAACTCTTTAACCCTTTTCTCTTTTCCCCTTCAGCCCTTTACCCTGTTTTTCTTTTTCCTGAAATTTCCTGCAGCGACAGTATTATCTATCTTTGTTGGGTTTGGCGAACTCAACCCAAACTACAAAGTAATAAACCTTTTATCCTTTCCCCTTTTGCTGTGTACCCTGTTTTTCTTTTTCCTGAAATTTCCTGCTGCAGCGGTATTATCTAGCTTTTTTGGGTTTAGTGACCTCAAGCCAAGCTACAAAGTAATAAACTTTAGGGTGAACCAATGAAAAATTCTATGGAAGCAACCATATTTTCATGTTATTATGCTCAGAGCACATCCAAATAGTTCAGTTATCAAATATGAAATGGATATTTCTGGGAATGCTTAGTGTTGCTACACTCCTATCCGTAATATTACCTGCAAAATCAAATCAACTTAACAACTTTTACGAAAGTTGCTACAAAAACGGAAATGTGCAGAGCTGCGCGGCCTTAGGCATTCTTTGCGGGGAGGGAAATTCACGAGCTTGCAACTTAGTTAACACTGCCACTCAAGGAGGCATTGCTCAGATCAACTATTATTGCCGACAGCGAAATAATACTCGCGCCTGTAATTTTTTAGCCCTAATTAACCAAAGTGGCGGCCCAAGGAACCTAGGACGTTTTTGCCGTCGGGGCGATCGCAGAGCTTGTAATGCTCTCAGTGTTATTGCCTGCTATGCATCAGAAAACGCAAGAGCTGGCAGAGGCCCTAGGTGCACCCTACTTAGTGAGTAGATATCACTGGAATTATATCAGTTTTATATAGCATTTCATTTATATATATAGAAAAACCAGACAAAGTTATGCGAATAGTACAAATATTACCATCTATATCTCTTGTTTATGGCGGTCCGAGTCAAATGGTTATAGGACTTTCTACCGCTCTTGCCACTCAGAACATAGATGTTACCATTCTCACCACAAATTCTAATGGAGACACTGGTCAGCCACCCTTAGATGTTCCTATCAATAAACCTGTCAAACAAAATGGTTATCAAATTCGTTATTTTCCTTGTTCTCCGTTTCGTCGTTATAAATTTTCTCTACAATTATTACAATGGTTAAATGAACACGCTACTGAATTTGATTTAGCTCATATTCATGCTCTTTTTTCACCAGTAACAACCATAGCTGCAACTGTTGCTAGAACCAATAACTTACCCTATATTTTAAGACCATTAGGAACCTTAGACCCCGCTGATCTACGCAAGAAAAAACAACTCAAAAAAATTTATGTTTCTCTCTTAGAAAAGCGGAATATTGCTCATGCTGCTGCCCTTCATTTTACCACAACACAAGAGGCAAAAGTTTCCGAAAGATTTGGCTTATCTACAAAAGACTTAGTAATTCCCAATGGAGTCAATACTCTAGAGAATATTCAAGATGAAAATTTAGTTAATAGTCTCCGATCTCAAGGAGTAGAAGTGAAACATCCCATAATTTTATTTATGTCTCGCATTGAACCAAAAAAAGGACTAGATTTATTATTACCTGCTTTAGAAAAATTGTTAGCACAAGGGGTAGATTTTCAATTTATCTTAGCAGGTGCAAATCCTCAAGATCCTAATTATGAGGCACAAATTTACTCACAAATAAAGGCTTCACCTATTGCTAAGTTTACCAAAATAATGGGGTTTGTTACAGGGGAAATAAAGACAAGTTTATTAAGAATTGCTGATTTATTTGTACTACCTTCTTATTATGAAAACTTTGGTATTGCAGTAGCAGAGGCTATGATAGCAGGTACCCCCGTAGTGATTTCAGACCAAGTTTATATTTATCAAGATGTAGCAAATGCAGAAGCAGGTTGGGTTGGTGGTTGCAAAACAGAAGACATGGCTGCTTTAATGAAATTAGCTTTGCAGGATGAAGCAGAGAGAAAACGCCGGGGTTTGAATGCTCAAGAGTTAGCGAAAAATAATTATAGTTGGCAAGCGATCGCCACACAAACCATTCAAGCCTATGAAAAAATTATTTCATGTAAATAAATTAATCAATAAGAAATGATCCTTAAGTTATCTAGTATATCTATGTTCGTAATTTTATGATCAAACTATATTCTCATCTACTTAAGAGAACCTTGATTAATTCTATAGTTTTTAGATTTCTTATTAGTAACCCGATAGGCCTCTGATTTAGAGGTAAAAATTTGTGAAGCCCTTTCTGAAGAGATTTCCAATACCTGAAACAAATCAATTAAAAACGCTTGTTCTTTACCACATAAAACCCCATCTACTAAAATTATTTCAGTAGCTAACATAAAAACTGCTTCTTTGTACTCCGGATGTAGTGAATCATTAGCTATCGCTACTACATTATTAATTCCTTTGACGCTGAGTGTACTTAACAACCTATTAAGCATATTCGTAATTTGTTTTTCTGAATAGCCTTTAAATACTTCCATTTGAGATAAAAGTGTTATAACCAGCTCTGTTTCTTGTTCTAAAAGATAACCATCTGAAGCAATTGCAGACGCTGCAATTGCAGCTATTGCTTCAGGTTGTGAAAACATAACCCGATGTCCATTGTAAGCTTCAAATACCTTATTTAGTAAACTCATCTTAGGTATAGTCTCCTAATTGATTGTTTATAGTCGTTGTATTATATTTATTTTGAATAACCCCTTTAATACAGTCTGTCGACTATATCACAAGATAATTATTTTGTCAAGATTACTAGACTACTTTTTCTCCATAGTGTATCTCATAAACTTAAGCATTCATAAAAAACGCGCCTTAGTAAGAAGATATTTTTTCAAATTACAGCCCTTCCTAAATAAAGGACTGAGCCATAACTTCCCAACCTTTATACCCGGGGTTTCCTATTAGCTAAGGCCTGGCCAGAAAAATGAACATAGACTTTAAAGTCAAAAGAGCTTATTTTTTGCAGTCAAATAGAACTCTAACCTAACCAAGGTGAGCTTGATAGACTAAACAAACTAAGTTGAAAAAAAAGCAGCTCTAATTAGTTTGAATAAATTTTGATTCACCCTACTAATAATTATTAATATTTTATTAGACTTGGACATCATAATTTTTTTTGTAACATTGATAACTTGGGCTAATTACTATTATTTTGAGACTATTGATCAGTAACATTTGCAGCCTTCCTCTATATCTAGAAAACGCCACTGCAACAACAATTCCCGTAAATTAATGCAAACTTTTTATAAAACTTCATAAAATTTAAAGAATTAACACAAATAGAGTAACCTTTTTGCACGATTAACGCTCTACTAATTATGTTAATTTTCGCTCAAGTAAAAAAGTTTTTAATAAATAGTTTAAGTTTAGTTCTTTTATGAATGAGTCTTTCAGAAATAGTGACTACTTCCATAGTAATAATAGTAACTATCCCAACAACTAAGACATCCGATCGGGCAAATGATGTATAAAGTAATAGTGAAAATCATGTATTGCAGGCATCTTGCCCCCGTATCCTTATCTTATAACAACCGAAAGCGCTTTCAGACCAACTTCATAATCTAAATAACAAAAGTTGATAATTAAATTATGTCCCCTTAATTAATTAAGTACCATTACAAAATATATTGTATATTCTTCTACCCCATTCATAATAATTTCACAGCTAATACCAGATTAGAATAATTATCAGCCTCAGTTTTTCACTATTAATATTTTAGAGAAACTTCAAAAATTTTTATTATATTGTCAGTCTAGTCAATAAGTCGGCAAAAAGAATATTAATACTTCTTTTTTTCATTCATTTTCTTGCTTTCAAAGCAAATTATTTTGAGAGATAAAAAAATTATATAACTATCAAAACTTATAGGTATTTTTTGTTAATTTTTCACAAATTATGTAAATGGAAGCTCTTAGTATATTCCTGTTTATACTTGTTAATATTGTTGAGTGCATCAGCAAAATTATTTACCTATTTTATTAGGACTTACTGAATAAGTTTCATGAGTGAGGTTAGGAGGCAGGTAGATATGAACTAATTGAGTGACCCACAGAGGCACAGATAAATGAAAATTCAAGAGCAAGAGGATGTGATTGGAAGAATTTTCTTTCAATTTTTCTAGTTTTAATAGCTGAATGAAAATCCTCAATTTTCAACATCCTCGTACCAACTTCTTATACATTTTTTATACAAATAAACAAAGCCCTTAGTAAGATTTAGGTAAATCCTTTCATTTTGTGAGCAAACCCCGAATTACCTAATCTTACAATATAGCAAATAATTTAACTTGTATAGTATAGATGTGTAATTAACTTAGCACAACTACTTAATTATTCCCAACGTGTGCCTAACTCCTAAGCTCCAATTGCAGCTATTAACTAACACACTATTATGAACACTTCAAACCTAATCAATAAAAACTCAAAACTCAAAACTAAATTTTTAAAGCTGAGGTTGGAATTTATACCAATTATTAGCTTGTTCATAAACATAAGCTGCTTCAAATAGTAAATCTTCTTTCAAAACATTACTTATCAATTGCATACCAATAGGCAACCCTTGTTGATCAAAGCCACAGGGTAAACTCAAAGCAGGTAAACCAGCCAAATTAACTGGAATAGTCATTAAGTCAGACAAATACATACTCAGTGGATTATCACTTTTTTCACCCAGCTTAAATGCTGTAGTTGGAGAAGTGGGGCAAGCCAAAATATCTACTTTAGCAAAAGCTTTATCAAAATCTTCCTTAATTAAAGTCCGAACTTTTTGAGCTTTCAGATAATAAGCATCATAATATCCAGCCGATAAAGCATAAGTACCAATCATAATTCGGCGTTTAACTTCTGAACCAAAACCTTCAGAACGAGTCTTAGCATACATATTCAAGAGGTTTTCCGACTCACTAGCACGGAAACCATATTTGACCCCATCATAGCGGGCTAAATTTGCCGAAGCCTCCGATGGAGCAATAACATAATAAGTAGGTAAACCGTAACTAAATCTAGGACAAGAAATTACCTGAATTTCTGCCCCCAACTCCTGCATTAGTTCCACTGCCTTAGTAAAAGCTTGAAGAACAGATGAGTCTAAACCATCACCAAAAGTCTCTTGAATGAGACCAATTCTAATTTGCCCTTTAGGTCTTAAATTAGGTGTGAGGTTTTTAGTGTAATCTGGGACAGGGACATTAAGACTAGTAGAATCTTTAGGGTCATAACCAGCGATCGCCTGCAATAAAATAGCAGAATCTTTCACAGTTCTACTCAACGGCCCTATTTGATCCATAGAAGAAGCATAAGCCACTAACCCATAGCGAGAAACCAGACCATAAGTAGGCTTAATTCCTACCACTCCACAAAAAGATGCTGGTTGACGAATCGACCCACCTGTATCTGAACCCAATGCTACTACAGATTCTGCCGATGCTACTGCTGCTGCTGACCCTCCCGAAGATCCACCAGGAACTCGAGTGTTATCCCACGGGTTAGTCGTGACTTGATAGGCAGAATTTTCTGTTGAACTGCCCATACCAAATTCATCTAAATTGGTCTTGCCTAAAATTATTGCCCCAGCATCCACAAGTTTTTGAGTTACCGTAGATTCATAAGGGGGAATAAAGTTTTGTAAAATCTTAGACCCACAAGTAGTAGGGATACCCCTAGTACATATATTATCCTTTACAGCGATCGGAATCCCTGTTAGTAGTCCAATTTTCTCTCCTGCAGCAATCTTTGCATCCACCTGACGGGCCTGAGCAATGGCCTTTTCTGCTGTAACACAGATAAAGCTTTTTAACTTCGGCTCCAATTGGTTGATATTTTCGAGAGCTTCTTGGGTAATTTCTACAGCAGAGCGTTGCTTACTGATTAATTGTTGATGGATATCGCTAATGGATGCCATGCCTATACTGTCATTCCTAAAATTCAACTATTAGATTTTGGCACTCTCACTGTTAAAAGTATAGACAACGAGAGGTGCTTGCTTCTCAGGGTTTCCCTTAAGCTTAGTTATTGCTTATTAAGAGCTACTTTTGAGCTTCTTTTCCACAAGCATTTAGTTCTACTTCTACCAACTATTGGCCGTCGGAAGAGTTTCAAGGAAATCTTTGGGACGATGAAGCGATAATATTTTATGCTATCAGCTTGATCACCATTAAATTCTCAAAGAGAATATTTTTTCTGACAATCTAATTGAGGCCAAAGTTAATAGTTATTTATGATAACTTCAATCATGTTATTAATCAGACAAAAGAGGCCAAATAAATCAGAAGAACTTTGGTAGCTAAAATGGCTAGAGTAAAGATATTCTGATCATTAAATCAGAGAATCACTGAAAGTTTCTCATGATTTTGTTCCCAAAGTCAAAAAAAATCTACTGATTTAAGGCCTGAAGCACCAAGACACTTGTGCTGAAGTCATAGGAGTTGGAGTTATTTTTTAAGTAAAGCATATAATTTTAGATAATATTTAGGATTACTAAGTGCCTTGACAATATTTTCACTACAATTATACCTAAATTTTTTTTGATTTAAAAGAGGTCTATGGGAGTAAGCTTATATAATCAATTCTATTTTAGAATATCGAACCTCTTTTACCATTAGGAAAAATCGTCCACCAATTAGTTTTTGCTGTCTCAAGTTGACGATCGCTCACTATTGCATTTGTGAGATTAGCACCATACAAATTAGCACCCCCTAAATTTGCGCCACTCAAATAAGTATTTTTCATATTTGCGTTCTGCAAATTAGAATTTGCCAAACTGGCTGTACTTAAATAAGCTTTAGTCAGAGTTGCATTTTTCAGGATAGTATTAGTTAAATTAGCATGACCAAAATTAGAATCAGATAAATCTGCACCTTGCAAATTAGCTCCACCCAAATTTGCCCCATAAAAATTAGCTCCAGATAACTTAGCATTGCACAAATTCAAGCGAATTAAATTACACTCAGCAAAATCTCTTCTACCTTTCATATAAGCACTGCGCAAGGTCGCCGCAGTCCATTTTATAGGAGTTTCATTACCCAATTGTGTTGTATTAGTTGCTTTGCTTTTTGGAGGTACTACCGTCAAATATCCTTCAATATGTTTGGGCTTCGTCTTCACAGAATTAGGTAGAACTTGATTTGTAGAGTTTTTTTCTAAACCATATTTGCGTTGCCGAATTTTTTGAGCAATTTTAATATTGGCAGACATCGATGAAAAATTATCTTTATTGTCATTAAAAACTGTAATTTCATCTCTAAATATAGTTTTAACAGCATCATCTAGTCTGGGTTGTACCTGTTTTTTCTCAGGTTGTTTTGTCTTCAAAGCTGCTAAAAGTTCTTCTGCTGACTGGAAGCGATCTTCTACAGAAACTTCTAGCATTTTTTTCAAGATTTCCCTAAACATATCACTAACATTAACTTGAGAATGCCAGAGAATTTCGCCATTAACCTGATTATAACCAAGATTATTTGGAGTTTTTCCCGTCAGTAAGAAAATGGTAGTTACTCCCAAAGCATATATATCACTTGCATATACAGGTCGCAAAAGCACTTGTTCTGGTGGTGAAAAACCTGAAGTACCTATAGAGATATTTGTAAAAGCAGTTTCTCCTGTACCACCTGATATATAAGTTTGGTTCACATGATCTTTGACAGCACCAAAGTCTATCAGAACTAAATGACCATCTTCACTCCGCCGAATAATATTTGTAGGTTTAATATCTCGGTGAATTACTCCTTGAGTGTGTATATAATCTATGACTGACAACACTTCAATTAGAAACTTTTTCCCTTGTTCTTCAGTAAATATTCCCTGTTTTTTGACCTCCTGTTTTAAGGTTAAACCACTTACATATTCTTGAACTAGATGAAAACGTTTCTTCCATTCAAAATAATCTAATAATCTGGGAACTTGGGGATGATGGCCAATTTTTCCTAGTGTTTCTGCTTCTCGCTGAAATAGTTTTCTAGCCATTTCTAATTCACTTGCTTTTGTACTAGATGGCCGTAGTTCTTTAATTACACAAATGGGAGCTCCTGGCAAAGATATATCCTTGGCTAGAAAAGTTACTCCGAAACCTCCTTTCCCAATAGGTTTAATAATTTTATAGCGATCGCGCAAAATTAACTGTGAACCACAGGCAGTACATTTATTAACACTATTTAAATTTTGAGGTTGAGGACAGGCAGGATTTATACAATAGCTCATCTTAAATATAATAATATTATTAATTTTTTTTATTTAAATGACCAATCTTTTCATTCCAGTTATCAGTTATTAGTGCAGACTGTTGAAGCCAGATCCTTAAAATACTGAATCGAATATTTTTTTTTAATCCCTATTCACAGAAAGGAAGCTGAAGACCTAGACCTAATTTTTTTTGGTCAGAATAACATTATACTTATCTATTATATCAATCAAAATCTATAGTTGTTATCAAAACATATCTCCCATAAAATAATTTTGATTGCAACTTAGCTGGGAACTTTTTTTAATGATTTTATATCTCAAGTTATGATTATAATACTAACTAAAAAAGACATTTTTCTTATATTTTTAAACTATAACTATTCAATAGTATAGCAGTTTTTACAAAGGTAAACTAGAACAAAAAAATAAGTAAGGCTTGCTAAAATTTGCCTTAATGAGTAAAGATATAAGACACAAAATGAGGATAAATAAGGATTATAAAGGATATAGTAGGGAGTATTGTCCCGACCTGTTTCTGATCGAAACACCTCAAAATTCTCAATTTTGAGATTATAACTTCAAGGTGCGCAGACGTAAAGGCTAAAGTCTTTATTTTTCATACTTTTAGTTTTTTTTGAGCAAACCCTAAGTATGCTTGAAATTGGTTTGAATAAAAAATTGGGTTTAAAGCCTCTCCTGCCCATTGGACAACTTTGAATTTTTTAATAATTAGGGTTCAAATACCCGCCTTATCTCTAAATATTGTAGAAAAGAAGAGGTTATAGGAAACTATCCGAAGTTAAGAATTGAACTTGAAAAGCTTTCAGGTTTCGGAGAAGCTCCCGCAATGAAGGCACATATAAATACCAACAAGAATTTTTAGTAAGTTGCCTTCGGGCATTTCAAGACTTAGAGACTTTAAATGGACTCGGAGCTACTACTAAGTAGAAATTCCTCCCCGTGCCTAAAGGGCGGGGAGGACGTCAACCTACTAATTTACTTATTCAGGACTTACGCACCAACGACGATATCCAGGGACATAAAGCATTCACTCCCTACAGATAGGATATCATCTACCAGGCGTGGTAAATCCTGTTAACTTTATATTATCGTGTTTTGAGTTATTTAAATTATTTGAATTATTTAAATTATTTTATTAGCGCCATAATGTGGACAGTCTATTACCAACAAGCACAATAAACTATGAATAACTTAAAACTATGAATAACTTAAAAATAATCCCCAGTTTATTGACAAAATGGGTTTGCCCTGATGTTTGAGTTTTGATAAATTACATTTATAGCAAGTAGCAAGTCCTTGATAATTTTTGGATATATTTAATCAAAACTTATGAAAGTTATGTGAATTTAGTAAATGGAGTGGAAAATATTCTGAAAAATTTGGGGATTTAATAATTAATTGGGCAATAAATTATTAAATCCCTTTAATAGCCTACATTTTAGCTTTCAATAGGTACCCTACAAATAAAGTTGTCTAATTTGTGAGTTTTAAGTTGGTTATTCCCATGATCAAAACAACTTCTGACTTGATGAAAACCACGACATCATGAGAGATAAAATGTTAATTGAAGTTATAAACATGGCCTAATAGAGGGAGATATTTGCTCTGAAAGCGCGTATCTAACTTTAAAAGGTCGAAAAAATCTAAACCCCTTCCTGAGCAGGGAATTTACCTTGTAGGAGAGGGTTCGGGGGATACCCGCAAAATAAATTTACATACACCACTATTATAACTAAAAATTGGGAATTATTAAAGAATGCGTATCTCTCTGAAATGGCTCGAAGAACTGGTAGATATCAATATTACTCCAGAAGAGTTAGCTGAAACTTTGACAATGGCAGGCTTTGAGGTAGAAGAAATAGAAGATCGAAGCACTTGGTCAGCAGGGGTAGTATTAGGAAAAATACTGGAAGCTGACAAGCACCCCAATGCCAATAAGCTTAAAGTTTGCCAAGTGGACATTGGTAAGTCAGACCCATTAAATATTGTTTGTGGAGCTTCTAACGCCACAGCAGATATCTATGTCCCAGTAGCTACCATCGGTACTTATTTGCCCGCCATTGACTTAAAGATTAAAAAAAGTAAACTCCGGGGAGTCCACTCCGAAGGAATGATTTGCTCTTTGTCAGAACTGGGCTTAACAAAAGATTCTGAAGGTATTCATATATTTGATCTGGAAAACCCAGAGTTGGGGAGTGATGTGGGGCCTTTACTTGGTCTGGATGATGTAATTTTAGACTTGACAACAACGGCAAATCGTGCTGATGCTTTGAGTATGATTGGTGTAGCTCGTGAAGTTGCGGCCCTGACCGGAGCATCTCTAAGAATACCAGATGTTTCTGAAATTTTGATTCCAGATGAAGAGGGGGATAGTAGTATCAAAATAGATATCTCGGCATCAAGTGCTTGCCCTATTTATATTGGTACTGTTATCGAAGGAGTAAAGATTGGTCCTTCACCAAAATGGTTAAAAGAACGATTAGAAGCTACAGGTATTAGAGCTATCAATAATGTGGTGGATATCACTAACTATATTCTGTTAGAGTGGGGTCAGCCACTTCATGGGTTTGATCAAGATAAAATTCAGCAGATCATAGGACATAAGTTATTGACAATTGGAGTTCGTTATGCTAATGAAAATGAGGAACTCATAACTTTGGACAGTCAGAAGCGCACCCTGGAAACTGAAACTTTATTAATTACGGCGAATGAGAAACCAGTGGCTTTGGCAGGAGTTATGGGTGGTGAAGAAACTGAGGTGAGCGATCAGACGACAAATTTATTATTGGAAGCAGCAATTTTTGCTCCTATTGCTATCCGTCGTTCAGCTCGAAGTCAAGGCCTACGCACAGAAGCTTCTACAAGGTTTGAACGGGGGGTGAATACTGCGGAATTAGTATTGGCTTGTAGTCGCGCTATTCATTTAATTACTGAATTAGCGGGAGGAAAGGTGAGTTATCAAGACACTTTTACAACTAAAGCAGATAGTATTACAGCAACTCGTAAGTTATCCCTTAGTCTAGAGCGTATTAATGCAATTTTAGGGCCACTTAAGCCTTCGGAAAATACTTTAGATGAATCTTTTCTGCAACCAGAAGCAGTTGAAGGTATTCTCAAGTCTTTAGGATGTGAGTTGAGTAAAATTGAGGCTAAAGGAGCGGTGGGGTGGAATGTTACAGTACCTGCTTATCGTTATCGAGACTTAGAACGGGAAATAGACTTGATCGAAGAAGTTGCACGTTTATATGGGTATGATAATTTCTGTGAAACTTTACCCAGTAAAAGTGCTGCAGGTTATTTGCCTCCAGGAGAGTTGGCAGTCCGTAGTATTCGGGCAGCTTTGCGCGGCGCGGGGTTGACAGAGTTGATGCACTATTCTTTGGTTAAGCAAGGAGGGGAAAATCAAATAGCGATCGCTAACCCTCTATTTGTAGAATATTCTGCTTTGCGCACAGAATTATTAACGGGACTTATTGATGCTTTTCAATATAACCTGGAAAAAGGAAATGGAGCTTTAAATGGGTTTGAAGTTGGTCGTATATTCTGGAATGAAGTTGAAAAATATCAAGAGGCAGAGGCGATCGCTGGAGTTATCAGTAATGGTAGTAAAAGTTGGACTAGAGGTGGTCAGGAACAACCTCTGAGTTGGTTTGAAGCTAAGGGTATTTTAGAACAAGTTTTTGAACGACTCTATTTGAAGGTTGAGTACAAAGCATACTCAGAGAATTCTCTACTACATCCAGGTCGGACAGCGTCATTGTGGCTGCAAGGTAAATATCTGGGTATTTTTGGACAACTACACCCTCAAGTAAGGCAGGAGCGAGAGTTGCCAGATGAGGTTTATGTTTTTCAACTTGACTTAGGGGTATTGGTGTCGGTAATGACTCAAGGAAATATTTGGAAACGGAAGTTTAGTAGTTATTCTACTTTCCCTCCTGCTGCGCGAGATATTGCTTTCTTTGTAACAGTTGGGGTATCAGTGGATGATATTAAACAGGTAATTTCTCGAGCTGCTGGTAAGTTATTGGAGTCTATTGAGTTATTTGATGAATATCAGGGTGAAAATGTGCCCGATGGTGAAAGAAGTTTAGCTTTTCGGTTAATTTACCGAGTTGGCGATCGCACTCTTACGGATGCTGATGTTGATCCTCTGCAGCAAAAAGTTAGGGATGCTTTGGTTGATAAATTTAAAGTTAATCTCAGAAGTTAATACTTTGAGTTGTTAAACCTCTCCAGAAATGCTGGTTTTAGAACTTTGTTATCAGGGTTTCAGAAGCTTTTATGGAGAGGTCTAGAGAGGTCTGTGAAATTCTGGTTTCTAGAAATTATTGGGTATTATACTTTTACCTTAATGACAATTTTTGAGGGGCATAGTCAGGAGTATATATTATATCATGTTCGGTTGAATATTTACACTTTGGAGGATTTTGCCAGGAGGCTATGTAGCTCTGGGTAGCTCTGGAGCAGGAGAATAGAGTTGCCACTGATGTTCGCTTTTTTTTTGATCACTGAACTATCCGGACATGATATACCTAGGAGGTAGTGGGGTATATTTATTCCTCAATTTTTGGGCTATTCTGGGACACAAAATGCTAACATACATCAGCAATACCCACTGAAAAACTGATACTTTTTTCAAATAAAAAAAAACTTACTAATGTCAGTCAATGGTTTTAGACTTAATTAGTAAGCTATAGTTACTATTGGCAGAAATAGTCTCTACTTGGTCATTACAAGCACCCGAATTTTTGATACACTAGCTAATTCAGCAAGTATATTTAGCTTGAAAAAGATACCAAATAGATTCTATAATTCATCATTAGATCTACCAACTCCGAGGGAATAAGGAGTTGGAAGTCGGGGGTCGGGAAGAACGAGAAATTTAAAAAATATTTGAGGATGATGTCTACCTGAATACTTATACTTTGTGGAAGCAAAGTAGGAGACAGAAGGCTCTTATAGAAAAGGGCTTACCTCAATTTTAACTATTTTATACACAAATTATTTTACAAGATATGATATCGCGTTATGAACTAGATCGTCATCATCAAAATCTTGTAAGGATATTTTAGAGGACTTCTTTACTATGGTCTAGGTTAACTAAACCTAATAAAAATGTCTACAATTAGGTTTCAATAGATGATTTACTTGGTACTAATGGAGTATAGCGAGCTTGACGTTCTTCATAACTGGGTGTCTTCATTGATTTTTCAGTGATTAGACGAGCACCACCTTGACCTGTAAAGTAGCTCCATGCCCACTGGATCATTACAATTAATTGGTTATCAAATTCTATCATATAGTAGATATGAATAAATAACCAGGCAAGCCAAGCTATAGGTCCTGAGAAACGAATGGCTTTGTACTGTACAACTGCTTGGTGACGACCGATAACAGCTAAACTACCATAGTCAATATAATAGAATGGCTTTAAACTTTCACCTTTCAAGCGCTTTCTAATTAGCTTTGCGACATAAAATCCTTCCTGCATTGCTGCTGGTGCAACTCCAGGAATTGGGGAGTCACCTTGATGGGAGAAGTTGGCTAAGTCTCCAATTACAAATATATCAGAATAATTAGGTATTGTCAAGTCTTTGTTGACAAACACACGGCCTGCACGGTCTAATTTTGCTCCTGTACGGTTAGATATGATTTCAGATACTTTTGATGCTTTAACTCCTGCTCCCCATAATATTGTATGAGCTGGAATTTCGGTTTTTGTTTCTCCAGAGCTAACAGTAACTACATTGTTTTCAATATTAGTTACTCGTGTTTTGGTCATTACTGTGACGCCCAATTTCTCTAGTTCTAGTCTGGCTTTCTGTGATAAAGCAGGCTTGAAGGAGGGTAAAACTCTGTCTCCACTTTGAATCAGATAAATTTTAGCTTCAGTGGTATTGATAGAACGATATTCTTCTTTTAATTTGGTATGAGCTAGTTCTGCTAGAGCACCAGCTAATTCAACACCTGTTGGACCTGCACCCACAATAGCAAAGGTTAAGAGTGCCTTCCGTTTTTCTAAGTCTGTTTCTTTTTCTGCTGCTTCAAAGGAGGCGAATATTCTCCGACGCATTTCTAATGCATCTTCTACTGTTTTTAGTCCGGGAGCTTTTTCTGACCAATCATTTCCGAAGTAGTTATGGCTCACACCAGTGGCTATAACTAATGAATCATAATTTAATTCTTGATCATGTAAGGTAAGTTTTTTCTCTTCGGGATCGATGTCTACGACTTCTCCCATAATAACATGGGTGTTTTTCTGTTCTGCAACTACACCCCGAAGAGGAGAGGCAATATCTCCAGGGGAAAGACTTCCTGTCGCTACCTGATAAAGTAGTGGTTGAAATAGATGGAAATTTCTTTTGTCAACCAAGGTTACTTTTACAGGTGCTTTCCCAAGTTGCTTGGCAGCTTCTAGTCCTGCAAATCCACCTCCAACGATGACAACGTGGTGAGGAGATTGAAGATAGATTGATGCTTTTCCTGGTTTAAGACTCATAGTTATTTCCCTCTTTCAACTAAGTAATTCTTATGATTAATATGATGGCTTTTTTTTTGCCGTTAATAGAGGTTATCTTTATAACCTTACTTTTGAAATTATCATATTTTTTTAAACATTGTTAGTATTGATTGTTACTTTTTTTTTGATTGAAAAAAAGTTTATATAAGTCTTGACATGACTGCATTGTTTAGATATAATTATAAGCAGAAATTTTAATTTAAGTGAGCATAAATCCAGATAATTATACCTTTAAAACAGTTTTATTACTAGATACAAATTTACATTTTTACTACTAATTTAGGTTGATTATTTTGATGACTTGCAAGTTAAATGTACATTGGTTAAAAAAATAAGTTGCTTGGCTACTAGCAGAAGCTATTTAAATATGACTAAAGGTCTACTCATCCTATCTGAAGGGTGAAATATTGGGTCTGCTTTCAGGCAAACAATAGAAGGTAAGAGGTTGGAAACAGAAGGCTGAAGGCTCTCAGCAGGAAAAACTGATGTTGAAGGAGTGTGAGAAATAGTTTTTTGTTCAGATGTCTAATGATTTTACATAAGATGTAGGACTGCTATATTTGCTAGTCATTAATTCTCAGATCTGTGTCGGAATTTTAATTGTTCTTGGAGGCTAATTTATTTTTCGAGCTGAATGGTGAATTCTGAATGGTGAATTATGAATGCTGAAAAGTTACTAAGTTGAGCTGATCATCTTTTTTGTGTCTGACTTTTGATTTTTATTGCAACCTAATTCCTCTTTCTAGCTGATATCTGAATGCTGATAGCTGATTTAGTGGGAGTTTTCTGGTGTTTGCCTCCTACAGATCGGGTATTATCTGGGTGTTTGCTTAAGTCTTGTTTATAATAAAATCATATCCCCTAGTTACCCAAGGATTTTACAGCGCTTTTCAAGTTTATTGACTACATCGCCATAACTAAAGCTTTGTAGGAAGGTTGTAGATAGGGGGGTTGCATTTCCCTACTGTGGTCTAATGATATGAAAGTTGCTGTGATATTTGCCTAATAGTTTGGTTGTCTGTGCTGTCTTTTTGTATTGTGGTTAATTAATGGAGTCTGATGTGAGGCGTCGATGTGAGATGTTTAAAGCCTGCAGCGCAAGTATGTTACTTTTTATTGTTGATGACAGAATTGCCCGGTTGTCGCAGCAGCCAAACTAAGGCAAATCCAGTGATTACTCCGTATATAATGCCGAAAATGCTCAGGAAGGATATAAAAGTCTTAAGCAGACCCAGCTCGAACCTTGAAGAATAAACAATAGCAAAGAGCGAAGAATAAACAATAGCAAAGAGCGAAGAATAAACAATAGCAAAGAGCGTAGCAGTTATTCCTAAAACACTTGCCAGTATCCACCAGTGAGATTGAGAAAGTTGTTTTCTGAGAACCAACCATTGAGCTGATCCGATAACAAGTCCCACCACAGAAGATATAACAACAACCTGAATCACAGTATTGCTCACAACGTCCCTTACAGCATTCAACATAACTTCTGCTGTAGAGAATAGTATAGCTGATGCCAAGGCAGTTGCCAGTATCCACCATCTAGCCTGGGAAAGTCGTTTTCTAAGTACCCACCACTGGAGTGATCCCACAACAGCACCGAAAACAGTACCGAAAACAGCAATACGAAAACTAACCATAATATTGTCAACCCGTCCACCCACAAACAAACCCACAAACAAACCCACAAACAAACCCACACTATTTGCCAACACCCACTGAAACCAAAACCACCATCCTACTTGTTGTGAATATTTGCGACGGAGTTCCTCCCGTAACTCTTCCGGCATTCTCACTGCGAGTCCCTTACGACCTGCCATAAACTCCTGAAAAATATAATCCCGCAGAGGACTATCCTCAGGAGCTTCCCCAGAAAATAAGCGGAGAAGTGGTTGCACCAACCTAGAGACAACATTGCTGTATTGCCGAGCAATTTCCAATTGCCATCTTCCAACTGAGCCTTGCTCATCAGGTTTTGCCACCAAGAAACTTCTAAGCAGTTGACGAACCTCATCCTCCTGGTGGCGAGGTAACTCAGAAAGTAACCACAAGCGCAGCCAGTCAGGCATATAACCATATCGAAACCAAGGCAAACGAGCGAGAACTGTTAGCCGACAAGCCTGAAGCAAAGAACGACCATCACCAGCACTAAGAGCATTCCCCAGGTAAACCGTGAGATTCCAATTTAACTCAGGAAATACAGCACAAGCACTCAGCCAATAGTAACCAGCTTCCCCCAGATAGTTTCGGACAGACCCTAGGACATTAGTCAGCAACCATGGCTCAGGTGGATCTTGCTCAACCCAGCGCCGCCCCCGCACTCTCAATGCTTCCGGATAAGGTGCCCTACCTTTTTCTGAAGACACATAAGGCAGTTTTCCATGTTCAATGCTCCGTATCAAGTCAATTAACCCATCATTTGTTGCAGGTAGAACAATAAACTCTCGGGATAATTTCAGTTCCTGATATCCCCAATGTTCCGAAGGTTTGGGAGTGAAAACAGCCCGCTGAGACCAACTTGAAAATAAATCAAGCCAGGCTTCAAGTTCCCCAGTCAGGGAATTAAAAAAACCTTCTGCATCAGAGAAGATGAGGAGCCGATGCTGGCTGTACTTCAAAGAAATTTCCCGTAACTTACAAGGAGAGCCTTTTCCTGTAACCGGAAAACATACCCTGGGGTCGCCATCAAAATAGTAACCTATAATTAAGACTTCGTTCTCGGTTAATTGAGCAATCATTTCCTTGACAAGTCTCGCCTGGTGGTCGCTGTAGTTTGCCCGGTCGATCAGAACCAGGTATTCAGGAAGAAGCTTATAGTAGCCGTATACTGGGGCAAACCTAACTCCTCCCCGGACAGTTTTTTCTACGGTCTTGTCAATATCAAGTTCATTGGATGGAACCCGAATACGTCGCCTCAAACCCTGAGCAATGCGCAAAAACAAAACTCTGGGAAATAGTTCCTCATTTAGCCCTGATATAGACACTCGCTGAATTTCAGGAGGCCGCCTGGTCTGACGACGGTTGAGGTATAGAGCCACACGCCAACGCCACCATAGTCTCCAAACTAAGAATGTAACCGGGGGCACGAGTATTAACCATAAAAATGTAGTCCGCCATTCTTGAAGAGTTTGAGGTGGAAATAGTTTCAAGGGATCTACTGTTGGAGTGGGAAACTGCTGCATCCGGGAAGTTAAAGCCGAAAAATCCTGTATCAGGAAATTGGTTAGAACAATAACAAGAAAAACAGCGATCGCTAAACGTACCCACCGTAGCCATCGCCATTCCTGCCGCATCTTTTTTAACTCCTGTTCAAGAGCCTCAGCATTTTCGTCAGCATGAATAACTTCGCGAACGGTAAAACCCATACGTTCCATCCATTGGTCAAACCGTAGTTGGAAATCTTCTTGTTCTGCTGGGGAACTGCATAACAAGGGACCGAGAAGACTTTTAAGCCTCTGGGGTTCTTCTAACTGCTCTCCTTTTGCACTCAAAGCAAGTATCAACTCTTGAGCTGCAATATATTGGGATACACCGATATTGTATTTGTATTCTCTACGAAGCTGATCAATGAATTCCATCAACTGTTCTGGTTCTAGCCACCCTGGGCTTAACTTTGGCGACTTTTTACCCATTGCTTCATTATCTCCTTAGCTTTATCTTGATCCTCAGCAGTTTTAATCAAATTACTCAAGGTTTGCAGAGCCAGCTCAGACTGAACCAGGGGGTTTTCTGCACCGCCTGAAATTTCTTGGAGCGCTATCATCCAACCCAAAAGTTCAGAAGTAGTCGGTTTCTTCCGCAAGCCGCTTTTTCGTAGCTGAAAAAAAATATCTAGAGCGTCCTGGAGAAAGTCACTACTACCAGCAGAGTACAAACCTAGTCTATTGGTAACAATATTCTCAAGGCGCTCTTTTTGTGGAAAAGGAATATTGTAGTAAACACAACGCCGCAAAAATGCATCCGGAAGGTCTTTCTCAGAGTTGCTGGTAATGACGACTATAGGCTGTAGTTTGGAGTTAGCTTCAATCTTGATATTGCCCAGTTCTCGGACCCGAAAGTATAGATACTCCAATTCGTTGAGGATATCATTAGGAAAATCACGGGATGCTTTATCTACTTCGTCAATGAGAACGATAGAGCGTCTTTTACCAGGGTGAAAAAAATCTGGAGGTACAAAGTTCTCAATTTCAGAGGGCTCTTTAGTGAGCAAGATGGCTTGACCCAAAGCATTGTATGTCAGATAGTCTAGAGGTTTTCTGTCTAATATACTGTTTTGGGCATCTTGAAATTGTTTCAAGGAGTCATAGCTGTAAAATAAATCCCGGGCAGTGCTGGTAGACTTGGTTTCAAACTTCAGTGGTTCGTCAAAACCCAATTCCCAGGCTAGACTATAAGAGAACAAAGTCTTGCCAGTACCGGGTTCTCCAGTAAGTAATAAGGGTTGACCCAAGAGTAAAGCAACGTTGCAGGCATCGCGAAGACCAGGATCTGCCAAATAATTTTCTGGTTTGATAAATTCGGCTCGTCGCGACACAGGTAGAGTAGCTGGTGTATTATTTGGTTTCCGTTTTCCGTCACCAAAGTAAAATGGAAAATTCATGCAGTATCCTCCTTGATAGGTATTTTTCCCATCAAAATATCAGTCAATTTTATAGCTAAATTAGACATAGGCATAGTATCAGATGCTTGCTGTTTCTCCCATTTTTCAAACATATCCTCAATTATATTAATTAAATCTTGAATATTTTCCTCATCCCAATAATTCTTTACTTCTTCCCTACGGGCCCAGTCTTCTACTTCTGTTTGCGTAATTCCTTGAAGTTCGGGCAGAACTACCCCGATAATTTTATCAAATTTAGTAAAGTTAGAGGAAGACAAATCTTTGATACTTTTTTGAATAGAATAATTCCCGGTTCGAGTGTTGGAATTATTCTTGAATAGATTCTGAAAAATCCAATTCTGTAGTTTCTGAAAATAGTTTTGTTTTGGTTCAATTTTGTATTTAATAAACAAGAAAATAATTAGATGTTGATTAGGAATAAGTTCAGGCCAATCTTGCCAAAATTCTATAAATTTTTCAATAATTATAGATGAATTTTCCTGCAAATCAGCAGTGAGCAAATGTGTGTGAATAATAACTGTTCCAATACTAGCCAGGTACTCATTTATGTCTGCTTTTGAAGCAAATTTATTGTCAAGTACCGTATCTACTAAATTGTGTTCTAGTCTATTTTTTAAGTCTTCTATAGAAGTATTTCTCGGCGGCCATTTCAGTTGGTATTCTTTGATAAATTCTGTATAGTTATTATTTGTATTTATATTGGTATTTTCCTTGAATATTTTTGGCAGAAACTCCTTTTCAAGAAATTGAAAAAATGTATCATGACATTGTAATTTATCCCCGTGAATTATACATAAAAGTGGCTGAGAATAAGGATGATTGAACAATTTTTTTAATGCTTCTTTAAGTTCAATTTGTTGACTACTACGATTAACAAAGTAAGGAAGTAAAGGAGGAATATCACGACGTTCTTTTAAGCGATCGCGATGCTTATCAAGACCTATTAATTGAGCTCTCAATTTTTTTAACCTAGTCTCTAACTTTCGTTTATTCTTGATGTCTTTTAGTGGAACACTCGTAGTCTCAGGATATTCAGATATTCTTTCCTCAGTCAGAAGTAGATTTTTTTTAGTATTGTTAATTTGTTTTTCAATAGATTCAATCTCATCCATTAACTTTAATAGTCATTTTAGTTATTCTTACTCAAAAATACAAGCTTTGATTCCCCAGTTATAAGTATGACATTAGGGAAGCTATAAATCAGCAAACCACACCTAGATATTTGGCAAGTATGGTTTTTTTTCTATTGGTAATTGTTAACTTTTAACTATGTCTTAATTGACTTCATTTGAGCTGGTAAACCATGAAAAAAAACTGTAATTTTTTGAAAAAAACTTAATCTATGATAGTAGATAATCAGCATACTTTCAATATTCATTAACATTTCTCCAACTTTTAACTATTCGGCCTCAGTAGTTAACCCCCCAATTTTTTTTCCAACTTAGTTATTTCCGCCTCTATCCGACGTTTATTTTTCAAAAGTGTTAGTGGAACATCAGTAAATTCAACAAATTCACTCATGCGTTCTTCAATTAACAGAAGATTTTCACGATAGTTAGCCAACATCCGTCGCCAGGTAGCCACCTGTTCAATATCCAACCCTGGTGTAATAGATGGAATATTAGTTTCCCATTTTGGCAATGGGCGCACACTTTTCTCCCCCCCAGCATACCAAGCCAAAGCAAAATTATCCTCTAAATTAGAGACCTTGATGATAGGGTGCTGTTCATCCCCTGTACGTTCTGGGACTTTGCGTCCGACCCACATAGCAAGATCCAAAACGCGAGCATAGCCGTCTTGTTCAAATATGCCATAACCAGCCAAAGCCTCCAACAATGCTACAGTAAAAACACTGTATGGCTTTCCCGTCCAAGATAGTTCATCTTTTCGCGAAGAAGCAAGTATAACCCTACCACTACTGCTCCCCAACTGAGCGATCGCCGATGGAGGTAGAGGTGATTTTATAATTCCCTTAGGGTCTGCCTGTCCACCAGCATGGCAGCAGTCTAACAGTACCAGTAATTTTTTAGTTTTAATAGCTCTCAGACACTCCGTAAAAGTTTCGCCTCGAATAGCTGTACCCTCCAAATTTTCTAAATTATAACCATAAGGCATCAAATAATAATCTGGTTTTTCAATTCCATGACCAGAAAAATAAACGATCGCCGTGTCATCTTTTCCCGTGGTCTCAGCCAGCCAGCTCAAAGCAGATAGAACATTGGCACGGTTTGCTTTTTCACCTGTTAGTAAACGCACTTGATCAGTAGGATAGGCGCAACGAGATAAATCACCCAATACATTGGCAATGGCAGTAGCATCATCAATTGTGATCGGCAAATCATCACCTACTCCGATAACAACAGCGTATCCTTGGTTGAAAGTCTGGGACATAATTTTGCTTCTTATTAAGATGGAAAATATAATTTAATCATAGCATTAGCTATTATGATCGTTAAAAACTCCCAAAAGTTAGACAGTAAAAGGCAAAAAGTAGGAAGCATATAGTATTTATCAAAAAAAATTCAGCGCGGGCTATTGAGCAGGAGTAGGGATGTTGTATAGTTGTGGAATATTAGGGGCGCACATAGCTAAATGCTCAAATGCACTCAGATATTACTTCTGACTGCTGAATTCTGACTTGTGCTAGCACTTGCCACATCCCTACCTGATCCCTACTCTCGCGCCAGATACAACTTTGTACCCTCCAGTATGATAGTTGCTATATAAGCGCTATCAATTACTTAAATTCCAGACAAACCTACCAATTTTATCTATGTAACCCTTTTTGTCATCTACCCACACTTCTGCAATACCATTAGAAAAAGCAAAAGCATTATCAAACTCCGGCTCAATAATGATCTCATTCTTAGCATTAATGTAGCCATATTTGTCATCTATCCTTACTTCTGCTAGACCTTCAGAAAAACTGCCAGCATAATCATACTTCGGTTGAATAACTCTTTTTCCGGAAACATCAATATAGCCATACTTATCTTTAATTTTAACTGCTGCTAAACCCTCAGAAAAATCTTGACTAAATTCAAAGTTTGGTCTAATGACTTCTCTACCAGTTTTATCAATATACCCCCAAACATCAAAAATTTGAACCCTCGCTAAACCATTAACAAAGTCTCCAGCAAAATTATATTGTTCTGTAATGACCATTTCTCCAGCCTGATCTATATATCCATATTTATAGCCAGCCCCGACCCTCACAGCAGCTAATCCCTCAACAAAAAAACCCCGCCCAGTTTGTCCTCCATATTTTGATTTGATTACTATTTTGCCCATTCTATCAACATAACCCCAGTTACCATCAATTGTAACTCGTGCTAACCCTTCGGAAAAATAGACTGCATCTTCAAACTCTGGTTGAATTACTATTTCTCCATTCTGGTTAATATAGCTCCATCTTTGAGCAACTTTTTTCACTGGTGCTAACCCTTGGGAAAAACGTAAAGCAGAATCAAATTTTGGGCTGATGACTATTTTTCCCATTTCATTAATATAACCCCATTTTTCTCCAATTTTTACTGCTGCTAATCCCTCTGAGAAATTTTTCACCTGTTCAAATTTTGGTGGAATCAATATTTTGCCCATTTTATTGATATAACCATATTTTCCTTTTTGCTGAATTGGAAATAACTTTCTTTGTTCTTTTTGTTTAACAGGAGATGTGGTCGATGTCTGTGGTGGCGTGGGATCAATTAATTCCTGAATTAATTCCTGAACTTCCTTGGCAGCGCTACAGGATGTTAAACTTAAAACAGCTAAACTTATAAATAAAAATAGAGAGCGCTTCATTTGATAAAATTTTCCTCCAGTTTTTAACTCACAAATTATCCCCTATTGGAAAGTCAAAAGTCAAAAGTAATCTCTGACTAATTTTTCCGTAGGAGAGTCGGGACGTTACAAGGTTTTGATTGTGACAATGTGGTTTATGACTTTTCATTTAATTAGACCACAAAATTATTTTCGGGTAAGAAGCCGGGATATTTTTGAGTTTTTTTTATTAGAGTTTTTGGGAAATAGGTTATAAGATTTTATCAACCCGGGGTTTTGTCTTTTTATCTTATTTTTGCCCTGAGTTTAAATAGCAAACCTCTACAGTTTTTCCTCAAATTCCTGAATGATTTTTATCTCTGACAAAAAAAGAAAAGCGATATCTATTTTTTTCTGGCTAATAGTATGCCTAATAATACTAATACTTACTATTTTTTATTTTCAAAAACAGAGCGATCGCTTCCTGTTTAGACATAAATTAGACTAGTTTATTATTTACTTTTTTAGATTTAACTTTACCTCCCGAATTGAATAATCTAATAATTCTATTGGGTGCATTAAACTCATATTATTACCTTGCAAATCTAAATGCTTTTTAATTTGTAAAGAACATCCAGGATTAGGAGAAGCAATTAATTCTGCACCTGTATTCAATAAGTTTTCTACTTTTTGTTCTCCTAATTCATTAGCTGTTTCCGGTTGTAGCATATTATAGACTCCCGCACTTCCACAACATAAAGCTGCATCTATAGGTTCACGCAACTTCACCCCAGGAATTTTTAGCAGCAATTTTCTAGGTTCTAAACTAATTTTTTGACCGTGCAACAAATGGCAAGCATCTTGATAAACTATAGTCAATTCTTCTTCCTCAACCAAAGGATAAAGTTTAGCTGTCAATCCTACATTTGCTAAGAATTCTTGCACATCTTTAACTTTATTAGAAAATTCTTTTGCCTTGTCACAATACTCAGAATCATCCTGTAGAATATTATCGTATTCTTTAAGAGTGTGACCACAACCAGCAGCATTAATAATAACTGCATCAACTCCTGTATTTACAAAACTATCGATCATTTGTTTTGCCAAAGCATGAGCTTGTTCGGTTTGTCCTTGATGTTCTGGCAATGCAGCACAACAACCTTGACTTTTAGGAATCACAACTTCACAACCATTAGCAGTTAAAACTCGAATTGTTGCCATATTAACAGAGGAGAAAAATATTCTTTGAACACAACCTAAAATCAAACCAACTCGATAACGTTTTTCTCCTTCAGCCGGAATAATATTTGGATAATTATTAGAGAAAGAATCAACTGTAATTTCTGGTAGAATAGATTCCATTGCTGCTAATCTAGGAGATATTTTATCAAGTAATTTGCTACTACGAATTAGTTTGTTAAATCCTAATTTTTGATAAATAAATAAAGGAATAAGTAAAGGTCGTAATCTATTAGGATAAGGAAATAAATTAAATATCAGACTACGAATTAATTTATCAGGTAATGAACGGGGAATGTTTCGTTCTACTTGTGGGCGAGTTGCAGCAATTAATTTATCATATCTAACTCCTGAAGGGCAAGTAGTTACACAAGCGAGACAACCTAAGCAAGTATCAAAATGTTGAGAACTTGTTTGATTTAAAGATGCTTCTCCATTGTTAATAGCATCCATAACATAAATTCTGCCCCTGGGAGAATCCATTTCTTTGCCTATTACTCGATAACTAGGACATGTTGATAAACAAAATCCACAGTGGACGCAGGCACCAATTAATTCTGGTGATGGTGGATTTTTAGAGTCAAAACTAGAGTGATCTAAGTCAGATTGCAAGTGTGGATTTTGCTGTAAAAATTTGCTATCTTTCGCTGGAATTGTTGGATTACTTTGAATACTTATGTCTTTGAGATCCATTTTTTATATGATTTTTTTCAATCCTAAAGTTCATAAATAATATTATACATTAATTTTTTTGATAATTAATAATGAAAGTAGGATTGAATATTAACTCATAATTTTATACTACGCTCTGTCATACTAAAAAGTTAATAAATAAAATAAAATTAGTAAATCAATTTTCAAAGTTCCATGAAATAACCTTGGTGTGCATAATTTCACCAATACTAACTTTAGGTTATATTATATATAGTTCAATAAGTCAGTTATACTAGCCTAATATAAAGCTAATACAAAAATTGGAGAGCATTGACTTAATCAAAGATAACGATATAATCAAAAAATCTATTAATATTATTTACTCACTTATACATGAAATCTATAAGAATAAATCTCAAACTTATTAAGTATGAGAACTTATAATTTTTCTTATAATTTTTCACAGTGTAGGTCCCTAATAGATTCAGACTTAAACCTAAGTACAAATTTAATTTAGGTTGGGCGGTCTCCTTAACCATCAATACCTATTGATGAAAAACCGCCGACGGCTCCAGTAAAAGCAAGAGATGTTGCATGTAATGTCTGTACACATCAATTTTTTACCGAATTTAAAGCTTTGTATTAGTTTTACAACTAGAAAGGAGATTTATAATGGCTCGTTATTCATTTGACAAATTTTTTTTTGGACCTTCTTTATTTATCTCAGAACAACAGGAAGTTCCACCTGTAGAAGATAGTCCAGCTGTAGGGGGTTTTACTGCATTATTACTTGATAATATATTATTAATAGATGGCAAATTTAAGGAGCTATCAAGTCCTCTACTTCCTTTAGGAGGAGTAGACTCAGAGGAAAATATTGAAAGCCCCATTCATCTTCATCAGGGTGAAATAGGTCAGAATGGAGGTATTGTCCGCAACTTAAATAGATTTGAAATTGATGATCGTTCTGGTAGATTTAATGGAGCTTTTACCCTCACAGATCCAGAGCTAGAAACAGCAAAAGCAGACGCGTTTTATATAAATCTCCACACAGAAAATAACCCAAGTGGAGAACTACGGGGACAGGTAAATTTTTTAGATGGTTTACAAATATCATTTGGCCTTGGGTTGCCCATGTCAGAATCTTTTGAAGTACCCCCAGTAGCAGATAGTCCCGCTGAAGGAATAATAAATGCGACTCTGGATGATAATACACTGATAATACAAGGAACTTTTTCAGGTTTATCAAGCGATTTATTTTCGGTGGGAGGTACAGACTTAGAGGGAAATGCTGAAAGTTCTGTTCACTTGCATCAGGGATTAGCTAATTCTACTGGTGGAATTGCCCGTAATTTCAATGTCACTGATAATGGTGACGGTTCAGGTGGATTTTTGGGATCCTTTTCTTTGAGTGATGATGAGGTCGTAGCTGCAAAGTCAGGGAACTTTTATGTGAATTTGCACACAGAAAATAATCTGGGTGGTGAGTTACGCGCACAAGTTCTTGTCAACGAGACAGCTCCAGGGAACGATGCTCTAGTAGGATTTTTACCAATGTTAGAATCTCAAGTCGTTGACTTAGATTCAAATACCCAGGCTGGAGGAGTCTTTTCTAGTGAACTTTTGGGCAATAATTTTAATATATTTGGACGTTTTTTTGGGCTGTCGAGTGACTTATTTAATGTCGGACCAGAGCAGGACTCAGAGGGAAATTCTCAAAGCTCGGCTCAACTTTATTTGGGAGAAATTGGCGAGAATGGTGCATTTTTACGCAACTTAACTGTATTTGAAACTGATGGTAACTCTGGTTTCTTCTCTGGTAACTTTACTTTGGATGAGACTGAAGTGGCTGCAGTAGAGTCAGGAGGAGTTTATATTAACCTGCATACACAAAATAATCAGAGTGGTGAGTTGCGCGGACAGGTTATCTTAGAAAATATGAATACTGTAATTCCTGTTGAGAATGTGGTTTTCAATGGAGATAAACGGGATAACAATATTCAAGCAGGTTTTGCTGACGATAAGGTAAGGGGTTTTGCTGGAGATGATCGCCTAAATGGACTGGCAGGCAATGACCGAATTCTTGGTGATGATGGTAATGACACTCTGATAGGCGCCAGGGGTAATGATACTCTTTTGGGTCAGGATGGTGATGATTTTTTACAAGGTCGTCCAGGGTTTGATATATTGCTTGGAGGAAGGGGTGATGATACTCTTAATGGTGGTCAAGGTCGCGATCGCCTGAATGGTGGTCCTGGAGACGATGAATTAACTGGTGGAGCCAGTATAGATAGATTTATCTTTAACACCAATAAAGAATTTAATTCTCAGGATATAGGTACAGATAGAATTACTGATTTTAATATTGGTCAAGATAGAATCTTGCTTGACTTGGATACTTTTACTGCTCTAGATAGTTCTGCTGATGCTGGTTTATCTGAAGATGATTTTGCTACTGTCTCTAGTGAAAGTGATGCCGAAACTGCTGAAGCTGCTATTGTTTACAACTCTGTTAGCGGAGCGTTATATTATAATACTAACGGCAGTGAAGATGGTTTTGGTATTGGAGCTGAGTTTGCTAATTTAGATAATAGTCCAGTTTTAGCTACTAGTAATTTTCAACTTAGGTAGAAGCTTGAAAGCAAATTTGCTTTTTAGAAGAGTTGTTTATTTTTCCTCAACAGCTCTTCAGAATAATTGAAGTAGTAAGTGCCAATTCTATCTTTTTTAAGATATCAAGATAGAAATGTTCCTGGTGGTTTTGGTCTTAAGATGTGGTGCGTTAATGAAAATTAACGCACCCTAAAAAATAGCTGAAATAATGCAATTATCTTTTTAATATATCAAGCAAGTTTGTATAAAAAAAGTAGATAATACACCCCACTGATACTTTTAAATTCCACCAACAAAAGAATGGGGATTAAGAATATTTTTGGGGTCAAATTTTTGTTTAATTCGACGCATCATATCAAGAGCATTTTGATTATAACCCCAAACGTCAAGTTTTTGTTTTATCTCTAATGGTGCTGCTAAAACTGTCAGAAATCCACCTTGAGATTCACACCATTGCCTTAATTCTAGAAGAGTTTCAGGGGTAATAGAATTAAAGCTTAATTTTCCTAAACCACTTCCTCCATGAATTAATCCCAAATTTTTTTCTAGAGCTGGTTTACTTAAAGTTTCTACGGCTCTGTTAGGTATTACTCCTATTTTACAAGTGATTTTTGTATTTCCGTGAACATGGCAAATTTTCTGTTTTAATTTATTCCATAATTCTGCTTCGTCATCGTGATAATAAGTGGAGTTTAATTCTAAACTATTTCCTACTTCTAATAATTTCTTTGATTGCTCTTTCACACTATCTATTACAGTTTGAAATCTTACTATTAATCCCACCCCTTTGCCTAAGTCTAATTCTTGAACTAAATTCATTGAAAGTAAGTCAACAGCAACAGGTGTTAATGCAGAAGATAATAAAGTTTGAGTTGCTTTAGCAATGTTATTTTTTTCTCCTACTAAAACAACAGTTCCAGATGCTTCTTGTATGGGATAAACTCTGAAAGTAAGTTGACTAATAATACCTAATGTGCCATAAGAACCTGTAAATAATTTCATTAGGTCGTAGCCTGCAACGTTTTTAACTACTCGTCCTCCTCCTTTGGCAATTTTTCCATCTGAACGCACGAAACTAATACCTAGTAACATATCTCGTACACCCCGGTAGCGTTGACGTATGGAACCAGTGTCAGCAGTGGCAATAATACCGCCAAGAGTTGCACTTTCTGAGTAGGCCGGGTCGATAGCTAGAAATTGTCCGACTTTTGCCAGGGTTGCTTGTAGTTCTGCATATTTTATTCCTGGTTCCACGGTAACGGTTAAGTCACCGACAGCATGTTCGATGAGACGGTTGAGGCGAGCACAACTGACTACTATTATTTTTTGGTGGTGAGTAGTTGGATCTACTTTTAATAAACCTCCCCAATGAAGTTTACTACCACTACCACAAGGTAATATGACACAGTTATTTTGGGCGCAGTAAGCAACTACATCAGATAGTTGTGCTTGAGTTTCTGGATAAATGATACAGTTAATAATGTTATTGGGAGCGATCGCCTGTGAGATCTGTTGTTGTTTTGTTGGGTCTATATTTTCCCATAAATTAATGTTGTCTTTGCCAACAATAGTTTCTAGTTCTTGTATGTTAAGTCTATTTTCTTTTGAAATCACTTTGATTAAATTAATTTTCTGAGTAAAATTGTTGTTTTTACAGTTAGCAATTGACAATAGTTACTATTTCTTTTTATACCATATTGATAATTTTTATTTTAATTAAAATCACAAGTTTAATCTGACTATAAATAATATAATCATAAATTATTTTTTACATGGTTTGATATCATGTTTTTTTTATTTTTTTGATTATTTTAGATTCATTGAATTGATATTTTAGTTTGTTTGAAAAATTATATCATCAAAAAAAATGCAGAGAATGGGTATTAGGTAGTGGAGAAAATATAGTAAAAAAAAATAATTTTTACTCAGAAAAAATACTTATTTAATTTACTAGCTACTACCTAAAACCTAAGTAGTGGGACACAAATCAACAACTCTTTATGTATTAAAAATACAAATATAACGCTAACTGTGATTCCACAAGGAGTTTATGCTATTTTGACCACAACTCATACAGATACTAAAACTTTTGTCCGACTACTTATAACCTAATATTAAAACTGACGATAAGCAATTACAGCATAAAAAGGATCCCCTCCTCCTAAACCTAAGGCCTGCAAAAAACTTGGCACATTTGACTTTTGAGAAATTACTTCTACTTGACTAAAACCTGGAAGACCATTGGCATTTTTTACAGACTCAAAATAACTCTTAACTAGCTCTACTCTTCCCTCTTCTGAATTATCTCGCCAAGCAGCGATCGCTTTATCATAAAACATCCGATTAGAAAAACTAATAATTGCTATACCACCAGGTTTAAGAATACGATGAATTTCATAAAATATAGCATCAGGATATTGCAAATATTGAATTGAGGCACAGTTGAGCACAGCATCAAAATCTTTGTCTGGTAAAGGTATTTTTAAGTCCTGATTAAAATTATGAACAAAGTAATGGTTTAATTGGCGATTTTTGGCCAACTCTTCCTCATTCATACCATGTCCTTCAACATGAGCAAATTCTACCTTTTCTGGTAAATGAGAAACCCAGCTACCCATCATATCAAAAATTCGAGTATTAGGTTTGAGGCGATCGCGATATAAATTGGTCAACTGGTCAATAAACCCTTCATCCACATGGGTGACAAACCTGGGAATAGAATAAAATAAACTATCGTCAGAATTATCTAATTTTGTACGTTGTTTAGCTTCTAATAACATAAAAAGTCAAGGTAGGTTTACACTACTTCTATTGTATGTAAATATTACAAATTGTAAAGTAGAATATCAAAGTAAAATCTATTTAATACTAACTATCAAAAAAAAATGGCTCAAGCCGTTTCAGGACTATTTGTCCCTAAAATATGTTTATACAAAAATTAACTTTTAGATCACATAGAATGATTTAGAAACAGTATAATATGATGTCTGGATAATAAGTAATAAAAAAGTACATGGTTTGTACTAACTCAATAGCCCTATCTATACTTAAAGCTCCTCAAATAATAGGAGCTTTAAATACAGTTACAAATGAAAATTAAATCAGTATTTCTATGTGGCTTGGCTGCAGTCAAAGCTCCTGATAACTAATACGCTAATAACTAATAAGGTGATAACTACAAATGACCAGCAAAGAAAAAACTACGGCTCAACTCACACCTCTCATTCCTCGTGAAATTTTATTTGGGAACCCTGAACGTACTAAACCAAAAATTTCCCCCGATGGAAAATATCTTGCCTACATCGCCCCAGATGATAAAAACGTTTTGCAAGTATGGGTACAAACTATTGGTAAACAAGACGATCGCCAAGTTACTGCTGACCAAAAACGAGGCATTCGTATGTATCTTTGGACTTACAAGCCAGACCAACTGATATACCTCCAAGATGCTGGTGGTGACGAAAACTTTCATCTTTATCAAGTAAATATTCAATCAAACATAGTGCGCGACCTGACCCCATTCCAAGGAGTTAAAGCGCAAATAGTAAATTTAGATCATTGTTTTCCCGACCAAATATTGGTGGGAATGAATCTAAAAAACCCCCAAAGTTTTGATGTTTACCGCATTGATCTTAATAATGGTGCAGTAGAATTTGATACCCAGAACCCAGGTAATATTGTTGGTTGGACTGCTGATGCTCAATTTCAAGTCCGGGCAGCGATCGCCAGCACTGAGGATCGAGGTTCTAATTTATTTTATCGGGAAACTACAGAAAAACCATGGGAAACTTTGCGTCATTGGGGACCTGATGAACAAGGTGGTCCGGTTCTCTTCTCCGATGATGGGAATATTCTCTATATATCGGGTAACCATGATGCTAATGCTCAACGTCTACTTGCTCTAGACCTTAGAGATGGTCAAGAAAAAGTAATTGCTGAAGACTCCCAATATGATATTAGTGGCATCATAACTCATCCTACAACTCGTACTATTCAAGCAGTAGGTTTCTACAAAGATAAGCTAGAATGGCAAGTTCTGGACGATAGCATTACTGCAGATTTTGAATTTCTGAAAGCAGCTCATAAAGGGGAGTTTCGCATCGTAGACCGGACTCTTCAGGATCTTAACTGGTTAGTAGCTTATTTCACTGATGACGGACCAGTTTATTATTATGCCTACGACCGTACTGCTAAAACTACAACTTTTTTGTTTACGAACCAACCAAAACTAGAAGGTTTACAGTTGGCTCCTATGGAACCTATTTCCTATGTTGCTAGGGATGGTTTAACTATTCATGGATATTTGACTAAACCTGTGGGGGTTTCTACTCCAACTGCAGCAGTGCTTTTAGTTCATGGAGGACCTTGGGCTCGGGATACTTGGGGTTATAAAGGGCAAGCTCAATGGTTGGCTAACCGGGGTTATGTGGTGTTGCAAGTTAATTTCCGCGGTTCAACTGGTTATGGTAAAGACTTTCTCAATGCTGGTAACCGGGAGTGGGGAGCGAAAATGCATGATGATCTCATTGATGGAGTTAACTGGCTAGTTGAAAAGGGTATCGCTAACAAGGATGAAATTGCTATTATGGGTGGTTCTTATGGTGGTTATTCAACTTTAGTAGGGTTAACTTTTACTCCGGAAGTCTTTGCTGCTGGTGTTGATATTGTCGGACCTAGTAATTTGATCACTTTAATGGAAACTATTCCACCTTATTGGAAACCTCTGAAGAGGGTTTTTAGTCATCGTATGGGAGATATTGAAACAGAGCCAGAGTTTTTAAGGTCGCGATCGCCTCTGTTTTTTGTGGATAAAATTCAGAAACCTTTGTTAATTGGCCAAGGAGCAAATGACCCACGGGTGAAGGAGTCAGAAAGTGAACAAATTGTTCAGGCTATGAAGGATGCTGGTAAGCCTGTAGAATATGTTTTATATGAAGATGAAGGTCATGGTTTTGCACGCCCAGAAAACCGTTTACATTTTTATGCGATCGCTGAGGAATTTTTGGCAAAATACTTAGGTGGAAAATTTGAACCGGCGGGTTCTATAGATGGGCACTCTGGTGTGGTTAAGTAGTATCATTTTTAGTTGAGTAGATATCTTTTATTTGGGTAGGCTATAGTAGGGACATTCTTATGACTGTCCCTACAATGTTTTGTTTGTGGTAATAGGGCTTATAAAGGCGATCGCTCGTCTAATATTTCCTCATTCTAATATTTTGCTGAGAGTGTTGTAGAACGGGTGCTGATAATTTGCAAGTTCTAAATGTTAGACTGTAAGGATAAGGTTTTGCTTGTTTATTTTACTTGTTTAATTTATCCCTGAAAATATCTGATCAAGGTTGTCAATTTTTGTATCTTTAGTTCTCAATTTTATCTTCAATCAAAACTACTATTGTCTAATTTAATTGGGTATTTTTGGCAATTATCTTTTTGCCACAATAGTTCATAACAGGGTTGTTTTTTTAATGCCAGATTTATTTGGTTCATTGTTTTTAGATACTCTGATTTTTTGGTTTGAATTTGATTATTAATTTCTGGGTTTTGGGGAATATTTTCTAATTCTTGAATTGCGATTTCTAATTGGTTTCTGGCAATTTCTAATTCGTTTTTTTCTGTGGCTTTTTTGGCTTTTGTAATTACTTTTTCTGCTTTTTCAGTTGCTGCATATAAGGTTGACTGGGTTTGGTTTTTGTTATTGTAAAAAATGTATGTTCCTGTGCTGATAATTCCTACGATAATGGCGACTATTCCGATTTTTAACCACTGATTATTTTTTGGGCTTGTTAAAGTTACGGGGGAAATTTTTTGAGTTGGTTGTAGAGATGATGGGGTTTTGGTAATTTGCAGTTTGGTTTTGGAGCTCGAATAAGATGTTTTGCTGCTTTTTATTGCCGTTAACATTTCTTTGGCGCTTTGATAGCGATCGCTCAATTTTTCTTCTATAGATTTATCTAAAATATTGGCAAATTCTGGGCTAATATTTGGTAGGTTTGAATGCCAGGAATATTTATTTTTGGGTATTTCTCCTGTTAAGAGATAAATTGCTGTAGTGCCTAAACTATATATATCGCTGGCAAAGGTTGGTTCTCCTAATATTTGTTCGGGAGAGACAAAGTCGGGAGTTCCTATTTTTAAGGTATTTGGGATTTGAGGGTTTATTGAAGTGACTATTTTTTTGACTATGCCGAAGTCAATTAATATGGGTAAGTTTTCGGAGTTCAGCATAATATTAGTTGGTTTAATATCTCGGTGAATTATTTTGTGTTGGTGATGAATAAATTCTAGGACTGGCAATAATTTTATTAGTATATTTTTGACCTCTGTTTCTGTTAGTTTGCCCTGTTGTTGAAGTTTTTCTTCTAGGTTACATCCTGCTATCCATTCTTGAACTAAATAAAATTGATTATTTACAGAAAAATAGGCGTATGAATCTGGTATTTGCGGGTGTTTGCCTAATTTTTCTAAGATTTTTGCTTCTTGTTGAAATCTTTCTTCTTGTTCTTTTTGTAGTTTGGTGTTTTGGGGATCGGTTTTGAGTTGTTTGATGAGACATGGGCGATGGGTGGCAGTTTTGATGTCTTTTCCCTGGAATGTGGTGCTTAAATTTGTCTCGTGCAATTTGTTGATAATTTGGTATCGGTTGTCTAGAAGTTGGTTTGTGGTCATTGGTGGTTTAGGTTGGTTAGAGAGGATGGCTTTTGGGAATGTTTAACAATTACAATTATATTCAAATTTTACAAAAGTAGGTTGGGTAGAATGAAGTGAAACCAAACACATTAGCATGGTTAAGAAAGATTGGTTTTGGCAATATTAAAGTAGGCTCCTCAACAAGGAAGTGAAACCTAACACATCAGCGGGGGATAAGTTGGGTTTCGTGACCTCAACCCAACCTACAAATACTAAGAATTTTTGCGGCGGGGTGCCAGGTATCGAATTAACTTGGCAAACTTTTTTCTTGACGGCTGAAAGGACTTAGTGTTAGACTTCTAATTACACGCCCCCAACCCATCAGCCCAATCCCACACAAAAATCATGCCAATTCCTCCCACCATTCCCCAAATTCCTCCCACCCCCCAGCAAGCAAACTCTATCAGCCACCAAAGCCTCCCTCTCCAAGGCCAACGCTGCTCCCGGGAGACCAAAATCCCCTCAAACACCCCTACGACCCAACGAAACGCTACGACGACGACAGCGACATACAGCCCCCACACACCCAACTTCAAGAACCACGACCACCAAACATAACCCCAGAGGCAAAACCTTTTTTTATCATTTTTTATTTTTTTTTCTCCCTCTTGTTTTCGCCCTTCTGTCTCTTTGAAAAGTTTAGCCTCTAGCTTTTCCACTAGCCCTTCTGCCTCTTCACGCTTCCGCCGCTCCTCCTCCAGTTGTCGTCGTAATTTAACTTCCTCATTGTCACTACTCGAAGAAGACAAGACATCGGGAGTTGAACTCCCCAACACCTCCTCAACCTCTGGTGGCACCATCTGCAAAAAAGTCGAAATCAAAACCCCCTTCCCATCTCCACCAACCTTCGTCAAGCCCACATGAATACCCACCAACTGCCCCGCCTCATTCAAAACCGCTCCCCCACTCATCCCCTTATACAAACTCTCACTAGGTTCAGTAGGTTGATAAGTCAAATTATCTCCCACTTGTGGGTTGGTCACCTTAGCAGGAGTAAACTGAAAACCCTGCCTATTCTCAGCCCCAGGCCAGCCCGCCACATAAACTTGATTATCATCATCTAGCTGACTCGCCTCTCCAACCTCCGCCACCTTATAATTAGTAAAACTAAGAAACGTCACCACAGCCAAATCTTCCCGTGGGTAACGCCTAATAAATTTTAGAGGTAATACTTCTCCTAATTTCCCTGGTTTTTCACTGCGAATAAACACCGAAAGTCCATCGTCAATATCAGAAATATGATCAGCAGTTAGAACATAATAAACAGAATCTTTTCTACCAATAATTACTCCCGAACCTTTAGGAAGATATTTATTACCTCCAGTCAAATAACCCTCACTCACAATTTCTACTACCGTTTCTTTTGCTAATCTATTTAAAGCAAAAGGATTTACAGGAGTACCTGATTTTCTGGCAATAAAAGTTGGTTGTTCTGGTTGTGGTGGTTGTTTGTTCAGAAAAGGTATTTTATTGCAACTAACCAAAGTTAATATTGTTAGTAAAATTGTTAGTCTGATGATATATTTCTTTATAATTATTTTTTTCTTGAAACATTTTAAGATTGCTTTTTTCATAAGAATTATATATTACTACCACCAGAGGAATTACAATTATACATAGCACATTTTGGGCAAATAATGTACAGAGTAAATCGTAAAAACCATATTCAAAATTCAAAATTCAAACCTAATCCAGAAGGAGATAAATAAACCAAAGTTTCTGATGGAATTGCCCAACTTAAACTAGATAAAAAATCCAAAGCCTTCTCGGAAGAAATATCCAAAGATTCAGTCACCCGGGAACCATCTTTATATAGATAAATATCAGGATTAACAAAAATAATTGGCTCCCCCATACCAATAATTCCGACTAACTGACCATGATTATTTAATAAAGGTCCCCCACTCATACCATTAAAAACAGTTAACTTATATCCAATCTGATATCCCGATCGCATTGGTCTTGCCAAATATTTAGAAACTTCACCCAATTTAGTACAAGTTAAACCGCCCTTTTTAGAACTAGTAACATTAACATCTATAGGAAAACCAACAGCCATTACTCGTTCTTCCTTTTGCCACTTTGCCAAACTAACAATTGGATAATTTTTCAGACTATTAAACTGTAAAATAGCCAAATCATTACCTGTGGTTTGATTATGATGAAAACTCACCAATAAACTTGCTTGATGTTTTTCACCATCCTCAGTTTCCACAACAAAATTTTCAGTCTTATCTCTCAAAACATGATCATTAGTTACCAGAGTATAAATATTCTCCTGTTTCTGCACTAAAATTCCCGTTCCCCAACCCTCACCAGAAATAATTTTCACAGTAAATTTAGCAGCAGTTTGGCAAAGTTGTTTTTCAACTATTTTTTCAGGTAAAATAGGATGATGAGAAGGAGCGATCGCTAGCTCTAAATCAGACCAAAATAAACTTGTCAGAAATAGACTCAAGATGCTAATTCTTTTGAATGAAAAATTGAGTTTCATTAAATGGTAGACTCCTTTAATCAAATTCGTAGTTCAGCTTTAACCTAAAAGCAAATATTTGAGAGCTGAAGCCCAAATACAAATAAACATTCCTATTCCCCAAGATTTGGAGAATTTTTCCGAACATTTGCCTTGTAGTTGAGCCTCAGTTCAAAAGTTAAGATTTGAGGAGCTAAAGCCCTACTAAAAAAATTGATTAACTTATTCAAATAAATATTCCTATTGCCAAATATTTGGAGAATTTTTCAGAGCATTAGGCTTGTAGTTAAGCTTCAGTTCAAAAGTTAATATTTGAGGAGCTAAAGCCCAACTACAAAGAATAATTATTCGCATCCCCAAATACATTGATTAGATTCTTCAATATCAGTCTTTGGTTCTTCAACTTTTCTGATAATTTCTTGGGAGTTATTCCCATGTAGTGGAGAATTATTTATCCATTTATTAATATTAATTGAGTCTAAATTTCCACTACGAACTAATACTTCATCTGGTAAATGTTCCAGGGGTGCATTTGAACGACCCCTGTTTAGTTTTTCCAGTTTTCTAATCATGTCTTGGGAGTCATCCCCCGGTAAAAGAGTCATCAAAACATTAGGGTCAGGACAATCTACAATATAATCATAGTTCTGTTTAGAAGCACATAATACTGGCCAACCATTTGCTTGACCAGAAACAATATAGTTCAAATGACCCGTATTTTGATTATCTTGAAATTTCTGAGAAACGAGACGACAACGTTTTTCAGGAGGATACCCTTTAAAGTCATCAATTTTCCAAATAATTAAAGTTTTTAAAGGAGTATTGCCATCCTTCTCTGGCAGTCGCGCAATAGTAGCAGGTTGACCCCCTTCAGTACCACAGAAAAAACTAGCCCTACGTCGACTTTGTTGTGCCTGAGTATGCTGAGTTAGGCCAGAAATTACAGCTAAACTAAAGCAACCAATAGTCAACCATTGTTTGATGAATTTAAAATTCATATATGCTGCTCCTTTGCTAATAAGAACATAGTAATTATATTCAAAAATTCATGCAGAACTTACACAGCCACATAAAATTATATACAATTTTTATATACTAAATAAAATTATACACAGTTTTTATGTATGGTTGAAAAGTCGCGAATGCCCCAGAACATAAACACCCCTATTAGATAAAGTCTTTATGGGTAAATTCTGTCATATATAGATTATACAATAGCAATTAATCTAACTGTTCTTCTCCAATATCCTGAAGAGGAGCAGGTGCAGCCAAAGGCGATCGTAAATCTTCCACTATCTTTTGTATTTCCAAAGGTGGAGGACTTGTCATCCGAGACACTACCAAACTCACAACAAAATTCAACAACATTCCTACTGTACCGATACCCTGATCAGATATCCCAAAAAACCATGTTGGCATTCCCGCAAACCTGGTACCTATGATATAAATAGTTGTAAACACCAAACCAAATATCATACCACTGATCGCCCCTTCTCGGTTAGTGCGCCGATCAAAAATTCCCAAAATAATTGCTGGAAAAAAAGTACCAGCAGCGACACCAACTCCCAAAGTTGCTATCTCAATTACAAAACCGGGGGGGTTAATGCCGAAATAACCAGCAATAGCGATCGCCAATACCACCATTATTCTCCCCAACATTAACCTTTGTGACTCTGACGCCTCTGGGTTAATTAAACGGTAATAAATATCGTGAGCAATAGCACTAGAAATTACCAACAACAAACCCGATGCCGTAGACAAAGCAGCAGCGACTCCTCCTGCTGCCACCAAAGCAATTACCCAAGGAGGAAGTTGAGCCACTTCTGGAGTAGAGAGAGTAATAATATCGGGGTCAATAATGATTTCATTAGTCTCCATATCTGGAGTTAATTGCAAACGACCATCATTATTTTTATCCCTGAATTCTAACAAACCCGTATTTTCCCACTTTGTTGCCCAGTCTAAATTTTGCACCTCCTCTATAGTTGTATTGTGTAAAGTATCAATTAAATTGTATCGGGCAGAAACAGCTAAAGCCGGAACAGTTGTAGCAAAAACAGCAATAAACAACAACGCCCAACCTACAGAATATCTAGCTGCTGTCAAATTAGGTACAGTATAGAAACGAACAATAACGTGGGGTAAACTAGCAAGACCAACCATGCCAGAAATAGTTATAAATAGAACATCTAGCATAGTTTTTTGAGTGAAAGCAGCAGTATATTCCGGAAAACCCAAGTCAACCTGAACTTGATTCAATTTTTCTGCAATATCACTAAAGGTAAAAGCTAACTGTGGAACCGGAATATTTGTCAGAGTATTAGCAAGAGCAATAGCTGGTATCAAATAAGCAACAATAAGTATAAAATATTGAGCAACCTGAGTCCAAGTAATGCCCTTCATTCCTCCTAAGATGGCAAAGAAGGCAACTATAACCATGCCGATAACAACACCAACTTCAATAGGGACTTGCAAAAATCTACTGAAGACAATACCAACACCTCGCATTTGCCCGACAATAAAAGTTATAGATATAATGAGGGCAGCAATAACTGCAATAATACGAGCAACATTAGAGTAGTAGCGATCGCCTATAAAATCTGGTAAAGTATATTTACCAAACTTTCGCAGATATGGAGCCAGCAGCAGTCCCAAGAGTACATAACCTCCACTTCCTGCTGCTACATAATAAGAACCATCAGAACCTAAAATTGATACTGCCCCTGCTATAGAAATAAATGAAATTGCCGACATAAAGTCCGCTGCAGTAGCAGCACCATTAGCAATTGCAGGCACACCTTGATCTGCAACAAAAAAACCTTTACTATCTTGGACTCGCGATCGCCATCCAATGTAGAGGTACAACATCAAGGAAATTGTCACAAAAATAAATGTCCAAACTTCTGTATTCATCATAAGAGTAGTTATATGGGTTAAAATTGCCAAGAGTATCAGCCCAATAGTAGATTATTTCATCTAAAATAGTGCTGGTGTTTCCTACAAAATTCGGTGCTGGCAAAAGAATTAAGAATTTTTTGCTCAATATAAAGCTGACTTAGAGGTGATCTGGGGATACACTTAGATACAACCTCCTCTATTCTAGAATAGAGATAAATATATTTTACTTTTTTCCAAAAGTCCAGATATGTTGAAGTAATTCAGTATAAAAAAAGCAGAAGTTTGCTTCCTTGTTAGGTTACCAAAGAGTAGGATATCTAACTGCAGATAGAGAATTTGTGGGCAAATAATGGTTGAAATATCTTTCTGCTAATAGGGGGTTTTCTATCAGGATTTTTCACACAGACTTAATTGGTGTTGGAGGCCAATATTTGCCTTTTTCGTGATTTTTCAGCAATTTCACCATTGGTGAAATTAGAAGTTTATTTAAAGGCCCTCGTATTTGGGGAATGTGGATGTATGTATCAGCTTTAAAGTTGGAATCAAGAGAACTGTTAATTGTAGTTAGGGCCCGGCCAGGGGCAAATGGGATTCAAGATTATTGAAAGGTTGTTTGGTTGCTTTATAATTAAAGATTTTGACTTTGAGTCTACTCATATAACTTAACCAGAACGTCTAACTAAAATGATGTTTTTATTAACCTTGACAATATGTTGGGCATACCGAGTAGGTGTTTGGTTAGATGAGCATCGTTCTGTGGTAAAAACATAAGGCCCAAAGTTTTTTCCCTATGGCCTAGATTTTTGGCGTAATATATTCTTTGATATACCTAGCAAAATAGCTGATTTTTATAGGGATTTATTATAGGGATTTAAAATTTTTGTCCTGTACTTAGAAGAAGTTAATTCTTTTCCTGGGGGAATATTAGCTCTTAGTGGTGATAATACTATTAGCGGTTCATCTGTAAATGACTTAATATTTGGAGGTACAGGTCAAGATGATCTGTTAGGGAATAAAACAGTCAGTGTGAAAATAAATATTACACTGGCTATTTTTTTTGTTAAAAGTTATTTGCTGTTGTGAGAACAACTAATATTATTTAAAATTAGATATTAGGTAATAATTCACAAGCCACACCATCATTATCACGATCAAGCTTGAATCTGTCATTAGAAAAGGCCTGAAAAACTTCCTGTGCTTCTGCTTGAGTCGAAAAATCTGAGCAGTTACAATCACTTTTTACACAAGCTGGTAAATTAGAACTAGACGGAAGATTCATAGTTGAATCTTGATTGGGTTGAAGCTGAGTTATACGTTTGCCTCGTCGCCAGTCCCAAGGATATATTTGTTCGCTCACAGGTAGTCCCCAGAATCCTATTTTTTTGGCTTTTGCTTGTGCTTCAGCATCCAGTAGTTTTTGGGAATTATTTGGGCAATTGTTGAGATATTTTTGATAAACTACAACTTTTCCTTCTTGTACTAGCTGGAGATTGACTAAATTATTCCCTTTATATATTTCTGCTATAAGTCTTTTATAACGATCAGTATCAACAACATTTAATGTGACTTGAGTACCCACAGGGATTAGTTTTTGTAAGAACTTGGTTGATTGTTTTCCCATTGGGGCCTTAGATTCCATTGCATCGATACAGGCCAAGCGAACTTTTAGCCTTTGTCCTTGATTATCAACGATTACTGTATCTCCATCAATTATTTTTGTGATTTTCCCTGTTAAAGTTTCACTGTGTGCAGGAAGAATTATTAATGAAGCCAATAGTAGTGAGATTATGATAGATATAATTTTCATAAATACGAAGTTTTACTCTTTTAATTATTCTCTCAATAATCTTCTTTTCTGAGCAATATTAAAAATCCGGCGTTGGTAAATTAAGGTATGATTTGAGTTCATAGCGATCGCGCTCTTAGGCAGAAAAATTATAGAATGTCCAGAATGTCAATCAACTCACATCAATAAAAATGGCCAAAAAAAAGGAAAGCAAAACTACATCTGTGTTTATTGTGGTCGTCAATTTATTTATTGCGATGAAACTTATAGAGGTTATAGTGATAAACTCACAGATAAATGCTTAAATAAAAACAATTATCAACTCAATTAAATAAGTAGGAAAACTATTACCATGTTCTTACTCTCCTCAAAAAACTCCTCAAGTAGGAGAGCTAGAAAAATTATAGACATAATTAGGCTCAAAAAAACCCAATTTGGGTATGAACTGCACTAAATCATTTTAAAAAAGGAATTTTAGAATGGGTTATTGGAAATCCTAGTGGAAAAGCATTTTATCCTTTATGGGAACAAGTTAAAAATGGGAATGTCCTCCTTTAAGTTACAGATGGATGGAAAGTATATGCCAAGGCCTATTAATGATGGGGATAAAATTATCAGCAAAACTTATATGACCATTGTAGTTGGAGAAAATACTAGACTTCAGCACTATTTTGCCAGATGACATCGAAGGACTCTTTGCTACTCAAAATCTAACGTGAAGTTAAAGCATTCAATTCACTTACTGATTCATTAAATATCAATTTTGGGACGTTCCAGTTCCTTATAGATATTCACAGCGATCGCTATTAACTCAAATCATACCCTAATTCATCAACACCTAAGAGCCTCTTTTCATCAGCACTCAATTTCACGCCTATTTCCTTTAAGTCATCCTCCCTGGTTTTCTTGGTAGTCTGTCAGTAAAGTGTGGGATAAGTAATTAAGTCGTTCCCACTTCAGGGAGCGATCGCGTTCCTCAGCTCTTGGAGCAGCAGTATTTTCTTTGCAACTATGAACCAAAATCCATTAAAGTATACCCTCACCAACCTTACTGTTACCTCAGCTTGTTGCCAGAGCTTGCCAAATTTATTCTGTTGGCGATGCCATCGACCGAGCTACTGTTTGATAATTCCATTTGTGCGTTCCAATTGCAGGGCAATGGTTTTTACCAACAATGTGTTCTATTACGCAGGGCAATACTCGTTCATACCCTCTAATCATCAGTTAGCCATTTGTTACAGTTAGTTTTCCCTTCTGTGTTGAGGAGCAATTCCTCCCCAAGAATTTCCTTCTGTCAATTCCTGATACTGGCACTGTTTTTGTTTTTTTGGAAGAATGACTAAAACTCATCACTGTTTCTCCTGAATATTGACTCCTGACTCCTACCCCTACAACTTATACTTCATTCATCAACTCCTAAGTATAAATATTTACTAACTTTCTCTAATACTAATTATCAAAATCTTTGCTACACTTAGATTTTCTATTTTTAAATACTATTTATTGACACAGTTTTATTTTTAGATAACCCCTGTAATTTTTCATGCATTATTGCTTTCCAAAGGTAGCATTAATGCACAAAAAATGATTAAGAGTCTAATATTTCAAGGATTTAAAGAGTTCTTGAAACTCATCATAACTAATTACATAGTCTCCATTGGTGTCTGCTGCTGTCAACATATTTTCAATTTGAAAATTAGTAACATGGGGATCGATAGTACGGATATAAGTTTTTAATTCATACAAACTTATATCCCCTGAAGCATCTGTATCAATTTGTTCAAAAATTTTGCGGACTTCTTTTTCTCCCCCAGTACTAATGTATTCTAGCAAACCAATACGTTCAGCGATCGCCTTCCACAACTGATAGGGGTCAGTGTTTTTAAGAGCATCTGCTTCGTCATTTGCAGTAATGCTATATTCTTGGCGAAGTTCTTGAACTAAATTACGAGCTTTTGGAGATAAACTTTTCAAAAGGTCTTCTAAGACTTCTAAGGATGTTTCCCTAGAAAATACTTTCATCAAGTCAGTCACCCAGGTTTTATCTGGGTTAGCTTTCTGAGCAAGTAAGATAATTTCCAGCAGAGTTTCTTGATAGCTTTCTAAGCGCGAAGTGTTTTCTTTATTCCGCAGCTTATGAGAATAGAAAAGCTCAGGATATTGCTGACCTAGTTCCGTTAAGATAGCATTGTGATCTTTATCTGAGGCACCCAGTTCTTGCCGCATATGCTTGAAGCTTTCCAGACTATTAGCTGGGTTTACATAACCCTCATTAATGGTATCTCGCAGTATAATTTTGTAAGTTTTGAGGCGTTGCTCTTGGCAAAAATCAGGCCAAACTTTAGCCATAATATAGACTTCATTTGTACTAAGGTCCTCAATAGATCGCCCTTCCAAAAACTTTGCCCTATCCAAATTGAGTTTTTTAAGCTGTTTTCGCAACCGACCGGCAAGACTTTCTCGGTGATAAGAACTAGGAGTGCGCTGCCAAGTTCTGAAGAGCCACAAGCTACTGGATACAGCTATTAAAACTGAAAAAAGATTGGGTAAGGGTAATGGCAACAAGTGAACAAAATTGTGCCCTGCAAAAACAAAAAAGAAATTAAAAATGAAAAATGTACACAAAGTAAACATTCGATGTCGAATGATTAGGGGGTCTGTATGTCTATGATGGCGATGATGATAGGCTTTATAAGTCTTTTCTAAAGTATCACCAATGCCTATAGCACCAAAGGTAAATAAACTCAGAGTTATAGGTACTGCTGCGAGTTTAGGAATGTCTAAAGGCTTATCTAACAAATAATACCCGGGTTTAAGCAAATTAGCCAGTTGGTTTTCTTCATGAGCCCAAGCACCCGATAAATAATAATCCCAGTTCCCCGCATAAAGATAGTAATAAACAAAATATCCAACTACAAGACCAACATAGGCATAGTAGAGCCATTTCTGCCGTGGGTTACTTATACCATGCCAATAGGAAGATTCGGCGTCTATATCAATACAAGGGCTTTGACAGGCAACACAAGCACTCAATTCTTTGCCGTCTTGAGTTACTGTACGACACATAGATTGGGTAATGCGTTTGCGATCGCCCTTGTGAGCAGTACTATTAAAAAGTCCTCTTGGTTCTGCATAAATTTTTTGTACCGGAGCCATCGGACAAATATACTGACACCAAGCCTTACCCCCATAGAGGAAACCGACTGTTATTGCTGCAATAATGGTAAGTATTAAAAACAAACCTAAAGCAAAACGATTAGAGTTAACAAAAAGAATACGGCTACACAGCCCTACAAAGAAAAGGCCAAATTGTAGGTAAAGATGATTCTGAGCTAGCCATGAATTTTTGGAAACTTTGACCAATTCCTTGCGTACCTTACCTGTTTTACTGATGCGATCGCGTTTACGTTCCCATCCCAAAGCACGAGGAATTTGTGAAATAAAGGATAGGGGACAAATGCGTCGCCAAAATTCGTGTCCTAACACAAGCAAAATCAAAATTGAAGTTGGTACGACCATGCCCCAAAAAATAGCAGCTCCCATTGCATAGGGTGTCTCTTCAATACATTTTCCTTGTAACAGGACACAGTTTTCTGTATTGAGTCTGAATGGGCTTACTGCATTGGAAGGTTCTGTAAGCTGAGTGGATAGTGGATCATAGAATAATGAAATAATTAGGAGACACCAACTCAGTGTAACTACCCATCGTACTCGATGCATTTTGATTTCAGAAATATTATCCAGCATGGCTAAAGTTTTTTTCTCAAGATATTACTTCAGTTTTAGCAAAAGACTATTTTTTCTTGACACTGGTAGGCTCATATGGATTTTGTATCCAACTGATATAAGACCAATGTTTAATTGGCCATAATTACTATAAATATGCTATAATATATGTATACTTATTGGGACTTTAGTGTCAGGAAATATAAAAAAAAAGTTATATGTATTATAGCTGACAAGTATTTTACGTTAATGACTCCCTGGGGAAAGTCCAATGAAAGAAATAACTTCAGTGGCCATGCCCTCTTGTTTCTATCGATGGTGCGATCGCTTTAACAATGTATTAAAGACAAAAGCTCAAAAAACTGGGTTTAGAGACTATATAGGAGGATTACTCTTGAGAAAGTCAAAGAAAAAATTTGTCTCAAATGTCTAATAAGACTGTAGGTCTGTTATACCAAAAATTACGGCATTTTTTAGTTTGAGCAAATTGGTCTGTAGATGCTGTGAATGAGTTTCGTCTCCAAGTGATGTGGGAATGTCCTCAAACAAAACCTTCTCGATCCTATTGCTTTAATTATAGAGATTCAGGTCACAGGAAAAGTGATAATTTAACTGCAGGAGTAGGGCGGCAATATATAGGATAAATAGGAAAAACAGATAATGGTGTAGTTGTAGTTACCACTCATCTTTATGATAGAGTAAGAAGTCTACCTTTAGAGATAGCTTTATATCAAAAAGCTGATTTTTTACCTTTAGATAAAAAAAGACTCAGAATTTGTTAATAAACCAGACGAGTGCAATGTCTCTAGTTGACCAATTTTTGTCTAGAGGACATCAGCCACAAATTATGTTAATTGATAGGGAATATGGTAACAATACATCATTCTTGAATCAACTATAAAAAAGAAATTTAACTTATATAGGAGGATTAGCTAAAAATCGAAAAGTAATCATCAAAAAATAGGATAATATTAAAGAAGAAATTATATGAGACTAGCTAGCTGAAATTATATCTATACAAGCTTTTAATTTAGTTCAACTAAGCACAAAAAATGCCAAAAAAGTTTTGGTTTCAATCATTAAAGTATAACTCATAACGGATATCAGGTAAAAAAACTATAGCTATCAATATGAAATGCTAAAAGTTTTTATGAAACAACTGATATTAACTATTATATCACTAATATAGAACACAAATATGTAACTCCAGAGTCGATGTATTTTGCTTATAAAAAGAGAAATTGGGTGGAAGTTTGCGTGATTAGAAGCCAAAGGATACTTAGGACTAAGAGAATATCAACTCCGGGATAAAATCAGCCTAAAAAGGCATTTTATTTTAGTATTTTGTGCTTATAAATTTATTATCTGGCATCAGTTAACTGGAGGTATAAAAAGGCGTTGGGCTAACAAACTATTAAATACTTTACTGATACTTTAGAAGCATTTCATGCAGCAATATCTTATCGTTTTGTTGAGTGGTTAGATGAAAACATCGACGTATTTACCGCTCATAAAGAGAGTTTGGGGTTTGTTTGGGCTTGAAATTTGCTCAAGTCCCGTTATCAACATATGCTTTAGAGAAAATCAGGATAACTACACACATATAACGTCTGGTTTTCATCCCGGCGCTCTCCTTCCCAAGAGCGCGGGACTTTTCACCGGGAGAGTTAAACAGAATTATTGCAGCGAGAAATTAATTTCATCACTTCTGAACGAGTCAGCTTTTCTTGCCCCATTGTTAAAATATCTAGAGTTGCATGAGCAAGGGTAAGAGGAATTTGACAAAAATTTCTTGCTGGTCCTGAAGGAAGAGAATTAGTATAAGAATCAGCCAGTAAAAGATTACGTTGAGCATAAGCTTGCATATTTTTTGCACTCCAACCATAAGGAAAAAAATCTACGCCCCTAACTAAATCTTCTGAATGGTTACGGAGAATATTTACTGCCTGTAGACCTCGCCCAAACCCAATTGCCTGAGTACGGTTAGTCTGAGTATTATCATACCAACCCCATAAATCGGAAAGTAATAAACCTACTGCACCAGCCACACTAAAAGTGTAACGATCCAAATCTGATTCGGTGTGGATGGTCCAATTATTTTCGGCCCAATAAGCCATCCGGTCTGCCATTGCTGCAGTTTCACCCCAAATCCTAGGTGCTATGGTGGCTGAAGCCAGTATAGCCCATTCTCCTACTCTTTTTGTTACTTCTGGTAGGTGACTAATATTCAGGTCTAATTTTTCTGAAAAGTTAAGGAAACTAGAATGGTCAACTGCTTCCTGTAAAGCCAAACTAATCTTTCGTAATAATTTTGCCTTTGTGAAGTTATCTAGATCTCGATGATCCTCAATTTCGTCAATGGCACGCATACAAAGATAAGCCGATGCTACTGCCTCTTTTAGGCCAGATGGTAATTGACTAATAGGAATATAAAAAGTTCGGCTAGTTTCTTTTAGTATCTCTAGGGCATCTTTATCTTTGGGTATATTCATCTAATTAAACTCCTCACGGCCATTTTTAGTTTAGGGTATCAGTTTTAATGCTCCACTGTGATCTAAATTATTGGGGCATTCTGAAAACTGAAATTAAGGATAAACTGCCAGTCTACTATAACTCTATTGGCAGTCTCTAAAATGATAATTTTCAAGTTTTATCCTAAAAATTAAATACTTTTCAGTTAAAGATTTTTTTTGTAGTTCTTTAATCTGAAAAACTCATCTAACGATTCCATATCATAAGAGTGTTAGTATAATTTGAATCTTATTGTCCTCAAATAAATATTTGATCATAATGTCCAAAAAAAATTAATAGTTCCTAGAGTTAAGCCTAGGAAATATCTTTGTGTAATCTCAAATAATTTAAACTACTTAGGGCTTTGGATTAATTCTCAAACCATTGACATAAATTATGCAAAGGTTAAATTTCTAGCTTTCAAAAGGCAGTATAAGTTCGATGGATAAAGCTTATGCACGGATATTGGGTGCACCGGCAGCATAAAAATCAGGGGACAATTCTTATTACATCAGACTTGGTGACCTGGCCATTGAGCTGTGCCTGGATGCTGACCTGCAAAAACCTTCACGCCATTAGATAATAGATGTGCTCACCCTACTTACTATGTAAAAATACTAGTCTTCCTGTGGATAAGTATTACTGGTACTACTTACTAATCATTTTTTCTAGCATCGGTCGTCCAAAAGTAATAATAATACTAACTCCTAAACCTACAAATGCTTTTAAGGCATCACTGAAAATCATTTGACTTGTATCCTTAATTTTAGGATTTTGGAAATTTTGAGCTATTGCTACTTCTGTTCCAGCTCAAAGACCAATAAAACCCAAGTTTTACTCATAGACATCTTGCTCTATTTTTTGAAGAATAACAAAATTAATGGGTAAATAAAATCTACGATGTTGGTGAAAATAGCTATAAAACCTAAATTTGGCTAAATATAAAATGTTTTTCAGTTAATAGTTAGGTGATCAGCATTGATGCAAAATTATAGCCAAAATTACCAACGCCAAATCTATAATTGTTGCTGAAAAAATATCCTGCCAAGACCATTAATTTTTACTATTTTCTGAATTGCACCACCATTCCTGTAGAAAATAACTGGGTGTAAAAGTAGCATCATAAAAATTGAGAAAAATAGCATTGGAGCATCAAGGTTTAGTAGCAGATATACAAATATATTTGCCAAGTCTTGAATTAGCCATTGACTCCACAAAAATGCTGTTGATAACTACTGCAAAGTTACCTACTTAATAGATCGATATTTGTAAGGTGTATTCAGAAATTTATTTTCTAATCTTGTGTGACAAACTTACAGATAAGTATACCTGTGGTAAAAGCCAGAACATAATAGTAACAAAAGAAAAACTTGATGAGTGTTGAGCTACAAATTTTGCCACCGGCGATTTTTCCAAGAACTCAATGACAGAATACTCCTGACGACGACAGGTTTGTAGCAAAGTTAATAAATTAGCTGTGTGTTGAAATCTTTCTATGCTTCTTGATGCACCAAATTAGTGGTCCTTGATGATATACCAACTGTAATGAAAGTTCTACGAGGTTATTATCGGGCGGAATTTCTAGGTGAAGTTGAAAATACCACCATTGATCTGTTTTCAACTTGAAACTTTTTAAGATTTTTTCCGCTTCATAGCCTGTTTTATGGCTCCATTGTTTGATAGTTAACTCTACTTTGTTTTTGAATTCAATTGTCCACTCATCATCAACAGACTGTTTTTGGTTTTCTTGCCAGATACTATAATGCTCAAATTCTTCATCAATTAAATCTTTAAAAGCTTTTCCTATTTCTTAAACTGTCAATTCTTCTGGTAGTTGCATCAGCCTTTGAAAATGGGGAAGTTTCGGAGCTAAACACTTCTGTTGAGTTATCACTAGATAATTATTATAAATGTTGGGTGTGGGAAAATTTAAAATACTCAAAAGTATACTCTATAAAGTTTTCAGATTTTTAATTCTCAAAAGCACGGCCTCCTGGACTTGTTTTGGGTTTTAGCTATTTTTTGGGCTTAATTCCCAATAACTCTATTCTAAAAAAGGAGTAAATTTTTTTCCTTATATTGAAAATTTCATCTAATTCTTATGCACGTGTGGCGGGCAAGATGCTAGTTTAGAAAACAATAATACAGTGGAGCGATCGCTACTCTCTCCTAGCTCCTGACTCCTAACTCCTGAGTTATGACTTCTGTGAATACCCACAATGTCCTAAAATCAATAAAGTTTATAATAAATTAGGAAAATACTAGTGGCCAAATCAACAGAATCTAATACACAACCTCTTTCTCGTACACCTCTATATGACTTAAGCACTGAACTTAAGGCTAGAATGGTAGAATTTTCTGGGTGGGAGATGCCGGTACAATACACTAGTATCAGCAACGAACATGAGGCAGTACGGACAAAAGCAGGAATGTTTGACATTTCTCATATGGGCAAGTTCATTGCTCAAGGCCATGATTTAATTGAGAAAATTCAATATTTAGTACCTTCGGACCTGAGCGGCTTAGAACCTGGTAAAGCTCAATATACTGTCTTATTAAATTCTCAAGGAGGCATTATTGATGACTTCATTTTCTATCGTCAAAGTGATGACCCTCTAACTAATGAAGCACGGGGTTTTATGATTGTTAATGCTGCCACTAAAGCTAATGATAAAGGATGGATATTAAGTCATCTAGAAAATAGTGGTGTTAAATTCCAAGATATCTCTGAGGAAAAAGTGTTATTAGCTGTCCAAGGTCCGGATGCAGAGTCTTATATACAGCAGTTTGTCAAGGAAAATTTGGCATCAATTGGATTTTTTGGGCATGCAGATATTACTGTATTGGATAAACCTGGTTTCATTGCTAGAACTGGTTACACTGGGGAAGATGGGTTTGAAATTATGGTTGACCCCCCGGTGGGTGTAGAGTTATGGCGCAGTTTGTTGAATGCTGGGGTGACTCCCTGCGGTTTGGGAGCAAGAGATACTTTGCGTTTAGAAGCTGCTATGGCGCTTTATGGTCAAGATATTGATATTAAGACTACTCCTTTAGAAGCAGGTTTAAGTTGGTTAGTTCACTTGGATAAAAAGGGGGAGTTTATTGCTCGTGAGGTATTAGAAACACAAAAGAGGGAAGGAGTATCAAAACGTTTAGTGGGTTTGGAAATGCTCGATCGCGGTATTGCTCGTCATGGTTATCCTGTTTTGAGTGATGGCAAAGTGGTAGGGGAAGTTACTAGCGGTACTAAGTCTCCTACTTTAGGGAAAGCGATCGCTCTGGCTTATGTACCTAAAAAATTAGCTAAGGTAGGTCAAAAGTTAGAGGTGGAAATTAGGGGTAAAAATTATGCAGCTATTGTTGTTAAGCGCCCCTTTTATAGAAGTCAAAAGTCAAAAGTTAAAAGTTAAAAGTTAAAGGTAGGAAGTAGTGTGTAGTGGGAGTCTATAGGGTGCTGCAGGTGCAATTATGTTTACATAGTTGTATCTCAAAAGATAAAATTGCGCCGTAACGCAGTATCTTATGAGACTTGAAAATGGTTGGTTACACTTGGCTTTTCATGTAGCTGTGCAAAACACACCTTACTAGACTATTTTCAAAGGTTATTTTTTATTCCTTGTTTATTTTTCCTTCTTCCTAAAAAATGAAATATCAAGAATTACCTATTATTGGTTGGCGAGAATGGATAGTTTTACCTGAAATTGGAATTACTAGCATTAAGGCAAAAATTGATACTGGTGCCCATTATTCTGCTTTACACGCTTTTGATATTAAAACTTTTGAAAAAGACGGAAAATTGATGGTTAAGTTTAAAGTTAATCCCAAACAACGAGATACTAATCTAATAGTAATTGCTGAAGCAGAACTAATAGATGAAAAAAAAGTTCGTAGTTCTAATGGGAAAGCAGAGTTACGTCCTGTTATTTTAACCGAAGTTAACTTAATGAACAAAAAATTGCAAATTGAACTAACCTTAACTAATCGAGAATTTATGGAATTTAGAATGTTATTGGGGCGACAAGCTATGCAGAATAATTTCTTAATTAACCCTGGAAAATCCTATTTAGATATGAATGAAAAAAATAGTTAATATAGTGGTATTTTAGTTTGTACTAATCAGTTACTATTTGATAGTATATTCTATTTAATTAGGATGATTAAAACACTGGATATTATTATTTATACTAAGGGCAAAATTATTGCATTAGGTATAATTTAAATTGTGAAGTAATTAACAGTTATAAAATAGCTTTTTTAATAATAAATATCTAAAAGGGTGTTATTATTTTTATGTTGTAATTTATGCAACTTCCCTACCTAACCCCCTACTCCCTAACCTTGGGGGTTTAGGGGTGGTAAGAAACTATAACAAGCATTTATTAAATTGGTATTCTCCCCTTTAAATGGGAAACTTTAAACCTAATTTTCTGATTACAAAAGGTAGAAAAGAACAAAATGAAAATTGCTATTTTATCTACTGATCCAAGTCTTTATTCTACTAGAAAATTGCTGGAAGCTGGAGAACAACGCGGTCATGAAGTTTATGTTATTGATTACTTACGCTGTTATATGAAAATTACTTCTATGAAGACTGAAGTTATTTACATGGGTAAATCTTTAAAAGGATTTGATGCTATTATTCCTCGCATTGGTGCTTCTAAAACATTTTATGGTACGGCAGTAGTTAGACAGTTTGAAATGATGGGAGTTTTTACAGCAAATCCTTCTCTAGCTATTTCTCGCTCTCGTGATAAATTACATTGTTTACAATTATTAGCTCGAGAAGGAATAGAATTGCCTGTGACTAGTTTTGCTCATTTTACTAAAGATATTAATAGTTTAATTAATACTGTTGGTGGCGCTCCTTTGGTGATAAAATTATTAGAAGGATCTCAAGGAATAGGAGTAGTTTTAGCTGAAACTTATCAAGTGGCTAAGTCAGTTATTGAAGCTTTTTCTGGTTTGAATGCTAATTTTTTGGTACAGGAATTTATTGAAGAGGCAGGTGGGGCAGATGTCCGATGTTTTGTAGTAGGAGATAGAGTAATAGCTGCTATTAAAAGACAGGGAACTGAGGGAGAATTTCGCTCAAATTTGCATCAAGGTGGTACAGCAAAAAAAATTAAATTGACTCCACAAGAACGCTCAATTGCTATGCGTTCAGCTAAGGCAATAGGGCTGAAAGTTGCGGGGGTAGATTTATTACGTTCTGATCATGGCCCAGTAGTTATGGAGGTGAATTCTTCTCCTGGTTTAGAAGGAATAGAAACTGCTACAGGAGTAGATGTTTCTGGCAAAATAATAGAGTTTTTAGAGAAGAATTTAGGAAAAGGTCCACTGGGCGATCGCCTTTAAGCTTGAAGAAGTCAATTATTAGTTATAGTAGTTGCTACAACTGTTAGGATGCTTTATTGTTACTAGTTGCCTTTTTCCTATTGCGTTTCAATCAAAATACAATGTCCTAACCGATATGTCTGTTGCTATATATCATGTCGGGTTAAATAACTAGATTTTCGTGGATGTTGGCATAGAGCAGAAGTTTTTCTTACCATTTTGACTTTATTGTAGGCTCTGGAAATTTATGAAAAGAGCCAAACATTTACTATGACTATCTTTTGGGTCGCAATTGTTATCTCTATAAAATAGTTAATTTTTACAGTTAAATAAGTACTATAGACTTAATCTAACAATACCACCAATAGTGGTTATTATTTGGGCGTAGTTATCAGAATTTAGCCTAAATATTTGTTGGGGTATTTGCAATATTTTGAGCAATCTAATCATAAGTTAGCTAAAAATTATTTCAGCAGCTCACTCCTAATTTTTAGGCTTTTAAACTTGATTAAAACAATTTCCCAATTATTTAAACGAGTAATTAAAATACTATTGGCAGTAGCTTCAATGACTAATAATTGAATAGGAGTTTAAAGGCCATATTTTTATGGACTATGAATTGAATTATTAGTAGATTAAATATTGTCAAAAGTCTTAAATTAAGTTAAGCTTGAAATTATTTTCAAGGAATATTATTAACACATTAACTTTTATTAAGAGAACTAAAATTATTACAATTATCATCTTAAAAGTAGTATACTGAATAAAGATTGTAAGATATTGAACATAACTATTCAGGAAATATCTAATGTATATTAATCTACATTAGATTGGTAAAAAAATACCTCCTACTTTGTCAACTACTGTTATTTATATTTACAACATAAACTATGACACAACCAACTCCTCAAGACCAATATATGCTCGAATTGGTAAACAGAAGTCGAGCAGATCCTCAAGCAGAAGCTGATTTATATCTAGATGGAAACCTAAACGAAGGACTTTCTGAAGGTCAAATTTCCTCCGATGCCAAACAACCTTTAGCATTTAATCTTAACCTCAATACTGCTGCTAAAGGTCATAGTCAATGGATGTTAGATAATAACATATTTAGTCATACAGGAGCCAATGGTAAGAAATCAGGAGACCGTATGCGGGATTCGGGGTACATATTCACAGGAACATATGGTTCTGGGGAAAATATAGCTTGGAGAGGAACAACAGGTACGCCCAACTTCACCACTTTTGTGGAGAAAAACCACGAAAACCTCGTCCGCAGTAACAGTCATCGGCTAACCCTGATGAGCAGTAACCTTCAGGAAGTCGGAATTTCTTCACTACAGGGAGAGTTTACATTTGAGGGTATAAATTACAACACAGTGATGACTACCCAAAATTTTGCTTATTCTGGAACGAGTGGCCCATTCATCACAGGTGTGGCCTATACTGATGCTGTTAAGGATGACAATTTCTATACAGTCGGTGAAGGAATAAGCGGGATAATAGTTACAGCAGTTAATACTAATAATAGTAATAATATTTTCACAACCACCACTTGGGATGCAGGTGGTTATAGTTTAGATGTAGACCCAAATCAAACTTACGATGTTACTTTTTCTGGGGATCTTAATGGGGATGGTCAGGCAGGGGATACAGTAACTTATCAAGTTAAAGTTAGTTCCGAAAATGTCAAATTAGATGTAGTCAGTGACAGCTTACCTACTCCGAATGCACCACCCATAGCGGTAAATGACACCACCAACACCAGCAAAGGACAAGCAGTCACCTTCAGCATTACGGAAAACGACTCAGATACAGACGGTACTCTAGAGCTAGCAACAGTAGACCTAGACCCATCTACAGCCGGACGGCAAAACACTCTGACAGTAGCAAATGAAGGAACCTACACAGTAGATAATGCTGGCAACCTTACCTTCACCCCCGAACCAGAATTTGCTGGAACTACGGCTACTATCACCTACACAGTAGAAGATAATAATGGTGAAGTCTCAAACCCAGCCGAAATAGGTGTTACAGTCATCCCATTCGACCCATTAGATCAACCAGTAAAGTTTGATTTTAACGGCGATGGAGTAGCAGATATTCTTTGGCGTCGTGAAAATGGACCTAACCGCATTTGGCTGATGAATGATAATGGTACGCGTAAGAGTACGAAAAACCCGGGAAATTTTGGAGCTGCATGGGATGTGGCAGGAGTGGGAGATTTTAATGCTGATGGAGTAGCAGACATTTTCTGGCGTCATAATAAAAATAGAGGTAACCGCGTTTGGTTGATGAATGATAACGGTACGCGTAAGAGTACGAAAAACCCGGGAAATTTTGGAGCTGCATGGGATGTGGTAGGAGTGGGAGATTTTAATGCTGATGGAGTGGATGACATTCTCTGGCGTCGTGACAATCAAAAATTAAACCGCATTTGGTTGATGAATAATAACGGCAAACGTAAACAACTGGTTAACCCGGGAAATTTTGGAGCTGCATGGGATGTAGCTGGAGTTGCAGATTTCAATGCTGATGGAGTGGATGACATTCTCTGGCGTCATAACAATGGACGGAACAGAATTTCGTTTATGAATAATGACGGCAAGCTTGATAATACAGTTAACCCCGGAGGTTTAGGTTCAACATGGGATGTAGCCGGAGTTGCAGATTTCAATGCTGATGGAGTGGATGACATTCTCTGGCGTAAAAAAAATGGAACTAACAGCATTTGGTTAATGAATGGTGATGGCACACATGATGATATAATTAACCCAGGGTCTTTCGGTTCAGCTTGGGATGTGGCAGGAGTTGCAGATTTCAATGCTGATGGACTGACAGATATTCTCTGGCGCCATGACAATGGAGCTAACCGTATTTGGTTGATGGATGATGATAGCACCCGTGCTCAGAACCTTAACCCTGGAGCTTTCGGTTCAGCTTGGGATATAGTTGGGATGTAAAATATTAACAGCCTCCCGACGCTACTTTATGAAACAGCAGGGGTTTTCATCATCTTGGTTGCTGAGGGGGCTTTCTATTTTTTGCTTCTCGCTTTTAAGGATGTGTAATATTTTGACGATATAAAGACTAGGCTACGATCGCTTTTCAACATCAATACTGAAAGACCTTAAGCAAGATTTTCACCTGGAAAAATTCCTGGTTTTCGAATTACTGTTTTTTTGATTTTCTTTGTAGTTAAAAGTCAGTTTTCTTGAAAACGTTTCTTTCACTTTTTTGTAGTGCTTTTGTCTCTCCAATAGAGTTGTACTACAAAGATGAAGATTGTTTTTGATCATGATTGACCTCAATAGAATTATACTGTCCTGATGAAATAAAAGTATATACTATAGTCCTGATTTTATTTTTATGCCTATTTCTACTTACTTTTGCTGAATAGATACAAAAGATGAGAGATAAAACGAGGTACAAAATAAATGATAAGAATATTATAGCATAAGGTTTTTTTTGATACTTAGTGTGCTTTATGACAATGGAAATCGCTGTAATAAACTAACTAAATATTAACTTTATGTAAACTTTTATCAAGAAGCCTAAATGATCATTTCAGTGTGCTATTTAAAAAAAAAAGACCGCAAAAAGCTTCAATTTTTTAATTCCTTTAGTGTGGAAATACTACGCACTGGGATTGGAGCAATGCTCGTAATATCATAATTGCCAGCTTTATAGGTCATCCGTCATCACTTTAACTGGTGATGCAGTACAGACTCAAAGTATATAGCTTTGAGTTGTTTAAATTTTGTACAACAACAAATAACCAATTTTCTAAAGAACTATGGGTACAACACTACTAAGTTTTCAGGGACGCCAGAACTCTAGTCAAAATCCTCCGGTAGTCGATAGAAACAAAATCACAGTATACGAAAATAGCACAAACACATCCTTAGGACTCGCGACCCCTACGGACGCCGATGGAGATCCCCTCACTATCCGAGTCGCCAGAGTGCCAAGATTAGGAGAAGTAACTAAAGCTGATGGTACAGTAGTTAAAAGAAATGACATACTAACATCAGAGGAATTAGTGGGGTTAGAGTATGACGCCCCTGCAAATTATAACGGTAAAGGCTACCCTGGAAGTTTTTTCTACTTTGTCAATGACGGTAGCTTCGACATATTAGGTAGTACACGTATAACTCTTAAGCCTTCACCTGAACATTATAAACCACGCGAAGTCATTGTTACCCTTGAAGATCCCAGTAATGAAACATTTTCTAATTCTATTCAATCTTTACGTGATGAATTAGACATTGAAGTAGTTTCCACAATTGAAGCCTTCGACCGTGAAGTGTGGAAATTACCAATTTCTACTACTGTAAAAGAATTTATTGAAGAATATGATAGTCGTCCGGAAATTGATATTCAGCCCAACTATAAAAATAGGTTGTCGCGTCTTTATCATCCTAATGATCCAGATTATAATAATATTCCAGACTCTGTTGTTCCTCCTGGCCGTGGAGTAGGTCGTCTTTGGGCTCTCAACAATAAAGGACAAACTGGGGGAAAAGATGGTGCAGATATTAACGCTCCAAAAGCTTGGGGTTATGAAACTCCAGAACTCATAACTCCGGTAGACGATAACGGTAGTCCGAAAGTTAGGGTAGCTGTTATTGATACAGGTGTTGACGTAGATCATCCAGATTTAATCAATAATTTAGACTTATCTGCGGCCAGGAATTTTGTTGATGGGTATAATAATACAGATAATATTTCTAAGGAAGTGGAAGACTTAGACGGCCACGGTACTCATGTTGCTGGAATCATTGGTGCTATAGGAAATAACAATGAAGGAATAGTTGGGGTAAGTTGGAATGTCGAAATCGTTCCAATAAAAGCCTTTGACTTTGATGAGAATGATGATCCTATAGGGTTTGATGCTGATATCATTGAGGCCATAGATTATGCGATTAACGATGCTCAAGTAGATATAATCAATGCTAGCTGGGGTAAGCCGGTTGGGACGCCTTATTCTAAAGAATTGAAAGAAGCGATTAGTAATGTCAACCATCCTTCAGGACGAGTACCACCACTATTTGTGGCAGCGGCTGGTAATGAGAGCAATGATAATGATAATGCTAATTTAAAGATGAGAACTTATCCCGCCAGCTATGATTTAAACAACATTATTTCTGTAGCTGCAACAGACCATAATGATCGGCTTTCCCCTTTTTCCAATTATGGAAGAAAGTCTGTTGATTTAGCTGCTCCTGGTGGTAGCAATCTACCTGATAATAATAATAACCCTCATGATTCTAGTGATATTTATAGTACGGTACCGGTTGGTACTGGTATTGATGGTGGTAATTATGAATACAGTGCAGGTACTTCCGCAGCAGCAGCTTATGTGAGTGGAGCAGCAGCTTTAATGCTGGGGACAAGAAGAGCCAGGAGGCAGACTTATCCTGTTGGGAGTCCTATGTATGAAGCTTTGGATGATTTGAGTGCTGTTGAGCTGAAAGATAAAATTCTTAAGATCACGACTCCTATTGATGGTTTGAAAACAGCCACAGGTGGTCGCCTTAATTTGTATGAGGGAATTAGACGTCAAGGTATAGGTTGGGGTGACGTACACTTTGCCACTTTTGATGGTCGTAAATATGATCTTCAATCCTTTGGCGATTTTATTATGGCGGAAACAGCGCGTAAGGATGATGACTGGGTAGTTCAGACTCGTCAAGAACCTTTTGTACACAATAGATCAGTTTCTGTTAATACAGCTTTCGCCACCCTAGTTGATGGTCAAAGAGTAGTTTTTAACCAGAAATTTCCTAATAACAGGCTCCAAATTGATGGAGTTGATTTTCCCTTAGCTAGTGGTGAGACTAAGAGTATTGGGAACAGTAAAATCGAACGTAATAACAATAAATACACAATTACCTACGCAGGAAACGATGGTATTATTGATATTGATGACACTACATTAACAGCTTTTGATTGGAGCAGTTATATCAACATTTATATATCTGATTCTGCTAGAATGCAAGGGCTGTTAGGAAATAATGACGGTAACCCTAATAATGATTTTGCATTGCGTGATGGTACTCAACTTCCTAATAATTTAACCGTAAGACAAATACATCAACAATATGGTGAAAGTTGGCGAGTAAAAGAAGGAGAATCTTTATTTAAAAATCCAGCCACTGTTATAGATCTTCCTGAAAAATTTATATCGCTGGATGACTTTCCTCAAGATGAAGTTGCAGCAGCCAAGGCAAAGGTAAAAAAAGCAGGAATTACTGATGAAAACAGAGTAAATGCAGTTGCTTTCGATATTCTTGCAACCGAGGATGAAAGTTTTCTAAATAGTGCTGTAGAAATGTTTAATTCTTTAGACGACAACTCTGCTCCCACAGATATCAAGCTTGACAACAATACCATTGACGAGAATGTAACCCCAGGTGCTACAGTTGGCAAATTTTCCACTACCGACCCCGACAATGAGGATAGCTTTACTTATGCATTAGTAGAAGGTGTCGGAGATAGGGATAACGCAGGTTTCAATGTTGATGGTGATCAACTGAAAATTAATGGTTCTCCAGACTATGAAACCCAGTCTAGTTATAGCATCCGAGTTAAAACTACTGATGGAAAAGGAGCAAGTTATGAAGAACAGTTAACCATTAATGTTAACGATCTTGACGATAAAGCACCTACAGCAGCAACCTTCACCCCAACTGATAATGCCACAGATATCGCCATCGGAACTAATTTAGTCATAAACTTTGATGAAAACATCCAAGCAGGGACAGGCAACATAATTATCAAACAATTCAGCGATAATTCAGTAGTAGAAACTATAAATGTTACTTCTAGTCTAGTTAGTATCTCAAACAATACCCTCACCATTAACCCCACTGCAGACTTAGCAGAACGAACAAAGTATTATGTTGAGGTAGAAGCAGATGCTATACAAGACACTTCAGGCAATAATTACCTTGGTATTAAAAACAACAGCACCTGGAACTTTACGACTATTAATAATAGTCCAGTCCAGTTTGATTTCAACGGCGATGGAGTAGCAGACATTCTCTGGCGTAAAAAAATAGATAGTCCTGCAAATGCAGAGAACCAGATTTGGTTTATGAATGATGACGGCACAGTTAATAATAGTGCTCCCCTGAAAAGTAATTATTCAACATGGGGTGTAGCAGGAGTAGGAGATTTCAATGCTGATCAAGTACCCGACATTCTCTGGCGTAATAAGTACAAACGTAACGAGATTTGGTTTATGAATGATGACGGCACATTTAATAGTCGTGCTCGTCTCAAGCGTCGTGGTTCAAGCTGGTCTGTAGGAGGAGTAGCAGATTTCAATGCTGATCAAGCAACAGACATTCTCTGGCGTAATAAATACGGGTATAACGAGATTTGGTTTATGAATGATGAGGGTGCACTTAATCATCGTGCTCGCTCCCTAGGTCCTGATTCAAGCTGGGACGTAGCAGGAGTAGGAGATTTCAATGCTGATCAAGTAGCCGATATTCTCTGGCGTGATCAAAATGAAAATAACATGATTTGGATGATGAATGATGACGGCACAGTTAATAATAGTGCCCGCCCTGATAGTCTTAATTCAAGCTGGGATGTAGTAGGAGTAGCAAATTTCAATGCTGATCAAGTAGCCGATATTCTCTGGCGTGATGAAAAAGGAAGTAGCCAAATTTGGTTAATGAATGATCAGGGAAAAGTTCAGAATTCTATTAGCCTAGGAAGTTATGATTCACCCTGGAATGTAAAAGGAATGCCAGATTTGAATGGTGATGGAGTCGCAGATATTCTCTGGCGCAATGAAAACAATGGAGCTAACCATATTTGGTTAATGAATGATGACGGCACACGTAATCAGATCGTTGACCCTGGATCTCTTGATTCAACTTGGGACATAGTTGGAATGTAAAACATTAACATCCTCCCGACGCTGCTTTCTCAAACAGCGCGGGATCCCCTCACATTTAGGTTTTAGTAGCAACCATGGAGAAAAGCAGGGCTGTATCTACTCCCTAAACACAAAAATCATAGCAAAATTAACCAATGCCAGAAATATGTACAGAAACCGCTGTGTTGCACTGCGGATACCCATAGTATAAAAACGACAGTATGTAGCACAAAAGTAAACATGACTAAGCCCAAGTCCAATTCCAAGTACTGTCTGACCAAATGGTCGGAGTATAATAGATATCTCCAAAAATACTCACTTCCCTTACTGTAACTATTTTTCAGATAGTCATTTTTTACATACTTTATGGTGTTAGAGATAGTTACTGTTAATTATTAACCATATTAAGCTATTGTTTTTGTTATCTTCTTTTCCACATATAGTAGAGTTGATGCTAATATTAATGCTCCTATTCTTAGTGTGACTAAACCACATATTGTTAAAATTACCTTTTCATAATTATATTCTTTTAAGCTGAACCCTTCTCTAGCTACTCCAAATATTTTGAGCAACCTAATAACATGTTCCAAGAATATTTTCTTTTTAGCTAATTTCAAGTTATCTTCTTTTATTTATGGCGTCATTTATTGTTTTCTAGGCTTTTTTTTGTGTCATAGTCTTCTGTTCTCCTTAACACCATTTGTATCCCTAAATTTTTTATTCTTTATCAAACTTTTTTTGTTGTTTCATGAGTAAATTTACATCGTTTTCTGGACCTCTTTTTCCGACAATCATATCTACTATTTTTGTCTCTTTTTCTGTCGTTATTATTTAGTTTTTCAATGTATGATTTTTCTTTTTTCCGGAGTAATATTTTTTCTGTTTATCATCAGCGTATGGCCTATATATGCTTTGTTCTGTAATATATACAATTAATTCAAGTTCAGTTAAAATTTCTTGTATCCATAAATATTCGTCTTCTTTTTTTTGAAATTGTTCTAACAAGCTACTAGGGAGTAACTTTTGTAATATATTTATCCAATCATGAAAAATATTATTTGCTGTTGATGAGCTGAAACCAAAATATATTCCTAGTATTTGGAATGTGGGTTACAGACGTAAATAGTATAAAGTTAAGATGATTTCCCCCCTCGACTTTTAAGCTTTTTTTTCTTTCTCATCCTGCCTTAATTAGTCTTTTTTCTTAACTAGCGATCGCCTGTCTTTTTTTTATTCAAGTTTTTGAGCATTTCCTACTAATTTTTCAAATTGCTCATCGGTAATTCCAATGACTTTTTTTATTTATTTTAGGTGGTTATTAATATATTCTAATATCTGATTCATTAGTATATAGTTTTGACAAAATTTTCATTAAAACCATACCTTGATTTTGATTTTAGAGATGTCTAATATTTTTACCTTTATTAATTAGATATGCGATTATTTAAACAGCCATTTAAGTTTTTTGCTATGATCAAATATTCGATTTTACCCAACTTTTTCAGTATAGAATTTTGCAACAATCAATGCACATATTGTTATAGTACAATGAAAGTAACTTATTCATAATCATTAAATAAGTCTTATTGACAACAGCTAGATTCATCTTTTTTGGTGATGTTTTAGTCATCAGACTTTTTGTTGGCTACCCTTTTTTTACCCCCCAGGTATGTTCAGTTAACTTTTCTAGAAACATTTTTGGGATTTTTTTTATTTTGGGCCTTTTTTTTTGTCCCTTCACCCTAGAAGATTACCTAAGCAAATATACTTCTAAGCTATATCCTGCAATAATTTACTGATTATAATTTTATGCTAGGAAGGGAGTCATTACTGAGTTTTGTTGCTACTATATATTTAGCTAAAATTAAGTAATTTCTCTATTGCTTATCGCTGATTATAATGCTATGATATTTAATGATAAAACATAAAGATATTTTATCTAAAATAGTAAGAAAATTTTAAGGAGTTTCTAAAATGGCTAAGTTTATTTCTGATACAGAAAGTAGTGCTCATGGTGAAGAAGGTAATGACCTAGAACCTAAAGACCTAAGTATAGATACTGATAAGACAGTCGACAGTGATGAAGGGGACGACGATAGCAAAGAAGAAACGAGTGCTGAAGGCAATGAACCAGCCCCCGCTGTAGAAGAAAGCGACACTCAGGAAGGAGAAGAAGGAAACAATACCGACTCTGGTGAAGATGCTGATGAGACAGTCGACAGTGATGAAGGAGATGACGACAGCGAAGAAGAAACGAGTGCTGAAGGCAATGACCCAACCCTCGCTGCTGAAGAAAGTGACACTCAGGAAGGAGAAGAAGGAAACGATACCGACTCTGGTGCTGGTGAAGATGCTGATGAGACAGTCGACAGTGATGAAGGGGACGACGATAGCAAAGAAGAAACGAGTGCTGAAGGCAATGAACCAGCCCCCGCTGTAGAAGAAAGCAACACCGAAGAAGGAGAAGAAGGAAACAATACCGGCTCTGGTGAAGATGCTGATGAGACAGTTAACAGTGATGAAGGGGACGACGATAGCAAAGAAGAAATGAGCGCTGACGGTAATGACCCAGCCCCGGCTACAGAAGAAAGCGATACCCAGAAAGGAGAAGGAGAGAATGAGCGCCTCATTATTTCTGGAACTGAAGGTAATGATAGACTGCTTGGTGTTGAAGTTAATGAAGAGATCAAAGGAAAAGCCGGCGATGATAAACTTTTCGGTGGTGGTGGAGATGACCTAGTCCTAGGCGGAGAAGGAAAAGACTTCCTCCGAGGAGATGGAGGACATGATACCCTCTCTGGTGGAGAAGGTGATGATATCATTGATGGTGGTGATGGAGATGACGACATCAAAGGAGAAGCAGGTGATGATAAACTTTTTGGTGGTAAAGGTAATGACTTAGTCTCGGGTAAAGAAGGAAATGACTTGCTCCGAGGAGATGGAGGAACTGATACCCTCACAGGTGGAGAGGGTGATGACATCATTAACGGTGGTGCGGATAACGACGATATCAAAGGAGAAGCAGGTGATGATAAACTTTTCGGTGGTGATGGAGATGACCTAGTCTCTGGTGCAGAAGGAAACGATCTACTGAAAGGAGATGGAGGAACTGATACCCTCACAGGTGGAGAGGGTGATGACATCATTGCTGGTGGTGATGGGGATGATGACATCAAAGGAGAAGCCGATAATGATAAACTTTTTGCTGGTGATGGAGATGACCTAGTCTCTGGTGGAGAAGGAAACGATCTACTGAAAGGAGATGGAGGAACTGATACCCTCACAGGTGGAGAGGGTGATGACATCATTGCTGGTGGTGATGGGGATGATGACATCAAAGGAGAAGCCGATAATGATAAACTTTTTGCTGGTGATGGAGATGACCTAGTCTCGGGTGGAGAAGGAAACGATCTACTGACAGGAGATGGAGGAACTGATACCCTCACAGGTGGAGAGGGTGATGACATCATTAACGGTGGTGCGGATAACGACGATATCAAAGGAGAAGCAGGTGATGATAAACTTTTCGGTGGTGATGGAGATGACCTAGTCTCTGGTGCAGAAGGAAACGATCTACTGAAAGGAGATGGAGGAACTGATACCCTCACAGGTGGA
>JAGGDU010000171.1:0-9714 GCA_018457135.1 Trichodesmium erythraeum GBRTRLIN201 | reverse complement strand
TGAAGGTAATGACGAAATCAAAGGAGAAACCGGTAATAATCAACTTTTTGCTGGTGAAGGTAATGACCTAGTCTCAAGTGCAGAAGGAAACGATTTACTCCGAGGAGATGGAGGAGCTGATACCCTCACCGCTGGAGAAGGTGATGATACCATTGACGGTGGTGCGGATAACGACGATATCAAAGGAGAAGCAGGTGATGATAAACTTTTCGGTGGTGATGGAGATGACACAGTCTTAGGTGCAGAAGGAAACGATTTACTCCGAGGAGATGGAGGAAACGATACCCTCTCTGGTGGAGAGGGTGATGATATCATTGCTGGTGGTGAAGGTAATGACGAAATCAAAGGAGAAACCGGTAATAATCAACTTTTTGCTGGTAAAGGTAATGACCTAGTCTCAAGTGCAGAAGGAAACGATTTACTCCGAGGAGATGAAGGAAATGATACTCTCACTGCTGGAGGTGGTGATGATAAACTTTTTGGTGGTGATGGGGATGATGAGCTCACAGGAGAAGCAGGTGATGATCAACTTTTTGCTGCTGAAGGTAATGACCTAATTTCAGGTGGAGAAGGAAACGATCTGCTGAAAGGAGAAGGAGGAAATGATACCCTCTCTGGTGGTGAAGGTGATGATACAATTTTTGGTTGTCATGGGAGTGATGAGATCAAAGGAGATGCAGGTGATGACCTCATCATTAGTTATAGTGATGCAGGAGAACCAGATATTGCCCAAGATACAGATCAACCTAAGGTTTATTCCGAGCAACCCTTTCTTGAAGCTCATGATACTTTAACTGGAGGAACAGGGGCTGATACTTTTGAGTTTAAACTGTTAATTAATGCCAAAGACAATATTATTCAAAAACACGCCGATCCTGTAACTGGTAAAATCAACTGGCAAGGAGTCGCTGGCGAAAATGATAACCCCCATGATCACTGGGTTGATGCTATTGGTAATGATGTCATCCTTGACTTTAATAAAAGTGAAGGGGATAAAATTCAGATTTTAGGTCATACTGTACAAGTCAGGGAGATTGAAAATCTTGACGATGGAAATGGATCTATTATTCACTTAATTAGTAATCAAGGTGGTAATGGTGGAGCCCACGACCAAGATGAACTAGGAACAATTACTGTTTATGGTGATCTAGTTGAACAGTCGGACTTAACTGTCCGCGCTGGAGTTACCTTTGGGGTTCTTCACTCCATCCCGATCAGTGAGATTAATGCTGAACAAATAGCAACGCCTATGTCGAACTCTACGCATCTGGGTGACTGTGGGTGTTGCTGAATTTAGGGATGAATATAATTGGGGCAGGCGTTCTACAAGCCCAAAAATATAACGAACAGACAAGATGCTTATTTGATAAAAGTCTTAAAATCATCCCCCATTTATGCAACACTTGTCTGTGATATGAGCAATATGCAATGTTACTTATGGCTATCATCAAAAATTGATATAAAAATCAATTAAAAAAAGGAGGTGTTGTTTAGTGTATCTAAGCAACACCTTCACTAATTTCAACACTCCTCTTAAGCCATTACACCTCTATCCTACAAGAGTTTTGAGCAGCTTGCTTCTAAGTGAGTTTGAACCTATAACTTTTAAAAATAGTAAGTACCTTTGCGATCGCCTTCTGAGCCCCAAATAAGCGACAGTAACTTGAGAGTCTTTCAACCATAATGATTTTGTCAATAAAGCCATAGATCCCCGCACCTGTAAACTGGGGAGAATGTCAACGGACTAGAATCTCCAAATTAATATTCGACCTTCTTCCCCCCCACTAACCAAAATTTTACCATTCGGACTAAACTGCACCGGATGATAACCACAAAGACTATCCAATAACTTCCCAGTCCGCAAATTCCATAACTTAACCGTACCATCAATACTCCCACTAGCAAGAATTTGATCATCTGGACTAATAGCAACAGACAAAACTGCTCGAGAATGACCCTCAAAAATATTTACTAACTCACCCGTACCAACATCCCATAATCTAATCGTTTTATCCTCACCACCACTAGCGATCGCCTTACCATCAGAACTAAAAGCAACTGAATAAACATCCCCAGAATGCCCCCTTAATGTTCTCAGACTTTGACAACAACCTACCTGCCAAATCTTGATAGCACCATCAGCACTACAACTAGCCAAAATGTCATTAGAATTTTTTTCTGTACAAATATTGTTGACTTTGCTATAAGTTACACAAAACACCCTGTCTAAATGTTCATGTAATTTATATAGTAATTCTCCATTACGTTGATTCCAAATTTTAACTGTTTGGTCAGCACTTCCACTCGCTATAGTTTCACAATTCGGACTAATAGCCACTGAAAAAATAGCACCATAGCGATGACTATAAGGAGAACCAGAATAGCTATAAAATCTATCTGCAATTGTTTTTTTCTGTAGATTCCAAACTAATATTGTTCTATCATCTCCAGCGCTAATAATTCTTCTGCCATCAACACTAATAGCTATTGCATAAACTTCAGCAGTATGACCTAAAAACTTATGCAAAAGTTGTCCTGTTTGCAGATTCCATAACCTAATTTTTTTGTCATCACTGCCACTTACTAAAATCAAATCTTGGGTATCTATAGCTATGGTATTTATAGGAGCAGTATTATCTTTAATAATTTGTACAGTTTTCCATAGCTGAGAGAGTTCTACATAGTTTCTAATTTTTGTTTTTTTCGGAACAAAGTTAGCTTTTTTATGTTCAAATTCTATCACATTATCTAGTAATTTAGAGTTATACTGAAGATAGTGATTATATGATAGTTTTTCTGTAATTTCTTGGTAACTATCCCCATTATTACTATATCTTTCTTTTAGCCTATAATCTCCTAATTCTGATAATTTTTTTTGATTTTTACAGCTATTAATTTCTACCTGTAAAATCACATCAACAGGAGACTCCTTCTGCGGATTTTTTTGAAATTTTTGTGATTTTTCTAAATATTTTTTTTCTGATAAATTTAATTGGTTAATTTGAGGTATTTGGTTATCATTTTGAGTAGAAACTATAGCAATTTCTATCAGTACCTCTGTAGCTGATTGATACCTTTCTTTGACTAAATCTTTGACTAACTTATCTAATATTTTTCCGAGACGATCGCTAATATTTTTCCCTTTTTTAATTAGATGCGATCGCCAGATTAATTCTCCACTAAACGAATCAAAAAGTTGATTTGGTGGTACTTCAGTCAGTAAATGAATACAAGTCATACCTAAACTATAAAGGTCGCTAGCTGGATATGCTTTGCCACCCCTTATTTGTTCTATTGGCGAGTATCCTAATGTACCAGTAATAGTACCTATTTTATCATAATCAACCTCACTACTGAACTTAGAAACACCAAAATCTATTAACACTAATTGATCTTTTTGGTTTTCTCCTACTTTTAGTGAATTTACCCCATCAACTCGTAATATATTTTCTGGTTTTATATCTCTATGTATTACTTTATTTTCGTGAATAAATTTTAGTAAAGGCAATATTTCATATAAAATTTTCCATATTTTTTTCTCACTAAACGCACCCTCTGATTCCAATTCTTGTAATAGATTTTTTCCAGTAATTAATTCTTCTACCAAGTAAAGGTTTTCATCTTCTTCAAAATAAGCATAAAAAGTAGGAATTTGGGGATGCTTACCTAATTTTAGTAATTGTTTTGCCTCTCTTTTAAACAACTCTAATACTTTATTATTAGAAAGTAAATTATTATTTTTTGGAGCCAATTGTTTAACAACACAAGGAGTATTAAATCTATCTAAATCTACTGCCAATAAAGTTCTACCAAAGCTGCCATTGCCAATAGGTTTTATTCCTTGATAATGTCCTCGCAGTAACAACTTTGAACCACAATTTTGGCAAAATTTGACATCGTTGGGATTCTGAGGCTTTTGGCAATTTAGGTTAAAGCAATAGCTCATAGAAAAAAATTAGTAAATTTAAGATTTACATTTTATAGTTGTAATAGTAAAAAGTTTGACGAGTAATGGGAGTAGAAAATAGGGAATAAAAATTAATATTAAACTGTACCTCATTATCCTCAAAAATAGTGTAATAGAAAGTTATATCTCTTCTTCTACAGACTTAATTGTATACTCTTTATCAATATTCAATAAAAATCTATATGGCAATCCTTTTTTACCTTGTCCAAAATCCTGCAACTTGCAACTTTTGGGAATAGGAAATAAGAGTTGGGTCAGTGGGTAAGAGTTTCAAAGTTGATTTATAGTTTTTGAATTCTACAACCTATAGGTATATTATTATAGATATTATTGTACGTATAGATTCACTCTAATTTACAGAATTCCTAGGAAATTCAAGAAAAATTTAATGATTATTAGTCAACTCAGTATTGATGGTAACAAAATCAATATAATATTGAATCTGTAAAGAATTATCAAGCTAGGCAAATACCTTAGGACATCTCCCTATTCCTTATTCCCACGTCTATTCTTCTACCAACTGCTACTTCAATTGTTATACTGATAATTTCAACTCATCTCCCCATTAAAATATTCCAAACTTTTAGCACTATTAAAATCTAGTTTTAATCAATAAATTACTTCCTCATCACTATCTAAGATTACATAAACTTATCCTAAAGCAGTATAGATTTTGGCACTTCTATCAACATCATTAACTACAGTCAAATTTGCTAATTTTAAATAGCATATTTTTATCTAAATTAGGCAACTTAATCTGTTCATATATTTCACTTAAAAATTTATAAATTGCCGAAGTTTAATCTCTTAAATATGTCAAATATCATCAGATAGCCATCACTATATTTTATACTAATAAAACTACTGAAAACCATATAATTTTTGCCATCAAATTGATCATAATTTTGTTTTTTTTACAAGAACATAATTTTTTTTGAATTACCAGATATTTAGCTTTGTGAGTTATTGGAATATTTAGAAATGAAAACAAGAGTAAAAGTGAATTTAACAACAATGTATCGGACTTTAAAAATACTTAATATCATTAGAAAAAAATTTTTTATGAAGCATAAAAAGAGAGAGAAAATTTTAATAAAAGCGCTATGAATCATAAAAATAGCTGGATGTGGTAGATATAAATAATTTAGTTTTTGTCTAAGGGTTCAGAATTTAATTTAGCAATGACTCGTCTTTATAGTCCGGGAAAAGTAGGAAAAAGAATAGTAACTAAGGTTCTAGAATGAAAGAATTAATTTTATCAGTAGAAGCCTGCTTAATTTTATTCCCTGCTTACTCACTCTTATTGTCAACCATTGAACTATGTTAGTCAAAAAAAATCAAGGAGTTTCTCCGCTCTTGTAAAGCTCGAACTCAAGAAGAACCAAATTAAGTTATGAAAAAAGCGATCGAGCCCTTCACTTTACTGAAAATGCTATCTTTAGTTGATTATATTATTATGGTTTATTCATATAAATTGCGGTGTAAGCGCAGCCCTAAGTAGTCTAAATATTCTCCTACCCCATTATCGTTCCAACTTTATGGTACGCAAACCCCAATAACTAGCGAGTAAAGTAAATCAGTTTAAGGGATCAACTTTTTGATCCCTTACTCCTGCTAATAATTTTACTGAACTTGATCTCACCTACATTCCCCAAGTTGTAATCCTCAATTTGAATATTTTTTAAGTTAGATAGGGCAAGAATTTTATACCATTTTTTTAACAGTTTTTTATAGCAAGCATGATCAATATTTGCTACAAATATTTTAACTATTTATAGTAGTTATTAGTAAGAGCTATTATTATCATTTTTGACCTTAAAACAATTCTGTTTTAGCCAATATATATATAATACAAAATATAGGTAAAAAGGATACCTTTACTACCGTATAATCCACGATTCAGCAACAAGTTGTAAGTTGTAACTTGAAAAAATACCCTTTCAGCAAGTTTAATATGGTCTAAAGTTGACTATTTTAGTTGACTAAATTATTCAAATATATTCTTTTTTTATGGATGCTGTTATACCCTAATTCCACCAATTCATTCAAGTCTAGCTAAACACAAAAGCTCAATAATGAAATCATATAATCTAAACAATATAAATAGTATACACTAATTTAATAAAATTAGTATTACTTATATGCAGCTTATTCATAATAACTCTCAAGCACTTTTTGTATATCAACTTCTGTAAGAGATTTCAGTAAACTAAAAGTAAATGGTTCTTGATTGAGATACTGTAGATAAGACTCACTTAAATATAGTAATGACTCAGATTGATTTTGAATATAAACCCGAAAGAAAGCTACACTTAATGCCTGAAGATATGGATAAGCTAAATTAGGGTCAGGACCAATTAATTTTTTTGGTAGTTCTACAGGAACATTCTCTTCTTCTTGAATAAATGAAAAATGAGTTCCTGGTTTACTTATAACTAAATATTTTTCTGGGGTAGTTAAGCTAATAAATGGATAAATTTGCTCTGGAATTGGCTGAGCAAATAAGTCTTCAGTGCCGGTAATAATCATCACAGGAACTTTAATTTCACTCATATCTTTACTCATACCTTGACTGTCAGTTCTAAATAAAATACTACTAATAGGATTAATTGCAATAACTGCTTTGATTCTTTCATCTGCTAAACTGGGAGTAACTTCTTTCGCTAAATCAGTCATTTGACACTGGAACAACAGGGATAAATTTAAGATTAACTGAATATCTTCAGATTGGCAGTCTTTACTTAGTTGTTTGATGTTGAGAGGAGCACCTGCAACACTTAAAGCAGTATAACCACCAAAAGATTGACCTATTATCCCTACGTTTTGAAAATTTAGCTTACCTTGCCATATAGGGTCGGATCCTATTTTTTCTTCTATTTCATCTAGCGAATACTTAATATCTAGTGGGCGATTAATAAATGTCATCCCATCTACAGGTCTGCTAAGACCTGCAAACATTTTTTCAAGTTTTTCTGCATCTGAACCAATATGTTTTGGTACTATTACAGCAAAACCATGAGATGCTAAATGTTTAGCAAGATAGACAAAACTACTTATATCTGAACCTAAACCATGAGAAATAACTACCACAGGAATTAAGTTATTTCCAGAAATATTAGGCAGATAAATATCTACAGGAGAAGATCGTTTACGATAGGGATTTCTAAAGCTAAAAGATTGTTTTTTGAATGTTATATTCCCAGGCATTCTTAAGTCTGGAAAAAACTTAAAATTACGTTTTTTTTCTGCTAATGCTAAATCTTCTGCTTGTCTTTGTAATCCTGTTAAAATTCTATTTTTTTCTACAAAATTTTTTATTAACTCATCAACTAAATTCACACCTTCTTGTAATTCTATAAAAATATCTCCAGGAAATTTATTAAGTAAATTAATAATAGTTAAACCATTTGGATCTGCAAGAGCTAACTGAAAGGATTTTTTGATAGCTTCACTACCATTTTGCTTGTCTCCTGTTTGGATAATTTTACCTAAACGTTTTAGCATTTCTTTTCCCATTGGTTCTTTCATAAAAGCTTCTACAAAAGTAGGATCTAAGTTAAAAGGCTTTTGCAGAACTTCATATACTTCTTCTTTTAGTAGTTCCGAATAAAGATTAAATTCTTCTGTCTGTTTACCTTCTTCAGCCAAGTTTTCTAGAGATTTTACTAATATTTTAATTTGAAAATCTCGGATATAAACTTCTATTGGATTTTTAATATTTATATCGGGAACAGAAATTATAATTTGTTCAGCCGCAATAGCAAGAATAGGAGTAAAAATAGGTGATAATATGCTTAATCCTAAGGAAAATGAAATAAATTTTGCTTTTAATGATTGCAGTTTCATCAATAACTCCTAAATTATATGAATAAAGTCGTAGTGCATCAAGAAAGTGTGGGAATGGTAATATAATCATTGTTCTTAAATACTTTCTATTATCATGAAATTTCCTCTATGTGGCCATCAGAAAACTCATAAACATGGAAAGACCAGTAATGTTGTCAACGATATTATTGTCCTGAATGCCTACAAACTTTTACCGATACTTTTGACACTCTCTACTATCGTAGAACAATTCAACCTGAACAAATGCCCATGTTTCTAGAGGCTCACGTTGAGGGCAATAGTTTAAGAGGGATTAGTCGAACAGTGAATTTGGCCGATAATACGGTAGTTACTTTAGTGAGAGCTCCCTCTGAAAAAGGACAAATGATTCATAATGCTCATCTCCAGAATATCAATACCTCACAAATCAGCAGTGATGAGTTTTAGTCATTCGTTCAAAAAAACAAAAACAGTGCCAGTATCAGGAATTGAGAGAAGGGAATTCTTGGGTTGGCAAGCCCCTACGCTTCATCCAGTAGATTAATTCTGAGTGCTAGAGTAAGTCAACATACTGATCAGTTCATTGAGGAATTGGTCGTCAACACAGAAGGGAAAACTAGCTGTAAAAATGGCTAACTGATGATTTGGGAGGGTATGAACGAGTATTGCCCTGTTGGAATTATCAGACAGCAGCTCGGTCGATGGCATCGCCGACAGAATAAATTTGGCAAGCTCTGGCAAGAAACTGATGTAACAATAAGGTTGGCGAGGGCCTACTTTAATTGGATTTGGGTTCATAGTCGCAAAGAAAATACTGCTACGCAAAGAGTTGAGGAACGCGATCGCTCCTTGGAGTTGGAATGACTTAATTACTTATCCCACACTTTACTGACCCACTACCGAATGCTATGGGTTAGCAGAAATTACTAAGAGAAAATTTCAAAAATTACCAAAGTCTTTCCCTCATTTGACTGATAGTATATTAATAATTGTTAAGCCCTTACTTAATTCTACACTATTATTCAATTGTTAGTTCTTTTCATACTCTACCTGCTTTTGTCTCATGTTTCTCAATTGAGCAGATAGTATTTTTAACAATTTAGAGGAAAAAAAATTAATCATTACCAACGTTATAAAGTTAGATTAGATATGCCCTTAACTCTAGAATTAATCAACAAAGAAATTGACTAAAAATATTGAAATATATAATCGTTGTGTTGGTCTATTAGTAGGACGATTCAATTAATTTTTTACAGTATATTGAGTACACTTTAAAGTTTGGCTTAGTTGACCTTGAACCACAGTATAGATAAACAAACATAAACCCCTAATTAACCCCAAAACTCCAATTATATGGAGTAATTTAAAGAAGACAGTATCAGTTAAAAATAGGGGCAGTAAAAAAATACCTAAAACCTATTTCGATAGAATTTTTTTCTTGATATTTATACAAAATTTATTTTGTATTTAATGCCATCCGATATAAAATATTTGTTTTTAATATAAATTGACATTATCGTTTTTTTATACTTCTATTTTTTCCTGTTTTCAGCTAACTTTAACTTGGACTTAATTGGGAAAACATAAGTCAAATTTTAACTCTACTTCTTGAACATTAATTTGTTTCAATGAGAGAATAATTTGCCTCTTGAAATTGAAAAATACTTTAACAGAAAAGGAAAGCTTATTGAGAATAGATTTGGTGTGGTGTGGTTGTGGAGCTTTGCATCAGAAGTATCCCATCACACCTCCCGCTTGTATTGAATAAAATTTCAAGTAAAATTCCCAACAATATTAGAAAAAAAGCTAATCTTATTACAGCACTTTCGTTCGTTTGTGAGGTAAAGTAAAAATAATGATTAAATAGGTAATACTAATTTCATAAACTTAAGCTACACTTTTAGAAGTAACCTATTATAGAA
>JAGGDU010000170.1:3907-14750 GCA_018457135.1 Trichodesmium erythraeum GBRTRLIN201 | reverse complement strand
TAAGAATTGAAATGCTTTACGATTTAATTGGTGTTAATGCTCTGAGTAACCTATCCTGTTTTAAGGCCCGTTTTATATTTAGCATTTCTCAGCACCAATTTCTTCTTAACTTAATTTAACCTTATTTCCCAACAACTCTAATGTGGTATAATTAAAACGTAAAAAACCAATAACTTATCCCAATAGCCAAGTTATTGATAAAATTATTGCTTCTATCTGTTTGATTTTTTTGTCAGTTTATTAACAAGCATATTACCTGATGTATCTGGAAAAATTGCAAACAAAATAACAACTATATAAACCAAGAACTACAATCTGAGAACATATATGTTAACCTATCAACGCAAACCTATAAGTCTATCACTGATATCAACAGACTTACCAATTTGGTCTATAGTTAAAACTTCAGCTACTCTTTATCACAAAGACCGGGATAAATTCCATATATTATTGCATGAACCTGCAATTACGGATACAAAAGTATCATATACAGACGAATTACCAATATTGCCAACTGCTGCTAAACCCAGACTTTTGTGGTTAGAAGTTTCTCTGTCTAGAATTATTATGACTATGCAAGGAAACGGTAAATATAGTTACCGCCATGTTTGGCAAACAGGAGTATACGGCATCTGTCGTTATTGGCTTCAAGATGATTCATTAAATTTACATCATCAGTTGCAACTACGTAACTTTACCCGTAACTTACAAGTTCTGGGTAAACCAATTCCTGATTATTTGCGCCTAGAATATGAACTATGGTCTCAACAGTTACGGATGGGACATTATGTACTAGAGCTGGAAATTCATCAATAGAGTTGTTGGGAAATAGGGTAAAATGATTCAAAAATGAATTGACTAGAAAAATGCTAAATTAGAAAAGTGCTAAATATAGAACGAGTCTTAAAACAAGATAAATTATTCAGGGCATTAACACCCATTAAACCCTCAAGTATTTGAATCTTTGTTAAATTCTTTTAATCAAATGTATGAGCAAACATTACTGAAAAAAACTCGTCAACGTTCTATAAGAGAAAGCTATAAGGCTTATTTACACACTAGTAAAGATAAATTATTCTACATACTTTTCTATTTCAAATCAATTAACCCTGCAACTATTCCTAAATGGTCAATATTTTTAACTGATATTTCTTCTATTAAAGACATTTTTTGATCTTCAATAAGAATGCAATTATCAGCTTTATGATATCACTTGAAGTTACTAAACTCCATTTGTATTTCTACTTAATTAAATAGATATTTTCTTGTAACCTCTTGTGATACAATATGAAGTGCGGAATGTGGGATAGAAGTTATGAGTGGTTTTCAAGGTATCCAAAATCAACATGAGAATATCTGTATTCCCCATAAAAAACTGAAGTGAAAACAATTAAGCAAGAAACAAAAATTGGAAAATCGGAAATTAAGAATAGTCTAGGGTGATATGTGAAAAGTTGTTTGCAGGCATCAAGCGTTATGGAGCTATCAGTCAAATTTACTGTTTATGTTTGTGTTCCGCAAAGCTACCCTCACGTGGGATAGGAATAGTTAATTGTAGGTGGTGCATCAAGAAAGTGTGGGAATAGTAATATAACTATTATCCCTCAATACTTTTAATCATCATGGAATATCCTCTATGTGGCTATCACAAAACTCGCCCACCATAGAAAAACTAGCAATGTTCTCAATGATATTATTGTCCCGAATGCCTGCAAATTTTCAGTGATACCTTCGACACTCTCTACTATCCCAGACAACTTTTACCTGAACAAATGGGGATAGTTTTGCTAGCTAATGTCGAGGGTAGTAGCTTAAGAGGAATTAGTCGCACAGTTAATTTTTCCTATAATACAGTAGTCAGTTTGCTAAGAGCTGCCTCTCAAAAAGGACAGATGATTCATAATGCTCATGTCCAAGAGCTTGAAACCTCACAAATTAGCAGTGATGAGTTTTGGTCATCTCCTCCAAAAAAATAAAAACACTTTCAGTCAAATGAATTAACACAAGAGAATTGTTGTAGGGAAAACGCATCTAATTTTTTTGACAAATAACCAATACTAGGCTTCGAGGACACACTCTGCGATCGTATTGGAGGCATGAATTTTTCCTCTCGAATCATATATAAGACTTTCCATGGCATCAAAATGCAATATGAATGCGTCTCAGCTTACATCTGATATCACATCCACAAACACTATTTTCCTGTGAGCGATAGCAATAGAACTCTGTTCCACGATACACCGTTGTCTAACCCTCTCGCCATTTCATGTCGCTCCATCAAACGCTTTCGTCCTTTAACTTTATTCAATTACAATTTTTTGGGCTTGGTTGCTGATGTCACAGCCAGCCATCACTTTTTTTGAGGGGACTCAAATAATAATATTTGATTTTTATTGTTGGTCATACTATCTGTAATCACACTTAAGTAATCGAAGTAAAACAAATAATATTCCTACCACTTCACAGGATTATCAAATAATATTACTGGATATTTTTATCGTGCGCGTTGATGATATGAATAATACAGAAAAATATAAATATTTTAAATATTTAATTTGGAGCAAAACTAAAAAATTATTAGGAAAAATAATCAAAATTAAAGGCTTTTCACGATACAAAAAAATAAAAATATTTTGGGTTACTGTTTTTGACAATTTCAGCAGAGTATATTTTTACGAATGAGAATTACACAACTTAATGAGTAAAATTAAGCTATAATGCTTATTAAATAACGATTTAACCGAAGCTTTTAAAGATGAGAAAAACAACCATTAACACCATAGCTCCCTGCTTTGAAAGGTGGTGTCAACAGTTTGACAATTATTGGAAAAATCAACCTCAAAAAATATGATTCTGGCATTATCTAGGTGGATTAATAGGGCAGATTGAAAGGAAAAATATCTCGCAAATAGCCAATAACTCTAGTAGTTTACCTAATAATGCTGAACTTTTAGCCGAAGCTATTTGTGGTTATTGGGGAATTGAAAACCAATTAAATTGGGTTTTGAATCTTCAATTCCAAGATGATGATTCTAGAATAATAAAGGATAATACTCCAGAAAATTTCCCAGTAATTAGACAAATAGCTTGAAATTTATTAAGTCAAGAAAAAACTGTTATAACTGGAATAAAAAATCAATAAAAAAGAGTAGGATGGAACAATAATTACCTCCTCAAAATTTTATTCGGCTCACAATAAATTCTGAATAGAAACAAGTAAAAATATTCCTTAGTATGATTATGTTTTACCGTGAATTAAGAGAACTATTATTGATTTTACTTTGATGAGTTAAGGGTAATTGCCGGCTAGCTATATCCAGAATAAAAGTCAAATAATAATAACTTATGATTCTTGAAAAAATTAAGTACTTGCAGACTGTAATAGCTACAATAAAAGCCAGAATAATATTTATTTATAATTTAAAAAAATGAGTGATTGCAGATAGAAATATAAACAATAAATAGCCTTATATCAGTTATCATTGATTAATTGAGGAGACGCGCACTCATGGAAAGTCACTCGCGCTCCCAAAAATAGCATTTGTTGAGCGTCAACTTAGATATCTCACAGAGTAAGTTCTCGAAATGTACCTCTTGGTCATTTGTCAAAAAAATTAGATGCATTTTCCCTGACTACACCCCTACTTTCGTTAAAAAATAGTTTAAATTTAATAGCCAACAACATTAGAAAAAAGGTCACTTTTATTAATTTTAATTAATCATAAAAAATTAACGATTATACAGATTATTAATCTTTAACATAGCTTTAATTCCTTTTTGATAATAGGGTAACTTATGAGAACTTAGCATTATTAAATTTTTTACCTATTCTTGAATGAAACTATAATAAAATATCCAAAAAACACCATAGAATCTAATCCAAAAGTTATTATGCCTTCTCTCTATTTTGCCTGTTTTATTCCTTCTTTACATATATTTTACATACCTTTATTTTTAATTTTTTATTCTTTAAATTAACTAATTGTCTAAGAAATAGCTATGTAGTAAAATTCAATTATTTAATCTAGTTTTATTTGCTTTTGCTCCTTCAATATTGTAAATTTTACTCTTACAATCTTTGAAAATGACCTCAATTATTATTCTTTGAATATATACTTTCTTGATTTTATATTATGATGAAAAGAACTAATAATTTATCATGTTTATGATAGATTTTCTGGTTAATTTTACACTTTTCTTATAGATCAAAAATTGCGAAAAATGAATTCCTTGATTTTCGACTTTTTTTATTTAGTAATATTTTTTTTAAGCTAATTTTTACTATTAATTGCTATAGTTTAAAATATTTACTACTACCCTTAGTTTCGGTTTTTTTTTCTTTGTATAAATGGAAAGTATAGATATTTTTGAAAATGACTTTTTAACCAACATGATAGATATATACTATGGAATTCCTTATCTCATACTAAAATTAGTTAATATTTTTTCAATTATCTTAAAAAAAGACGAATTACTTCTTATTGTTCCATTCTATTACTTACACCTTGATGACTTAAAATTTTCCAGTATATAGGTAATGCTCTTTTTTTTTATACACTACACTTATAATTAATATATTGATATTTTTGTCTACTAATTATTATTTAAAACTAACACTAACTATGATGAAAATAAAAGCCGTGTATTTATCATAATTTCGACTAAAGTAAACCATATATACAAAATTAATACTTTTAACATTAAAAATAATTATATATATTTTCGGCTATTTTTAGATTTAATTTGTAGGTAAAAAAAAGCTGATGACTTTGATATTTGTACATTTTTATGCACTGATATTAAATACCACAATTTTTTTTAATATTTCAACTAGATCGCTGAACTTAATTTATGCTTTATTTGGTCTTGATAATTACCCAATATCTTCATTTAGATTGTTTTTTTGTTGAATTATAAACAATCTTTTATTATATTTTTAATAGCATTTAAAATATTTTTTTTGAATAAATAATCAACCTAAAATAGGGGGGGAGTTGGTGAACGTTTTATGTTCACCAACCCCCCCTTATTCTCAATAAGCTTTCCATTGGACTTGAATTATTATTCAGCTTAAACTGTAAATTTCTTGATATATCTATCTCCCAGCTGGCTTGTCATACCATAAGTCCTGGAATATAAAAATTAATATTATTGACCCAGAAGAAACCCTAAAAAAGCTGCTTGTAGACCAAAAAAAAGTAATAGCTCGAACCACTGGCTGGGAATTTATTGTTGATGCTTTATCAATGGCCAATATTTAGGTAGGGATTACCTTTCAGTATCTAATATTTAAAAAGTTATCGCTTCTAATCACTTATAATATCCTTTTTTTCACAATGGTATAAGCTCTCTAGATTTATGGCCAAATATTTTGGGAGAAATTGTAACTGATAACATTCGGTGAAAATAAGAAAGAGAAAACTTATTCAGCTCCAGTATTATAACGCACTGATCCAAACATGATATTATTTATCTTTTAAATTCTAAGAATCAAGAATAGTTTTACAACGAATTAAACCTTGGTAAGATATACCAACGCAGGCAAGATGCCCGCACCGGAAACATTCAATTGTTAATATTTTTACTTCATATACTTGGAATCTGCTATCATTCTTAAGTAGATATTTGCAACATTTAAGCGACTCAAAACTTACACCTTAATATCTGTATAATCACTGATTAAAGTGACGGCTATTACAGGCATTGCCTTACTATTGTGATCAAACGCAAATGGGTTGATAGTTTGGAAAATATTGCCTGATCGTTGCCCGTATCGTAACAACACTGAGATATATTTTTTTTTGATGTCATTTTACGACCAGCCATATGTTTTCATGGCTTTTAGTTTGTGGTTAGGCGGGAGTATTCCCTTATTAAACTTGTTACTAATTTTACAAATCATGACTTTACTTTTGAGCTGTTCTCAAATAAATGACCAAATTTTTCCAAAAAACTTTTTCAAGTTACATAATTACATAATAAGCAATTTAAAAAAGGTTTGTATTTTGGTTTTTAGCTAAATATTGTTTCTCAGCATTCAAAATTATCTTAATGAAAAGGCAGCAGATAAAAGGGAAAAGATTTTAGAGGCATTTTACTTTTTGTTACAGACTAAAGTTGTTTTGTACCTTTTAACCTAATAATCAAATAAAGTACCCCTAGAAGTGGAAAGCTTTAAACTCAAATTTTTGCTAATCATTTCTCTTTGCAATAACTAATTAGTTCCTCTACCAAGGTATCTTCATCTACAGCAAATTTACTTGCCTTTTCCCCTGCTTCAGTAATTCCAGCCTTGGCCTGATGGAACTTTTTTCTACCCTCTAATGAAGGTTCTACTTGTGTGATAGTTTTAAGATTTGAACTCATATACATAAATTCTTGAGAAAGTTTCTGAAAAACTTGATAAAAGCGATTCCGAAGCTGTTGAAGCTTTTCGTCCTTAAGTTCTAGAGCTTTGACCTTTTGAGCAATTTCGTTTAGATCTTTTCCAAGCTTATCAGTTGTTTCAGCATCATAAGGAGCTTTAGTCTCAAGAAGAGCATTACCACTTTGAATAATACCAGTTAATTTACTACACTGGACAATCATGCTATCGCTACAACCAGTGTTCCATAAACAAACCACAATAATACTACCAATAACTGTTAATTTACGAAACATATTTTAAAATAGTGCAAAATTAATAATATAGAGTACAAATCGATACTATAGGGTACAAATAGATAAAGCGAAAGTACATCTAAGAGGCAAAAAAATCTGCCTCAAGAATAATAAATATATCCAAAATACCGAAAAACCTTTAAAGTCATACAAATATTTTTTCTATTGTAACTTCTCTTGTATTGGGATTCTTAATGCTAAGTTAATCCTGACGCTTATTTGCAATTTATGGATTAACCTAGATAATTATCTACTATACATAAACAACATGAGCAGCAATAAAATTACTTGAATAATTGATTTTACCTGTTAGTTAAAAAAAATTAGGGACACATTACAGGTTTTGACTTAGCAATGAAGTCTCAACTATCAGGAAAAGTTGTCCAAGAGTTTTTTTGATGAAAGAGGGAAAGAATTTGGTGCTGAGTGATAAATTACATAAAATAATTGTTTATTATACTATTTTCCTACTGCCATTACTCTAATTTATCGACAAATTAATAGGAACGAGAATAAATAGTCAAGAGGCATGAATATTTGTAATTCATATCTAGATTATGGAACAAAGTAAAAAATATTCAATAAATACTTTAAAATGTAATGCTGATCATTGAATTATTTATTGTCATGAATCATACTCTTCTTTAATGCTTACTACACCAATTACTATAAATTTCTGACCTCAATAAAATGCTTTCGTTTCATTAACTCATTGTCCCCTTAGAGTTAGGGTGCATGGTTTCTGTTTAAACCTAGCATCACACCTATTCTATGTATAAATACTAAATTTTATGGGCCTATATTTTTTTCTATTCTTATCTTAATCTTTGTACTCTTTCTGTCTCGGTTTGGCTGCTACTCTGCATTTTTTTTACGGCTTAATACCAATTTTTTTAAAGCTCGACACATGGCAGTAAGACTTACCAAATTTCCTGTTAAAAGGTTCAAACAATTCACATAGTTTTGCAATAGTAGTACTTAGATATTCTGACACAAGTTATTTTAAATTCTTATATGTATTTGTGGGATAACTAAATCTTTGTTTCCCAGGTTTTAATGGTTCTAAATTTCCATCTGTTTTTTGTTGTTTTACCAGTTTTTGGGCTAAACTTTTAGTAACAGAACATAAGATGGCCATAAATGCCAATTAATATCTTATGATCGAATATATGTAGCAACTATTTTTTCTGGTGAGTTTTGTTAGATATGACTTTATATTTATACCATTAAATTCTTATTTGTAAGTGTACCTCATCACGTGGGGAAAGTGCTGTATATTAGTTGTTAAGTCTAAAATCTAATCAACTATGTCCTCCTATACTGTAAGTCTATTGTTGCCCTCCCAAAACAGAGGAAACTGTCAAGTCAATTTTAACTAGTATAGTATCGGCGACTTCTCTTGAAGATGATTGTATTAAATACGAGTTATTACAATTAGGATGCCAATCTCTCGGGATTTTTTTCTGTTGAAGAATGGGAAAATAAATGTCTATGAACAAAACATTTGGCCTTAAGTCGTATCTAAACAGCATCATTAGAATAAAAGAACTTGGTTACAGTCCCAGCAAAGATTTGTTGTTATCATTTAATAGCTTGACAATAAAATAAATTCGTGTTAAAGAAAAATATAAAAATGAAGATCAAAGAAGAGTAATGTTTTGAAGGAAAAATCTCACATTTAATGGAAAAGCTTAAAAATCTTAATTAAACATTACAATAAGAAAAAATCGTAGGTTAAGTGTAGGAAATGATGCCCCGAATACTCGTCATTGATGATGATCCTGCGATCGCAGAACTCGTTGCCGTAAACTTAGAAATGGCTGGCTATGAAGTTAGTCAAGCAGAAGATGGTATAAAAGGACAAGCTCTAGCTTTGCAACTATTACCAGACCTGATAGTGTTAGATTTAATGCTGCCGAAAGTAGATGGGTTTACAGTATGTCAACGTCTGCGTCGTGATGAACGAACAGCGGATATTCCAGTGTTGATGTTAACTGCTTTGGGTCAAACCCAAGATAAAGTAGAAGGTTTTAATGCTGGTGCAGATGATTATTTAACAAAACCCTTTGAAATAGAAGAAATGCTGGCACGAGTCCGTGCTTTACTGCGACGCACAGATCGAATTCCTCAAGCAGCTAAACATAGTGAAATACTAAGTTATGGCCCTTTGACCCTGGTTCCCGAAAGGTTTGAGGCTATCTGGTTTGATCAAACAGTTAAATTAACTCATCTGGAATTTGAGTTACTCCATTGTTTACTACAACGCCATGGCCAGACAGTATCTCCTAGTGAAATTCTTAAGGAAGTCTGGGGTTACGATCCAGACGATGATATTGAGACAATTCGAGTCCATATTAGACATCTCAGAACTAAAATGGAACCAGATCCTCGTCATCCTCGGTATATTAAAACCGTATATGGTGCTGGCTATTGCTTAGAATTACCTAGTAATGGGTCCAGTACTAATAATGAGGAAACAGCTAATTGGTCTCAACCAAATAGGGATATGGTTAGAGAACCTTAGGATAATTTCCGGTTGAAAAGTCATAATTAGACAGATAAAATCAAGCTAAAGAGATATTGGTTAATATCCTACAAAATTTATAATTATGATCTCTCAACCGGAAATATATAGTAATTACTATAGGAATTCCCATCAGCTGTTCTTCTAATTTATTCACTGCGCGATCGCTCTAATAAATTGAAGCTTAGTCCGTAACTACTACAATTCTTTTGGACAATTTTTAACTAAATTTTTCCCAAAACTTAATAACTACTGCACTATTAATATTTCCCTTGACTATGGGCATCAAATAATTCGTTTTAGTAATTCATTAATCCCATAACATTACTTGAAGAACTTTTACAAGTTATTATTAAATCTTTATATGGCCATTCCTAAGGAATCAAATCAAATTAAACCCACTTTCATCTAAATATCTTAAATCAATTTCTCCTTTCTTTCTCTTGACCTTTGAGTGCTTCTAGTCTCAGAAGTTTTACTTATAGCTCCTATTCATAAGGACTTTGGCTCATTCTCCTCTGTATCCTTTTTCACATCATATCTATTGCTCTTACGGGGTGATAAGCACCTTAAAACTATTATGAGATAGTGGTTTGTGGGATATTCACTAACCTCAAAAATTGGTAGTTTTTGCAAGAATAATAATTATTATTGATCAGTATTTACCGAACGTGATCGCGCTCTAGACACCCCAACACTAAGTTGATTGATTATTCAATTTAGCTTGAATGATACAAATCTAGCATGTAAATAGCTAGAAAAAAGTAAATATAATCAGAAAGTAGAAAAAGAACGATAGTACCTGTTGATAAATATTGACAATTTAGATGAAGTATGAAGAAATTCTCGTTCGAGAATGGGTATTGAAGCTATGTTATTTGACTGTAAAACAGGAGGATATAATTTTAGAGAAGGTCAAGCTAATACCCAACAATTGATCAATTTAGTTTGACTGATAGAATAGTGCTTATAGGATTTTCTGGTCAACTTTGTTATTATCATCAAAAAATCCAGGTATTAAAAATACATTTATTGATTCTTTTATCCAGGTAAAAAAAAATAGAATGAATAGCAATTTTTGGTAAGTTATATATGGTGAATTGTGAGTCATAACTTATGAATATTTAGTCTATATTTTCCATTATATAGATAAATATATCACTATAAAAAAACCTATATTATCAAACTGAAAAACCTCAAAAAAAGAAGCTAAATAAAAATGATTAATTAGTGCAATAAAAAAAAGCTAGGAAGGAATTTTGAGCCATAATGCAACCTGAAATAGTAGATCAAAAGCTTATATTCTTTATATTAAAGATGTAATATTTTATGGGTATATTTATTAGCTGATGCTTGGCTATAAACAGATTAAAAAATAAAAGTTGTAATTAAAAATTAATTTAAAATCCAGACTTATTATAGCGACTTAGACTATCAAACCCAATAATTTATTGTACAAAAATTAGATCCGTGGAAATACTAAAAATACCATACAATTTATGAAATATTTTCACTGCTCAAATACCTGGTAAAAAATTAGTAAGATTTGGGGATAGAGAAACTTACCATAACTCTCAATAATTTCTATAATACTTAAGGACAATTAATCAAGATTTATCAAAATAAGAATAGTTGATAAATTTACAAAATTAGCTCAAA
>JAGGDU010000170.1:0-3807 GCA_018457135.1 Trichodesmium erythraeum GBRTRLIN201 | reverse complement strand
TAATCAAGATTTATCAAAATAAGAATAGTTGATAAATTTACAAAATTAGCTCAAAATACTACCGAGCAAAATCCTGTTAAAGATATTTGGTTACAAACCAAAAATTTTATTAGACAACTTGATCATTTTTGCAGTTATCTTAAAGTAGTTAAGTAGTTATTTAAGTTTTTTGCAGATAGTCAAATATTCGATTTTCCAAAAATTTTTCCATAAAAAATTATACCATAACCTATAAGCAGATTGCTATAGTTTATGTGAAGGTAAATTATCCATCACCATTACGGCTCCTAGGCATAACTCTGGCAGTAAAAAATGTGCAATAAATGCTTATGGAATGAAAATTGACTTATATAAACTTTGTCGTTAGCATTGAATGAATATTAAGTCAATATAGGCTCTGGGTGTCGGTGATCTGAAGCAACACCCTCACTAAGAATAATTATTATTATTACAAAAATCGTCAATTTTTTACAGAAATTTAATGCTCTCACAATAGTTTTGACCTGTTTGTCACCCAATAAACTATTATAAATAATCTCCCCTTATAAGCTACTCCCTACTCACCATTGACTATTAACTTTTGACTTATAAGTTTCGACTTCTGTAACACAGAATAAATTGGTAGAAATTAGCTAAAATTTATAACTATACATGAGGATATATATTATGGGTTGGATACAATACATAAAAATAGCTCTAGTAAATACTGTTGGGGCATTAGTAGGAATTATCTGGGTACCTGTACCTCAAGCAGTGGCACAATCTTCACTTCCTGAGCCAGCTAACTCAGAAATTTCTGCCTTAGAAACTATCAAGTCGATAAACAAGAACTTAAAAATTCCTAAAACAATAAGTTCACTGACAGAACTGTACCAGATAAAAGATCAATTAAAAGTAGAACTAGAGCGAGTCTCTAAAATGCCAAACTTCAAGAAAGTTAGGGAACCTTGGCAATACCAATTCCAGTTACAACAGTATGAAAAAACTTTGAAAGACTTCCGCAGTATAGAAGCAAAAATTATTAAAGAAGAAAAAGCTCTTCAAAGTTGGAAACAAGCACTGAGCATAGCAACCAATGCTGTAGCAAAAGGAAAAAAACTACAAGCAAATTATCAAACCTGGGAAGAAGCAGAAAATCTTTGGTTAGAGGCAATTTATAGTTTACGTCAAATTCCTCAAGATTCATTGATGACAGATAAAGCGATCGAAAAAATGCTTGAATATCAGGGGTATCTAGCAGTGGCCTGTTATGAAAAAGTAATGGCAGTAAGAGTATGGGAAAAAGAGAAAGAAAAGAAGACAAATAGCCATACCAAAACTTATCGACCCATTGCATATAGTTTATCTCCAGGTTTTACCATGTATGGTGATACTAACAGAGATGGGAAAGTGGATGAAACTGACAAGTCAGGTAGAGAAAACTGGTCTTTATCAGAAGGTGCATTAATGTTATTTAATAATGATGATGATAACGGCGATCTAATCCCAGATTGGCGAGATGGGGATGTTAATGGTGAAAATGATGTAGCAGATTTAGCTATTGTCAATATTCGATTAGCAGAAAACTATAGAGATGCTCAAATCTACATCTCTACTGACGCAGATGTTAATAACTATATCAATATCTTCCAAAAAACAGAATCTGGATGGCAACCAGTAGATCTTTCTGGCACTGAAGCATTAATATCTAGAGCAAAGATAGTATTAGGTGTAGAAGCTAAACAATTTGCTGACAGGGACTGGAAAGGAGTTGTTAACTTGACAGCGATAGCTAAAAAAAATGGTAGACAAATTGCTTCTGATAGTATTCAAATAGGTGTAGTTCCTTGGTTAATGTCTCCTAATACTGCTCCAGTCAAAGAACTGCACGTTAGTGAGCGAGGTTTAGCTAATCAAAAGTTTATCAGTAAAATCACTGAAATTATTGAAAAAACAGGTGTGACAGCTAAAATTAATCCTGGCGGAACAACCTGGATGCAAGATACTAAAAAAATAGGTTATGTGCAGTTTCCCACTCAAGGTAAAATGCACAATATGAATGTGGTACTTAAAGGTAACCGTCTACAGGAAAATGATCAGTATGCTAGAAGCCTCCTCAAAGAAAATTTTGGTTGGTTTGAAGTTGGTAAACCCAGACAACTAGATCCTCTCAACAGGTGGGCAGATGCTTATGGAAATCTAGAAGTAACACCACCTTTACCAGGATATCCTATGGGAAGAGTTTATTATGGGAAAGCAGGTGAAGTGGGTATGAATCCTGATATTATTGATTTCATCAAAGCACAGAAAATTCAGGGTCCCCCAGTAGATATTGATACTTCTTGGTTAATGATGCGTCATGTAGATGAAATTATTAGTTTTATTCCTAGTAAAACTGGCAAACCTCTAATGTTAATTGTGAGTCCAGAAGCAGGGGTCAAATTATTAGAAGAACTCAGTGAAGAAAACTATGGTAAAGCTGCTATAAATCGTGGTTTAAGCACTCAAATAACAGTGCGGGCTGCGTTGAAAAATGAAAAGTTAGTTCAGCATAATCTCTATTTACAACGGGAAAAATTAAACCCATTAATTGAGAAGTTAAAACAGGAATTTAATCTGAGCAATGACCAGATAATTCAAGTACCAGCTATGTTTGGATATAGCGGTTATGCTTGGTGGCCGAATATGGTTAATTCAGTGGTAATTAATGGAGAATTATTGGTTTCTAGTCCCGGAGGAGCATTAATTAATGGTCGAGATTATACTCAAGAGAAATTTCGCAGGTTGGTGTCGAATTCAAGCTTAAATATTAATTTTATGGATGATCAATATTATCAACAACTAAGAGGAAATGTACATGATGCTGTGAATACAACTCGCTTAGGAAAAAATCATCCTTTCTGGAAATCCTTATCTGAAAATATATTAGGGTTTAGAGGGCAAAGTTTAGATATGGTAGATACGAAATAATATAGCAGCAATTAACAGCTATATGGAGGGTTTCGAGAGTAAAATCCTGGTAAATTGCTAACTACAATAATTATATTTTTCAAATTTTCTTTGATATTTGGGTGATATTATATCAGGATAAACACTAACTATAAAGTTATTGGGACTAGAATGGAGTCGAAGGAAGCAATATCATGGGTTATTAGAAGTTGCTCTTGAGCCTCACACCATCATTTTCGATTTGTGTGGGGTTAATTAGCAGTTAATTAAGCTAGGTTCAATACCTACTTAAATTTTTAATATAATAGTTTTCTCATTATATGGTATGAGTTCTAATACAGTCAAAAATTTAAAACTTGTAGATTGAGAGAAAGAAATGTCAGATTTTATGGACTTTTTGAAGCACAAATACGCTTATGTTGCGGTGGGAGAATTTAAACCTGGAAGGTTTCAAGAAGCAAAAGAACTTTATGAAAAGGCAGTTAAGACTTATAATAAAGGTTTTAAAGGTGCCTATTTATTACAGTTGCCAGGAACAGATAAAGGTATTGCTGTAATTTTTTGGGAAGGAGTTGAAGATATGGATGCTAATTCAACTGATGATTATAAAGCAACATTGGCAAAAATTTCACATTTATTTGCCAAACCACCAGAAATTAATTTTTATGAGACTGTTACTGAGATTTTACCAGAGTCATGTTGAACTCAGAAGTTAAGTTCCTAGGAAATTTGATTGAATTCATTAGCTGGCGGGCATCCTGCCCGCACTATAGTCAGTTCAAAGTACCACAGAAGTTTCAAGGTTAATATAAATAGGACTGACGTAATAGAGTTGTTGGGAAATAACTTAGGAGAGAAAAAACTCAAACGAAAACTTGA
>JAGGDU010000169.1 GCA_018457135.1 Trichodesmium erythraeum GBRTRLIN201 | reverse complement strand
AATTTCTAAAGCTTTTTCATAAGCAGCAACAGCCTCTTCATATCTTTCTAAATTTATCAGAGCTATGCCTTTCAAAAACCAAGCTTCGTGAAAGTCAGGTTTAATTTCTAAAGCTTTTTCATAAGCAGCAACAGCCTCTTCATATCTTTCTAAATTTATTAGTGCACTGCCTTTATTGTTCCAAGCATTGTAATCATTTGGTTCTATTTTTAAAGCTTCATCACAAGTTAATATTGCCTCTTCATTTTGCTGCAACTTTCTATCTAGAGAAGCCTTTCTAACTAACAAATCTGCTTTTTGTCCTACAGGAAGCAAATCTTCATCAAGTAAACTTTTAATGCTCACCAATTCAACTTTACACTCTGGCTTAGTAAACTCTATATAATCCTCTAATTTCTTTTCACGGACTTCCAAATATCCCTTATCAAAACTTTCCTGATCCATAGGAAACCGAAACAGCCCAGAACGCCAATCAAAAAAATCTGGCGCACGTTTAATCAGATAATTTATAGCAAACCTTGGCAACAGAAATACAAAGCAAATATCAAAATCATCCCTAAATCTTTCTCGCTGCTGATTCAAATTAATCAAAACCGGAGGAACACCTCTTCTGCTAATAGAAATAATCTCATTATGATCCCAACCTCTTTCCTTCATTTCATCCTCATATTGATAGAAAGAATATTCCAAACCAGTCACAAACAAAATATCAATTTCTTTCAGATTTGGTAATTCTTTGACTCGATTATAAAAATGATAAATAGTCTTATCTAAACCCAAAACATCTGCTCTTTGCTCCGGAATATCCAGGCGAATTTTCTCCATAATTTCTGTTCCCTTTGCTCGAGAACATTCCGCAAACAATAAACTAAAACCCTCATTAAATCTAATAGTCTCTACTAAAGCTTCATATTCCTCTGTAAATGTTAACGAAAAATCCTCTTGCCAAATAATTCTTTCTCCCTTCATTTCACCAACTCCTGAAACTTTTGTAATCCTCTAATCAATGGATGAACATCATACCAAACTTGCTTTTCTCCCTTCTTATCATAGTAAACATATTCTAGTAAACAACGATTAAATAATAAATCCCGATACTGTTGATTATTCAACACATTTTTATTACGAAAAACATTTGCCAATACTTGCCATTCTTCTTCCTGAACCGACCTTTGATAAGACACTCTTGCTTCTGTAATTGCTCTTTGTACAACCCCAGCAGATATAGGTAATTTACCTCTAGCACGCTTAATTACACTTTGCATTAAAAACATTAAATCCCGAACATGACCTCCACTCGTTAAACAAACTTTATCCAACACTTCTCCACTTTCAAACAAGTCTTTTTCTAAAGATAAATCCGACTTAACTTCCTTCACCCGCCTATCAATAATTTCCCTAACTTTAGCAACTCCTGATTCATAAACTTCCCCTTCCCGAGTCTCCACCATAATCATCGGTAAAACTTGAGGTTCATCATATTCAACCTTCAGATTAGGAGCCTTATTAGAATAGACCATTGAAATAGGAATTGTATAAATTATATGGCAATCTAATCCCTTTAATTGGGCACTACGATCTAAAAAAATTTCATCGTGATTACTACGTCCGTCCGGCCGATCAATTGGAACAATGCGGTCTAAATTATCCGCAATTATTACCAGTTTTGAACCAGAACCAAGCTGATTTTTAGCATCACAAATAAAAGCATTTACAGCATCAATTAAACTTTCAGTATAAGGATTCACTCTATCTCGAATTTTTTTTCTTAGAGTAGGTTCAGCCCTAATATTTGCCGTAAGTTTTGCATACTGACTAATTTGTGATTCAACCTCCAAGTTTTCCAAAGATATTTTCGTAGTTGCTAAGTCTTTTAAATCTTCCCACCGTCCCTTTAACCAATCTAATAGTGGTTGAGGATTAGCCTTTTTTAACTTTTCTAATAAATGTCTCGTACAAGCCAACAAAATATCAACATATTCCGTATCTTCTGGATTAATATCATTTTCATCTGCAGCAAAATAAACTACACAATATCTCTGATTTTCCAGGTATTTTTGCAGTCGTAAAAGTTCAGTTGACTTACCCCCACCTCGATGTCCGGCATAAAGTTGACAAGTATTATCATCAGAATATTCAATATTCTCAGCTAAATCTTTAATAACATCTCCATCTCCCCTAACTTCGCTACAGTCAACATATACTCGACTATCAGCTTGTAGAGGTTCAGAAGGTTTAAAAGAATTATATAATTTTTTCAATAAATGTCTCTGATCTGTCTGATTTTCCATTTATTAAAAATCTCCTTAAATTTATTTTCATCTAATAGTTGACTAACACAGCTAAAATGGTATAATACAATTAGGTATGGCTAAAAAACAAAAACAACCATAATTAAGCTTAGTTGAGTAGTATTTTACTTGACAAAAACCCTTATCAAATGTTAGGTTTATGACAAACCTTAAATGGTGCAATAAAAGTAATTAAAGTACAAAACGAAAACACAATTAAGCTTAGTTGAGTTTCACTTCCTTTGACCAAAGTCCACACAAAGGTTCACTTTAAATAGAAAGACTTTTTACCCGATTCAAATATCCTTCTATATTTTGATATTAACTCTCTAGATTATCAATCTGATAATCTAATAACTTTGCCACAGTTTCAGGAAATATTTTAACATCTATATTTTCATCTTCCCGTTGAGACAAAGAACGTTTAACTTCCCCCAAATAAAGAGGCTCAGAAACACCCTCTTCTGGATGAATAATAGTTCTAACTCTAATAGTTAATTGACGATCCATACCCAAACGGCCCGGTGAAAATAAATCTCCTGCTGCCTGCTCCATAGTTGCTACTAACTCTGACTCTTTAATAGTAGGAGCAACAGCAATTACTGTTTGAGTTGCACCATTATCATAAACTAACGTATATCTAACTGCTCCTGGAACTTCTACCCGGTTGAATAGTCCTAAACTTAAACCAAATAAACCAGCAGTTAGGACTCCCATAAAACCTGTTACTCCCACTAATCTAAATCTAAACTCCCTATTAAAAATAAAGGCAATAATTGTCAAAATAAAAAATCCAATTGTAGCAATACCAAACCATTGAGAAGCTATGAGTAACTCTGTAGTTGATAACATTTTTTCCTTAGTAATTTTGCAGACTTACTTTTTAATTTTATAGTATAGCTTTAAGGATTAAGCTATCAGATTAAATAAAAACTATTCCTTCTCAAATACTTCAACTCTATTAATACCTTCAGGTTAACCAACCCTTTTTTTTGTAGCGCTATAGTTAGGTGTTATAACTTATGAAACTCTCAAACTCTCTCTAGGATAACCTCTGACTTGTAAACTGGCATATTTTGAACCGTGAATTTTGACCTCTGATCATATTATTTTCTACTTATAAGTAAATAAGTTTTCATCATACCTTTTCCTTTAACATTAATAATCCCTCGTTCCTGAAAAATATACTTATTAGCTAGACAACCATAAGTATCCTCAGTCACTTGAATAACACCAGGAATACCATGAGACTCCATACGATGAGCTGTATTTACCGTATCTCCCCAAAGGTCATAAGCAAACTTTTTTGTCCCAATAACTCCTGCTTCTACCGCTCCAGTATTAAGGCCAATGCGAATTTGTAAAGATTTTTCTTGGCTTTCAGAAATTTGCTTGACTTGGTACAACATATCTAAAGCCATTTCCGCGATCGCTTCTGCATGGTCCTTTCTCAGAGTAGGAAGGCCACCTACAACCATATAAGCATCACCAATAGTTTTGATTTTCTCAAGTCCATACTTATCTGCCAACTGATCAAAACAAGAAAAAATCATGTTGAGTAACTCTACCAATTCAGCAGGAGATAAATTAGCCGAAACCTTAGTAAAACCAACTAAATCAGCAAATAAAACAGTTACCTCACTAAAGCTATCCGCGATAGTTTTTTCTCCCTGTTTTAATCTTTGAGCGATTGGTGCTGGTAATATATTTAATAGTAACTTCTCTGACTTTTCTTGTTCCTCAGCTAGTTGCTTTATATAAGCTTGTTCCTGGTCTCGAAGTCGTTTCTTTTCTAGACAAGCATTAATTCTAGCCTTAAGCAATATAGGATTAAAGGGTTTAGACAAATAATCTTCAGCTCCCAATTCGATGCAACGGACTATACTATCAATGTCGTCCACTGCAGAAATCATTATTACTGGGATATGACGTAATGCTGGATCAGCCTTAAGAGTTTCGAGAACTTGATAACCATTCATTTGTGGCATCATAATATCTAATAGTACCAGATCAAATGAGTGATTTCTCACCATTTCTAAAGCTTGAAATCCATCAGATGCAGAACTTATCATATGTCCTTGTCTTTTAACTCGACGAGCTAAAAGGTCACGGTTAAATTGATTATCATCTACAACTAACACATTACCCCGATCATTTTTCATTGCCTTGGCTTTTTATCTATAAGATTGTTGATCTTTTCTAATAATCTGGGAAATTCTACTGGCTTTGTATCATAATCATCACATCCAGCTTGTAAACATTTTTCTCGGTCTCCTGTCATAGCATGAGCTGTTATTGCTATTACCGGAATATCCTTAGTTTGTTGGTTAGCTTTAATCTTCTTAGTTGCTTCCCACCCGTCGAGCTCAGGCAAACTCATATCCATGAGAATTATATCTGGTATTTCTGATATGGACATTTCTACACCTTCCACACCATTAATAGCAATAACTACTTCAAATTTTTTACGAATCAGACGTCTAGACAACATATCCCGGTTCATCTCATTGTCTTCAACTAAGAGAATTTTAACCATACCTATTGTTCTACCTTTCAATGAGACAATTTTGGGGTTTCATCTTTTATAGAGATTTTATCTAGTATTCCTGAATTTAGGAATTAGTTAATAGTTAATAATATCTGAATAAGAAAGTTACGGCCCCAGGAAGGTAGCTGATAACTGAATGCTTATATTACAGGGGGTAAATTATGCTCGCCATTACTGGTAATAATAGATTGGATATTTTCGGCTTCTAACTTGGGTTTCAAATATAAATTTTCTACTAGAGCAGCAGCGCCAGCAAACCAAGGTGGAATAATCAAAGCACCAATAATTCCTAATAACTGAACTCCTACTAGAACCGATAATAATTGATATAAAGGATGTACTCCAACAGAAGAACCTACCAGTAAAGGATCGAGTATATAAGTCTCTATATTTTGGATAATATAGTACAAAATTATTACCCATAAAAACAACCATCCCCCTTTAGCAATAGCAACAATTAAGGCTGGAACTGCACCAAGAATTGGGCCGATAAAAGGAATCAGGTTTGTCACAGCAGCTATTGCTCCTAAGCCTAGGGAAAAATCTTGCAATCCTAAAAATCCTAAACCAGTAGTTGTTGCTAGACCTAAAATAGCAGAAACAATAATTCTACCTCTAATGTAACCTCCCATTCTTTTAGTTACAGGAATAACTTGATCTTCCAGACGTTTATCCCAAGGTTGAGGAAAAAGTTTGACTATACTGGTAATTAAAGTTTGACTATCAGATACCATATAGCCTGAAATAAATAAAGCCAATATTAAACTAACTATGCTTCCCAATACACCTTTAGTTAAACTATAGGAACGTAATAAAAGTTGTTGACTAGAACTAATTACCCAACTTGTGACAGATTTAGTATCAAAAAGTTGATTAATCCAATCAGGGGGATTTTGAGTTAAAGAACTAACAAAATTTTCAAAATTATCGCTGATACTCTTAGAAAATAATGGCAATTGTCGTAAAAGCCTTTCAATTTGCTCAAAAACTTGTGGGCCAATAATTAAGACTACACTGATCAATCCAGAAATTAGAGTTAAATAGACAATAACTACCCCTAACCAACGAGGCAATCTAATTCTTTCTGTTAAATTTACTAATGGTGAAATTGATGCTGCTAAAATTACTGCAATCATCAACAGTACTATCAGACTTCGCACTTGCCATAAAATAATTAATAGTAAAAAACTACTAATAATTAACAGTAGGTTAGAGATAGAAATAGAAATCCTTTGTTCAGGTTTCATAGAAGCTACTTAAATAGGTTATCAACTCAAGGCTAAAAGCTAACATTTTTTGTTCTTTGCAGTTTTTCCCAAAATGAATTTTAAACTAACTAGTTATATTAATCAACTGCTAAATAACAAAATTAGCCACTAGTATTTTGGGGAGAGTTTCTATTCCCTATTTCCTGCATCTACATACTTAACCGAAATACTTACTTAATTCCGATGCCAATTTGTTAGACCACCAGATTTATCTATTAGTTTAATACCTTGGCTTTGGAGTTCATTTCTAATGCGGTCTGCTTCCGAATAATTCTTAGCTTTTTTTGCTTCTAAACGTTGCTGAATTAAAGACTCAATTTCAATATTACTCAAGCCTTCAGATATATTGCTAACTTGTTCTTCTATTTTAACTTCTAAGCCTAATACTTGTGATAAGCTTACCAGGGTTACCCATTGTTTTTTTAACTCTTCTAAAGATGTTTCAGTTTTCCCTTCATGTATGAGGACATTACCCTCTCGACGTAAATCTTTAGCTAATTCAAATAAAATAGCTAAAGCAGCAGGAGTATTAATATCATCATCCATTGCTTTCTGAAATTTTTCCAGATAAGAAGTTAATAACAATGTCTGATCAGATAAATTTTTTGCGGGCATTTCCCATCCCAACTTAGGACCATATTGATAAGGGAATAATATACCTTCCTTAATAGTATTCCAACCATTTTTGGCAGAAGCGATCGCCTCTTCAGTAAAATCAATAGGTTTACGATATTGAGCAGTTAAAACAAACATTCTTAAAGCCATTGGGTCTACAGGTTGATCCAATAAATCCCGAATCGTAGTAAAATTACCCAAAGACTTTGACATTTTTTCTCCATTGATAGTAACAAAACCATTATGGAGCCAATATCTAGCTAAAATTTTTCCCGTAGAAGCTTCCGACTGAGCAATTTCATTTTCATGGTGAGGAAAAATTAAATCTGCCCCCCCAGCATGAATATCAATAGTTTCCCCTAAACAATCTTGCACCATTGCCGAACATTCAATATGCCAACCTGGTCTTCCTTTTCCCCAAGGAGAGTCCCATGCAGGTTCCCCAGTTTTTGCCGCTTTCCATAGAGCAAAATCAAATGGGTCTTTCTTTTTGGCAGTTTCTAAATCTTCTGAGTCTACCCTACCACTTGCGCCAGCTTGCATTTCTTCTAAACGACGGCCTGAGAGTTTCCCATATTGGGAAAATTCCCGCACCTGATAATATACATCTCCTCCAGAAGAGTAAGCAAAACCTTTTTTTTCTAAATCATGGATTAAATTCTGAATTCTATCTATATTCTGAGTAGCCCGAGGATATTCATCTGCTTCTAAGACATTTAAGCGCTTCATGTCCTCAAAGTATGCTTCCGTGAAACGCTTGGCCACCGAATCCATAGAACTTCCTGTTTCTCTAGCCCGCTTAAGAATCTTATCATCTATATCAGTAAAATTTTGTACATACCGTACTTGATAGCCTTGCCATATTAGATACCGGCGCATTGTATCCCATGCAATATAGGAACGAGCATGACCTAAATGGCAATAGTCGTATACTGTAACACCACAGACATACATTTTAATTATGTTTGGTTCTAAGGGTTCAAAGGTTTCTTCTTGACGGGTCAGTGAATTGTATAGTTTCAGAGCCATAAATTAATTGATCCTAGTTTTTTCTAGTTCTAGTTATAAGGAGAATAGATTTTATAATTATTCAGCTATCCAAAGCCTCCTGTGTCGGAACTTTCCCATTGAGCTATGAATTATTAACTGATTATTACACTGAAGAAGGAGTTAGTCTCCAAGCATAATTATAATTTATGTTTTCCCAGCATTACCCAGGAAGTTAAGTTAGTTATGAATCTAATCTTAGTAATTACTTGATTCCTATTTTAGAATTTCAAGTTAAATACTTATGTTTTTAGTCTTAAAAATATTTTTTTTCCTGAGGTAGTGATATAATGTAATAAATTTATTGTACCATCAGGCCATAAATTTATTTTGTTTATTTATGTCAGTTAAGCTCAATACTTCATCCTTTCTTTTCCTATTGCCTCAACTTTAATAATACTGATTATACAACATTTAATAGGAGAAATTAATAAAAATATCAACATCAAAAAATTAGTTAATGATAGATAAAATATCTTCTGCTACAGATGACTATCTGCCAGAAAAACCATCTTTAACAAGTGGGTTAATTGCTCTGAGAAAAAAAGATTATTTACAGGCGATCGCTATCCTAGAAATAATTGCTCAACAAGAATCTATTCAGGAAAAATTAAAAGCTCAGATGGTCTTAGTCATTGCTTATGAAAAAACTAAACAAGTAGATAATTCTATTTCTTTGTGTCGTAATCTTACTCAAAGTTCTGATAGTAAAATTAAAATTTTTGCTAATCGTCATCTCAAAGAATTATTAAAGCGATATCCACCCAAAAACTTTAAAAAATCAACATTTCCAGAATCTACAAATTTAGAAAAATCTCCCCAGAATCAACAAAATATTGAAACAGGATTTATTCCTTTTAATTCTATTTCAGATCAACATAAGTTTGCCAAAAATAGTAATAATATATCTAAAAAAAATATTGATTTATTTCTAGAAACTGATTCTCAACAAATATCAAAAACAACAAATAACTTCCCAGAAAATTATAGTAAAACTTCAGATTATGTACAGCATTCCCAATTAAATAAAAATGATATAGAGGCAGTTCAAAATCAATCACCTGCTTTATCAAGCATAGTTAACCAGTCAAATTCAAAAACTACAAATGAATTCCATCAAACATCAATAGAGAAAACTTCAGACAAACCAGAAAATTCACCTATATTGACATGGCGTGAAGCAGGAAGAACAAAAGGAGGTCGTCGCCTTAAAACTCCTAATTTAACTTTTTTATGGCTAGAACAAATAGTGGTATTTATTGTTCTATTTTTCCTAAGTCTTACCATACTAAAGTTCAGCTTAGATGTAATAAATGATTTGCTAGTTTGGCTGCCTTATTTCCGACCAATTCAAATTTTTTACCGAGACCCTACTAAAAGCTTTATTATTTTTATAGCAGTATTATTTGTCTTTTTCCCCTGGTTAATAGATGGATTATTGAGCCTTGGTTATAAATCAAAATTTTTACCAAAAACAACCTTGATGAATTACAGCAAAGAGGCTAATAGATTGTTGCGTAGCTTCTCTCAAAAACAAAAAATACGGGAAATTAAATTAAAAGTTTTACCCATAGATGTTCCTATAGCATTCAGTTATGGATGGTTTCTTCGTTGTTTCAGACTTAGAATAGTTGTTAGCCAAGGATTGTTAGATAAATTAGCAGAAGATGAAATTGCTACTATTTATGCTAGAGAAATTAGTCATGTTAAAAATGGAACTTTATGGTTAATGTCTATGGCTAATCTGATGCTTCAAATTCCATATACTATCTATTGGAAATTAACTTTTTGGGCTGATTGGATATGGGATTTAATAATATATCAATTACCTGATTTTTTGCCAGGATTTATCAAATATTTTTTGAGGGTTTTAGTTGTAGTTTTGAGGATATTCGCCGCTATCATTTCAAGTATTAGTTATGGTTTATATTGGTTGTTAAAATTTCCCATATTATGGTTTTCTCGTCGGCGAGTTTATTATAGCGATCGCCTAGCTTGCAATTTAACTGGTAATCCTAATGGTCTCACACGAGCTATTCTAAAAATTACAATTGGTATGGCTAATGATGTGGAAAATCAAGGCAAAGTTAGGAATTTATTAGAGAGTTTTGAAATATTAATGCCAGTGGCAATAAAGCAAGCTATTACTGCTGGTAGTGTGGTTTCAGACAGTAGTTTGGTATCTACTTTTAACTGGGATATTGTTAACCCATATCGTCGATGGTTAGAGATTAATAATAGTCATCCAATGCTAGGTGATCGCTTAAAAAGATTAGGTTCATATGCTAATTTATGGAAACTAGAAACAGAGTTAAATTTAGGAAATATAAATACTGATGTAACTATGAAAAACCAATTAAGTGGTACAAAAGAAAATCAAATTTCCATTCCACAAAATCTTGATTGGCAAAAATTGTTGCTTCAGGGAGCCCCATTTTTTGGTATATTAATAGGCCTAGGTTTTGCTATTTTTTTGTGGTTAATAGGTATAGTTTCATCTGCTATTGGTTTTTGGCGTTTAGATTGGTTATTTGGAGATATCTCCATTTTAGTTAGTTGTTTAGCTATGGGTTTTAGTATTGGTATTTTGATAAGAATTAATCGTTTTTTTCCTGATGTAAAGCTAACTAAGCTGTTGCTAAATCCTGATTTATCAGAACTGTTAAGTGATCTAAAAGCTTTGCCATTAGATAGTCAAACAATTCAGTTAAAAGGCCAACTTCTTGGAAAAAGCGGAATGAGTAATTGGTTGGGACAAGATTTGATTCTACAAACAACAAGGGGTCTGGTCAAGTTGCATTATTCTAATCAATTGGGGCCTCTTGGTAACTTATGGCCTAAAATAAATCGCCCCGCTGATTTTGTTGGTAAGTCTATAACTGTAACTGGTTGGTGGAGGCGAGGAGCTACTCCTTGGATAGACATTAATACTCTGAAAACCGAAAATGGTCAATTTATTAACAGTGGTCATCCTCTATGGTCAACAATTGTAGCTTTTTCTTTTGCTATATGGGGAGCTTATATGGTATTGATAGGGGGATTTTAATTATCAGATTATATAAAAAAGTTGTAGAAACACCAGATAGTCAAATCAAGTTTCCTACTGAATTTTATTGACACAAGCTTCTGGTAGCAATGGTCAGATAAGATTACTTTAGTAGCCTAGAAGTATATTCGTGAGCTGTGTTCTGAGTGATGAGCTCTGAATTCTCAGTACTTCCCGGATAGTTTTTCAGCACACCCTAAAATAGTTAAATTTAAGAAAAATATGTAGATATTGACTTAGGATTATGATAAGTTTATAATAGCGATGAAGTGACTAGCCTGTTAAACATAAGGTAAAGATAAGCTGTAAATATTTCCAGTTTAGTTGAAAAATAAGTCAAATATTATGATTAAAGTTTTTGTCCTTAAATATTAGGAAGTATACATGAAATTAATATCATATCAGTAATTGGGTTGTTTGAGTTTAGCAGGCTTTAAAGTTATATTCAAAATTTGGGTGATAAGCTTTCAGTAAACCAATATCAAAAAAAAGTAATTGATAAATACCTATAGTTTTATTTGTTCAGTGATGAGCAATAATTTCCATGAAAAACCTGAGAAAATAAAATTATCTGCCAGAGTTGACCACATAGGGGACATGGCAAATAATTTTATCTGTAATGAAGGTGAATATAGGTGTTTGTCAAAGTTCTTCACATTCCGAACCCTGGAGCAGTTCTTTTTTGATTCTGCTCTTGTTTTGTGCTCGCTCAATCTAAGTTTACGAAGTTTTCGTTTTTGATAATAAAAACCAAGTAAGATTAAAAATTTGGAGGAATTTTCCTGTATCAATTCGTTTGTATATTGGTAATTTGTCTAAAGGGGTAATGGAACGTCAAGAACTGCAAGACGTTTTTCAGGAAGAAGGTGATAGTGTCACCACTAAATTGATCACAGATCGTAAAACTGGTAAATGGTGAATATAGCTATTTCTCAAAGTTCTTTACATTTCCAACTATGGAGCAGTTTTTTTTGATTCTGCTCTTGTTTTGTGCTCAGTCAATTTAAGTTGACTAAGTTTTCGTTTTTGATAATAAAAACCAAGTAAAATTAAAAGTTCGGAGGAATTTTCCTATGTCAATTCGTTTGTATATTGGTAATTTGCCTAAAGAGGTAATGGAACGTCAAGAACTGCAAGACGTTTTTCAGGAAGAAGGTGATAGTGTCACCACTAAATTGATCACAGACCGTAAAACTGGTAAATGTCGTGGCTTTGGCTTTGTAACAGTCAAAAATGATGAGCAAGCTGACCAAATTATTGAAAAGTATAATGGTTTTCAGTTTAGAGAGACTCCTTTAAAGATTGAAAAAGCCTTGCCTCGCTCTAAAAATAAAACTGAGTCGGAAAATACTGAGGCTGAAACACCTAAAACAGTTAGTAAAAACAACCCTAGTAAGAGTAAAAAGTCTCGTCGTGATAAAGATAAAGGAGGAGTATCTAAGACTTCTAGTGGTTCTTCTAATAGTAATGAATCAGTCCAACCTGATCCTCGTTGGGCTGATGCTTTAGCTGAGTTAAAGCAACGTTTGGCAGCTAGCACTAATTCTTAGGAATCAGTTGCATAAACTCAAAAATATTGTCAAACTGACATCATTAGACTTGTCGCTTTATAACTTAAAAAATCACCAAAAACTAAGTTCAGTAAAGATTGTAGCTATTGGGAAATAAAAAAATTGAAATTATTGCTCTGTCTAGGTTGGAGCGATTTTTTCCCTCTATTTAGCGACAACTCTATTGTAGATATCCTTTTGTAACCATTTCTATACCTAAATAGGTAGAAAAAATTATTTGTGTATTTAAAGATTGTATATGTATATAAATCCAGAATAGATAAGCCAGAAGATTATCCTTATGGTTATGGAGAATTGAAAAAATAGTACCACTATTAAAAGTTAGGAAAAAGAACTGAGATAGTAAGTTTTTGTGCAACTATAAATCAATTAAAAATGTTGGCCTATTTAACATTTACACCGAAGTTGTAATAGTGATTTGTTTGATAACTGGTTAGAAAATTTTTGACTACCAAAATTATAATCGGGACAAGTGATCGTACTGGATAATGCAACATTTCATAAATCAGTTTATATTCAATAATTAGTGGCCAAAGCTAAGTGTGAAATCTGGTGTTTACCACCATTATGGCTAGATTTTAATCAGATAGAACGTTGGTGGTTTGTTTGAAAAAATTTGCTCAGACAAAGACTCAAGGAATTTGATGATTTTCGTATTGGGTGTGGATACAGCTTTTCTTGAACTACCTCAATTTTTTCTGTAGTGGCGAAAGATGTCCATTATTTCTTTGACAGGCTTGGTTGCATGAAGGTGGGGATCGCGCTCACATAATACTGTTATTTTTTAGTTGTCTGTGAAATCAAAGTCCAACCCGGGAGTCCATAATACCAATTCCCATAACTAGGGTTTGCTGAATAAATCTAAAAAACTTACACAATAATGATTTTAAGTATTTTTAATCATAAATAGTATCTAAGTTTCAGTTAAAATAGACTAAAAATTAGGTATCTATAATCCACACTCCATATAAAGAAAAGTAGGCCAACGTGATACTCTAACAGAAAATTTTCAACCGGCGTTCAATGGCCAATTATCCCCAGAGTGATGACTAGTTTAATTCCTTGGGAAAAATATGAAGATGTATATGCAATCTTTTTCTCCACCATGCATAGGAGCACCTGGATTAAATTTTAGAATAGAATTAGGGGCGTTCATTATTAAATAAAAATTAGGTATATTTGAAGACAAACAAATAAAATAGGATTGCTATATATTTAATGATTTTTTTTATATTAAACTCTTTTTGATCATCAAACTTTCAAATTTTAAATTTAACTTTTTTATTTATTTTTATTTCAATCTCTTTCTTCTGAACAGCCACATAAATATAAGCAGTTTTAAAAAATTATCATTCTTCAAAAATGTATAAACTTCCAAAGTATATTGTTTGTCATCAGGCAATAAATTAACTGCCTTAATAGCATCCTTAAATTCTACATCCAAATGTTTACATCGTGGATAAATTTTACCAACATAATGGTGGTTATTCTTGATTAGTAAAGTTCCTAAAAAAATATGACTAGACCTACATATTTTTATGTTTTTTACTTTTTTACCAGAATTACTGAAACACCAGCCAAAAATATCTAAGTACTAATATTGCTGAAACTCAGCATTAATAACAGGAGCATCAAAACAAATAGGATAGCAATCTTGATTACTTAATTTAATATCTTGAATTAAGAATGATAAAAAGAAAAATCAGGTTGTTGACTGTGTAAAATCTCAAAAATTGGTCTATCTAATAATCTCTTACTTGCAAACCAATAGTAATAGTAATAGAAACCATTAATACCATGCTTTACTTTCTTTCTAATTTTGCTTGGGCACCCCTCACTTCTAACAAGCACAAATCGTAAAATCCTAAATCAGTAGGTAGTTTCGGTTGATAATGTCCTTCAAACAGTGGTTTTGCTTTGGTAACATTTGTCGACTCTGTAAACACTTTACCCCACCATTCATCATTTTCTGGAATTGGATGAAACTAAGGAAGAAAAAAGGCAATTAAACGTACTTGAGCCTCGGTTTTTAAACTATCTATCTACTTGATTATACTTTAAGTTTTTGGAATTGATGTAAACGGGTAATTTCAGGATTCAATAAACATCTCCAAAATAGAAAATAAGGTAAAATTATCAAAACCATTTATGTATAAAGTCTCCCAAATGAATCCAACTTTAGAATATATTTATAATCATCCAAAATAAACAAAAAGAATTATTGGTATTACTTATGAACAGCTAATAAAATTAATAGAAAATGCCCCAAGAATAGAATCATAAAAAAGTCGGCGATCGCGAAAACAGAAAAAAGATTAATTAAAGCAGGTGGAGTCAGAAAAAAGAATTTAACAAAGGAAGAAGAAATAATTTTAACGTTATTTTATTTACATCAAATACCAAGTTTTCAAACATTAGGAATTAACTTTGGTATAAGTGAATCAAGTGCTAATAATATTTTTCATTACTGGATAGATATTCTCAGAGAATTACTGCCAGCAAGTTTATTAGAACAAGTAAAAAAAAAGAAAATGAA
>JAGGDU010000168.1 GCA_018457135.1 Trichodesmium erythraeum GBRTRLIN201 | reverse complement strand
TGAAAATGTGAATCAAAATTCTGGAGGTAATGCTAACAATATTCAAACTGCAGGTGGGGAGAAAAATATTGGGCAAGTCACTCAAAATGCCGAGAATAATACCATTAATATTCAAACCGCAAGTGGGGAGCAAAATATTGAACAAATTAATCAAACTTTTGGCAACGAATCTATCAACATTCAAGATCAAGAAATTAATCAAAGTCTAGATACTACTTCAGCAATTTCTAATAACAATGTACCTAATAATCAAGTACTTAATCAAGAAGATTTCTCTAATAATAACAATAACAATATCGAAGATAATTTCACTACAAATCCCTCAAATAATAAAAACATTTTATCAAACCTTACCCAGTCTCAAAGGTCTGAATTAATTTCAAATTCTACCCCCAGCAACAATAACCAAACAACTAATACAAACACAGCCCAAGAACAAACAGAATCATCTATTAATAGTACAACAGATACAAAAAAAATCTTAAACACAATTAATGCTATAAATACCAATTATCTCACAGTTTCTGCCAATTTAGAGGAAGCAGTAACAGTATTAGAACAAAGCCGTACTAACGAATATTCAAATTATTTTGGAACAGATTTTAAAGAACAATTTATAAACCAAAAAACACCCCGAGAAATATTAACAGATATGGCTGCTAAAATAGGAAAAGAATCTGCAGTTGTTTATATTAATGCTTATCCAGAGGAATTACAAATAATTTTATATACCAAAGATGGTCAACCTATTCTTAAAACTATCCCGGAAGCTAACCGTAAAAAATTAGAGAAAGTAGTTATAAATTTCCTCAAATTAACGACAAGTCCTGCCTATCGTGATTTTAATAGTTATCTATCACCAGCAAAACAATTATATGATTGGTTCATTGCACCTATATCAGCAGAATTAGAAGCAGCAAATATCGATACCTTATTGTTCAGTATGGGTGAAGGTTTACGTATTTTACCAGTGGCAGCATTACATGATGGAAAGCAATTTTTAATTGAGAAATATAGCCTAAGTTTAATTCCGAGTATCAGCTTAATGGATACAAATTATCGCCCACTTCAAGGTACTCAAGTATTAGCTATGGGAGCTAGTAAATTTATCAATGAAAAACCTTTACCAGCAGTACCTGTGGAGATAGAAACAATTTCTGAACAGTTATGGGAAGGTAGTAAATTTTTAAACGAAGAATTTACCAAGAATAATTTGTTAACTCAAAGAAAAAATTATCCCTATCCTATTATTCACTTAGCTACCCATGCAACATTTAATAGAGGAAAACCTAGTAATTCTTACATTCAGCTATGGGGTAATGAACAAATAAAGTTAGACCAAGTGCGGGAGTTGGGTTGGAGTACCCCATCGGTTGACTTGTTGGTATTGTCTGCTTGTCGCACTGCTGTAGGAAATAGAGAAGCGGAATTAGGGTTTGCAGGGTTAGCAGTAGCAGCGGGAGTGAAGTCAGCTTTAACGAGTCTTTGGAGTGTGAGTGATGAAGGGACATTGGCCTTAATGACAGAGTTTTATACTTATTTAAATGATGCTAAGATCAAGTCAGAGGCATTAAGACAGGCGCAGTTAGCAATGTTGCAAGGGAAGGTGGTTATTACAGGTGGGGAGTTGAGGGGAAGCAGCACTCGTGGTGAGGTGAAGCTACCTTCGGCGTTGGCAAATGTCAATAATCAAAATTTATCTCATCCTTATTATTGGGCAGGGTTTACTATAGTTGGTAGTCCTTGGTAATAAAATTGTTGAGTTCACAACGGGATCGAAACTTTATAGCCGTTTTCAGATAACTTCTGATGGACGATAAACTTCTACCTTCATTTCTATTGGGTAAGTATTCAGCAATTTAGCAGTGAGCTCAAGCGCTTTTGTCTGTTAATAGCGTGCAAAAAGATGAAGTCAAACTAATTGTTTTTTCGTTCAGACTTTTAATTCTTTTTGGAGACAAACTCCTCCTTCTAGCTGATAGCTAACAGCTGAATGCTTCTCTGTTTTAGATACCAGTAGATACTCTTGCAAACTTACCCACCTTTAGTAATTCAAGAGTTTTTCTCATCTGTCTAAAAGAATTAAGGTTCAGACTCAACATAAATTAGTATTAGCAAAATTATGGATTTCTAACCATTCTTTATCTGATAAAGGTTCAGTAATTAACTGAATTTTAAAACATTCACTTGCTGCTATAATTAATACTTCAATAATCTTATTAATCAAACTTTCTCCCATATCATTTGTAGATAAAAAAGATGTAAAAATATCAGAAACTCCAGAGAATACTTCAGAGTTAAAAACATACCTAAAAAACTCAATATCAGGTTCTAACATCATCGAACCATGTTGTAATATTGCTCCTTTTTTTCTAAGTTGCGCACTACCGATGAATTTTCTCCCATCAGGTAAAACTAAATCTGCACCTGTAGAAGTTCCAAAACAGTTTGGGTTCTTAATATAACCTCTTCCTGTACTGCCATAAGCTAAGTCAATACCAAGCGATCGCCATCCCCAGATTAAAAATTCACAAATAGCCCGATAAGACTCAATGGGACTACCACTAAAACCAGAACTTATCAGACTATAAGTTAAGTCCCCTTGATGTAAAACTGCCCTCCCACCAGTAGGGCGACGCACAATATCTATAGGAGTACCTTGCCTAGTAAGATTTTGCCAATATTCGGGGTATGATTTTTGATGATAACCCAGAGAAATAGCAACTGGTTGCCAAATATAAAAACGAAGAGTCGGTGGAATATTTCCTTGGAGATGTTGTTGTAGCAACCATTCATCTATTGCCATTTGTAATTTTCCCGTTGTTGTTAGTAGGGGTATGAGTCGCCAAAACATAATCAAGTACGAATTTAATTTTTGTAGTTCTTTCTTCTCTCAATAGACTACCCTTAATTGAGGTATCATTGCCAAACTTATCAGGTAGGTTAGAGGCTAAAATTTAGACTTTAAAAAGCATTCAAAAATCTGTCGTTATGCACCATTAAATATGTGTTTATTCACTACTCTTAATTGAGGAAATCATATAACACCAATGTAATAAATTTTTATTAAACTTTATTGAGTAACATACCTACCCCTAACCCCGACTGTGAAAAGGTAAAAAGTTCCTGAAAACTTGATAAAATTAATACGTTTTTAGGGTGCTAACTATTAAAAAAGCTGTGGGGAAAGTTTTAATTACTTAGCAATTGAAGTTTGACCAAAGTTCAGGATTTTATGTTTTACCCAACCCAAAATAAAAAGGTAAAAAAGAGGGTAAAAAATGATAAATTTTCTCCCTCCAAATTAAGAATTTTATACAAACAATTAGCCGTAAAGAAATCTAGAGATATTCCATAAAAAATCTCTACAAAAGTTGTAACAAAAAGCTTTTTAATATCTGGAAGTATATTTTATTTATTGGCCAAATTCTGCAACTAAAAGTTCATCATTATCATCAGCAAGAGTCGCAACAATAGTAATAGCCCGCGAAATTTCTCCAGGAGATAATTCTGCCACAGTACGAGTTGCCACAACTACAATTTGATTGTCCACAATGGCAAAATGAGATTCCATTGTTGATAACCAATTCATTTGTAATAATTTACGCATCAACTCTGGTTCATTTTTAGCAGGTAACTTCAATACATAAGACCAAACCGTTAAATTATCATCATCAGTTTCCCCAGTCAGTCTGACATATACATCCACACTGCCATATTTAAACTTCCACAAATGGCCCGCTTCATTTTGAGCCACCATAACTTTTTGCTCTTCTGCCATACCGGCAATAACAGTCTCAATATTTTCTATGTAACCAAGACTAGTTTCATCTTCGGTTAGTTCGTTAATATTTGCTTCCTCAATAGAAGCATTGTCCACAGAAACCGTTTCAGGGTTGTTAGTCGTCATAATTACTTATACCCAGTTCATATAGTACTTGTCTATTCTTAAAAATCTTAACCGAGAATCAAACAATATAGCTCTGAACCATTTTTCTTTTCTTCCTTAGTTGTCAATATTAAGATCAGGTTTATAAGCAACCCAATATTTACTAACAAAATGAACTTCCGTGGCAATATTTACAAACCCTGCTTTCTCCAAACGTTCTTCTAAATTATCTGTAATATAATTTTTAAAATAAGGTTCATGGAACATCGCCGGAAAATTTTCTAACATACCGGTAAAATCAGGTTCATCACATGTTTGAATAGAATCACAAATTACAAAAACTCCTCCTGGCTGAATTACTCGAAAAGCTTCCTCTAAAACTTTTGTACGTACCATTGGAGGTAATTCATGAAAAGTAAAGACACAAGTTATACCCTGAAAATATTTTTCTTGGAAAGGTAAATTCTCTGCATTTCCTTGCAAAAGCTGAGGTAATTCTCCCAATTCTTCAGATAGTAATTTATTTGCTTTTTTCAAGTAATTAGCTGACAAATCAATACCATAAATAGAAGCTTTTGGCAAGCTAGCGCGAATCAATTTTAATGTTCTGCCAGTACCACAAGCTATGTCTAAAACCCGTAATTTTTGAGGAGCGATCGCATCTAAATTTTGTCCAGAAAACAATTTTTCTAACCCCATTTTTAATGGAGCTAAAACTCGTCTGCGCATCACATCAGCAGTACCATTAAATAGAATCTCTACCTGTAAATCATAGAGATTAGCTGACATCTCGCTTAAATAACCATCAGTTTGATAATGAAAATTTTGTAAATAATAACTAGGATAACCTTGAATCTTGATCTGTGGTGAAAAATATTGATATTTTTTTTGTTGAATTCTTTCCCAAACCTGTGGTAGTTCTAGCCAAATATTAAGATAGAAACTGAAAAAATCCGACCAGGGATGATCAAAAATAATATTCGTTGGATATATACCCTTTTCACCATCTGCCAAATCTTTTTCTATGATCTCATCCATACGTTGCTGTATTTTTTGAATAACTTTCGCAGACAAAGGCTTAGTTTTCAGACGTAAATTTGGAGCAATAAAACCTTGCAGATAAGTAGAAATTTTTTTATGAGCTAAAGCCAGGCCGGCTTTACTTTTTTGAAATGTTTGATAAGTAAATTTGGTAATTGTATCTGACATGAGATGACCTGAGTCAATTTAAGGATTTATGAGATTTTAATTAAGAATTGTACACAGTTAAGATATTTTAATATCTTTTTTATAGCACTACATCTTTTGTTTACAAATGGGTAATTGGGGTTAGTTAACTATTGTTGATTTACTAATATTTATTCACATAAGTTTAGATATATAGTAAGAAGGATAAAAGACTTGATAGGATATGTCCATTTAATAAAAAAAGCTAAACATAGCACTGAAGCCATTCATTTTGATTCCTGACTTCTAAATTCTTGGCCTCTAACTCCTGAGTCCTCAAGAATTCTCTAGTAATAAAACAAAAATTCATCAAGTTAATATAATTTAACAGAAAATAAAGAAAAAAAAACAGAATAATGTCAAACATTTATTTGCCTAGAAATAGATTATCTTAGGGATTTTTTTTAAATAGACAAAAAAAAGCCTCCACCAAAGGAGGCCATAGAAGAATCAAATTACTTATATCAATTAACAGGCTATAATTTAGCAATCATAGTACATAGAAAACTCATAGGGATGAGGTCGCAGACGCATCGGTTTAACCTCATTCTCCATCTTGTAATCAATCCAAGTTTGAATCAAATCTTCCGTAAATACCCCACCAGCAGTCAAAAACTCATGATCTTTTTCCAAAGCTTCCAAAGCACCTTCTAGGGAACCAGGAGTAGAAGGAATCTTACTCAACTCTTCAGGACTTAGGTCATAAATATCCACATCCAAAGATGGACCAGGGTCAATTTCATTCAATATCCCATCAATACCAGCACAAAGCATAGCCGCAAAAGCAAGATATGGGTTACAAGTAGCATCAGGACAACGAAATTCTAAGCGTTTTGCCTTAGGATTAGTACCAGTTAAAGGAATTCGGACAGAAGCGGACCGGTTTCCTTGAGAATAGGCCAAATTTACTGGAGCTTCAAATCCAGGAACTAATCGCTTATAAGAATTAGTAGAAGGATTAGAGAAACCTAATATTGCTGGAGCGTGCTTCAGGATACCACCGATATAATGAAGAGCCATCTTACTCAAATTAGCATAACCATCACCCCAGAATAGAGGCTCTCCGTCTTTCCAAATTGACTGGTGAACATGCATTCCAGAACCATTATCATTAAAGATTGGCTTAGGCATAAAAGTAATAGTCTTGCCATACTTTCTACCCACATTCTTGATAACATACTTATAAATCATCAAGTTATCTGCAGCTTCTACCAATTTACCAAAGCGGAAGCCTAATTCATTCTGACCACCTGTAGCTACTTCGTGGTGATGCTTCTCAATAGGGACTCCACACTTAGCCATTGTTAATAGCATCTCTGTGCGTAAGTCTTGCATAGTATCTGTAGGAGGTACTGGGAAATAACCTCCTTTGTAGTCAGGTTTATAAGCTTTGTTACCTCCATCTTCCTCTCTTCCAGAGTTCCAACGACCCTCTATACTATCAACATAATAGTATGCTTTATTTTCTGTTTGGTCGAAACGAGCATCCTCAAACACAAAAAATTCAGCTTCTGGACCAAAATATACAGTATCCCCAATACCTTGAGTTTTTAAAAAATCAACTGCTTTCTGAGCTATAACTCTTGGGCAACGACTGTACCATTCACCAGTTCGAGGTTCTTTAATACTACAGGTGATACTTAGTGTAGGTTCGGCCATAAAAGGTTCAATCCAAGCAGTAGTTGGATCGAGCACCATCATCATGTCTGACTCGTTAATACTTTTCCAACCACGAATACTAGAACCATCAAAAGCAACTCCATCTGTAAAAGAGCTTTCATCAATTTGACTTTGATGAACTGTTAAATGCTGCCAAATACCAGGTAAGTCAATAAACTTCAAGTCAATAACTTGAATGTCTTGACTCTTAATCCAGTTCAATACATCTTGGGCTGTTTTTACCATCATTAGCTCCTAAATCTTAAATTTTAATTTTCTGAATAGACTTAACAGCTACTGCTATTACCCTAGAAAACTTTAATAAAACATGACAAAGTTACACATTGATTTTATACCATAAGTTTGTATGTAAAGTTCTCATGATTTCAACTAAATTTTGAAACCAAGCAATGGCCTAAAAATCACTGCAGCTCTAAGACTAATACACTCAAATAATAATAAGAATTTAAATTGAATGTTTGTATCGGGTGTTACGCTCATCCTATAATTAACCTTAACGATTCTGCTAGGTATGAATCTATCTTAACGTTATTTTGTTTGAAGATTTATACTCTCCTTATCACTCCTTGAGAGCAATAAGAAAAACAATTAATCTTGTGGTATATTCAGCTTTGGTGATAGGCCTACTCATATATATATGAACAGACAGGCTAACTGAGAAAAAGTACCAATTTCCAGCATGGGTAACACCGCACCAAAGATCAGTAGCTCAAGGAAGAGTAATAGTCATTGGGAACGCTCCATGCTTGAGCTCAACACATACAACAAAAAGTTTTTTTGTTTAAGTATTTAGGCTGCTGGGCTAGCAGTATTAGTTGGCGGAGTGGCCATAAGAACCAAAGGGAGTCATCTCTGAGGGCGAGTACGCGAGAAGCACCAAAGACTATTACAGTAATGGTTAGAAATTCCGCGTTGTCTCTCAAGTGCAACCTTGGAAAGATGTAAAAGTAGGATCATCAGGTAAATTTAAAAAATTATTAGGAGAATGATTTTATGCAGGACACTATAACTAGCTTAATAAAAAATTACGATATTAAAGGTCGTTATTTGGACCAAAATGGGATTGATCAATTAAAATCTTATTTTGAAACTGGTACTGCAAGAGTACAAGCTGCAACCCTAATTAATTCTCAGGCAGCTAGTTTAGTAAAACAAGCTGCAATTACTTTGTTTGCAGAACAACCAGAATTAATCCGTCCCGGTGGTAATGCTTATACAACTCGTCGTTATGCAGCTTGTCTGCGGGACATGGACTATTATCTACGCTATGCTACTTATGCTTTAGTAGCAGGTAATACAGACGTTTTAGATGAGCGTGTGTTGCAAGGGCTTCGGGAAACTTATAATTCTTTAGGAGTACCTATTGGACCTACTTTGATAGGTATTAGCATTCTTAAAGAACTTATTAAGTCTAAGGTAGAGGCTGCAGGTATTCAAACTGGTGCTTTTTTGGCCGAACCCTTCGATCATCTAATTAATGAGTTGGCAGAAAAGGATATTTAATATTCTTTTTTTTGTAGTCGTAAAGCGCGGGTTGAATCAAAAGATATATCAAACCCGCTTGCTGATTAAAATCAGATTTTTTTGTATGAATGGTTTTTTAACTTCTCTAAAAAGAGTAATTTTTTGATAAATATCGTATTTGAATATACGCACAATTATTATCAAACACAATAGATATCTCCAGAAACTAAGTTTTTACTCAGGTATTCCACAGATTTGAGATTAATTATCGGAGAGATATAATTTAGGTAAGCATTTAAGTCAAGTAAAATTTGTGCCTAAACAAAGATTAGATGTTTTATTAGTAGAACGAAACTTATGCAGTTCTCGACAAAAAGCTCAGGTTTTGATTAGAGCAGGGGAAGTAATGGTAAATCAACAAATAGTTGATAAACCTGGAACTGAAGTTGACTTGGAGTCGAATATTAAGGTTAAACAAAAATCTTTATATGTTTCTAGAGGAGGCTACAAACTTGCTAAGGCATTAGAGTATTTTTCTATTTCTATTTCTAATAGAATATGTCTTGATGGTGGTATATCTACAGGAGGTTTTACAGATTGTTTATTACAAGCAGGCGCTAAATTAATTTATGGTATTGATGTTGGTTACGGACAAGTTGACTGGAAGTTGCGTAACGACTCCAGAGTAATTTTGAAAGAGAGAACTAATATACGTTATTTAACTCCTCAAGAATTATATGGTGACTCACTAATATTAAATTATGAACTACAAGAAAATACAAAAGAAATATATCCTAGTTTAGCTGTAGTTGATGTTTCTTTTATTTCTCTGGCTAAAATATTACCTGCTTTATGGGAATTACTTATTCCACCTCGTGAAACAATTTTGTTGGTAAAACCTCAGTTTGAAGTAGGAAAAGAAAGAGTCGGAAAAAAAGGTGTGGTACGTTCCTATAATGACCAAGCTGAGGCAATTTTTCAGGTATGTTGTAGTGCTAATAATTTAGGATGGAAATACGCAGGTTTAACTTGGTCTCCTATACAAGGTCCTGCTGGTAATATAGAATATTTATTATGGTTAAATTTAGACAGTGAACTTTTAGTTGATAGGTCGGCGATCGCTGATATCACAAAATTAGCTCGGCAAAAATTTAATCATAACTTATAATTAAAATTTGACTTTTAAAATTGCCATATTTATTAATATTTAATATTAAACACAAATAGTTATTTATTATCTAGTCTGAATCAGAAAAATTCTGATCTAAATTTAGATATCCTGGAGATAGTATTTAATTCAAATAATTGCTACAGTCAAATTCAAAAAGTGATTTAGATGAATTCTGAATGCTATTAGCTCAAATATTAGTATTGAAAAATCTCAAAATTCTAGACTTGGTAAATAAATTTTTTCGGGCCGTAATCTTCTGAATTTAAGTCCCAAACAAATAGCAGAATTAAAGCAAAATCTGTAAAAAAATGGTGTGATTTTTATCCGCAACCAAAATCTGACGGCATCTAAGTTAACAGAATTTGCCAAACAGACCTTTAGAAATTCAAGCCTTGGTCATCGCCGCCCAAAACCTGTAGATCCTGAAATTCCTGCATACTGACAAAGTTCAGGGTCTGCTATTTTAGGAAATTCTAAAAGATTATCTCATAATGTAGTAGGTAAAATTGATTGGCAATGGCATCACGACAAAGACCTTCTCCCAACAACTAATGGGTTAAAGATGAATACTCCTTATGTTGTCATGTTATATAGTATAATAACTTCCCCATAAGGCATTGACGGACAGCCCCATAGAACTGACTTTCTAGATATGATACAAGCTGATAATAACTTTGAATCTCAATATCAACAGCAGTTAGAAAAGCTTTCGATGTATCATTTTTCTCCTGTACCTCCACCACCAGGGATAGATATTCCTAGGAAACTGCATCCTCTAGTATCAACCCATCAAATAACTGGACATAAAGGTTTATATTTAGGTTCAGACACTTCTACTATACAGGGACTTGAAGATAAACTTGATTTGGCAAAGCAATATTGGGTAGAGTTATTTGAAAAAATTCTTAATTTTACACCTTTTTATAGCTATCTTTGGCAAGCTGGAGATATTGTATTTTGGAATAACTCTCAAGTTATGCACACTGGTAAAGCGTACAAATATACTAAGTATCAACGCATTGCTTTGCGTATTGGCGTCGTGAATAATGGTGATAACTATAACTGCTAAACCGACAATAAATCACATATTCTTGGTTTATAAGTCTTCATAAGTCGATAAAGGCGCGAAAGTGATAAATTCAAAAGTATTGCATTTTCTTGAGCTGGGAGCTGGGGAGTAGGGGAATAGATAGAGACGTTGCATACAACCTCGGTACAGAGAAGTAAAAAATAAAAAATAATTGACACTAATCTTAATGTTTGTACTCTTTCTGTTGAAGTGGAAGAATCTAATTAGATCAAATCCAGCAGCATTGGTATAATTCTATATTGAAGAGTAATAAGTTGAAATTCTAGGAATGAGCAAACTTTTCTTTTGTCCCTAATGATGATAGGAATTATATTACTCCGAAGCCAACAAATTTGATATGACCTATCCCACACTTTGACGCACTACTTAATTGCCCGTATATCAGCGTTCCAATTTCTTTTACCCCCGAGCACAGTGGCAGAATTAGTTTTTTTAACATTTCACACTGTAAGTCAGTTAAATTACTTGGATAGTTCCTTCATTCCATAGATCGGGAGAGTTACTTGAATTATTGTCTTCTCACTTAACATCTAAGCGATCGCTCTTAAGAATACCTTACAAACAACCTCTAAACGGCAAACACCTATATTTTTCGGTATTATTTAATTTTAATTGCTGACTTCGGTATTTCCTTGTATTAATAGAAATCTCAGATTTATCAATAAAACTTTAACGCTAAAGCATTATTCTACAATAATATGAGGATATAAATATTTTTTTTGCTCTAACCATTTAATTTCCATGTTAATCCGAAAAATTAGTATATATTTTATTTTTTTTATTAAACTATCTATTTACATATTTTGTACTTCATTTATTTTTAGCATAATAGTTTCAGCAAAAATAATATCTATTAAATTAGCTGATAATTTTCTATACAATTTAATACTTTTTGGTGATTTTTTAAGAGGTATAGAAATCGTTGAAATTTTCAATATTATTGCTTTTGCTGTAGTTGGAATGGGTTTTGGCTTGGCGACGGTTTTGTTACCTAAATATTTGGGCCGTTATGTCAGCACAATTTTATTAGTAATTTTAGTCCCAATAATTTTTATTACAACTCAAATAGTGAGATATGATATTTGGGTAGAACAAGTAGCGGAGAATGAAAAATTATCATTTAATCAAGCTGAATTACTCATTGATTCATTTTTAAATAAAAGAGTAGGAAAAGATGGTATATATGGCTTCTATTTATATACTGCTAAATTTCCAGTTCTCCCTGATAAAAAAGTACAGATTAACAACTTAGATAGATTAGAGAAGAGTGTTAATTCTAAGTTTGTACGATTAATTGGAGTTCCTCCAGGAGTAATTTATTGGACTATGAGTTTATGTTTTTGGGTAATTAGAATATTTTATTTTGTGATAGCAGTAGTAACTACAATTTTTCACTTCAGAGAAGGTTTAAGGATAGTTAAATGTTGAATAATAATGTTTTACTTCAATCATTTATTCTTGATAGCAAAAATTACTTGCATATTTAGTTATTAATTATTATGATCAGATTAGTATAAATTACTATATATGCTAACTTCTTCCTCCTTCCTTATTACTTATTTATTGAATAATTCCTGTTGTAAACGATAAATTATTGTATCAGGTTCCATCTGACTTAAAATATCCTGAATAACTATATCTTGCCCCAAATCTCCCCAAGTACAACCATTTTCCAAATAAACTTTAGCAGCACTGCCAATCGCATAAGTTCCATAAGCAGCTACAGAAGCTTGAGTAATAGCAACTCCTGTATAAGAAATAATATTAACCTTTCCTAAACCTAATAATAAACTAGTTCCCAAATCACCCAACAATATACCACCAGCACTAAAAATAATTATTTTCCAAAGTTTGCCTGCTTCATAGCTAGTCATCGGTAAATTATAAAGACGAGACAAAGAGCGAATTAAAGCTAAATCTATTACTGTCGTTCCAACTACATCAATAATAGTAATAGGATTAAAAGCAATAGCTAAAGCTTTATATTTAGCAAAATCCCAGATTAAATCATCAGCTTCATTTTGTTTAATCTTAACAGTTTTCTGAGCAATACTTACTTCAGCTTTTCTAGCTTGAAGTAACGCATTTAAAGCTAAAAGTGATCGTCCTTCCCTCTCTAAAATAGTAATTATTTTCTGTCGCAACTCATCTATTTTAGGAGATGGAGTTTCCCATTCATGAGTCACTTTACCATCAGGCATTTCTATTATTACAGGTAAAGGAGTTGGTTCTGCTGCCACCATTACTACTTCAAAAGTTGGGTAAATATTATCTAATTCTCCTGACTGAAAAACAGCAATATTTTGTAAATTCTTATAGATTTCCTGTCGTTCCACCTCTGAATATAAATCTATTTTATTAAACACTAAAATTAACGGCTTTTTAGATTTTTTTAACTCATACAAAGCATCATATTCAGTGCGAGTAATATCTCCAGAAACAACAAATAAAATTAAATCAGCTTGGCGAGTAACTTCCTTCGCCATTTCTCCACGAACTTGATCTGCTACTTCATCTAATCCTGGAGTATCTATTAAGTCTACTTTTGCTACTTCTTGTTGATGGAAATTAACGAAAATATTAGGAGTCCATCTAATCGAACGTGGCCATTTAGTTACACCATTAAGAGGACCTGTTTCTAATATTTTTTCACCTAATAAAGCATTTAATACTGCTGACTTACCGCGACTGACCAGACCAAATACAGCTATTTGAATTACTCCTTGGTCAAGCTTATCAATATTTGATTTTAATAATTCTAATTGGGTTTTAACAGTAGATGAGAATTCAGGGTTAGTTGTTTTATACGAGGCATTTTGCCATACAGAATATCTATTTAAAGCTCTTTGTAAACTTGCTTTAGCCCGTTTCCAATGAATTTTACTTTGTTTACAATAACTTTCTGTTGACTGAGAATTTTCTGTAATTATTTCTGGATATATATTTGAGTGATTCAAGGTTAGACTTGCCTTAGATAATTTAGTAGGAAATAAAAGTATCATTAGTAATGATATAATTTTATCAAATCAACTGACATAATTTCTAAAAGATTCCTGGTTTAGTCACCGAAAAGTTTATAATTGGTATAAGTTACTTTTTGAGATAAACATGAGTAAAAGTTCCAAGAATTTAGAGTTGATAATAGTGATAAATGCTTTTAATATATCAGTTATTTTGGGATGTCTATCAAATTAAGAAAATTTGGTAAGAGCTGAAGCTCAAAAGACTTTTGAGAAAAATAGTTATCAAATTTCTTAGAGTAAGAGAAAAAAATATTTTTTAATACAGAGTTTTTATCAATAGATATTGAGCAATAAAATTTTGATAATTTGGTAAATCTCAGAAATTTAAAAAATTGTTCATAAGTAATCTTAAATAAATGATCAGAGAAAATTCTACTTAAATATATTATGAATTGAGAACGAATTTTTTACAAGTAGCAATAAATAAAGAAAACTATAAAAATTTTACAGGTCTTTTTCTAATTTCTCAACTTTGATAAAATTAGTATCTGTGGGAGTAAGAAAATATTTTGCTCAGTATATATATCTTAGTCTTCTGAGATAAGAGTCGCTACTAAAAAATTATCAGTATACTTAATTATTTACTAGAGGTAATTATCATCTATTGCCACATTATTTGGTCGGAGCCAAGGCAAATTTGAACTGCTTTATTGCGCCGGAGATGAGATAAATTCCAATTGTTTCTCCTGTGGCAAAATATGACTCATTACCTGAGTGATAACCTGAGTGTTCAAAGACTTTAAGAAATTATTTTTTGAGTTCTGCTAAATATATTTTGACCAACTTTTCCTAATTTCTCAACTTTGATAAAATTAGTATCTGTGGGAGTAAGAAAATATTTTGCTCAGTATATATATCTTAGTCTTCTGAGATAAGAGTCGCTACTAAAAAATTATCAGTATACTTAATTATTTACTAGAGGTAATTATCATCTATTGCCACATTATTTGGTCAGAGCCTCTGTGGCAAAATATGACTCATTACCTGAGTGACAAAAGACTTCAATAAATTATTTTTTGAGTTGTGCTAAATATCTTTTTACCAACTTTTCCTAATTTCTCAACTTTGATAAAATTAGTATCTGTGGGAGTAAGAAAATATTTTGCTCAGTATATATATCTTAGTCTTCTGAGATAAGAGTCGCTACTAAAAAATTATCAGTATACTTAATTATTTACTAGAGGTAATTATCATCTATTGCCACATTATTTGGTCGGAGCCAAGGCAAATTTGAACTGCTTTATTGCGCCGGAGATGAGATAAATTCCAATTGTTTCTCCTGTGGCAAAATATGACTCATTACCTGAGTGATAACCTGAGTGTTCAAAGACTTTAATAAATTATTTTTTGAGTTGTGCTAAATATCTTTTTACCAACTTTTCCTAATTT
>JAGGDU010000167.1 GCA_018457135.1 Trichodesmium erythraeum GBRTRLIN201 | reverse complement strand
ATACCAACAAGCTTTGCTGGTGTACACCCAAACAGACTTCCCCATAGACTGGGCAACGACTCAAAATAATCTCGGCTCTGCCTACAGTCAGAGAATAAAGGGAGACCAAGCCCAAAATATTGAAGCCGCCATTGTCGCATACCAACAAGCTTTGCAAGTGCGCACCCTAGAAGTATATCCTATCGACCACCTCCAAACCACCCGCAACCTAGGCAACCTATATTTCGACAACCAAAACTGGCAACTCGCCGCCGACAACTATAAAAAAGCCATAACCGCAGTGGAACTCAGCCGGAGTTGGTCAAAAGAAAATGATCGCCGCCAAGAAATTATCGAAGAGTCTATAGATGTCTACCGCAAGATAGTACAAGCTTACGTGAATAGCGAGCAAATAGAAAAAGCCTTAGAATATGTAGAGCATTCTCGCTCCAAACGGCTAGTAGATATAATGGCAAGTAACGATCGCTACTCCCAAAGTAAAATACCAGGAGAAGTTGAAGAACCCTTAAAAGAACACGAAGCTATTCAACAGCAAATTCATCAATTTTGGGAACAACAACAACAAGGAAAACGTCGAATAGAGCCGAAATATTTAGCGGTAGCAACTAGGGGGCGAGTTGCCACAGAAACCAGAAACAAACGCATTACCCAATTAGAGACTCAAAAGCAGGAAGTCTATAAAAAAATCCGCAGCTTCGACCGAGTATTAGCAGAGGGCATTCAAGTTGCCCCACTGGAATTTCCAAAAATCCAAGCATTAATCCAGGAGCCCATCACAGCCATCTTGAGCTTTTATATTATCACCGACAATACCTATTTATTTGTATTGCGACAAGATGGGGTTAAAATTCATATTTACAGCGGGTTGGGGGAGAAAGAACTGCAAAACTGGATTTGGGAAAAATGGTTTGAGTCTTACCTCTCATCCCCGGAAGAATGGCAACAACAGATGCCTGAATTTTTACAGGATGTAAGTAAGAAGTTAAAATTAGAGGAATTATGCAAATCTTATCTTCAAGACATTGAAGAATTGATATTAATTCCCCATTTATCCTTGCACTTTCTCCCTTGGAACGCAATGCCAGTAGCAGAGTCAGGAGAAAACAAATATCTAGGTGACCGTTTCCGTATCCGCACCCTGGCCAGTTGCCAAATTCTAGACTTTTGTACCCAACGGGAAGAAATTCAAGGGGAAGTCAAACAAGGCATTGTAGAAGACACTCACAACGACCTACCTTGTTCCAGTTATGAAGCGCAATATATAGCCCAAATGTATGGAGTCCCAGAACACCAACGCCTGCGAGGTGAAGCCGCAACTATAGACAGTTACATACTATTATTATCTCAGGTACAACGGTTATTGTCAACCCATCACAGCGAATCTCGCCTAGACAACTGTATGGAATCAGCATTAGTCTTAGCGGACGGCAGACTTACCTTAGGGCAACTATTATCTCCTGCCTTCCGTTTCCCAGATCTAGACGAAGTATTCATCGACTATTGTGAGACCAACTTAGGTCAAGTGCAAATCTCCGATGACGTATTAACATTAAACACAGGATTTTTATGTGCAGGTGCCAGGGGTGTGATCAGCAGTTTGTGGTCTGTAGATGACTTAGGAACATGTTTATTTTCGATTTTTTATCACCAACTGCGCCAAGAAGGAAAAAATCGTTCTCTGGCATTGCAACTAGGACAACGACAGTTACGAGAACTAACAGGCAAAGAACTCAAGAAGAAATATAAAAAGGAATTAGAAAAAGCATTAGGGGAGAAGTTAGAAGTCACATCTAAGCAACTTCAGGAAATAGAACCCAGACGTGATAGTTATACCAAAAGTTCCGTGGAATATCAGGAGTTAGAGGAGGAGCGGGAAAAACTTGTAGCTATTTATGAGCGTATTTTTAATACTAAGAATAAGTACCTGAAAGCAGCTTGTAAAAAACAACACCCCTTTGAGCATCCAGCGTATTGGAGTGGGTTTATTTGTGCAGGGTTGAGTTAGTCAGTGTGTTAGGTCTTAGGTTTTAGGTTTTAGGTTTTAGTCGTAAGTTTAGACAAAGAAGTCTTAATTAGCCATGCAGATCAAGACTTCTTTGTCTTATTTAGTAAGTGAACCTATTAACTTGTAGCACCTTCTATGTATTCCGCAATGAAAGCTTTTACTTTAGGTAGCTCTTCTAGCAATAGTTCTTTTATAGGGTGGAATTCGGTGCCATCATAATATTTAGAGACAGTACCAGGTCCTTCCGGGGTCTTACCATGGTCAGCTTGGAGAGATTTACGCCACAACTCTGCATGTCCTTGCCATTCATCAACATCCACTAATTCAGGCGCATTAAACCACAGATTCCAGGTAAGGATATTACCATTTTTAAGCATATTTCCAGATGCTAAATTGAAGATATCCAAGATGAACCGATTAAATCGGTCAACTTCTTCCTGGCCAGTTTCTATGAGCTCTCCAATTTGCACTTCAATATGACCCAAAGCCCATGCTATCCCTTCGTGTTTGGCAAATTCAGGAATTGGGAATCTGGTACTTGATCCTTGAGCAATTTTGAATGTTGGTTGACCGGGATCATTAGGTACATGTGTTTTTACTTGAATCGCATTATCTTTGTTGAGTGGGAAACTCAAGTTCTTGCGTTCAAAATAACCTTTTAATCTTTGTACAAAACTATTATCTTTACCACTTGGACCAAACCAAATTTTCCCAACAACCCCCATGTCTGCAGCCAACTCCCTAGTCTCCTCATTAACCCATCCTCTATTTCCAGTCACGGTCACCTCAACATTAAAAGAGCCAAGTGTAGGAGAAGAATATCCTTGTTGTGGGCATATAATAGAATAAATTCTTCCATCATTGGTATATCCTAATCTAGAAATATCAGGAGCAAACATCCGATAACAACGTTTTCCATCCTCTTGATCTGGTTCAGTTTTCCAACTAAACTCAGGCCAAAGAATTTTTTGCCCGCGCTCAAGTTTTCCAATGTTGTCCATGTTATCTAGAATAGGCAAAGAACTAAGATCAGGACTTGGATAAGCAAAAGCTGGGTTAGATTGCTCAAATCCTCCAACCCATCCATCCACGGCAACTTCTTTGACTTCTTCGCGCAATAGATCCCCAGACAAATCCACTTCTAGATTGATAGCCGGAGTGCTTTCAGAAGCATTCTTAATAACATTATTCTCTGTATTCAGCAATTCATGTCCTGCATCCTTAACAATAAAATACAAATCCGGATTTCTATCCAATACTTTAAAGAATCTAAATTGAGAGGCATCAAAACTAAGCTTGAATACACCCTCTTTGTCAGTGACAGCAATTCCCAGGAAATCATCCAATCCTGGATCTTTGTCATAAACGAATACACGGAGATCGACAACTCCCTTTTTCGTCTTTTTGTCTATAATTTTCCCTTCTACCATGTAAGTAGTAGAAATACTAGTAGAAATGGTAATAGCTTTGTTCATAGATGTTAATCGGTATTGATAAAAAAATTAGCCTACTCTATTAAACTTCTTCAACTTGAACTTTTCTGAATCAGAACAAGTAGTAAAAAATTTTAACTTCATCAGGAAAATACAATAATAAGCATTAAACATCAAAAATATTAAGATTTATTTCATACTTTATAAAATTAAGTCAATGACTCATCCCGGAGGGCAGGAATCTAACCTACATAATTGCCCTTAGTTATCCCTAGTTTTTAGGACGGGCCAACTTACTTATGAGCTCGTTGAGCCAAACAAACCGAATTCATTTTACCCAACCTACAAATTCGACAAATTCAGATTATTATTTATTGCCGTACAATTTTGAGCTTCAACAATAACTTTCATTGGATAATAATCAGCAATTAACTTATTTGCCTCCTCCATAACTTTAACATCTGGAACAAAAGTTGACTTCTCCACAAATTCCTCAAAATTAATTAGAGTTTTAATACGTCGATAAGATTGAAATGCCACAGTGGGAAAAAAAGAAAATTTCCCGGGCAAAACACACAAATAATTACTATTAGGATTTGACTCTATCCAATAACTATAACGCCGTTTTTGTTCTTCCTGACTAATAAACTCTGTTTTGACACACTCATAACTAAAGAGATTTCGACTGTAAAGTTGATCTTTACCAAAATATTGTTCTGCAGAATCCAAAATTGGCTCAATATCTACTTCAAATTCTTCATTTATCAGGTCATCATTAGTATAACTTGAATCAGCTAAAAGAGAATAAACAAACTTTTCCGCCCCTATCTCACAATTATGCACAAAATGATTAAAATGAAACTTTTTCTTAGTAGACATCCGCACAAAATTAGTATCACTTAAAGCAGGTTGAGCTACCACCATAGCACTACGACTACGTTTAAGCTTTGCCCGTATTTGTAAATCAGATAAAAACGATTCAAAACCCTTTCCCACAGTAAAAACAAATAATTTTGCTTTTAAACGTTTAGAAAAACCATTTTCTCTGTGGCATAAAATACTTTTAATTTTAACTTTACCATAGCTATCTATGAGCAATTTATCAACAGTAACCCCGGTCTCAAATGTCACCCCTCGCTCCATAGCACTAGCCACTAAAGTTGTCATTATCCCAGTAGTATTCATGGAACAATCCAAAGTTTTAATAACTTCATAATTAGACTTTTTTAGACCATAATAATGATCAAACCTACGACAAAGATTATCTATACTTTCTGTTGAAGAGCGCAAAGAACAATTTAATCCTTCATAACCTTCAATTTGACCATAAATTGGTGCTAAACAACAGCCATTTTGAAGCCAATTATGTTGTTGACCATAAGCATTTTCTAATCTTCCTAAAACTCGGTTACGCTGAATTTCTAAATATACTGAGTCGCTTTTGAGACCAGAGAGACTAATTTCCGGAGAATTTTTGTTAGGATGAATTAAATATACAGGTCTATCATAAAACCAACCCTTAGAATTAGGGATAACTGCGGGAGTAAAAAAATTAGGTTTTGTTTCTGTGATATCAATATTACATTGTTCTGAAAAATAGGAACTATATAAATTGATTAAATCTTCTAGACTATTCACACAATTAATAAAAGTTTGAGCATCATCATGTCCTGAATAAAGTGCCCCAGTATGAAACCAACCTTCTAATTTACCCGAAGCAAATGTTCCTAATTGTGGGGCACTATCTAATACCTTGATGGAAAGACGACTATGACGAGCCAGAAATTCGGCAATAGAAATTCCAGCAATTCCACCACCGATGATAACTACATCGACATATTCAATTTGAGAAGCTTGGATTTTTGTCATTAATTGTGGATAGGAACTAGAGATTAACTTATAACTCACCCAGTCCTCTAACTCTTTTCCTGAGAGGGAATAGGGGTAGTTAGGATGACTATGAACACAGGGGAAGAATATTACCTCACCTCAAAACTGCGGTTAGGTTTTACTCAGGTAAATAATCCTGTATTATTGCGTCAGCCAAACATTGAGAGTACTTCAACTAAAGCTTTTCCCACTCGTTCAGCATCTTCTTCTGTCATACCAGAAGTTAAAGGCGGGCAAATATGATTCGGACACCAACGTTCGGCGTAAGGAAAACTCTGACCTTCACAAATACCTTGAAAAACTGGTTGCTGATGACAAGGTATTTCATAAACTGTTCCACCTAAATATATTTCTTTCTCTGCCATAGCCTTTTTTACCTCTTGAGGGTTTTTTCCTTCTGGTAAATGAACAATTAATTTATAATTACTAGCTACATCCATTTTTTCTGTAGACACAAAAGATATACCAGCTTCTTTTAAAGGTGCTGTAATTAACTCATAAGCTTGCTGCCGTTTTTGCAACATTTCTGGTAACTTTGCTAAATGGATCCTACCTAGGAGAGCATTCATTTCCGTGATCCGCGTACTATTCCCAAAATCTGTATGTAAACCACCAAAATTCATTCCTTGCTTTCCTTGGTTTCTGAGCGATCGCGCGATATAATCTTCCTCCTCATTATTGAGAGTTATCATTCCTCCTTCACAGGTTGTCATAACTTTGGTCGGGAAAAATGAAAAAGCAGCACCGTCTCCCAAATTCCCAGCATTGACACCATTTATTTTGCTACCATGAGCATGGGCAGTATCTTCAAGAACAAACAACCCTTGCTGATGACAATATTCTACTATTTGGGGAAACTCAGGAGAAATTACACCTCCAATATGAACCCACAATACACCAGAAATTTTCTCTGAAAGATTTTTACCTTTTTCTACTGCCTCTTTTACCATTTCTAAGGAAGGTGCAAATGTTTTTTCATCCATATCCAAGTATTGCACCTTTCCTTGAGCCCGAATTACCGACGCAATAGTGGCAAAGTTAGTATTGGTAGGAACTAAAACAGTTGTTCCCTCTACTTTTTTTAAGCGTAAGATAATTTCTAGTCCAGAAGAACCACTATTCACAGCGATCGCGTACTTTGTCCCTACATACTCAGCAAATGCTTTTTCAAATTCTGTAGTATGTTTCCCCAAAATCAGTTGCCCAGACTTTAAAATTTTCTCTGATTCTAATAAGAAATATTGAATTTCATTATTTGAAATATCAAAATAAAATGGCTTAATTTGTTGATTTACTTTCATAATCTTTATTTAATATTGAATATTTATTAATATCCCGAATTAAAAAAATCGAAATATTTAACACGAAGTTTAACATTTTAAGTAACTAATTTTAAGTAACCACCGTAAATCATAACCCAATTTTGTACTACCCAAGTCATCTCAAGATATGATATAAATTGAGAAATAAATGATTTGTAAAAATCACTCATAACAATTTTTTTATTTAAGCAATAACAAAAGTATACTATAAAAGCTTGAAGTATTAATTAAAATACACTTTTGATCATAATTATTAATATTATATTAGATCAATTTCATTAAGTTAGGTAAAACTTGTAGATATTACTTATAAACTTGATAACTCATGTCTGAAGTTATGTGTAGCTTAACCTTAGTAAATTGCTCTTAAGCACCTACACAAAATTATTTGCACAAAAAATATTTACACAGTAAAGAGTTCTGTTTTACTGAATGTGTAATTTATTATGTTCATCTTTATTTATATAAGATATTTAAGAGAAAGAAACTGAACATATTTCAATTTCTCTTCTATTTCCTAATTCCCTACTCCTTTGCTGACGGGAACCATTTTTCCATGATCGACCAATTTGTATTTAACACCCCTCCATACCACTGTACGCTTAGTCAACGCCAAAAACCAAAATATTAAACCGAAAGTGTCACGTAAAGGTAATAAGTAAAGACTTTGAAAACCTTCTACATCTTTCAACTCTTTTAAAGTTATCCCAGCGCTGAAAAGTCGTAAAGCCAAAGTAAACCCTAATACTCCTAATCCGAGTAAATCCCCCATTCTCACTATAGCGAACAAAATAGCAAAAGGTACTGCCCGGATTAATATAGTTGCAATAAAAGGCCAGGGACGTGCCAAATATGTATTCTGATCCCAATAGACTTGATGAGTCCACCACTCTTGCCAATTCTTTAAGTCTACAGTCACATCAATAGTATATGGCAAAAGCACCATTTTTTTTCCAGAAGTCCATACCCTCCGTCCTAATTCATAATCTTCTACAAGATAATCTGCCAGACTCTCAAGGCCACCCAGTTCTTGTAATGTGCTGCGACTTATAGCGATCGAGGGTCCCAAACAAGCATTGGATGCTCCCGTGACTGCTGCGAATATAACACTAGGAATAAAGTCAGCATTTATTGTTAACAATTCCATCTTCTCAAACCATCTATAAGCACTTTTGACTTTAAAGAGAGTGCAGACAGCTCCCACATTAGGATTTGATAAAGGAGATATGATATTTTTGATATAGTCAGGTTTAAGATTAGTATCACTATCGCTAATAATAATAATCTGATGACGTGCTTGTGCTATTGCACCAAGTAAGTTATTAACCTTGCCATTAGCTCCTGCTTGTTTATTGTCAATAACAACGGAAATTTTCTGGTTGTCTACTTCTGCTTGAAGCTCGTCAAGAATAGGGAGAGCTGAATCTTGAGGGTCTTGAATAGAATAAATTACTTGATACTCTGGCCAATCTTGAATAGTAATAGTATGCAGATTTGACTTCAGGTTTTTTTCGATCCCCCGTATTGGTTTAAGTACAGTTACAGGAGGCTGAAATTTTTCTGTGGCATTTATTTCTGTAGTGGTTTTTCTGAAAAAATTTCTAATTGTCCAGACACTTAAGATTAAATATATACACCCACTAATGATGGGTATGAGGCAAATTATTTGAAGTATTTCTACAAGGGTTGGCATTAATTGATTTTGGCTTTAATTTTTTCCATTTAAGTATAGTTATATAGTGCTGAATTAGCAATTGGATTTAATTTTTAGTGTTGTTGAAAAGGTTATAAGAATAAAGACTTAGTCATCTTAAGTATTTGTGGTTTAAGAATTTAGTAATTGCCAACTAATATAAATTATGCCCACTCATTAGCAACACCTAATTTTTCAATAAGGGTGAGCGATCGCTGCGGGCTAAAACATGAAATTAGTTTTCAGTCTCTCTACTTCAGAGCAATTCGGAAAACTGTAAATATAAAAGAATAAAAATCATTAATATGAAGTCAGTTTTTAGTATCTCAATTTCAGAGCAATTCAGGAAACTGTAAATATAAAAGAATAAAAATTCTTATATCTAAGAGAATTTGATTACCCTATATTGGGGTTTAAAGTTAATAAAAAATAAGGAAAAATACTTGATTAACTTGATTAAATTTACCACTTGTTTACATAAGACTATGATTAAAGATTTTGGCAATTATTAGAATACTATACTGAGAGGTTACTTAATTTTTCAGAAAATCCTGATATATGATCAGTTTAAGTTTTCCTCAACTTTCAAGAAGTAACAAGAAATTACTAAATTAATATTTGCTAACTTGATATTTTCCCAGTTAGGTCAGGAAAAAATGCCGAAAATTTAACATCTATAACTGTTACCAAAGTATCTATTACCACTTCCCTTCTGTCACTCTTAAACTTTTTTAGCAAGCCTGATTTTATTACTATTTTTATTTATCTTCAGATGATCAGGTTATCCAATAAAAATGGGAAAAAAATAGATAAGATTAGGTTTAATATTTAAAACCTTCCTTTACCAGAAAATACTACTACCAAAAATGTCAATAATTGCACCAAAACAATACTAGGACCTGAAGGCAAATTTAAAGTACCAGACAATACCATTCCTATCACCCCACTCATAGAACCAATGAGTGCAGAAACTCCTAAAAAAGGTACAAATTGATGACAAATTAATTTTGCTGTAGCTGCTGGAATTACCAAAAAAGCATTGACCAATAAAATACCAACTGCTCTAATTGTGAGAGCGATCGCCAAGGACAAAATAATTATAAATATATATTGATATCTCTCTACAGGAATTCCTTGAACTTGTGCTAATTCAGGGTTCAAAGTTAACAATATTTGTTTTTGTAAAGTTACTCCTAACCAACTCAAAGATACAACCAATAAAATCACCACAAAAGCTAAATCTAAATTGCTAATTGCTAGAATATCACCAAACAATATAGATAATAAATTACCACGATATCCAGGTACAAAATTAAACCCAATTGTACCCAATGCAACTGAACTTGCAATCACAATACTTAAAATAGTATCTCCGCCCAAATTAGTTTTTTGAATTAAATAATTTATCCCTAATCCAAATAATAGTAAAAAACCAATTAAAACCATCATTGTAGGTAACTGCAATAAAGCACCTATCACCACTGCTAAAAAGGCGGTATGACCTAAAGCATTTCCAAATAAAGATAACTGGCGTAAAATCACAAACCCACCGAGAAGACCTCCTAAAATTCCTAAAAGAATACCACCAATAATTGCTCGTTGCATAAAAGGCAAACTAAATAAACTTATCAATTCTGAAAAATTCATATTTATCAATTAATATAAAGCTGGTTTAGTATAAGTAATAATTTATCTATTAGCTGTCAGCTCTAGAAAATCATGTCTTAATGTTTAGGATAGAAGTACGAGGGAAGTAAATATAATAATAATTATGACTAAATTAATAAAGCTTTGCTCAGAGCAATTCCCATAACCTGTGAGGTATTTGCATTAATTTGTTGCGCAGGAGTAGAAAACTTGTATGCAACATCCGTAGGTCTTATAGGAATGTTTTTTTTGTTAAAACTGGGAAATTTACCTTGTAAGGAAATAGGCATCAGGGCAGTAGGAAGATGTCCGCGTCACATTTAGTTAGCGTTATAGTAATTTCACAAACAGAGAACATAAAAGAATAAAAAAAACTATACCTTAGTTACTTTAAAAAAACTATAAAACTAAAAGCAATAGTTGATAGTTGATAGTTGAATACTTAAGGTTATGAATTACCTATAGTTTTGTTTAAAAATCTTTCCTTTTGATGATGATGTAAATATCTAGTTAAATTGTCTCCATAAATATTACTCAAATTATCTTTATCTAAAGTAATATTAGGTTTACCACAACATAATAAACGACGATTCATACAAATAACTTGGTCACAATAAGAGCTTACCATATCCAAATCATGGGAAACTTGAAGAATAGAAAAACCATTTTCTGCTTGTAAATTTGCCAATAATTCTGCAAATTCGACTTCTCCATTTGGATCGACACCAGCCATCACTTCATCTAATATTAATAACTGGCGAGGTTGTACTAAACAATATGCTAATAAAGCCCGTTTTAACTCTCCTCCACTTAAATTTCCTATGAGCTGTTTACGATGATTTTGTAAGCCAACTTTTAACAAAGCTTTTTCTACAGATATCAGCTTTTCCTGGGACTTCATAAAACCTCTTTGAGGCCAACCCAAACTAACTAATTCAGTTACAGTTAAAGGAAAACTCCGGTCAAAAGTTAACTTCTGGGGAATATAACCAATTTTATGCCAATATTTTCCTAAATTTTTAATTTCTCTGCCAATAATTTCTACATAACCATACTCATAAGGAATTAAACCTAATATTGCTTGAATTAATGTACTTTTTCCAGCTCCATTAGGTCCAATTATTGCTGTATTACTGCCAGAAAAAATTTGAAATGAGACTGATTCTACCGCTTTATATTGGCCTATAATTACTGTCAAATTTTGTACAGTAATTACTGGTAGACTTTTGTTTCTTTCGACTAATTTCACTGACAAACTTCCTCTAAACTTTTTAAATTATTTCTCATGGCAGTGAAATAATGTTCTGGGTCTAACAAACCACTATTTATTGGATCTAATTTTTTAATTGGTAAGCCAATATCTTTAGCAATTTGTTGCATTCTACTATCATTAAATCCTATTTCCGCTAGTAAACCTTTTACTTGATATTTTTTAGCCGCCTCTATTACTCTTTGAATATCCCTAGGCTTAATATTGTCTTGTGGCAATTCTACAACTGCTATTTGTTGCAAATTATAGCGTTTTGCTAGATATGGATAGGCATCGTGAAAGACAATAAACTTGCATTCTTTGAAAGGTTTTAAACGAGTTTTAAACTCTTGGTCAAGTCGCTGTAATTTTTCCAGATAAATACTAGCATTTGCCTGATAAGTAGTTGCATTATTAGGGTTAGCTTTTATTAAACCATCGCGAATATTCTTGACTTGTTGCTGTGCTAAAACTGGGTCTAACCAAACATGAGGGTTTCCCTCTTTGTGACTGTGGTCGTGGTCATGGTCATGGTCATGGTCATGGTCGTTATGGTTATCGTCATCTTCTTCCATGTCTATAGGTTCAATATTTTGGCTAGCATTAATTTTTTGTAGTTGAGAGTTACCAGTACTATCGACTAATTTCTCTAAAAATTCTTCTAAACCCAACCCATTTTTTACTAAAATATCTGCTTGTGCAATACTACGAGCATTTTCTGGTGTTCCCTGATATTCGTGGGGATCTGTTCCCGGAGGAATTAAGATTTCTATCTCTTCAGTTTCTCCGGCGACTCCTTTGGTAAAGATATATATTGGCAAGAAAGTTGCAATTATTTTAATTCCATTTCTATTTTGAGCTACCTTGCCAATACTTATGGCTGAAGCATTTATGCTCAGTGCTATTGTTAATAATAATGAACTACCGATCCACTTAAATTTTCTAAGCATTTCTTTATTATTTTATGATTTTAAGAATGATAATGATTATCATTCTTTTCTTAGTTAAAATAACAAAAAAGCTTTAAAAAGTCAATAATCTATTCAAAATCTAAATAAATAAAGCCTTTATTAGTCATCAGTTTTTTTTATCTTTAATCAGATTTTGCTCATTTGATCTGGTGTTCAATCTATAAACGTTCTTAAATACACTTTATTGAACAAAAAATCATGCATAAAACTAAGTTAAACCATTAAATATTATTAATATTAAAATTAGTTGAAAAATGCCAGCTTGATATTATATTCCTATTTTTAGTGCTCAAGAAAATGACAATATAGTGTACTAATGTGAATGTTGATAAGAAAGGCGTGCACTGTTAACCAAATAATGTAAAGTTTCATTCTTTTTAGTTATGTACTATAACAGGAGTTCCCACGGATGCCCAGTCAAATAGCCATTTAGCGTGATTGACTGCTACATTTGTGCAACCGTGACTAACTGGAGTCCCGAACATATTATGCCAGTAAGCACCATGAATTGCCATTCCTGCATCATAATACATAGTATAGGGAACATCAGGCACATCGTAACCTGGCCCAGTCATTCTAGTGGTGGGATATTTTGTTTGTATTTGAAAAGTGCCAAGACGCGTAGGAGTTGATGCTTTACCTGTAGAAACTATGACAGCATAAACGGCTTCATTTCCTTCCCAAGCTATTAATCTTTGGGTCGATAAATCAATTGATATCCAACGTTCATTTGATTGTTGTAACTCTAACATTCTTGTCGCAATTATATTTGTCCATTTACTAGCTAAAGCTGGTATTGACCAGGATAAAAAAACCGTAATAATTAGGGCTGTACTAGCAAATATTTTAACTATTTGATCTAATTTTTTAGAATTATAAGACTTATTTAAATCAACAAATAAGCTAATTGTTTCATCCTGATTATTGCCTTTAAAATCACGATTTTTAGTTGAGAAGCTTAGTCTATTATTCAGATTTAAAATCAGTATTTTTTTCATGTTTATATCTCACTAAAAAAAAGAAAAATTATGATCTGACTTTGATTTATAGCATCAACAAAAAAGTTCTATAACTATAATAAATTTAAAATTATTTATTCCTATTTTTTTCACTTTAGCTGATAGCTAAATCTTGAAAAATAGAGATAATTTTAATTTATTTACCAGACTAATTGTTTTCTGAAATTTGTTTAACTATAAGCTGAGTTTGTTGAGTTATCGCTTGCCAATTTTGAGTAATTATTAATTTTTTTGGAAATAGTTTTCCTGATAAACCTACAGCAATTGCACCTACTTTAATAAATTCTAGAGCGTTTTCTAAAGTAACTCCACCAGTAGGAATTAAAGGAATTTCTCCTAAAGGTCCTTGCAAACTTTTAATATAATTTACTCCTCCAGCTGCGGAAATAGGAAATATTTTAACACAATTAGCCCCTGCTTGCCAAGCGTTAACTATTTCTGTAGGAGAGAGAGCGCCAGGAATTATAGGAACTGCTGCTATTTTTGCTGTTTGAATCATAATAGGATTAATATGTGGGGTAAAGACAAACTGACAACCAATCTTAAGTGCTTTTTGTAAGTCTTCTAAGGTTAATAGTGTACCTGTACCAATGATACAATTTGGTAATTCGGAGCGTAATAAAGTAATTAGTTTTGCTGCTTGATGACTATTCCAAGTAATTTCTATTATCCGAATACCTCCAGCAGCAACGGCATTTGCCATGTGCCAAGCTTGCTGCATTTTTGATGCGCGGATAACAGCAATTATTCGATTTTCATGTAATGTGTTTAACCAATTATCTTGATCCATAGCTATTCACAAAGTAATGGGTAATAAGAAATAAAGACGATTGCAAATAAAATTATGCAGCTAATAATTAATCTTGATGATTATATAGGTTAGATTATGTGGAATAAGCAGATATAAAACTGATTAAAAAAATAGTATTTAGTTGAGATATAAAAAATTAGCTGCAGTTGAGGAGCGACGAGTTTCAATTCCCAGCCTGGACTCAACTTAGTAATAATTTCTATAGATGAATACTAACTTTTTGTGAAACTTCAGTTATTAAATAATTAATACAAAGAGGATAATCTTTTTTTATAATAGACCCTCGTTAAGTTTATGTGATAAATGTTGTACAGGCATTATATATAATGTCTCTCCCCATACTCAAAAGCCTTAGTTAAAAGTTTTGGATAAATAATATAAAAGGGTAGAAATATCCTCATAAAAATAGCGACTTTCATGAAAAAAATTCCTTTATTGATTTTTCCATTTTGTTTTGCAATTACAGAAAAATTTTTAGCTTTAATTGGTGTAAAAAAGATAAAGTTTAGTTTTTAATTATATTTTTTTAGTACTAAGTAATTCTTGGTATTTTAATGCTCCAATTGTCTCCAAATAGCTAATCCTCCTCCTCTGCCCCTAGCAGCAATAAATTTTTCTTTAATCAAAAAATAGGCAAAAAATGCTTGCTTGGCTACAGTTTCCTTGAGAAATTTATTTTCAGTTTCTTTACCCCCTCGAATATATCCAGAATATAGTTTTATGCCGAAGAGTTTGACTGTAATTTTTGTAAAATCAAAAGCCAGAATATTTTTTCGATCTATAAATTTTGTCAGCCCAGAAAGAGATAATTTTAAAACAGCAAATTCTACAGTATTTTCTACCATACCTATTTTGACTTGTTGGGGTATTTCAGAAGTATTGAGAGGAGAAGAATAGGAGAGTTTAATTTTTACCCAATTGGGAATGTAACGTCCTTTTCCTAAGATAGCACCCACTTTTTGTCTAGTTTTTTTAGTCCCAGTAATAAAACATAATTGCCAATGACCAGATAACTGGTCAAGTTGATACTTTTGCTTCTCTTTTTTTGACTGTTTTTCAATTTCAAGAAGTGCTGATATAACGGAATCTGGAGATGGTTTGTTAGGGGAATTTTTGACAATTGAGTTTGCTACTGTTTCTATTGTTAATAAATTTTCCATGATATTGTTTAAACTATAGCAATCCTAAGTAGGTTGCGGCAAAATTTCATACTGAAAAAGTTTTG
>JAGGDU010000166.1 GCA_018457135.1 Trichodesmium erythraeum GBRTRLIN201 | reverse complement strand
TGGTTGGAAACACGAGCCCGGAATTTTTGAATTACTCAAACAAAGGGTTGTGTCTCATGAAAGTTCGTCTGTGCGAACTGAAGCCGTCCGACAAATAGCTACTGGTTGGAAACACGAGCCCGGAATTTTAGAATTACTCAAACAAAAGGTTGTGTCTGATGAAAGTTGGGATGTGCGACGTGAGGCAGTCAAACAAATAGCAACTGGTTGGAAACAGGAGCCCGGAACTTTTGAAATATTTTATGACAACGCCCTCAACGATCCCTTTGAACGTATACATGAAATTCAAGACAACCCTCGACAAACAGCACTAGAAGCAATAGTCAAACAATACCCAGACCATCCCCAAACCCTCCCACTATTACAAGACAGAGCCGAAAACGACCCAGACGAACAACTACAGAATTGGGCAAAAAGGAAATTGCGATCGCTAAAAAATAACCAGCGCTAGCATCTATGGCGCCATACCCAAGTCAAACAAGAGAGCCGTCGGGCTGAAGATCCAAAGAAACCAGAAATCAGATCATATCAACTGAATTCGGCATCAAAAAACACTTCATTTTCAGCCCCTATGCAAACCCTCCTAACACCCAATTCCTCATACTATTCCTCAAAAACTTTCCTACATTTTCTTAACTAGGAAAAGCAAAAAGTAGGGCAATAAACTTAGGAACTTTGCATAAAAGCATCCCGAAAACATAATAAGAATTAACATTAACCTAGCCAAACACAGCAAAAAAAACATTATATTTATGCAAAATATTTAATAACTAAAATCTTCCCAAACAAAGCATTAACCCACAAGAATTAGTATTACTCCTGGTTTATTATTTTTGATTTATTACCTGTAAACTTTTACCCTTAATTATATCATTATTCTTTGATTAAATCAATCCTCTCTCCCCTCTCCAGACACAGCAACCTTCCCTGTCCCTGAAGTACAGTAACAAAAGTTAGTAAACCAGTTTTTTTAAACATTGAATATTCATTAAAACCAGCATCACCACAGATAATTGTATCAACCATTTTAGTCTTCTGTCAGACAAAAACCCCCTCAAAAACACCTCAACTGTAACCACCATAATTCTATAGAATTAAAATATCGCGAGTAAGGGAATAAACTTATAAACACTGATCCTAGGAACTCTATTCTATCTTCAATTAATATTAGTTAATCTCCAACTAAATCATCCATCAAAACCACCCCTTATATTCATAAATCAGACAGAAAAAAAAACCTCAATAAATACCTTAAACATAAGCCTTAACATTGAATTATTGATAAACATTAACCCTACCACCCCTTTAATACTTATTCCACCAATTATCCTAGCCTTCTAACCTCTAATCAGCACCAACAAAAAATTATTTACCCCTCTAATTTTATCTAAGACATACAGCAGAAAAACCTCAATCTGACAAATAAACATAATTCATTTTATATTCCTGCTGCTTTAAAGAAAAGGACTAGTTAGTGAGGTAAACTGAAGTAGTTCATTTACACTGGAAGTTGTCAATGGCTTTGAGAAAAAATACCCCTGTCCTTTGCGACACTTAAGTTGCTTGAGCTGATTCATTTGAGCCTTAGTTTCTATTCCTTCTGCAATTATTTCTAAATCTAAATTATTAGCCAATGCAATAACAGCACTCACAATTTTTAAAGTTTGACCGCTTGTATCCGAATCTAATTGACTCACAAAAGAACGGTCAATTTTAATAGTATTAATAGGAAACTGATGTAAATAACTTAACGACGAATAACCAGTACCAAAATCATCTATTGATAATCTAATATTTTGATTTTTCAGTTTCTCAAAAACTGCAGTAGCTAAATCAACATTTGTCATAATTAAACTTTCAGTAATTTCTAGATTCAAACAATGAGGTTGACAATTTGTTGCCGCCAAAATTTCATTAACTTGTTCCAAAAAATTTGGTTGTGAGATATTCTTGCTAGAAATATTGACACTCATAGTAAAATTATGAGCAATAAAATTACAGTCAGAATATGCCAAACCAGAGCAAACATGTCTCCCTGTCAACCTTTTCTGCCAAACAGCCAACTGATGACAAGCCGTTCGCAATATCCACATTCCTAGAGGAATAATTAAACCCGTTTCTTCTGCCAATGGGATAAACTTTCCTGGTTGAATTAAGCCTTTAGTAGGATGAGCCCAGCGTACCAAACATTCAAAACCAGTAATTTTATTTGTAGTTAAACAAATAATTGGTTGGTAACTTAAAAAAAACTGAGAATTTACTGGATTTTGTTTAATCATTTCTACAGCTCGTCGTAGATCATTTTCCAATTCTAATAAAGATACAACTTCTCTGTGCATTGTCAAATCAAACACCTCATACCTTGCCTTACCTAAATCTTTAGCCCGATACATCGCAATATCTGCAGCTCGCAGTACATCTTCTGGGTGGTTGTAAATAGGACAAATAGGAAAACTATTTTCACCGAGCTGATCACTAAACTGTTTACAATTAGTAACAATGCCAATACTTACTGTAGTAAATATTTCATGTCCTTCAACATAAATTGGTTGAGCAAGTTCTTGATTAATTTTCATAGCTACTTTAGTAGCATAGTCAGCATCGGGTAGAGACCTTAGTAAGATAGTGAACTCATCCCCTCCTAACCTCGCCACAGTATCTGAAGCTTTGATATAATTCTGTAGTCGCCTGCTGATGATGACTAATACTTGATCTCCAATAACATGCCCCAAACTATCATTAATTACTTTAAAGCGATCTAGATCTAAAAACAGAACCCCATACTTATAACTTAGGTCTTTTCTAGACTGATGTAAAACTAGTTTTAGTTCATTAAAAAACAAATTACGGTTTGGTAAACCCGTCAGCCCATCGTGAAATGCCTTATATAAAAGTGTAGCTTGTTTTTGTCTGTGTTTCTTGAGCTTTTTAACAATTACCTGCTTTGCTACCTCATTATTATCATTATTATCATTATAATAAATTTGCATAGAAGAATCTATAGCTTGTTCATTTAGTTTAATCAACTTTTTTCGACCACTAGATAAAACATCATCCACCTTAGACTTGAGCTTTTTCCAAAAGGCAGAGTTGAGCTGAAGTAATTTATAAATATAATGAATAAGCTGATAAATTTTATTAGTAAACTGCTTAAAGCTCTTCCAAATTGATAAATAATCACAGGTTAATAGCAAGGACGTTAACCCTTTCAATAGATGAAAAGTATGAATTCTCGAAATAGTAGCTATTAAATTTAATATCAGTCTCAATGAACAAACCCCTGGTATTTGTGTAACAATCATTATATATAAAGTTTTGAAACAATATTGTAAATAAAGAATACAAATAGACCCTCATAAAAAATGTATTCAAACAAGTCGAGATTATTATATATATTGTGGTTTTTACCTAAAAATTCTACCCGATGAAATCAACAACCTTATCTGTGTGTCTTACCAGATTTTAATACGATATTATGTCAAAGTAAACGGAAAAATATAGATCAAATTACTAACAATTTTATTAAGAAAAATTTACAAAAAAAAGTAACACTAAACCCAGAGCTAAAATCAGATTGATTCCATTACTCAGTATCCTATTTAGCAACACGATAATCTAAAAAAAATACCCTCTCACACTAGGAAGATTTATATTAGATGAAATTATATTTTATTGGGAGCAAGAAGACCTTTAATAAGTTACCTGAAAACAAGATATATTTAGCCTAATAGTTTTATTAAAAACTTTTTGTGTTTCTGGTCTAAGACTACTGTTAATACTTTACCCTCCCAGAATCTTTTATACACGAGCGTGAATATAGCTAGTAAAATAAATACAATCATAAAAGCCAAATATCCGCTATTTATTTATTTTTACTATACTTTAACAATTCTTAACTTATTATATTATAAATTTCAAACTTTTGTTTCATATATTTAGATAAATACGATTAATAGTTTTTATCAAAAAAAAAATAATTATTATATATATTTATGAAAATACTATATTTATCTTAAGTATGATACTATTATTCATTTTTAAAATAGTATGTCACTATAAAATGAAATGTAAAAAAAAAACTAACTGAAAAGAAACTGTTAGTTATCTTGCTACCAACAAAAAGATCAAAAAAAAGGGGCTAGTTTTAGTGACGAATGCTTCCAGTTGAGGTGAGACCTTAACCCATTTGGTGATAGGCAGGGTTAATGTATTGCAGTTGTATAATTAAGATACCAATGAAAATCTTACCCGCAAATCAAAAAAGCTCCTAGAAACTTAATTAATTAGAGTTATGCCCACAGAACCAAGTCCCAAAAATTAATTGGTGCTGCTGAAAACAGGCCAAGGCTTGTATGCTCTTGCTCCATAGTTGTATAAAGCCATACTCAAATAGCCCATTTATAGAAATTAATACCCTAGGTTATTGATGACACCATAGACATTAGAAGCCTCTTGAAAGTCTAATTAATTATTGGGCCTATGATCCTTTCAAGGATAAATCTCCTAATTATGCATCTTCAGAAAAGATTCTCAAGCCCTTACCCCGCCATTCCCAAATCAGCATTTTTAGAGATATCTATTAAAGCTCTATTCAAGCAAATCAAAAATCTGTATAACTTACCAGCACATTGTTAATACACTAGTATTATTAACATAGCTGATGAGGTGCTCTGGATTTCATTTCAACTACAGCAGAAACACCATATCCTTCAGCCTCTTCAATACCTTGAGACGCGATATCCACTCCCATAACCCAAGCAATATATACGCTCAAGGCAGCAATTCTTACAAGAATTCATTTCACAGCTAACTTCTGAACCCAAAACTAGCGCAACGCAAAATCAGAACGCAACCTCAATTCTAAATCATCCTCTGGATAAATAACAACTACCTCCCCTTCTTCCCGACCCAATAACACTCCACCTAAAGCACCTAAACCCGCACCTATTAATATCCTTTCCGTAGCCAGAACCCGATCTCCAAGAACCGCAGATAATAAAGCAGCAGCACCACCACCCACAGCAGCACCCTTCAAGATATCCCCAGCGCTTGCACCTTTTGTTATTTCTTCAGTCTCAGTAATTACTTGAGAAACAGCATTAATAGGAAACCTACGGCGATCGCCAATAATTAATTGTTCAGCAAAAAACTGAGTCCCATTTGAAACAGGTCGTAGTTCACCTTCTATCTCACCACCAAAAGGTATAACCACTCTTCCTTGAGCATCCCTAATATCTTTAGTCACCCTCAACCTTAACCTCATCGACTCATCTGGAGTTATCACAACCTTTTCTGCTTCCTTATATTCTATAGGAATAAGCTTTCCTGCTCGTATCCTTGCTACAGACAACGGCCCTCTTGGGTTACCTGGATATCGTCTGTGTTGGTAGCCTGGATATCGTCTTTGTTGGTAGCCTGGGTATTGTCTTTGTTGGTAGCCTGGGTATTGTCTTGGTCCGTTAAATTGAGCCATAGCTTGTTTTGACATTAAACCAGGAGTTGCTGTAGCTAATGTCATGCCTAAAGTCAACAACAAAGACGTTCCAGAATGCCAGTTTTTTGAATTAACCATAAGTAATATCTATCCTCCAATATTCAGTTATCAGTACAGACGCCTAAGGTCATTAGTTATCAGTTAAGCTCTCGTGCATCTAAATTTTTATTTCCTTTTGCCCGTTTTTTTTCACAAAAATTGAATGTATGATTATTAAGACCAAACCATTTATTAATTATCAGTTCTTGCTTTTCTAGTCTTAAGTTTGAGACCTGATTTTTTGTTCACAAACTGCTTTTAACCTCCCCCTTTAGGAGCTATCCTTAATCAACATTGAAAATCCAACTTTATTAAATAAAAAAGTTATAAATTTTCCATCAAATTGATATTTCTAAACAGTAAATATATTTAAAAATACGTTTTTTTTCTGCCACAGGAAAGAGCAGCGATCGCTATTTCCCCCAGCCCCATTTTCCCATCACCCTCAGCAAGAAAAGAGTTTTAGGAATTGCTACAGGCCCAATAGCTACATGTTAACTTTGAGCTTTTATCGCTTTTATAGCTTTTAAAGCTAAAATAGCTGCCCCATAAACAGGCTCATGTTTAGGCCAAATAACTTGAGCAGTAGGAGCGATCGCTGCTATAGAATCTTCAAACTGACCGCGAAAGTTAATCATACTATTCCAGACACTTCCAATAGTAACCACTTCAAAAATTTCGTGAACCTGAAATAAGGTAGATATCACAATTTTTGTAGCTTTACTTAACTCCTCCACAGCACCCTGAATAATTTTTTTAGCTACCTTATCTTCCTTATCTGCGGCAGCCGAGACAATGGGAGCAAGTGCAGCTATCCGTGTTACATCCCATCTACGGCGATATATTATTTCTATAATACCCTCAATATTTTTCAGGCCTAAGTATCTAGTAAAATCTGTAACCAAAATAGTCGGAGACTCACGTCCATCATAACTTTTCAAAGCCGCCTGTAAACCTCTAATAGCTATATTATAACCACTACCTTCATCTCCCAAAAGATAACCCCAACCACCAACCCGCTTAGTTAAGCCATGACTATTCTGGCCAAATACTAGGGAACCCGTACCAGCGATCGCCACAATACCTACAGAACATCCAAGACCTCCCACCAAAGCGATATTGCTGTCGCTACAAATAACTACAGTATTTGGCTGTAAATCCCATTTGATCGGAATATCCATCATAATTTCTTTGAGAAGACTTTCTACCACTAAAAAATCTTCAGGTCTTCCCACTCCTGCTAAACCCAGGCAAATTCCAGAGATTGGTTGATAACTATTACTATTAGCAACTGCTTGAGTAATAGCAGTTTGAATCGAATTTTTTGCTACTTCAATTCCTACACTGTGATAATTTGACGGACCGCTTTTGCCACTACCAAGAACTTGACAATTTTCATCCATTAAAACCGCTTCTGTTTTCGTTCCGCCGCCATCAATTCCTAAAACATTTAATTTTTTCATATTCTACAATTATTATCTACCCATCCACTTTATAGACAGGAAGAACTTTAGTATAAAACTAACTCTTGACAAAAATCATACTTTACTATTCAGTAGGGTTAGGGAGGTTCTATAAAGACATCATTTCTTTGCCTTTACCTATGCTAATAATTGGTTTAGATAATTATTTTTTTATTTCATATATCATTTTTTTATTAGTTAAATATTTCAAGTAAAAACCCATTATTTTCAAGAACATTAAAAACGAATTTTTCATCATTTATTCTCTTGTGTTGATAATTATTTTATAGTTAACATTCTCAACCATAAACCATATTTAGTACATAGTAAATTTGTATCAGTTTTTTTTTGACCTATAAAAATTGCTGAATAAGCGCTCAAACCTATTCAGCCTTCAAAAGTAAGTTAATAGAAAAAAATCAACCTAAAAACCAAAATTATTGTAGTTGAGGTAAAGCTTTTCTTGCCCTTTCTGCACGAGCATCTGCCGACTCCATCACTTCATCAATTTTTTCCAACATTTCCCCTGGATAATTTTCTAACACCTTAGTAGAGAGAGAAATTCGCTTTCTACCTTCATCTAAATCAACAATCATCGCCTTAACCAAATTACCCTGGGAAAAAATTGTAGATAAAGAATCAACCCGTTTTTGACTAACTTGAGTAATATGTAGCAAACCAGTTAAACCCTCTAAATCTACAAAAACACCAAAAGGCTTTACTCCAACAACTTTTCCTTCAAGTAATTGACCAACAGCTAACTTACTAAAACCAGCAGATTGAGTGGCCAAACGTTGAGACATCACAATCTTCTTTTTTTCTTGGTCTAATTCCAAAAAATTGACAGTTAATACCTGGTCTATCAATGACTCCAAATTATCCCTTGCCAGAAGATGGGAGCGTGGAACAAAACCCCGCAAAGATTGTATATCCACTGTTACCCCACCCTTATTAGTACCAATCACCCGAACTTGAAAAGACTGACCACCTGCTTCTAATTCAGCCAATCTCTCCCATATTTGATTAATTTCTAGCTGCTTAATAGAAAGAAGCACTTCACCGTCTGCATCTTGCTCACGAATAATTAGAAATTCTCTTTCTTGCTGGAGTGGTAGTGCTTCAGATAAATCTTCTATATCCCCCAAAGAAGCTTCTGGAAAAGGTAAGAGAGCTAAAGACTTTCCCCCTACATCAACGTAGATACCTTCAGACTCATAACTATTAACTTTTCCAGTTACTATTTGTCCTTTTTTAAATTCATAATTATACTGAGGTTGTTCGAGAGCTTTGGCAAAATCATCCATTGTAAAGGATTGTTTACTTCCTTGAGAGCTAATTGATTCCGAATTCATATGGAGTAAAAAAAACACTAAGTTACTCAAATATAACTAATCTTGAGGGCATAGTTATAAAAAATCACCAATTCATAGCATAATTCAGAAGTTTGGAGTTAAATTCTTGCTATGACTATTTGAGAGGTGCGAGAATGTCCTAACAAAAATAATGGCTTTTATCATGAGAGTATTATTATTATAATACTACAGTTATATAATCAAATTTTTCATTGCGTTGTTTATTTGCCCTTAACAGCTAAAGAAGATGTTAATCATGATTGCTCTATAATCAAATTATCTGATATAATCCAAAACAAAAAAGTGAGCGATCGCACTATTTATAGAAGCAAGATGGCATAGCATATAGCCACTGGAGTTGTTTCTTTCATGATACTTTCCCAGTTCTAGTAATTAACTTCAAATACTTGACATCTATATATTTTACCCCTTTTTTTACCATTTTTTTTCCCAAAGTCCTGCTCAACCACATATTATTATCAAACAGTAATTCTAATAAGATAAACATTAATTTTAGTACAAAAATGTAAGTACCTCAGCAAAATTATTTACCTATTTTAATTATCTATTCTTTTTATAAGGCCAATCATTCAGCTTGTATAAACGTGTAATTAATTTTGCAAGGCCACTTACTACTTAAAGACAAAAAAGAAATAAGTAAGTAATCAAACATTAACCCATTAACAAGAAATACCTAAAAGACTAATAATAGTGTAGAAATAACAAAATTCCTTGACAATTATCTTGAATATCTAGTCTTTCTTAGAGAAAGACTTGAGGAATTTTTGGAGATGTCTAATAGTCAGTGCTAGATATAACTTTTTTTCCTTATAAATTTTGAAGAAAAAGTTGTTTGGTCAATTCCCAAGCATCAGCAGCAGCTTGAGCATTATAACTACTACGGTGGTCACAGAAGAAACCGTGGTCTGCTTGATAACGAAATACTTGATGTTTAATTTTATGTTTCTGTAATTCTGCTTCTATTTTTTCTACCTCTTCTATGGGAATTAAAGGATCTTCTGTGCCAAAAAAGCAATATATCGTACCACTAATTTTAGGAGTGAGAGTAATAGTAGGCTCACCACCACCAGGAGTACCAACAGCAATACCAGCCCCATAGAAAGAAGCAGTTGCTTGAATTTCTCGCAAAGTAGCTGCTAGATAAGTTACATGGCCTCCAAAACAGAAACCCATACAACCGAACTTATCTGGTTTAACAGTAGGTAAATTTTTGAGATAATTAATAGTAGCTTGAATATCGCTGAGTAGTTCTGAAGCTCGAGTTTGTTCTTTGTACTTGCGACCTAATATTACATCCTCCTCAGTGTAGCCCACTTCAAAACCAGGAGCTTGACGTTGGTAAATTGAGGGAGCGATCGCCACATAACCTTCTTTAGCAATTTTTTCTGTTACTTCCCGAATATGGTTATTAACCCCAAATATTTCTTGAACAACCACCACCCCTGGAAATGGACCAGTTCCTAATGGTTGTACTAAATAGGAATCTATTTGAAGGTCTCCATTAGGGACTTGAATATGAGTTTTATGGATTTCTAATTGTGTCATATACTCGTTAAACTCAGAAGCTTTAAAGTTTTTAGTAATCTTATAGTTAAAGCATTTTCATTTTGATCAACTTACAACTATCTACATAAATCTTTGAATAGCCTTCATTATATCAATTCTATTCAGTAGTTCTACCTGGCCACATCAGTGTGATCCAACTTCCCTGGCGCAGACTTGAGAACTCAACTCCATTGTTAGATTTCAACTAGCATTTAAGTCTCCCTTCACAAGTCAAACCAAAATGTTCACAATTGAATAACCCATACTACTAAACAGATCATCATATCTCAAGCAGGCCAGCAGTTTTGCGGTTGAATCTCAACCAAAAGCTTATGTAGCTCAATGGCAGTGAGAAATTACATCTTAATACTCGCTGAGATTTTTAGAGATGAAAAAAGAATGTTTTTCCTTAAGCACAAATCTCAACTTATTTGTATGACCAGCTACAAAATTTTGTGTTTGGCCAGCAATGTTTTTCACTGGTTATTTGGGTGCTGTTCAATTTTGAATCCAATTAGCATGAATAAAGATAATTACAGCTAAACAAAAATAATACCAGATTATAGAACCAACAGCTTATCTGCCTCCTGCCCCTTGATAGCTGCTACATATTTACCGACTCAGATGATCGCCATACAAGAGTTTGATTATTAACGCCTTCCCCGTAAAATTCCTATGCCATGCTGTAATTTTTGTCAAGCAAAAACTCATATTAAATTTATATCATAATCATATATGTAGCATTACACTTAACAAGCCAAGATAAATTATTAGCTTTTAAATTTTGAGTTTTGACTTAAGCGTAGCGCTATTATTGCTATCCACTGGAGCTTAGGTAATGATTGATTTTCAAATTCAAGCAGATAATGATATTCCCGCATCAAAGCAATTATATAGTCAAATTAGGTTAGCAATTGCTTCCCGTAAATTTCCTCCTGGCCATCGATTACCTAGTACCCGTCAACTTGCGATGCAAACTGGGTTACATCGCAACACTATAAGTAAAGTATACCGTCAACTAGAAGATACCGGTCTAGTAGAAGCTCAAGCAGGTTCTGGTATTTATGTGAGAAGTCAAGGAAATGAGGGAGGGTCAAACTTAAAGTCTCTCACCTTCGATAAATATCCAAATGCCAGTAACATAGTCAAGAGTAGCTTAGATGAATTATTATCCCAAGGTTCTAGTTTAAATGAAGCTAGGGAAATGCTCCTGAGTGAGATTGACTGGCGATATCGTTGTAGTGCTAGAGTATTAGTCACAGCTCCGTTTCATGACATTGGCATTGGAAAGTTGATGACCAAAGAGTTAGAACAAGCTCTGAATATTGCTGTAGAGTTGGTTCCCATCGAAGAACTAAATGAGGTTATAAACCAAATATCTGCTGGCACAATTATCACAAGTCGTTATTTTATTAAGGAAGCTGAAGAAATAGCTGTTCTGAAACCTGTCAGGGTTATACCAATTGATACATATGATTATGCTCAAGAACTTCAATTGCTAAATACATTACCCAAAGGAAGTTACTGTGGTTTTGTTAGTCTCAGTTCAGGTGTTTTAAGAGCTGCAGAATTAATTATTCATGGTTGGCGCGGAAATGATATAGTTTTTATGCCGGCTATACATACAGAAATCGATAAAATAAATGCTATAGTGCGGGTAGCTAGAATAATTGTCTGTGATAGATTTAGCTTTGATATACTTAAAGATGTCTTACAAAAAAATAGGGAAGATATTATTCGCCCACCAGAAATTATATGTATTGAAAATTATATTGTTATAAATTCAATTAATCTATTGAAACGGGAGTTAGGTTTAGGTTAACTGCAAGTATTCAACAGTCAGCTATCAGCTATTAATTAAGGTCTGCTAAAAAAGTTTTATGAGTGAGGCTAGGAGTTAAGGGTAGGTAAGGACTTTGTCTGGAACAGACTTAGGTCTAAATGAGAATTATAGAGTAGGTAGTCAGGCATGTTTATACCTTAATTTTTAAGCTGTTATTTACTTAAAATCCTTGGTGGTAATTTTACAATTTATTATTTTCTATAAATATAAATTCTAATTACAATTAGAGTTAATTTGACCTAAGTTAGGTATGCTAATAGCTGGCAATATACCTGGGATAAATATGTTTTAAGGTTAAATTTGTACATCAGATAATTTGAAATTTAATTACATAATTACCAAAAAATATAAATAAACTAATCAAGTATCAATATAAAAATGAAAACAGAAGTCAGAAACATTAATACAGAAATATTAGAACATAATTTACAACGAAACTGGCAAGATTTAAAAAAATCTAATGATGTTTGTGAAATTAAATGCGACTTAAAGGTAGGAACATTATTGGTTATTTTTCAACATCCAGCAAATGTAGTGATAGATAAGCAAAAAACAATTGCAGAGTTAAAAACTCTAGTTCAAAAACAGGAGTTAGAATATATAGAAAAAGTAGGTATTTGCTTGAATATAATAGGTCATACATATCCTTATGCTTATCATTCATTTTTTACCAAGGATACCTCAGAAGAATCTATGTTCACTTTTCTGCCCAAATGGGTAGATAGAAATATAGATTCTGAAATAAAAATTACACCAGAATTACTAGATTCCTTAGATAATCCATTTAGTTTAAAAGATTTAGAAGCAATATCTATGAGACTAGAATCTGAGGGTATGTCTGATACAAATCCTCATCTAATCAATCAGCATATCTCTCAGGATAAAAGTCAAAATTCAGAAATTAAAATCACTTCAAAAATACTGGATGATTTAGATAATCCTTTTGATATGGAAGGATTAGATTTATCCCCAAAAAAAATTAATAGAAAAACTAGGAATTATGTAGAAAAAACATCGCCTATAATCAAAGAATCAACTATTAATTTAGCTGCCTTTTCTCAAGTAGAATTGATTAGCGCTAGTTTAAGTTTAGCAATTTTAATAGGCTGTTTTTTTGCAATAACTCAACCCTGTGTGATTGGAAAATGTATGATAATATCAACGGCAAAAGAATTAAATCAACAATCACTAGAAACAATTAAAAATGTCAAAAATTCTTTGGCTCCAAAGTGGGCACAAGAAAATTTAGAAACAGCAATTAAAAATTTAGAAAAGATTCCATTTTGGTCAATACATTACTTAGAATCACAAAATTTAAAGTCTACTTACAAAACAGAAAATGAGCATTTGGAAACAATTAGACAAGCTTTGCGTAATGGTGCACAAGCAGCTCAAAAAAGCAAAGGTTTACCACTACCAATAGAAGAATGGATAGAAATTCAATCACTTTGGCAAGAAGCGATCGCTCTATTAGAAAAAGTACCAGAAGATAGTAGAGCTTATCCTTTTGCTAAAAATAAACTACAGCAATATCGCAAGTATTTAGTTGCTATTAAAGGAAGATTAACTAGTGAAGAAGAAGCTAATCAAAAGTTAATAGCGGCGAAAAAATTAGCTCAGTTAGCAGAGACCAGAGAGGTAATAGCTCAATTTCCTGAAAGCTGGAAAAGTGTACATTCAAACTGGAAAGATGCCTTAGATAAAGTATCTAAGATTCCTCAACAAACAACTGCTTATTTAAAAGCCAAAAATTTACTTTCTCAGTATAAACAAAAACTTCAGCAAGCAGAGGAACGTAGAATCGTAGAAGAAATTGGTCAAGAGGCTTATAATCAAGCTATTAGTTACTCTAAACAAGCTGAAGTGTTTGAGGCAAAAGATAATTGGAGAGATGCTGCAAAATATTGGCAAAAAGCTCTAAATTATGCTGAAGACATACCAACTAATTCAAGTTATTTTATTTCAGCAAAACCTCTGATTAAATCTTATGATACTTTGCTAAAAGTAGCACAATCAAACCAAAGGTTATTAGATACTTTAGCAAAAGCTAATCAGGACTTAAATAAGACTTGCAAGGGAAAACAAAAAATTTGTCAATATAGTGTTACTAAGGATTTAATTACTGTACGTTTGACTTTTGATTATGTAGATAAAATCAAAAAAACAGCTAAAGCAGTGAAAAATAGTAAAGACAAAAAGAGTCGTACTGAACTCGAAAAACATTTGAAAACTTTAGAGGTTGCTTTAAAGGCTATTAGTAATAATTCTAAGATTCCTTTAGAACTTTATAACCCACAAGGTTTAAAAATTGCTTCTCATTTTCCCAATAGTTAAAGGAAGAAAAATATCTGAGTATAGTTTTTATAGTGCTTCTCAAATTTAGGTTGTGGAGTCTGTATTTAACTGAGATATAAGGTTGATAATTTCCGAGCCAAACTTATTACTATTTAAACCTATATTTTACACTATAAATGTAGCATGAAAATATAATTCAAAAGTCATGCATTCAAGGCACCCTCTTGATCTTCTCCACACCCCCATGGGGTAAGTTACCTCAATTTGAAAAAAATTATAGTGGTCAATAGGATTTAAGGATTCACTAAGTATTTGTACTTAATATATTCCTAAAAACTTTACTCCTGATCAAGGTAAATGAAAATAATTTTTATAGTATAAATATTTAACCAAGTTACAGATTTTATACTGATTTTTATGTTACAAATTGAGTTGCAGAATGTGAGTTTCAAAATTGAAAACTCCAGAGTTTTAGTTAGGGATACTGGCTCTAGACCACTATGAGTCAGAGAATTCCTGAGCACTCAACTTCATTTTCTGAAGCTCAAAAAAAACTGCGGTATTTTGCCTTGCATTCACACAAAAATTTTGATATCATAAAATTAGAGTGGAGTAACTCGGGCATTTGCATGATTTTTTCTTCAACCCACTTTTAAGCAACTTAAGAGATATTACTAAAAAACTTACTAAAAAACTTACTAAAAAAATAGAATAGGTGCAAAAGCCGAACTAACCTGGGTATTGCCAATTAAGAACTTCTGTGGATATATAGGTAATAAGTGATAAATCATGATTCAATTATGAGTCAGAGAATTCCTAAGCACTCAACTTCATTTTCTGAAGCTCAAAAAAAAACCGCGGCATTTTCCCTTGCATTCACACAAAAATTTTGATATCATAAAATTAGAGTGGAGTAACTCGGGCATTTGCATGATTTTTTCTTCAACCCACTTTTAAGCAACTTAAGAGATATTACTAAAAAACTTACTAAAAAAATAGAATAGGTGCAAAAACCGAACTAACCTGGGTATTGCCAATTAAGAACTTCTGAATGGCTATATAGGTAATAAGTGATAAATCATGATTCAATTATGAGTCAGAGAATTCCTGAGCACTCACCTTCATTTTCTGAAGCTTAAAAAAAACCGCGGCATTTTCCCTTGCATTCACACAAAAATTTTGATATCATAAAATTAGAGTGGAGTAACTCGGGCATTTGCATGATTTTTTCTTCAACCCACTTTTAAGCAACTTAAGAGATATTACTAAAAAACTTACTAAAAAAATAGAATAGGTGCAAAAACCGAACTAACCTGGGTATTGCCAATTAAGAACTTCTGAATGGCTATATAGGTAATAAGTGATAAATCATGATTCAATTATCGGGACTTTAGTGAAAAAATAGTAAAAAAAAGGGTATAATGTATACCTGA
>JAGGDU010000165.1:5782-15669 GCA_018457135.1 Trichodesmium erythraeum GBRTRLIN201 | reverse complement strand
CCCCTAAATTTCTATCTTTAATTCTGGCAGGATATCCAGCAGTTAAAAGTCTAATGGCAAAAATAAGTAAGGGTGCATTTTTCCTACAAACACCAAAAAATGATAAACTCCTATCAGCACTATCAAATATATCTAAAAAGTGATTCTCTTTGATAATCCTAATTTCACCATCTGGAGCTGTAGGAGCTGGTTTAATATCTATATGTGGGTAAATATCTCTAACTAATTTTAGATGTTTTTTGCCACATCTCCAGTTAGTAGTTAATGGCATTTTATCACAGTTAAATTTTTTGGCAATTACATCAATTCCATCTGTTAAACAGCCTCTGAAACTATAAATTGCTTGGAAGCGATCGCCTACTGCAATTATAAAATCATTAGATGATTTGTGCAGCAATTTAATAAATTCTATCTGCAACAAATCTGTATCTTGACACTCATCTATAGAAATAACTTTCAGTTTATTTGACCATTTATTAAACACATTTTTATATACATTTTGGTCGTGCCACAATAACCAAATTTGGTCTAAAAAATCTATATTTAACTTATTAATTCCATCATTTAAACCAGCCTCTAAAATATCACAAACAGCCTCAGTTATTTCACCTAGACTATTTTTATATATTTCAATTCCATATTTATTTGCTATCTCCCATACATCATCGCTACTAATCTCATCTAGAAAATAACAATGCAATCTCATTTTATCTAATAAATCTACAAAACCAGCCTTTGATATAATAGCTAAGTCTCCCTTACGATTTTCGACTGGTAATTTACCTGGTATTTTTTCACCCCATTTATTATAAGAATCTAAATAACCTTTATCCTGAGCTATTTTCTCATACTTTCCATTATTAAGTCTAAATTGTTTATGGCCTTTACCTAGTGCATCTCTCAAAATTTCATAGCCTAAACTGTTAAGAGTTTGTACTGATTTATCCCATTTTATCTCTGATAATTTATCAGTTAAATCTTGTTTATTTTTCCTACCAAATACAACAAATCTGCATTCTAGTGGGGATAGATTTTCAGACTTCAAAACTTTAGCTATCTCAGCTAACATTGTACTTTTTCCAGTACCAGCTAATGCTTCAATTAATAATCCTTTTTTCTCAGCTTGAGGGATGCGATCGCGGAGTGGAACTGATATTCTATCGCGCACAGCTTCTAAAATATTAAATTGCTCTTGAGTTAAGAAATTTCCATTACTATTCTTATAGTCTGAAAACTCAACTACTGAAAGAACTTCTGACTTTTCTAGTGTCACATCCAAAACTTTGTTTACTTCTGGAGTGGTTACTGTATATCCTTTCTCTGTTGTAGCTTCATGTAATACGTTTGACACTGCCAACTGAGTTTCTGATATAGGTTCTATTTCAGTAAGGTCAATATCTGACCAATAGTCAATAAAATCACCAGGAGAAAATTTACTAAAAATTAATTCTAGCATTTCTACTAGTGCTTTATCCTCTAAAGCTTTTGATAATTTTGGAGGTAGTTTATTATTTGTATCTTGCTGTGGGAAAGTTTGATTATGTAGCAGAAAGTTTTCTAGACTCTCCCACTTACTTAAAATGTAATTAGATTCTAATTTGGTCGTTAATTTCTTAATTTTATCCGCCAAATTTTCTTCAATTCTTATTGTTTTAGTAGGAGCTTTAGAAGGTCTACCTGCACCATCTCTTACTCCACCTCTGCTATGATATGCCATAGTTTTAGATTACTGTCACATAAATCTATAGTAGCATATAACACTTATTTTCAACCAAAAATTATTTTAGAGATTGTATATGTTTAGTGGAGAATATATCCGTTGCTTTTTGAGAATGACAAAATTATCTTCAACCTTTTTGAAGTAGGGTGAGTAAGGTGCTAAGAACAAAATACTTTGCCCATTTTTCTGGCAATTAAGATGTTACCCCTTGTGAGTTTTGCTATCTAATTCCCATAAGCCTTTTTTCTTCTTTGAGACCAAGCATAAGGATGAAATACGGTTTAGTGATATTATGCTGATATCGTATTGCTGGAGAAACTTCCTCAAAGTTCTGTTGTAAAAAGCCGTAAGGTTTGTTTATACAAAGCTTGTTGATACAACAGTTACGGACAAGTTGTTCTATATTCTCTTCTACAACCAATATACAATATCTGGATCCGTTCTACTAAACTTTCCCAAACTTACCCCAAACTTACCACAAACTTACATGGATCGGGAATTGCATCAGCTTTGGAGTTAGCTGCAGTGTTTCATGCATATACCACTGACCGCAGTTTGTAATTTATCTACGACCCAGACAACAAAACTGCTCTTGACTCAAGCTACTTATTCACATAGTTTTCCCTCACTACTAATACTGCTACAAGATCCCTATGTATGTGTTATTTTAAATAAGTAAAGTTGATTTTTATTCAAATGTAAAGCCTCACAATGAAAATCTCAGGGATGAGAATTAACTGAACAGCAAAAGTCAGAAAAGCAAAATTTAAATTTAATTGTGGGTAAGCTGTGAAAACGACGGAAGCCGGAGTTAAACTTTATTGAGAGCTCAGCCATATTTATTCTAATTATAAGAGTAATTTTGATGACAAACTGATGCTAACTATCAGTGGATTATGGAATTCATACCTAATAGTAGTATTAACAATACAGTCGAGGGTCAAGTAATTAAGGATAGGTTTTCGTTTTCTTTTTCTACCTAATCTTGTCAACAAAACTTATTATATTATATCACATAGATTGAAAAAAGTCAAAAAAAAAATAATTATTAATAAAAATTAACATTTCTGGTTAAAGCTTGACTACAGCTACAAAAAAACTTAAGCTATGAAAGCTATTTAGCAACTAAGACTTTAAGTCCTAATCAATAAAGCTTTACTCTGGTTTAGTTCCCAGAACAACCAACTTAAGGTTATTGCATTGTTGTTTCTTATTGTCTAACAGACAATAAACCATTTGTTCTTATTGATAGTGCATTAGGCTTTCAATTCAAGCTGTAAAATAAAATTCAACCTGCTATTTTATTTTAGTCTGGTGATAAAATTCAATATATTATCTGCTTTATATAAAATCCAAATATGCCAAGCACTGACTTTCTGACTCAGCTAAATTTATCCCAACGCCAAGCAGTAGAACATTTCTGCGGACCTATGTTGGTCGTGGCGGGTGCTGGGTCTGGCAAAACTAGGGCGTTGACTTATCGTGTAGTCCATCTAATACGTCATCATCGGGTACATCCAGAAAATATTCTGGCGGTTACCTTTACAAATAAAGCTGCACAGGAAATGAAGGACCGCATTGAAAAAGTATTTGCTCAAGAACAAGCGGAAGCTAAATATAACAAACCATTTTCAGCATTGACATCAGAAGAACAAATCAGGTTGCGATCGCAAGTCTACAAAAATATCACTAAACATTTATGGGTGGGAACTTTTCATAATCTTTGCGCTCGTATTCTGAGGTTTGATATTAACAAATATCAGGATGAAAAAAAACGTCATTGGGATAAAAATTTTTCTATATTTGATGAAAGTGATGCTCAAAGTTTAATTAAGCAAATTGTCACTAAACAGCTAAATTTGGATGATAAAAAATTTGAACCACGTTCTGTGAGATATGCCATTAGTAATGCTAAAAACCAAGGAATGTCACCTCTAGAATATCAAAGAGCCGAGCCAGATTATCGGGGACGGGTAATTGCTGAAGTTTATGGAATTTATCAAGATAATTTAGCTGCGAACAATGCTCTTGATTTTGACGACCTAATCAGAATACCAGTAGAATTATTTCGGCAAAATGAGCAAATATTAGCTTATTGGTATCAACGTTTTAATCATATTTTAGTAGATGAATATCAAGATACTAATCGGACTCAATATAATTTTATTAGATTTTTAGCTACTAATGGTGAAGACCCTAAATATATTAAAAACTGGGAAAATCGTTCTATTTTTGTGGTAGGAGATGTAGACCAATCTATTTATTCTTTCCGCATGGCAGATTATACAATTTTGCTTGATTTTCAGAATGATTTTGGCGATGGTTTAGCTGATGAATATACTCAGACAATGATTAAGTTGGAGGAAAATTATCGCTCACGGGAAAATATTTTGGCAGTGGCAAATAAGTTGATTGAAAATAATACTCAACGTATTGACAAAACTCTCAAACCAACCAGGGGCATAGGGGAAGAAATTTATTGTTATGAGGCAGAAAATGAGTTAGAAGAAGCAGAATTTATTTGTAGTAAAATTGCAGAAATTACAGACCAATATCCAGACTTAGATTTAGGAAGCTTCGCTGTACTTTATCGAACAAACTCTCAGTCACGCTCCCTCGAAGAAAAGTTGATTCATTATGATATTAAATATGTCATAATTGGGGGATTGAGATTTTATGATCGGAAAGAAATTAAGGATGCTTTAGCTTATTTACGAGTCATTGCAAATCCTGCTGATACTGTTAGTTTACTCAGAATTATTAACACTCCGAGAAGGGGTATTGGCAAGGCAACTATTGATAGTTTATTAAATGCTAGTTCCCAGATGGGAATACCTTTGTGGGAAATTATTAATGATCAAGCTTCAGTAAATGCTTTGGCAGGTCGTTCATCAAAAGCTGTAAATAAGTTTGCCGAAGTAATTCAACATTTGCAAGATGAGTTAGAAAATTTGACTGCTCTGGAAATTGTTGAGAGAATTTTAGAAAATTCTGGTTATATTGAAAACTTGAAAAAACAGGATACGGAAGATGCAGATAATCGACTGGCAAATTTAGGAGAATTATGTAGTGCTGTAGCTCAGTTTCAAGAAGATAATGAAGATACAACTTTAGGAAGTTTTTTAGCAAATGCTTCTTTAGCTTCTAATTTAGATAACCTTCAAGATGGGCAGGAAGCTGTGTCTTTAATGACTTTACATTCTGCTAAAGGTTTAGAATTTCCCGTAGTATTTATAGTGGGTTTGGAGCAAGGTTTATTACCTCATTTTCGGAGCATAAATGACCCTTTATCTTTAGAAGAAGAAAGGCGACTTTGTTATGTAGGTATTACTAGAGCCGAAGAACAATTATTTTTTTCTTATGCAACTGAAAGACGACAGCTTTGGGGAGCAAGAGATGCCACAGTTCCATCTCAATTTTTGGGAGAATTACCAAGAGATTTGATTAATACTAATGGGATGAAAAAAGTAATTTATCCGTCAAAGCATCAAAGGAAAAACACAAAAAATACTGTTGGAAAAAAATCGGTAAGTAATCAAATAAAAAGTTGGCAAGTCGGGGATAAAGTGATGCATGAAAGTTTTGGTGTGGGGTTAGTAACAAACATTCTGGGTGAAGGACATAAGATGAGTTTAGGTATCAAATTTGGTAAGAGTAAAAAAATTATTGATCCCAAAACGCCATCAATAGAAAAGTTGAATTAAAATAGGCAGGGAGTAGTTATAATTAATAGGAACGAGAACAAAAATATAAATTTTATTTGAATTGCATAAAAAACCAGGCTGCTTTTAGACAATGGTTTGAAATAAAAAGCATCCATACATACAAACAGGTAAGAATATTAGCCTTCCATTTTAGATGTTAGTAAATAAGCTATTCTTAATTTTAGATCTCATTAAAAAAAACTATAGTGAAAAGGCGTGAGTATTTATAATTTGTATCTAGATCATGAAAAATCCCCTCCTCTCTGAATTCTTAGAAACAGTGATCCCTGGGTGGAACTTAAACAAAATAGACCTAGAAAACAGGCTCAAATATAGATGGACAAAAGGTCTTGGGTCAAAAAAGTATAAATCCTAAATCAGCAAGGGCTCTAGGCATTTTTATGGCATGAAGGTAATTCTTATATCTAGACTAGTTTTGACTTATTTTTTAGAAAGACGGAGACAGTTTTGACAGAAGCGGAATGCCTAATTACCTATCTAATGTTTTGTGCTTTCACTAACCCCTAATTTTTATTTCTTTCCTGATGAATTCTCAGATCCTTATCCTAACATAAAAAAAATAAAATAGCAAAATATAATTTTGTTAAATGTCTAATAAAAATAAAACTATGTTTAGGAACAATTATCTTAAGCAAAAAGATTCTTTAAATACCCTATTAGTAGAAGATAATCTAGGGGATGCTTTTATTATTAAGCAGTTATTAAAATTTGAATCATCCTTAAAGTTTTTTGTGACTCATTGTAGTACATTATCTTTAGCAACTAAGCAACTTAATCAAACAAATTTTGATGTTATTTTACTTGATTTAGGACTACCTGATAGTCAAGGATTTGAGACTATTTCCCAGATGATAGAAATAACTACTAATATTCCAATTATTGTTTTAACTGGTAAGAATGATGAGGATTTTTCTCTTGAAGTAGTTCAAAAAGGAGCGCAGGATTATTTAGTGAAAAATGAAATTTCAGCAGAAGTCTTAATCCGTTCTATTCGCTATTCTTTGGAAAGAATTAATTTAGTACAAAAACTCAAGCAAAGAGAACAACAATTAAATAGCTTTAATGAAAAATTAACTCATGAAGTCAGAATAAGAACTGATGAACTTAAGAAACAAAATGAGCAGCTAGAACATTTACTAAAAATCTCAAATACAGATCCTTTGACAGGTATTCCTAATCGCTATTGCTGGGAAACAGTCTTACAACAAGATTGGAAAAAATCTATCTACGACGCTCAGCCCATCTCTTTGATAATGATAGATATTGATTTTTTTAAATTATTTAATGATGCTTATGGTCACCCTGAAGGGGATATTTGTTTAAGAAAAGTAGCTCAAGAAATTAAAAAACCTTTAACAAGAACAACAGACTTAGCTGCTCGTTATGGAGGAGAAGAATTTGTGGTAGTATTACCCAATACAGGCAAACATAGAGCTATGTTTATTGCTGAAAGTATTCGTATGCAAGTTAATAGTTTAAAAATTGTTAATGAGGATTCAAAAGTTGATAAATATATTACTATTAGTTTAGGTGTAGCAACAACTATTCCGACTATAAAATCACATCTAGACGAATTAATTTCTCAAGCCGATAAAGCTCTTTATTTTGCTAAAAAAAATGGCCGAAATTGTGTCAGGCATTCTAGCTATGATACTGCTTAAATTAACAGCTTTGTGAAAGGATGAAGAAGTCAAAAGCTAAAGTTTAGTAGTCGAAGTTCTTCCTCTATCTTATCAATTTTGGAGCTTTATATCTAGTTGATTTTTTATGTAAATTTAATTCATTATAATAACTTTTGTTACAACATATTAACTTATCTAGAAATTTATATATAGTAATTTACTCATTAGTTGCGATAATTTTACAGCCATTAATTTTACTTGAAAAACTTTGAAGTTATAGCCCCTAACTCTTGAGTATTTAACTTTTAACTCTCAGCAAAAAAAATCTTACAACTTAAATAAGACTGCTATAATAACCGCTATAGCGAAAGGATCTAAGAAAACTATAAATAAACTCCGAGACTTTTACCTATAACCTATAGCTTATTCCCTATTTCCCAAAAGTGGTCAGACTTGGAAAAAGGTAAAAAGAAGATTGTTATGTATAATGATATTAACAAAAACAATTGGAGTATTTCAGATTGAAAAACTAGCAATAGTATCATTACTCAAATTATCGGAAAGAAAAGCTAATTATGGATATCTATATTATTATTGAGTCTATAATCAACTTATAATAACTAGATTTAGTAGAATCATTGTTTTGATCAAAAAAATATATAGTAAAGATCATAATTCAACAATTATGGCTAAAACTATTGCTTTCGCTAACCTCAAAGGAGGCACAGGAAAAACTACTATTTGCATAAATATTGCTGGATGTTTAACTATAATTAATCCAAAAAGTCGAATATTAGTAGTAGATTTTGATCCTCAAGCGAATGCAACTTCTGGGTTAGGAATTGATGAAAATAATTTAGAAAACTCTATTTATGATGTAATTTTAAATCAATTTAATCAATATCAAGGAGTTCCTATTACTCAGGCAATTTTAGCAACACAAATAGAAAATCTTCATTTAGTTCCCTCTGAGTTAAATTTAGCAACAGCTTCTATTTTAATGCAGCAAGGTAAAGATAAAGTCGGAACTTTAAATCGAATATTAACCCTAATTAAATCCTATTATAATTATATTTTAATTGATGTGCCCTCAGACACAGGCTTATTTATGCTCAATAGTTTACGAGCAGCAGATGAGGCTGTTATTCCTATTGATAGTAGTGTTTTTTCTCTAGAGGCGTTAGAAAAATTCAAAATTTATTGTCAGAACATTCAGGAAATGACGATACATAAAATTAATAGATTTACAGTTGTTTTTAATCGTTATACGAAATCTAAAGTATCACATAAATCAAACAAAAGCTTAAAAAATAGCATTTTTGAAGAAATTGAGGAGGCAGTAAAAAGAATGTCTTATCCCCTATATAAAATTCCAGAATCCCTTTTAGTTTATCGCTCACAACAGGAGGGTATGCCAATTTCTCATATTTCACCCACAAGTCAAATTGTTAAAAATTATATGGAAATAGCCAGAGATTTATCATAACTAAACTTACCATTAATTCATCATAAATAAGCCTGCAATTTTAAGAGATTTTAAAAGCTACTGGGTTTCTAGGGATCTAAACTTTTTTAGTAAAAATAGGTTAATAATTAGATTATTAAAAATAATTCCTTTTTCCACCCCTTTGTTCTAGCAGTAACAGACTTATACTTGATGAATCATATTTTAAATAAGTTGAAAGTCAAAGTAGAAAATTCTGACAAAATCAATAAGGTCTTAGCTATCCTCTTTTAAAGGGATAAGTACCAACAAAATTATAATTTAAAGCTGACTGCAAATAGCTGCATTTGTTCATAAATAATAACTAATAGCTAAAATGACAATTCCTAAAAAACGAAATTCTGGTCTTCAGGTATTCTTTGAAGATACTGAAATAAATGTAGAAAAAAAACCAGAAACTATAACTGAATCTGAAACAATTTTATCAACTCCAAGGTCTCAACTAAAAACTGATATTGATATAAATAATAATCCTAATATTAATCCATTATTAGTAGCTATGAAAGCTGCTAGAGATGGAGACTTTACTGTGCGTATTCCAGAAAATAATGGCTTAGGAGAAGTAGCTATTGTTTTTAATCAAATGATAGCAATTAATCAAAACTTTGCAGAAGAAATTGGGCGCATTAGTCGTGAAGTTTGGCAAGAAGGAGAATTAACCACTAGAAAAAGTTTCACAGAAGTTAAAGGCTCATGGAAATCAAGTATTGATAGCCTCAATGAACTAATTAATAATTGGACCAAACCTAGTAGGGAAGTTTCTCTGGTTTTAGAAGCAGTGGCGAATGGAGATTTGTCAAAAAAAATTAACTTTCAATTCGAAGGAAAACCCTTAAATGAAGAATTCTACCGTATTGGGAGCATTGTTAATCAAATAGTGGACAAACTTAATAGTTTTTCCTCAGAAGTAACGCGGGTTGCTCAGGAAGTGGGTACAGAAGGTAAATTAGGAGTCCAGGCCAAGGTAGAAGGGTTATCTGGTGTTTGGAAAGAGTTGACTGATAATGTGAATGGTATGGCAGCTAACCTCACTTTACAGGTGAGAAATATTGCTGAGGTGGCTACAGCAGTTGCTCAGGGGGACTTAACTCAGAAAATTACTGTTGATGTTCAAGGGGAGATATTGGAACTGAAGACTACTTTGAATAAAATGGTAGACCAACTCAATGGGTTTTCATCTGAAGTCAGTAGGGTGGCTAAAGAAGTAGGAACCGAAGGAATATTGGGAGGCCAAGCGAAGGTGGAAGGAGTGGCTGGAACATGGAAAGAGTTGACTGATAATGTGAATGGTATGGCAGCTAACCTCACTTTACAGG
>JAGGDU010000165.1:0-5682 GCA_018457135.1 Trichodesmium erythraeum GBRTRLIN201 | reverse complement strand
TGGCTGGAACATGGAAAGAGTTGACTGATAATGTGAATGGTATGGCAGCTAACCTAACTGAACAAGTAAAAAAAATTGCGAAAGCAGCGATCGCTGTGGCCAAGTCATCTGAGGAGATGATGGCGGAAAGTCAAACTATGAGTCAAGCATCTCAAGAAACCTCGACTCAAGCAGAGTCAGTTTCTAGTAACGCTGCACAAGTGAGCGCTAATGTTCAGTCAGTTGCTACTGGTGTAGAAGAAATGACTACTAGCATCCAAGAAATTGCTAAAAATGCTACTAATGCTGCTCAAGTTGCCACAACTGCTGTAAAAACTGCTGAAACGACTAATGAAACTATTGGTAAGTTAGGAGTTAGTAGTGCAGAAATTGGTAATGTGATTAAAGTTATTACTTCTATTGCTCAACAAACCAACCTTCTTGCTCTTAATGCCACTATTGAAGCAGCAAGAGCGGGAGAAGCAGGGAAAGGTTTTGCGGTAGTTGCCAATGAAGTTAAAGAATTAGCAAAACAAACCGCTAGTGCAACTGAAGATATTAGTCAAAAAATTGAAGCTATTCAAGGGGATACTAGAGGAGCAGTAGAAGCTATCGGTCAAATTACTACTATTATTAGTCAAATTAATGACATCCAAGGTACGATCGCCTCGGCGGTAGAAGAGCAAACCGCCACTACCAATGAAATTGCCCGTAATGTTAACCAAGCAGCAGAAAGGTCATCGGGAATTGCCCTTAATATTACCAGCGTGGCAAAAACAGCCCAAAGTACCAGTAATGGAGCAGCCAAAACCCAAAAATCTGCAACTGAGTTATCCAAAACGGCAGGAGACTTACATGAATTAGTAAATCAGTTTAAATTTTAGAAACTGTAATTTGAGTCTTAAAAATAGATGGAAAAAAATCCCTAATATCAAGTTAAATTAATTAAACCCTATCTAATTTAGGGAGTTTCCATTGAATATCTCTAAATTCGATTATTGCTTTTATAACATTTTGAAGAAAGAATGTTATACCAAGTGTGATTAAGATAAATTTTTGCTACAAATTGCTACAAATAGCTAGGGTATTTTTTAAGAATCAGAAGTCAGAATCTTATATTCCGTAGATTAAGATTGGGGGCTTTTTTTAGGTTAGTTAACTATTTTATTATAAAACTAAGTAGTTAGGCGTTAAAATTTGTCCATGTAATAAAATATAAATTTATTCTCAAGTTAACTTTCTAGATAAGTTGGGAGTTATTTTACAAAATTTAATATAGTTAAGCTTTTTTGTCCTACCTACGTAATCTAGGTAACTAAATGACCGTCACGGTGCTCAAGTCCTTGTTAAGTATGTCATTGAAGAGTCTGGGAATATGTTATCTGGGTGAGAAAGTAATAATTATGCTGATCCATTATTAACTGCAATCGTCACATATCTTATTGTTGCTTAATGAATGTTATTAGCTGAAAGAGAGTAACTCTGTTATCTAAATCTATATTGACAAAGTCAACCGCCATTCTTACCCTGTCTTACCTAAAAAATCTTCAAAATTTATAAACTTAACCTGGGTATAGGTTGGATAATGATCACTTATTCAAGTTAAAATTTGCTTCATCTTAATTGAAGGATATTTCAATTGGTCAGTCAGATATTTTAATAATAATTCCTTAACTTGATCAAGACTTTTTCCTATATAATAAGCAAATCTTGTAAAAAAGTTCCACAGGTTCCATCCCACAAGCCTAATAGATTTTTTGAATTATCCTTAAACGACACACTGCATGCATCCTATAGCTTTAACTACTTAATTTCTCAATTGATGTCTTCTCCAAATCTATCTCGACCACAAGACTCAAATTCTACATTATCCTTAGTCCTGAGCAAGTATTTTTATCAACCTTATTATACCAAATCCGCAAACTTTAAGAGAGTATTATTTAAAGTTATAGCTGTTGCTAAATTAGAGATTTTGCTATGGAATAAGCATACTTTCATATCCAGATTTAGTATGACTAATAACATTATTTTTCCATTCTTGGTATTACAGACTTATTAAGCAGATTCTATTTCTTACGCAACCGATAACAAATAGCTCTATTAAACCTAACTAATTCAAAATTATCATCAATATTAATCGTTGTTTCTCCCCCTCCCAGAAATAAATAACCATCACGCTTTAATAACTGTCGAACTTTAAAAAGAATATTTCGCTTAGTCTCAATATTAAAATAAATTAATACATTTCGTAAAAAAATTAAATCCATTTTTGGTAAATTATTCCATTTTTTACATAAATTTAATTGCCTAAATACTACCTTACGACAAATTTCTGGAATAATTTGCCATTCCTTTCCCTGCCGCTGAAAATATTTATTCTGGAAATAAACTGATAATCCTCTCTCAACTTGATGCTGATTATAACGTCCAATCCTTGCCAATTCTAGCATTTGCTCAGAAATATCAGAAGCAATAATTGAAACATTCCAATTGTTAATTACGGGAAAATATTCCTGTAATAAAATTGCTATACTGTAAGGCTCTTGACCACTAGAACAAGCAGAAGACCAAATACTAAGAGAACTTTTCATTTTTTGTTTACTTATTAATTCTGGCAAGATAAATTTTTGCAGAGCTTCAAAAGGATAATTATCCCGAAAAAAAGATGTTTCAGTAGTCATCAAAGCTTCAATTACCCGTTTATGTAAATCATTCAAAGGATTGTTCCGCAGCTTAGTAATTAATTGACTGACAGAATTAAGGTTTTCTGAACTAGCTATAGGAGCCAAACGAGACTCAACAAAATAAACCTTATCATACGGTAAAATAACCGATGTTTTTTGGTCAAGAAGTTGACGAATATATTTAAAATCAATAGAATTAATAGACATAAATTGGGAGCATCTCTTTTAGTAATAAAATTAAGTATTAATAACTACTTAATTAATCAAATATAAAATATTTTTTCCCCAGAAGTAAATTGATGAAATATCAATCAATTTATCCCCAAATCTCGACTCCCAACTCTCTAATCAACCAATCCTACGGATAATCTCTTCAGCTAATTTATTTAAAGGTAAAATCTGATCAGCAAGTCCCGCATTAGCAACCATTCCTGGCATTCCCCAGATCACACTACTAGCTTGATCTTGGACTAAAACTTGTCCTCCCATTTCACGAATAGAAGTACAACCATGGAGTCCATCTTGGCCCATGCCTGTTAATACAACCCCAAGTACAGCACCTTGATAAAGTTTAGCTACTGAACGAAATAAAACATCCACCGCTGGACGACAGGAGTTTTCAGGAGGGGTTTGTATGGTCTGAATACGAACTTGTTTACCTTCCCTCACTAAAATAATATGATAATTCCCTGGTGCAATCCAAGCTTCTCCAGATTTAATCACATCTCTGTCTTTTGCTTCATGCACAGGAATCTTACATTGAGAAGACAACCTTTCAGCTAACCGAGTAGTAAAAACAGGAGGCATATGTTGAACAATAACAATAGGAACCCGAAAGCTGGCGGGAAACTTATGTAAAAGCTGATATAAAGCCTGAGGTCCTCCTGTAGAAACTCCAATAGCGACAATTTCTAATTTCAAGGTCAACAGCTGAGTAGAAGTCTTTCTCTGAAAAGAAGTCATAGATGGGGCCAAGCAATGTTTTGTTAAACTAACTTTACGGTGACAGAAAACTTGAATTTTAGGAATCAACTGTTTTCTGATGTATTCAATGGCTTTCTCTTTGCTGCCCATATTAGCAGGTTTAGTAATATAGTCATTAGCTCCTAAAGTCAGGGCATCCAATGTTGCTATTGCCCCACGTTGAGTAATAGCACTAAACATAATCACTGGAAGTTGCTTGTAGGTTTGTCGAATTCTTTTTAAAGTTTCTAAACCATCTATTTCTGGCATTTCCACATCAAGTATGATCAGATCAGGGTTAACTTGAGGAATCTTTGCTAAAGCAATTTGGCCACTTGGGGCTACACCCACTACTTCTATCCAATCTGACTCAGATAGGATATTATTGATAATTCGGCGAACAATTACCGAATCATCAACAATCAGGATACGGAATTTAGGCATAATAACTTAATCATCACTTGAATTTTCTGGTGCAAACTCTAAGCCTAGAAGTTCTAGGAATTACTTATTAACTTAATGGCTAAAAGGTTAAAGATATTAAGATCTAGATCACACACTGAAATAGGGTATTCTGTGAAAAAATAAGCCTGAAGCCTCACCCTTAAAAGGTAACTTTGTTTATTTATCAATCAACTGAATATAATTATATTATGATTGTTATTTAAGTTTTATATAAAAAATTATTAGCACTAAATATAAGCATCAATTATCGTATTGAGTAAATTTCATGATCAAAAAACTAGAGAGAAAAAATCCATTTGGTCGTGTCCATATTATTGGGAATAATAATAATTCTCCCTACTATGAGTTATTAAATTATGCTGAGAGAAACCATTATTGTTTGAACTATCAAAACTATTTGTTACTCAAGCTCCAAATAATGAATAAAGAAAATGGTTATGATACAGCTTTAGCTCTTCTATTATAGCAATTATTGAATCATTTAAGCTATAGAAAAGTTTCATTTTCTGAACAATCAAATCCCTTCGCTTCTATCAACTTTTTTAGTTCTCCAAAAGAGAAGAGAAAAGGTAACCCTCTTTAACCTCCAAATTTCAAAACTAGGAAGTAAAAAAACTAGTAGGTTGACTGTGAGATAGATATATCCCCACAAAAAAACTAAACTTTATAAAATAGCTGAATAACTAGATTATATTCTTATTAAAGCAAATCAGGTTTACTATAGAAAAAACTTAATTAAAGTTGATCCTATTCATTCTGCTTTGTTTTAACAGAAAGTAGGATATCAAAGTGAATTAAAGCTTTTTTATATCCTAAAAAAAGCTAAAAAATCCAGCGATCGCCATTCAGGAGCATAATATTGAAACTCCTCAATAGGTACTTTGAGTTTCAATATATACTTACTATTATATAACATTTTTTATCTCCGAATCAATTAGGATAAATTATTGCTATAGCTCTTCATAAAAATACTTATTTTAAGTTAAATCATACTTCTAATTCTTCTGTATAACCCTTGATATAGGCCTCCTGTTAAACTCAATATTTGGCAAACTACTTTAAGTATTCACCCCTTGACAAAAGCTTTTATATTAATTAGCATTTATTAATACTAACTTTTTGTCAAACTTTATAAATTTAAGTAAAAGTAATTAATACGAAGGTAATAAACTTTTTGCATTATTAACGCTCTCAAATTGTGTTAATTTTAATATTTTTTGTACAAACGTTCTATGGAACATTTATAACTAATCCGTTTCCACGTTTAGGGTTAGAAGCTGTAAGTTGAAAAAATACCCTCTCACACTTGATGGATTTGGTATAAACACTTATTCTTTAGTAAAATATTAAAAGTAATACCGTTGTTAAAAAATTATCTATTACAATAATCAGGTAAAATTAAATACTTTATATAATATCGCGTCCTAACAATTAGTAATAATAAACACTTTTTCTGGATCTGGTATGATAAATAGCATATTGATTGCTAGCAAACATTGATTGCCCTGATTCTAACTACTTAAAAATCAGGAAAGCAAATATAGCAATCCTAAGTAGGTTGCGGCAAAATTTCATACTGAAAAAGTTTTGG
>JAGGDU010000164.1:73372-117987 GCA_018457135.1 Trichodesmium erythraeum GBRTRLIN201 | reverse complement strand
TTCCCAAAACTTTTTCAGTATAAAATTTTGCCGCAACCTACTTAGGATTGCTATATTTGTAGGTAGGCATGAAAAAACTTAGCTATATTAAGATTTGTATACTGACTTTAAGCTCCTTTACACAGTTGATTTGAGGTTCATTTACATTTTGTAATATTACGACACATTTTAACACCGGCCTATTTACACAAAATTATTTGCAAAGGGCGATGTTTAGACAAGGATTAGATTTCAGCTTTTAAAGTGTGTAATTCCTAATTGTTTACCTGCTTACTAGAATTAGCTAACTAAAAATATAGGGTTGTAAATATTTTCTGATGACAAAAAATTAGCTCTGGCTTTGATACCTGGTGTATTTGGCATCATAACTCAGAGCTCAGAAGTTAAATTAGTAGCATTTATTATATTTGAGAGGCACGAGAATTTTCTAACTGCTGGGGACGACTTTTATCCAGTTTTTTCTTAATTTTATATTTCCTTTTCTTCCTATTCCCTACTATCTATTCCCTCTTCAAAATTTGACCATCGCAATGACCTTCCCCCACATGACCCAAACTAGGTAAAATTGCCATAAATTTTTCATAATTAGTAGGGGAAAGTTTCTTTTTGAATGTTTCCATATCTACCTCAACTTTTCCGGCTGTAGCGATCGCTGCCAGAGGAGCAAAACCTAATGCTTCTGTATTAATTTCTTCATCTGGGTTAGCATTACTATCACCAAAAAGATGGTCAAAGTGAAAAGTAGTTTCCAACTCTGCAGTCTCTCCAGCTTTAAGAATACCTTTACGTTGATCCCCGACAAAATCTCCACAGGTAAATTCTAGTTCGTGGTCAATTTTGACAATAAAAGATATAGTCTTACTATCTTTAGTAGCTGTGCCACTCATTAATAAAGAATAACCTTGAACAGGGCTTTTAGTTGCTTTAAGCATTTTCCAAGAGATAGCATTGTAGTGACCTGGAGGAGCAGATATTTCACTGACTAAAATAGTTTCTGCTGTTTCATTTCCTTCTGCCAAGTTTACCACTTTGCTTTTAGTAAGAATGACTTTTTCTTTTGCCTCTAGTTTTGCCCCTGTTTCAGCTTTGTAGGGTGGGTCTGTTTGATAGGCAGTAACTTCAACTAGATTAATGTAGAGTTTATCAAATGTTATTTTCCACCCATCTTTAGTAATAAAGCCTTTCCTAACAAAATCTTCTCCATTGGCACGGAGCTTAAGATTACCTTTAGTTTTGTCAATTATTTGAGTTGAATTGGTATTATCTTGATCTATTTGGTTTCGACAACTACTTAATAGAGAAGTAGGAGTTACAAAAGTTAGAGTCAATAGCATTAAAAGTAGTTTTCTAATCCTCATTTTCATGGCTTTGATAATGGCAAAGGTTAAGATGTTCAGAGTAAGTGATTATACAACCATTAACTATCTTTTTAAAGTAATTATCTAAATAGTGTAGATATATTTTTGTTGGCCTTTTTGACTGATGTATTTATTTTTCTATGAAACTGCTTAAGAGTAAAATTAGTAATCTTGAGGAGGCATTATATATAATTTTGGTCATTAAGTATCCCATGATAAAGAAAGTTATGTATTCATGTATTCAGAAAAAAAAAGGAATAATTGAAGCTGTGGAAATTGCTTAAGAGTATACCTAGTCATATCTGTCTTGGACTAAGGAAGAAAACCTAACTAAAAATTGTCAATATTTTCCATACCCATTAATATAGATTTGTCTTAGTATTAACAAAAAAATTCTCTCAACTAACTAATATGATAAATTATTTTCATTTTCTATCCTTGTCTGGAATCGTTGCTAGCTTAATTGCCATCAGTTCTTGTGCAAGTACAATTACTCCTAACACCACTCCTAATACTAGTCCAGGTACTTCAAATTCAAATGTATCTATTCCTCCTGGTGCTACAATCAAAATAGATATAAATGATGCTTCAGACTCAGATTTAAAAAAATTAGCAATCAAGTTAAATGTACCTAATTTACCAGAAAAAATAAAAGAAAGCCGTCCTTACAAAGATATTAATGAATTGGCCATCAAAAAAGTTATGAGCCCTAAACAATTAGACTTTGTTAAGAATGATATAACTGTGGTAACACCTCAACAATAATCAAACAATAATTAACTTCAAAAATTTACTTTTTTAAATAAGTACTCAGCCATTAAAAGAATTGTTATTTTTAGGTTTATAAGATAATTTAAACTCCTTCTAAATTAAGTGGAGCTTTGAATTTTCTGGATTTTTTTATGAGGCTGATAGTTTTTAAATTGTATATTTTTCCCCTGCTAATATTACTAGTATTTAGTAGGGGTTGATAAAAATAATTTTTACTTTGATAATCTAGAATTTCAAAAAAAATCAAGTCAAATAGGTCGAGGTTATTTATATATTTTGGTTGAGGTTAAAAATGCTAGCCCATGAAAGAAATAACCTTGTTTACCTTGCCTCTATCCATTGAAAAAGAGTGTTAAAATTTTGATGATTTATAAAAAACTAAATGTCAAAAAAATGGTTGACTATTTATCCTGATTATTAGGAGAAAGTAAACATAAAAATATTGCTCAAATCACTGACAACATTATTGGATATTCATATAATAATATACATTTTTTTATTATCTATGCTCAATGGAAAAATAATTAGACTTATGAATTAAATTTTCAATATTATATCTATTTGCTCTCATTGTTGATTATTTTAGTCCTATAAAAAGTGGTAATTTTACTAATAGAGTAGGTAGACAATATCTCGAAAAAAAAAGAAAACACATTGAAAATTTTGCCGGGAATACTTCATGATATTTTGGTTTAAAATAGTCTTAAGTAAGAAGTAAAACCAGTATCATATGTCACTTGATTTTACTATTTACAGCTTATAAATGATTTGTCAACTTAGCCGATAGTTTTCTATTACCTAGTTTTTATGAATTTGTGGTTTACTGGACAAAACTTGCAAAGCCTAAGCATAGCAATAAATTTAGGTTTTGAATATTTACTTTATAAATTAGCTCTTATACTTTTATAGCGATAGGGAATTCGGTGGTTTATGATATACAGTAGTACTAGCTCTTTAGATAGTTTTTGAAATATGGAATTAAGTTGTTATTCTTGTTGATCATATTTAGGAAAATAAACATATCACAGTTTATTAGGAATAAACTGTATAAATTATCAACAATTAATGAGATGGAACAAGAAAACCCTATGCTAATAAATCTTTGACAAATTTTGCTGAAACATAGTTAAGCATTTTTTATAGGAATTTCTTAAATCTTTTTTTTGTTGACTGCAAGAATATCAAGACGTTTTTGCTAAATATAAAGCGAATCTGGGATTTGTTTGGGAATAGAGTCAGATATTAACCTACTTTTAACCCAAGATTGAGGTGATTTGATTTCCCTTTTTCTTAAAGTTGAATTATCTATATAAATAGTTAATATTTAATATCCTTAAATAAAAGTTAAATCCAGAAAAGCTTAAATTAATCTTGAATAAATATTGGTCTCTAAATAAGTAGTTACTATTAATTGAGAGACATCTAAACTTAAAATGCCTAAAATGAGAGAACTTGACAATACAAAATCTGTAGAGTTATTAAACTCTATTATGGAATTTGAACTCGCAGGCGTAGTACGCTATACTCATTATTCCTTAATGGTGACAGGACCTAATCGCATACCAATTGTACAATTTTTTCAAGCTCAAGCTAATGAATCTTTACTTCATGCTCAACAAGCAGGAGAAATATTAACAGGTTTAGAAGGTCATCCGACATTAAAAGTGGCTTCGATTGAAGAAACAAATAAACATTCAGTAGCAGATCTTTTAAAGGAAAGTCTGAACCATGAAGCTAAAGCTTTAGAACTGTATAAAAAATTCTTAGAAACTGTAGAAAATGCAAGTATATATCTAGAAGAATATGCTCGTACAATGATTGGTCAAGAAGAGTTACATAACATGGAAATAAAAAAAATGTTGCGTGATTTCACTAGCAATGAAGTTAAATCTGATTTAGGGAAAAAAGAGTAATTGGATTGCTTAGGTATTGATTTTTATATCTAGCAATAATAGCTAGGATTAATAATTGAAAAAATATTAAGTATACACCAGTTTTGGAGTTAATGAAGTACAAAGTTTGACGAGTTTAGGATTTGAGATAATTAAGTAATGAAAAGAAAATAAAGCCGGAAAAAATTAATTATATTCAAAAGGTTTCCCAAGGAAAAACCACAAATTTCCGGCCTTATTTAATTTACTTTCCTAAGTAAACTTTGCCAATTCTCATAGGTATCAAATTCAATCCATTCATATTTAATTAATTTCCAGAGAATGTCAATTAAGTTTTGCTTAGGTGAGTAAGTAGGTAACCAAAAAATTTTACGGGGTGAAAAGCTAGTTGAAAGAGATATATAGCAAAGGATTTGTGTGGTAGGATTGAATAACACTTCAATTAAAGAAAACCCTTATTGATAATGAATGGGGTGCAGTACATTAAACCTCCTAGTTGTAGTTGATTATTTATTTACTTAAAGGCTTTTAAAACTGCTAAAAATATGATGTGAGAGGGTTGATAATTACAGGTAAAAATGAAAAAGCTCGAACAAGACTAAAGCTTTTTGAATGGATAGTTAGCGATCGCGAAGTAGAACAGAGTTTGATCCCAACACAATTACAGTTAAAGATCGCTCTGACCTTTTGGGGGAATAATATAAATTCGGTAGCATTGGTGTAACTTAGATAGTTAATTAGGAGTCAGTACTGAGAACTAAGAAGTTAGGAGGAAAGAGAACTTAGGAATATTTGCAGGTTAGGCTCAAGATAAAATATTTTTTTTAGACTGAATTAAGCAGGTTTCATATAAAGAAGGGGTTAACTTAACTAAAACGTTATTATTACACTCCAAAGCGAGCATATTTGTATGAAAGGCTTTTTCTTCCAGGCAATCGACTTTTTTTACCAATAATTAGGGAAACTACCCTAATAATCCAATACGGTTCAGTTAAGATTTTTTTTGCAGTTCTGTAATCTTAAAAACTCATAATTTTGGTTTAAGATCATAATAGTTTTGGTTTTATTTAAGCTATATTATATTATAATTAGTAACTTCAAAAAGACTCCAGCAAAGATTAGAAGTTTACCAACTAAGTCCAGTGGATAACTGTAGCTTTTGTACTGAGGAGATTATTTTGGGATTTGAAAATAAATTGTGTAAAATAAACCAAATTTATCTTTAACATTGTAAAATAAATGTGATTTGATAAAGTTCTTTTGACAAACCACTTTTTACTCCTTAACAAGACAAAAATTATAAAACATGATACTAATACCAATTTCATAAACTTAGGCTACATTACTTAAGATTAATAAGATTATATGATTTTATTCTTGAGTATAATGTGTAGCCATACTTAAGGAAATTGGTATAACTACCACCAAAATTAAAATTTGGTACTAAAATGCAGCAAAAGTTAATTTTTTTTGCTGCTAGGAGTTAATGTTATGAAAAAATCAGCACCTGTGCCAATAGGAATTGTAGGTGCTTCCGGCTATGGCGGGGTGCAACTTGTGAAGCTGCTTCAGAATCATCCCAAAGTAGAAGTTGTTTATTTGGGAGGGGATAGCAGTGCAGGAAAACCTTTTTCTTCAATCTACCCTCACTTAGAGCATTCTGTAGACTTAAAAATAGAATCAATAGAGTTGGACAAAATTGCCAATAAATCTCAGATAGTTTTCCTCTCCCTACCTAATGGTCTAGCTTGGAAGATGGCACCCAACCTATTAGAAAAAGGATGTAAAGTATTAGACCTCTCAGCTGACTATCGGTTTAGTAATCTTGAAACCTATCAATCTTGGTATGGCGGAGAACGTACAGATCAAAAAATAGCAGCTACTGCGGTTTATGGTTTACCAGAATTGTATCGCGATCGTATAGCCAATGCTCAACTTATTGGTTGTCCTGGTTGTTATGTTACTGCTAGTCTTTTAGCGCTTTCGCCACTGTTTAAACAGGGTTTGATAGTACCAGAAACTGCAATTATTGATGCTAAATCAGGTACATCGGGAGGTGGCCGAAAAGCAAATATTAATATGTTACTGGCTGAAGCAGATAACTCTGTTGGTCCTTACGGAGTAGCTAGTCATCGACATACTCCAGAAATTGAACAAATTTGTAGTAACCTGGCAGGTTATGATGTGAAAGTGCAATTCACTCCTCATCTAATGCCAATGGTACGGGGGATATTAGCTACAGTATATGGTACTCTCCGAGACCCTGGATTGGTGCGAGAAGACTTATTGACTATTTACAATGCTTTTTATCGTAATTGTCCTTGGGTAAAGGTATTGCCCAGTGGTACTTATCCTCAAACTAAGTGGGCAAGTGGTACTAATCTTTGTTATCTTGGTATTGAGGTGGATCATCGTACTGATAGAGTGATTATTATGTCAGCCATTGATAATCTAATCAAAGGTCAAGCTGGCCAGAGTATTCAGTGTATGAATTTGATGATGGGTTGGGAAGAGACTTTGGGTTTGCCTCAATTAAGTTTTTATCCCTAATAGGTGAGTGTTTTTGTTTTCTTTCTATATCTTCCCTAATATCTGTCTAGCAATTGGTTAGTTTTTTGGTGGTATTATGCCACCTACTAACCTTAATTAGCACTTTCAAAAAAGATATGATATTATGTTTAGATAATTAGTTATAATATAGTATTTATTTGTACTTTTGCTCTAGGTCCTAAAATATTTATCTATAGTATTAAAAGAATACCCACACTTCAAAATATTTTAGTGTGGGATTAATTTTAATCAATTAATTTATGCTCTGCAAAAAGAAATGATAGTTTAATCAAATTAATTATGAAATATAACTATAAATATCCTATCTATCCAAATCAAATCTATATTAATAAATTAAGTTAACTATGGAGATTAGTTCGGACATTGCGGTTGGTAGTACATAACTATTAGTAAATACCTGAAAACAAAATATCATATTTTATTGATTGTCATGTTTTAGGTATAAAATTCTTATATTACTCAATTATAAATCGAAGCTTTTTCTACGCCTTAAAGAGATAAAAAAGCTCTTTTATAGATCCTGAAAATATATTATATTCAGGAACGCCCTAATCTTGTATTAGCTATTCCTTAAACTTCTAAAAAATTGTACTTCCAAGACTATAAAAATACTGTTATTATACACAGTGGAAATTAAATAATTAGAATGTAAAACGAACAATAGTTATTAAAAGTTATTAAATTATTAGTCGATCTTCATAAAGTGTTTCATAGTAAGGCAAAAAAAAATTAATAAGCTTTCTTTAGATGTTCATTATCTTCAATTCTAATATAATCTTTTTTTCTCTTTCTTTAAATCCTTGACTAGATAATACACAATTATGCCATCCCCCTTCCCATTGATTAATGTCAGGTTGAGATTCAGCTTTCCATTCTAAAGCTTTTTCAATAAATGGTATACCTATAATATTACAATAAGTTTTTACAGTTGCTTTAGTTTTTTTACTAAATCATATGGATCAATTACTACTGTCAGTTTTCCACTAATTTCTTGAGCTATTTCAAACAGCTTATGATGATTCGTAAGTTTACGGACTTGCAAACATTCTTCATAAGTTTCACAAGGCTGTTCAAAATATAAAATAAAATCGGCTCTTTGACGGAGTTGATCACCCGTATTGCTTCATCCACTAGCCAAGCGCAACATCAAAGGTTGCCGTTTCATTCGGGGGCAAATATGTACCGATAGCCTTTAATCCTCTCAATATCTAACGCCACATCTGCACCAATTTTACAGGTATGAACCGCTTCCCCTTTGGCTTGACCCCGTTTAATTGATTCAATCATTTCTTCTGGAGTACCTGTGGGAACAGAATTTTGGATAGTTATAGCTTGGTAGATACGACCCTCAAACTTCACAAAGGGGCAGTTTCGTTGCTTTGCCCAGGATATCCCAACAAGCCATATCCAGAGCTGACTTAATATAGGGGTGACCGGGTAAGGCGATATCAATCATCCGATATATCAAACCGATACGTCGCGGGCACTTCCTCATGATTTAACACTTTGGCAAACGGTGGCTACTTATTTTGATCGTTGGCAACGTAATGGAGTATGGAAACAAATCAATGACACATTACGAAAAACAGTGAGAATTAAACAGGGTATAACTGAAGAAGCATCGGCGGCTATCATTGATTTACAGTCAGTAAAAACGATTGAAAAAGGGGGGTGCGTGGAAAAGAAGCCGGCAAAAATATCAAAGGCAGGAAACGACACAGAAGAGTGGAGACTCAAGGGTTATTGTTAACTGTAGTAGTACACTCAGCCCAGATACAGGATCGGGATGTAGCTAAGTCTGTATTTCTTCAAGCTAAACATGATGCTCCAAATCTCAAAATTGTTTGGGCAGAACAAGGCTATTGAGGAAAACTGGAGAAATCTGTGACAATGGTTTGTGGGTATAAATTAGATATTGTTAATAGAACTGAAAAAGGGTTTAAAGTTTTACCCAGACGTTGGGTAGTGGAAAGAACTTTTGCTTGCTTAGGAGGTTATTGTAGACTTTCTAAAGATTATGAAGAACATCCGGTAGTGCGTCAGTAAAGTGTGGGATAAGTAATTAAGTCGTTCCAACTCCAAGGGGCGATCGCGTTCCTCAGCTCTTTGCGCAGCAGTATTTTCTTTGTGACTATGAACCCAAATCCAATTAAAGTAAGCGATCGCTTACTTTACTTTTACCTCAGTTTGTGGCCAGAGCTTGCCAAATTTATTCTGTCGGCGATGCCATCGACCGATCTGCTGTCTGATAATTCCATTTGTGCATTCCAATTGCAGGGCAATGGTTTTTACTAATAATGTGTTCTATTACAGAGGAAGACTCGTTCATACCCTCCCCAATGATCAGTTAGCCATTTTTTACAGCTAGTTTTCCTTTTTGTGTTGACGATAAATTGCTCAATGAAATAGCGAAGCCTTCATTCATATTTCAATGATTCGTTTAATGCTCAAGCGGTTTTGGTTTTTTTTTGAGCCTAATTATGTCTGTAATTTTTCTAGCTCTCCTACTTGAAGAATTTCTTGAGGAGAGTAAGAAGGTGGTAATAGTTTTCCTACTTGTTTAATTGAGTTGATAATTGTAGTATGGTGACTTTTTTAACTCTTGATATTCCTCTTAAGCCCATACCATTAACATACACTTTTAAGCATTGATCTGTGAGTTAATCACTATAACCTGTATAAGTTTTATAGCAATCAATAAATTGACGACCAGATTCTACACAGATGTAGTTTTGCTTTTCTTTCTTTTGGCCATTTTTATTGATGTGAGTTGATTGAAATTCTGGACATTCTATAATTTTTCTGCCTAAGATCGCGATCGCTATGAACTCAAATCATACCTTAATTCACCAACGCCCAAAAGATTAATGACAGATTAGGGTCTTCAAGGGAATATATGGCTAATCAGTAGCCCAAAATGAAATTATTCGTAATTATTGTGCCCAATAGTATCTCATTCTTATTTAAAAGAACTATACTACTTGATTTATCATCTTTTTTTCTCAACTACTGTTTTTGTATTTTTTGTTGCCATAACTTTCTGCTAGCCTGTGTTTTTGAAAAGAACTAATAGCATAATTCAGGCTTGGTTAAATATTCAAATATTTGCTACCCTTAGCACATAAGTAGCTTGGATATCACTGAGCAACTTATTGTATTTCTTCTAATAAATGAAAATTGAATTTTATCTATAGTTATTATGAATAAGAATAGTACAATATAGGGGGTAAAATCAACTAGAATAAACTATTTAAAGAATATCTTACAGTCTAGATTTACAAACAAGAGTCATTGATTATATTGAAAATGGAGGAAGTATTTTATCCGCCGCCAGAATCTATAAAGTGGGACGTTCTACAATATATCGGTAGCTAGCAAGAGTATAATTAAAACTGACAAAAGTCACAAGACGCCAGCGAAAACTAGATGGGCAGGCATTAGAACAAGATGTGAAAGAAAATCCAGATTTAAGATTGTCCCCTCAAGCTGTTAAGTTTGGAGTTAATATTAGTTCAATTGGTTATGGGCTGCATCAAATGAGAATTACACAAAAAAAAAGAATTAAGGAATCGAGAAAGAAATAGGCAGCGAAAGAATAAAATACTATAAATTACTCAGAGAATTGAGCAAAAAATATGGGATATAAAGCCTTGTATATATTGATGAGAGAGGATTTGAGTCATTCCAAGAATGTCTATATGCCTGGTCAAAGAGAGGGAAAAAAGTCAGAGGGTAGAAACAAGGCAAAAGGAAAAAAAGAGAAAACTTGGTAGTAGGAAGAAGAAAAAGAAAGAAAGATTAAATTACCCCAATGATTTTTGAAAGAAGCTTAAAGGCTGTTGGATTTGAGGGATGGCTAGAATAATATTTATTACCATCAGTTGAGGGAAAATTAGTCCTAATAATGGACAATGCACCAATTCATAGAAAAACCCTGATTAAAGAATTAGTCAATGAGCAAGGACATGAGGTTATATTTCTCCCTAAATACTCTCCAGATTTAAATTATTAAGAACAGGACTTTGGCACATTAAAGAAGAAAAGAATGTAGGAAAGAAAAGATAAATCCATTGATGATATCATTCGAGATTATTGTGCCTCTTAATGTCCTAGTATTATTCAGAATGACTATATCATCAATAACTTTCCTTAATAAGGATACAAATAGTTATGCTTTTTTAAAGGCACCTGAAAAGAAGATAATAGTCAACAATTAACTTTTGGTTGAATTCCTCAGAAATAGGAAGAAACTCTAGGATGACGCCAATTGAGTTTTTCTCCCTATAATTTTTGGTATTATACGTCAGTTCTTACTAGGTTTATGCTAACTTCTACTTTTTGGGCCTAAACCTATTACACCTGCATAGACAGCGCGATCGCCCAATTCATCTTCAATTCTCAACAGTCGGTTATATTTAGCCACTCGTTCACTACGACACAGAGAACCAGTTTTAATCTGACCTGCGCGAGTTCCTACAGCTAAATCAGCAATAGTTGTATCTTCTGTTTCTCCCGAACGATGACTAATAACTGAGCGATAACTATTACGAGTAGCCAAGTCAATAGTTTCTAGAGTTTCGCTCAAAGAACCTATTTGGTTGAGTTTAATCAAAATTGAGTTACCAGCAGCCATATCAATACCTTTTTGCAGACGAGAACCATTAGTAACAAATAGATCATCTCCTACTAATTGAACTTTGCTACCTAGCTTTTGAGTTAACTGCACCCAACTTTCCCAATCTTCTTCATGTAAACCATCTTCTATGGACACAATAGGATATTGATCGACCAAACTAGCTAAATAATCAATTAATTCACTAGGAGAATGAGTTGCCCCATCATAGATATAGTTACCATCTTTGTAAAATTCGCTAGCTGCTACATCCAATGCTAAGGCAACCTGTTCTCCTGGTTTGTAACCAGCTTTTTCTATAGCTGCAATTAATATATCTAATGCTTCTTGGTTTGACCCTAAGTTGGGAGCATAACCACCTTCGTCTCCCACTCCACCCAGTAAACCTTTGTCTTTTAAAACTCCACTGAGGGTAGCAAATACTTCTGCTCCCCAACGCAATGCCTCTTTAAATGAGGTAGCACCCACAGGTACAATCATAAATTCTTGAATATCTACGTTATTAGCAGCGTGAGCACCACCGTTAATAACATTCATTAGAGGTACTGGCAGGAGACTAGCTTGTGGTCCACCTAAATAGCGATATAATGGCATACCGACAGAATTAGCTGCTGCTTTGGCTGTTGCTAGGGAGACGGCTAGAATTGCATTAGCTCCTAAATTGCTTTTGTTGGGGGAACCGTCTATTTCGATCATTTTGCTATCAACTAAGTTTTGGTTGAGAGCATTGATTTTAACTAGGTTGGGAGTAATTTGTTCTTCTACGTTTTTAACTGCTGTGAGTACCCCTTTGCCACTATAGCGTCCTTTGTCTCCATCCCGAAGTTCATGAGCTTCAAAGCTACCTGTTGATGCACCACTGGGCACTTGGGCCAATCCCATGCTCCCATTAACTAGGTGGACTTCTGCTTCCACGGTTGGACGACCACGAGAATCAAGAATTTCTCTAGCCTGAATTGATTCAATAGCTGTCTCCATACTTTTTATTCCTTATTTTGTCAAGTTTAATGGCATTGGCTAAATACTAAATCTAGGGTTATGGAAAGTTGGTCTTTAGGCCATAACTAGCAATCTTTAGCTATTCCACTGAACAGAATAAGGGTTAATTCTGTTTTTTAGCTAGATATCAAAAATGTTTAATAATTTTATTCGTTATTTTTCGAGGATATTAACACTACTGATATCAAGCAAATATTAAAAATTTTATATTTTTTTTTATACATAAATAATTCATACATAACATTATAGCAGGGAAGGGAAGAGCCTTAATATCTACAAATAGTAAGTATATAATCTTAGACATGTCCGTAAGCCCTTTAGTTATAACAGGGATTACGCAAGCATATATATATAGGGTAAAGTTCTATTAAATTGTTAATACTATAATTTAATTAGTTGTTTTTTGGATATATGACTTTGAAGAAAAGTCATATATATATTATTTAGTAACAGTAAAATCACAAAATCTCTCAAAATAAACTACCACTTTTTAAATTAATTTGAGAAAAATATTTAATGATTAGACAATAATGACAGGATTATATTATACAAATTACCATAAACTCTGCTATATCTAAATTTGTATTTAAAAATATTATTAGTCCGATAAAATGCTTAATACTTGGTGGCTAATATTATAACGATTTACAGTTTTCCCTAATTACAAGTAGGGCAAAAATTTTGAAAAATAGTATTACTTGTAAAAATATGGATTTTAATTATGTTCTAACTCGTCAATATTTACTTAAACTTCACACAAATTATACAATCACGCTCCTTAGCACTCCCCAGATCGAAAATATTAGCCATGATACAATAAACCATCATTTAAAATATTAGTCTTTAAATTCACAAGAATTAGGTCGAAATATCAAATAAGAAATCGCCCCAGATAAAAATGAATAATATAGCTTACCTATCAATTATTAATACTTTAGTTGGTTGTTTCTTTGGATTGTTTTACCTTAATATTAGGATTGAAATTGGTGATTTTGGCGCGTGATTGTACTTCCATGGTAATCATCTAACTATTAACTGAAAATCATTTTATATAGAGTCTCTTAACAATCCCAGAAATATACAACTAATTTTACTTAATTACTTATAACCATTATTGTGATATAATTAGACTCCACTAAATACTACTAGTCAATGAAATCTTAAAAAGAGTACTACAACAAAAACAAAAGTCAGTAATAAAATTTTTATTAAATTTTATTCCTCCCCATCCAATTCCTGAAGCAGGTATTAAGCAAGTCATAAAATTAATTCAAAAAGGAAGACTTTATCGTTACAATTTCTCCAATAATTTTAGCAATTGTAGTGATTCTTATGATCTAAATAATGAAGATGAAGAATTGGCGACTGAGGTAGCCAAGCTAGAATATGAGTTTAGTGTAAAGACTAAACATCAGTATGTTATTACTGTTAACTTATATGGAAGTGCTATCTTCTTAGTACTAAAAGCAAGTGGAGTCAATTTTCGCAACAAAATATTAACTAATGCTTTTACCTTCACAGCAGTTCCTAGTAGTATTATTCATGCTGGTGGTATCCCTATCTATGTGGAGTGTAACTAGAAATATATTATTTAGCTTGGAGATTTAAAACACAAAATAGAAGTTCATCAAGATGCTAAGTTTTTTGTTTTGTCCCAGATGAGAGAACATATATCTAATTTAGATGCTATTAAGAATATTTGCACTCAAGCTAGAATTTATTTTATAGAAGATTGCGCTCATAGTCTAGGAGCAAAATGGAACGGAAACTTAGTTGGACATCATGGAGAAATTGCTTGCTTTAGTACCCAAAGTTATAAGGCACTCAACTCTGGTGAAGGGGGGTTAATTGACACCAATAATGTACAATTTGCTGTCTATTATATTCTAGCAGCTAGTTATTACGAGAGGCTTTACAAGAAACATTTTGTTGTCTTGATAATGATAATTTATTTGAAAAATTTAAAGCATCATATTCCTAATTTTAGTTTGAGAATAAGTAATTTAACGGCTGCTGTTTTAAGACCTCAGATAGAATTTTTAGAAAACAAGATATCCTAAACAGGCAGGCAAAGGTACGACAAATTAGTCAAAATTATTAGCTCTGTTAAGAATATTTATATTCCCTCTCCTCTGGAAACAGTAGAAACAGCCCCTGACAGTTTATCATTTAATCTTTTGGGATTAACTTCACAACAATTAGGTAATATTCGTACAACAAACTAGACAGAGGGGTGTAACTATCTAAATATTTGGCAAAGGTGATAATTATCGTTATTACAAAAACTGGCAATATTCATTTACAGAAACACCTAGTTTAAAAAAACTGAATCAATTATTTTTTCTGCTTGTGATCTGAGATTACCATCATCTTTTAATGTAGATGACCTTAATTTAATAGGCCACATTATCAAAGATACTCTTTATAAAATATTGAGAGAAGATGATCTTCAAGATTATCTCAATGGTTTAACACAATACTTTGAAAATATAGAAGAAGTCAAAAGCAAATACGACAACTAGGTATCATTTTATGACCAAGAACATTACGATAATGGCTGGACAGTTTTACTCAACCATTTTGCTTATACCTTAATATCATATTTAAAGAAAAATGCTTTGATTTTAAATATTGGGTGTGGGAAGGGAATTAGGTCGAAAACTCAATTCTTATGACTTCAAAAACCTCCAAAGTCTAGACATTAGCCAAAAATATTTGGAGATATTAAAAGACCAAGATATATATAAAGCTTTGCATCTAGAAAAATTAGGTGAAACTCTTCCTTTTGCAGATAATCAGTTTGATGTTTTAGTATCAACTGGTGTTTTTACTCGTAATCAAGTTCCTTTAGAAAGCTTTGAAGAACTAATTCAGATTCTCAAGCCGGGTGTTATTTTTGCTGTGGTTCTCAGAGTCGAAAATGATGACTTGTATTACAAACAAATCAAAAGCTATTCTACTATAAATATCTGGGAAGAAGTTTTAAATACAAAAATTAGTATCTTAAAAATTTACAACTACGAGCTATTAATTTTACAAAAGTAGGCTGAAAAATAGATGAAGATACTGTTAGCAAAAGTAATCATTATTGTAACTTCTACCAATTGCCATGGATTAATGCTATACTTAAGTAATACTTCAAAATTTTAAGTCATTAACATACTAAGTAAATAACTTCAAACTATGTTAATTCTTATTATTTTATACAGACATTCCACGCAACGTTTCTACCACGACTCCTCTGCCCAACTCCATCTCCTTGGTAGGAGGGGAGCAAGATAGGTCCCCTGCTATTGGAAAATGTGGAAAAGTTTTTCAAGAATGGCATCATACCCTTTATTAAAAGTAATGCTATGTTTGGGAAGTGGTAAAAATGACTAGAAAAATCACAGAGGTTATTAAAAAAAAGAACTATGTCAATACATAGTATTGATAAATATAAAATTCAACTATAGCAAATTGTTTTGAGAATTTGTACTATGGGAGAGCAAAATGGCATTATACTCTGCACTTTAGTCTACCGAAATGAACACAGGTATCAGTAAAGGTATAAATCTTTACTTGGACTTCTATCTTTAACTGACCAAAGAAATATTCTTTGAGAACAAGTCAAATATTCCTAAGTTTTAAATATGGTCGCTTACTTTGAAGCATTTTTTTCTGTAAAATTTAGGTTTAATTACTCTCTCCCCGCTAGAAAATTACCAAGCAAAATCTGGCTATAAGCTATATGATGCAAAAAATTACTGATTATAATCTTGCACAGGGAAAAAGGTACCTTTTTTTTGCTGCTTCTGCTTTTTTTTAGTATATAAATTTAGTTTTCTAGCTGAGGAAGTGGAAGATTAACAATGATGTATAATAGTTGGATTTTAATTTTAAATTTTCTAAGAAATTGAAAACTATTATACCATGATAATAGTTAGAGACGTTCCACAGGAACGCCTCTAAAAAGTTTGGATTAGTATTAACTAACCAACTGTGTAAGCAGTATTAAGTCCCCAGAAAAGGAGAAAGACTATACTACCTAAGATAAGAATCGCAGAAATAGCGATCGCCCTGGGAGTATCTGCTCCCTTAAATTTCATTATGCCACGGTCAAGGTCAGACATAGTATTGATCTCCTAAATTATGCTTTTTATTTTAACTGATAATTTCTATAAATACCTCTATTTTGATCACTATGGTAGGAGTAACGGAGGGAAAAATCATTTTGTTAGTAGAAGATAATGCCGGATGGCATCGCACTCAAAAAGTTAAGATATAGCAGTCGAAGCATAGGTTAAGACATCAATATTCGGTTATATGAGCAAATCCGGAATAGAGAGAGCGTCCTAAGTTTTTGTATTTATTGCTATAAACACAAAAATTAGTGTCTTAAAAAGTTGGAGCTACCGGCTAGTAATTTTACAAAAGTAGGCTGAAAAATAGATGAAAATACTGTTGACAAAAGTAATTATTATGGTAACTAATAGCAATTTCCATAGATTAATGCTATACTTAGGTAACATTTCAGAAATTTAAGTTATTAATATATATAAGTAAATAACTTCTTTGAGTAATTTAATGTCGCGAATTTTGTGAATCATGTGATACCAATTTTCTTAAGCATGGCTACACATCATACTCAAGAATGAAATCATATAATCTTATTAATATTAAGTAATGTAGTCTAAGTTTATGAAATTGATATTAATTTGTCTGATTTCGTAAGGACATTCATGCAACATCTCTACTCCTACTCCCTTAGTCACCCCCATCCCTTCGGTGGGAAGCGGGCAATATCTGTCCCCTACTATTGGAAAAGATAGAAAAGTGTTTGAGAAATAGTATTATGGAGTATCAATGTAGCCTTATGTTCTGCACTTTGGTCTACCCTATAGGAAAACTGCTGTAAGTAAAAGTATAAATCTTTACTAGGACTTCTATCTTTGAAGTGACCAAAAAAATATTATTTGAGGACAAGTAAAATATTCTTAAGCTTTAAATACGATCGCCGGATCGATGCGAGTTACTTTTTGAATTGCAAAGAAAGCTGATCCTACACACATTACAACAGTTACACCTAATACCCCTAGTGCAGACAAAGGTGTAATTAAAATAATAATTCCTTTACTTGCCACCCAACTACTCAATCCTAAACAAACCAATATCCCAGGAATATAACCCAAAACTGCCATCCAGATTGCCTGTTCCACAATTATTGTGTATAACTCTTGATCAGATGCACCCATTGCCTTGAGAGTGCCAAACTCCTTAATATGGTCAGATACAGAAGAATATAAAATCTGAGCCACCACAACTATCCCTACAATTACACCTACTACTGCCCCCATTCCCAACACTAAACCAATATTTGTTCGTGCCAACCAAAAAAATCTAGTTTTTTCAGATAATTCCTTTCTAGTGTAAGCAGCAGTACCCGTCATTACCTCTTCTATTTTTTGTTTTAAAACTTGTAGATCTTCTCCTGGTTTAGCTTTAACTAATATATAAGCGATTGGATCTGCTATTTCTAATGTTTTGGGTGCTGGTATTTCTTTTAACTTTTGAGTGGGGTCTTTTTTCTCCATTACCCTTGTACATTGAAAATTTCCTGCTCCTACCATTTTGCAGTTAACTTCAGCATTAATACCGGCACTAATGTAGGTATTTGCATTTTCCAGAGATGTAAATAATAAGGTACTTGATACAATTGATTGAGTACCTTTTGTTACTGCAACTAATTTTGCTGGTAAAGAACCAGCGATCGCTGTTGTTCCTATTCCTTTTGAGAGCATACTAGATAATCTGCTCTGGTCGGCCATCACTGCAAAAGGTTGTTTTAAGTCCCTGAGATTACCTTCAACAACATTTCCTGGATTAAAGAGTTGTCCATCTGGGTTAAATCCAATTACCATTAATGGACTCATGTCTCCATTTTGAGGTCGCCATCTAACAGAGCCTAAAATTAAAGCTTCTACTTGCTGGACACCATCTATAGTTTTTGCCTGGTTTGATTGGCCATAAAGTAGGGGGTCTGTCAGCTCAAAATTGACCATTTCATCAGAAGTGATCCAAATATCTGCATTGGATTGATCTATTAATAAGGTTGTGGAACGAGCAAAACCATTTAATATACCTGTTTGGATTGTTACTAAGCTAACTGCAAATAATATTCCTGCTTGGGCTACTATAAACCGAGGAATATCTTCTAATAAATTTTTGCGAGCTATAGAAGCCATATTGTTTCAGTCAAACTATAGAAAGGTGCATCAACAATATAGCAATAGTGATGCTTCCTACACTAAATCAAAATTTAACAGTACTCAAGAGCCAGAAGCTTTTGTTTTCAAAGGGATGGGAGAGTAACCCTACAAAAACATTTCCTTTAAAAGGTCTGGTTGTTTCACCCAATTATTTTAACAAAAAATCTTGTAGTAATTTTTGAGTCTTAGAATTTCAATCGTAATGGTTTATAGCAAACTAAAGAGTTATTATTGTAGAGGGTAAAAATTTTGATTTATTATAATATTGGTATATTCCCCGACTGTTAGGCTAGATGCAGGGTTAGTTCTACCTAATAGAAGTTCTTCAATTGATTGAGGTTTCGCAGTCTAGTGCAATGTTTTGTCGCCAGCGCGAAACTTGACTTTAGTTTTGCCCTTACTCGGTGCGTTTGTTTTTTGTCTGGGGCTATCCGCCTCGCGACTAATACATAAGTAATATATAATACAGCATATTTTGGAAAAATGATGTATGGAGTAAATAGTAAAAATCATGTATTCCTGGTATCTTACTCGCGTAGCTCTACTTTATAACAATGCAAATAACTGTAATATATTTATTACTGCACTTTTATCACGGTCATGTTTAGTACCACAGTTAAGATAAAAGCATCTGCGCGCGAGGGAATTAATACATCTGATTTTCCACTTTTAAATCTACAACTAGAGCAAATTTGAGATATTAATTCCCAACGACTAATTACTCTAAAATTACGACCCATAAGACCTATTTTTCAGCTTTCAGACATTAGCTCTACATCTGACACCCACTCCTCTTAACTATCGGGATAGGTTATAGTTTTTTATCATACCAGAAATATATTATCGTTTTTAAACATAGTTAAGTAGGTATTCACAGGTATTCACAGAAATTACTTAACTATATTAAATTTTCTAAAGTTACTTCAATGGACTCTAGATAGTTGATTGGAATTAATTTGAGAAGAATTTACATTTTGTTAGGCAGCAACAAATTTTAACATATACCTAATTATAGCAGAAACTTCTGACCACCATTATCTATATTCAGTCTTTTCAGCTTAAGTAATAAACAGTTTGTAGCAAGGGAGTTAACAGGTTTTTTCTCCGTTAGAGCATACCTTTCACAGGAAAAAAAATAGACTATCATTAATTGCTTGGGGTTGGTTTAAATTACCATGCTCTTAAACCTAAAACCTATCAACTTCTTTAATTGTTATTGGTTTTGATTTTGTTGTTTTGCTAACTCTTGCTTATTTAATTCTCTATCTTTAATTGTGAGAAGTTCTGGTATTGTTACAAACTCATAACCTTGTTTTTTCAAACCAGAGATGATCTTGGGTAAAGCTTCTACAACATGCTTTCTTGGGCCTCCACCATCATGTAGTAATACAATACCACCGTTGCTAGCTTTATTCAAAACCCTTTTGGTAATTTCTGGAGCTGACCTGTAATACCAGTCTACAGAATCAGCAGACCATAAGACTACAGTATGTTTCCGTTCTTTTACATAGTCAGCTAAACCATTCTCAAGAACACCACCAGGAGGGCGAAATAGTTTAGTCTTCTTACCTGTGACTTGATATATAAGCTTTGCTGTACTTTCAATTTCACTTTCAATACGCTTTTGATTAATTTTACTTTTTTGATCGGGGTGGTTCCATGTATGATTCGCAATAACATGACCTGCTTCTACAATTTTTTTCCCTATTTCTTGATGTTCGTTTAAATATTGGCCGACTACGAAAAAAGTTGCTTTAATGTTATGTGTTTTCAGAATATCTAATATTTGTTCTGTAGTTTTCTTCCATGGACCGTCATCAAAAGTTAAGGCAATAACTTTTTGTTTGTTTTTAAGAGTAATATTTTGAACAGTTTTTCCTTGAAACCTTTTAGGTACACTAAATTGAAAAATTTTTAATTCTAATTCCCTAAGTTTCTGTCGAGTTGTATCAATGTTTTTAGCCAGGATAGGACTGATTTTAGTTATTTCTAATTTGTTTTCTTTACTATTTGCTTGTTGATTAATTGCACTGCTAGTTACTGGTGGGATTTCTCTTGTGTTTAAGTGTAGTTTCGCAGATATATCTGGTATTAGTATCCCAATTAAAAAACTGCCTCCTGCTGCTATAATTGTTGTTAAAGGTTTTCCCGGCTTAGATAATCTATCTAAATTTGTCATCTTTTTCTTTCTTACTATTTTGTAATTTTTGAGCAGAAATTTTGAAAATAGAAATTTTGACCTATTTTTTAGATGATTTTACTTTCATAATTACTGTTTAGTAATGAAGTAATAATAAATTTAATGACTTGATAATTTTTGAGCAATGTATACAATATTTTGACTTATTTTTAATTTTTTTAATTAATTTTCCTCATAAAATTAGACGTTAATTTAAATTATGTTATTTACTGAGGATTTTCCATAGCAAGTTGTCTTAAAAATATCTACAATTTTTTGAGTGACCTCACCTATGCTTAAACCATCTGTACTAATTTCAACAGCATCTGAAGATTTTCGCAAGGGAGAAATTTTTCGGTTAGTATCTTTTTGGTCACGACAAATAATCTCTTTTTCTACTTCTTCTAAGCTGATGTTCGTTTGACCTTTCTGTTTTAATTCAACTAGTCGCCGTCGCGATCGCTCTTTTAGCGAAGCGGTTAAAAAAATCTTTAGTTCAGCATTTGGAAAAACATGAGAGCCAATATCTCGTCCTTCTGCTACTATTCCTCCTTTAGCGCCAAATTGTTGTTGTTGTTTGACCATAAAATACCTCACTGTAGGCTGGGCTGCAACAATTGAAACATTATTTGTTACTTCCCTACTCCGAATTGCTACTGTGACATCTTGGCCATTGATTACGACATGGTTATTTTCAGGACTATTAAAGCTGATTTGGCATTGACTTACTAATTCTGCTACCTGAGCTTGGTCGGTAACTGGCACACCAGATTGTAATACCATCCATGTTACTGCCCGGTACATTGCTCCTGTGTCCAAGTACAAAAGTCCTAGGCTTTGTCCCACTAATTTGGTAACTGTAGATTTCCCCGCACCAGCAGGCCCATCAATTGCAATGATAGGTTTACGGTTTCTCAAAAGTATATTATCTATTAAACGGCAAGAGCCAATATAAGCAGCGATCGCTAATAAACCTATATTTTGAATATTTTCTAAAGGTTTTAAAGTCTCAGGGTCAACTATTTCCAAATACTCTAGTTTTAATACTGGTTGAGATGCTAACTTTTCCTTAACAGCATTTTCAACTGTTTCTAAAATATTTGGGGTATCTTGATTCTCTAAAAATATTTTTCTACCATAACAAAGAGAAGCATAAAGCATAGAAGCTTGCTCCTTTTGTTCAGGAGTTAAATATTGATTCCGAGAACTAATAGCTAATCCTGAAGCTTCTCGAATTATTGGGCAATAAACAATATTAACTGGCAAACTCAGGTCTTTAACCAATTGCTTAATAATTGCCAACTGTTGAGCATCTTTTTGCCCAAAATAAGCATTATTTGGTTTAACTATATTCAATAACTTAGTTACAATTGTTGCCACTCCCTGAAAAAAATTCGGTCGAGAAACTCCACACATAATTGATGTCATATGAGATGGAGAAACAACTGTAGTTGTAGAGTCTTGAGCATCAGTAGATAAAGCATTTTTCATACCCATTGTTTCAGGAGTGGGAGCAAAAATTACGTCTACTCCTTCCTTTTCACAAAATTCTTTATCTATTTCTAACTGTCGAGGATATTCTTTAAAATCTTCCCTAGGAGCAAACTGTAAAGGATTAATAAAAATGCTGACAACCGTAATCGTATTTTCTTCTCTTGCACGTTTAATTAAACTTAAATGTCCTTTGTGCAAAGCTCCCATTGTCGGAACTAAACCAATAGTATCTGGAGATTTTTTTTGTTCATTTCGCAGTAAATTTAAGTAGCAGTTTAACCCTGCAATAGTTGTAAATAAACGCATTTTTCTTGACCAATATAAGCAATTTTGAATTTATTATAGCAATGTTTATTCTACTCTAAAAAATTAGAAATCAATTAACCATTGACATCCCTTTCTAAATGAATGTGCAAGGGATAATTATTGCGGACCTTAACTTCAATGGGGGGGGGTAATATCTGGGTAATGTTAAAAATTTTAATTGCTCTATTTTAAAACTATAGGTGCGATGGATAAAATGAAAAGCTTTGACTCATCAAACACCAAAATATATTAAATTTAAAAGTCGTACTTAGGGTAAAAATTGGTTTTTATTTGCTGATCTTTTACCAACTCAAGCCTTATTTATGATTCACGAGCCATAACCTCTACTTTGACAGGAGCAACTCCAATTTGAATCATATCTAAAACATCTGCTGCAGCAGAGGATAAATCAATAACTCTACCTGGAATAAATGGACCACGGTCATTAATTCGCACAATAACTGAACTACCATTATGTAAATTAGTCACTCGTACTTTTGTTCCAAAAGGTAGGGTTTTATGAGCAGCAGTCATTGCGTATTGATTAAAACGCTCGCCATTAGCGCTTAAGCGACCATGAAATCCAGGGCCATACCAAGATGCCCAACCTTGAAATTGGAACTGAATTGGTTTAGGAGCAACTTTTTTTGCTTTCGGTTGTGGCAATAGTTGTGGTTTACCTCCTATTTCTTTTAAAGGAGGAGCATTATTAACTTGTCGTCGTAGGCGGTTCGTTGCTTGTAAAGTATCTATTGCTAAGTCGTTGGTAGTATCTGGTAGGATAGTCTGCTCATTTATTTCTACTAATTTTTGGTCATTGGCCAGAATTATGTAGCCTTTGGTATCTGCATCCCACTTTGCTGTAATCTTTAAATTGGGACTTTCCTGAATAAATTGGTCTAGTCGGGACGCAACTACTAATGCTTCCGACAGGGGATCTTTTTGTTTGTTTGAATTGCAACATTGAATAGTAGCTGCTTTGGCCGCAGAGTTTGAACCTTGATGATCAGCCTTCTTATTAGTTTTATCAGAGTCAAGAAAAGTCAGAACTGGAATATTGCGAACATAGAGAGTTGCCGCTTGGCGATCAAGCAGTTCATGAGCTTTAATTTTAGTAATGCTATTGGGCTCTTTTTTTGTGTTAAACCTAAGTTTTCTAACTTTTAGTATATCTGTTTGGCTGTTAGCAAAGGTTTTTGGTAAATTATCATGTGTTTCTAAATTTCTATCTATTGGTTCGTTCGGCTGATCAGTTTTGCCTTCCCGGAGAACATAGGTATAACAGTAAGTTGCACCTACATGAGAAAACATTAGGAAAGTCATAAGACCAGTCCAAATTTTGTGCTTCATAAATTTATTTTTTTATTAGCACATCTAGAGTTGTATTTACCTTGGTATAGTCCAGGAATGACTTTTCCGGATAATTCAAACTCTTTGATGTTTAATTATGATTAAGGATCTGAAACACAATATCACAAACTTTTAAGATTGGGAAGCAAATATTAAAAATATTTTGGTTTATTTTCTAGAAACAAGGCTGATGGTAAACTTATAGAAGCTAGATGTAGTTTAAATTTAAATTATTATGTACATCAAGCTGTAGTATCAAAGTTAGTAACTTAGTAGGTATTTATAACATAAAATATTTATGGCTAGATATTTGAGAAATAATTACTGTTTTTACTCTCAGACTTCACTACAGTAAAAGCCATAAAAATAGAAAAATAGTTAAAGAGTTAAGAAATCCAGCTAGAAATATTTAATATTTGATAATTTAATTAGTAGAATCTCGAAAGCATCAAAATGTTAAAGATATCAAACGAGAAAAACTACAGATATGATTAGATCTAAGATTACAACAATAGTTAATAATTTACAGAATCAACGTAATTCCTAAGTTTTCAATAGAGATAAACTAGATTTTAACCTACTTTAAAAACATCAAATATAGTAGAGAAAAACATAAAAATTAATCGTAAGTGAATCATAAATATACTTTTGTCGAGTCATTATCAATTTGCACAATATTTAATTAAAGCATTTATTCACATATCAGGTGATTCTGGTTCGTTATAATAAATCTACTAACTTGAAAAACTTGTAGTAATTGTGGTCATATTCATCATAAACTTGGAACATCAAAAACAATTAATTCCCTTGAATTAATAATAATAATTTCTAGAGATATAAAAGGGTTAGGAAACATTATGGTTCGTGCTTTGCAGGCAACTACCCTTACTGTCGCAAGTAATGTTATACTATCCTCTGATTAGTTTATTTGACTGATTTGAGTAGCTTAAATATTGCAAATGATGGATTATAAACAAGCTGGTGTTGATGTTGAAGCGGGTCATGAATTTGTTAATAATATTCGCAATTTGGTTATTAGTACCCACCGACCGGAAGTTTTAGGAGGTTTAGGTGGGTTTAGTGGATTATTTGCTTTACCAAGTGGTTATAAAGAACCTGTTTTGGTTTCTGGTACTGATGGTGTAGGTACAAAATTAAAACTAGCAAATACTTTGAATTGTCATGATACTGTTGGTATTGATCTTGTTGCTATGTGTGTTAATGATGTGTTAACATCTGGGGCGGAACCTCTATTTTTTTTGGATTATTTGGCAACAGGAAAATTAAATCAACAACAATTAACTGAAGTGGTTGCTGGTATAGCGGAAGGATGTCGTTTGGCAGGGTGTGCTTTAATAGGGGGTGAAACTGCAGAAATGCCTGGTTTTTATCTCCCTGGTGAGTACGATCTAGCCGGTTTTTGTGTGGGAATTGTGGAAAAAAGTTTGATTTTGGATGGGTCTCAGGTAAAAGTAGGTGATGTGGCAATTGGATTAGAAAGTAGTGGAATTCATAGTAATGGTTTTAGTTTGGTGAGAAAGATTATTGATGAATATAATATTTTTCTACAAGATAACCTAGATTTTTTGGAGCAAAAAAGTTTGGGAGAGATGTTGTTGACTCCAACAAAAATTTATGTTAAACCAATTTTAGCAGCGCAAAAGTCTGGTTTAGAAATTCATGGTATGGCTAATATTACTGGGGGTGGTTTACCAGAAAATTTACCTCGTTGTTTGCCAGAAAAAATGTCTATTGATATTGATAAGAGTAGTTGGGAAATTCCTCCTATTTTTAAGTGGATTTCTGAAGTTGGTAATGTAGATAAAGAAGTAATGTTTAATACTTTTAATATGGGGATTGGTTTTGTAGTTTTAGTGTCACCAACTCAGGTAGAAATGGCGATAGATTTCTTTTTTTCTCAGGGAATAAAAGCTTATTGTTTGGGTGAAGTAAGTTAGTTTTTAATTAGACTTTGAGAAAATTATTGTGGGGATTTATTGATCTGGATGTTACGAGATTGTGCTACAGTTTAGTCTTGAAAAATAGTTGAAGCAAACTTTTAAATAATATTATTATTATTAAAAAAAATCACTTTTATTATTTGATTCTCAATCATAAATGATACTCTGATTAAGTAATGTATTTGTCGCTTTAATTCCTTTTGATTAATTTGATTCAACTAGATTTGATGCTCTGCTCGTGCTGACTGTATTATTGCTTTACTTAGCAATCTTACTTTCATCCTGGGAGAAAATTGAAGAAGGGATTTATAAGGATTAAGTCTCTAAAAATTTTCTACCAATTTTTTAACAAAATCATCATTTACTGCTCTTGAAATGACAAGATAAGCAGAGCTAAAAACTGGTGTTTATTTTTTTTACCTGCTATTTAACACAAAAATTATGGAGTAGGGAGTAATGATAATTAACAGGAATTAGAATAAATAGTGAAAGGGGGTAAATCTTTATAATTTATATCTAGGTTATACAAAACCCTTATTTTTTTTTTCACTCCTATTGCGCAACAATTCTCCAACAATTCCTATTCCTCCTGAACCTATAATTAAAATTACACTCAGAGCATTAATATCAGGTTTTACTCCTGTACGAATGCGACTAAAAATTTCCATTGGCAATGTTGTAACTCCACTCCCAGAAGTAAAACTAGCAATTAAAAAATCATCCATACTTAGTACAAAAGCTAGCAAACATCCAGACACAATTCCTGGTAATAATTGGGGTAATAATACTTTTATAAAAGCTTCTACTGGTGTTGCCCCTAAATCAAGGGCAGCTTCCTCTAAATTAGGGTCTAAATCTGCTAATCTTGTGGAGACAACTAAACCTATATAAGCTAAACAAAAAACAATATGAGCTGCAATAATTGTCCCTAAACTTAATCTAATTGCCAGTGCAGCTAAAAATACTAAAGTAGCTACAGCGATCGCTATATCAGGAATAATTAATGGCAAATAAGAAATACCTAAATATAAGGACTTACCACGAAACTTATATTTAGCTAAACCTACCGCCATTAAAGTACCAAGAACTGCTGCAATAGCCACAGCAAAAAAAGCTACAGTTAAACTATTTTGGAGAGCAACTAAAATCCTAATATCCTGAAAAAGTTTGACATACCATTGTAGAGTAAAACCCTCCCATCCTGAACTATACTTAGATTTGTTGAAGCTATAAAAAGTCAGGACAAAAATTGGCAAGTACATAAACAAAAACATGGAAACTGTAAATATTATCTGCCAAGAAATCTGAAGTTTAGGTTGAGATTTAGACATATCTATTGGGAGATCATCTTCTGGATTAATAATAGTATTTGTCATCTTTAACTCTTTAGTTATCTTTATTCTTTGTTGATAGGGAAAAGAGAATGTTAGGGTATTTGAGAGATAGTAATGGTCTAGTAAGAAGGAGAATAAAAAGCTTTTATCTAATCTACATTCCCTAGGAAAAAATATATTTTAAAATCATGATTCAGAAGTTATAGGGGTCTGTGACAGAAATTAGGATAAAATCATAGTTATTAATATAAGTAAAAAATTGATTCATTATTTATGCTTAATATTTTATATTTCTGCGATGATTTTAACTTTAAACAAGGTAATTTTTGGAAAATTTTATAATATAAATAGTTGCTAAAATACTTATTTTTATAGGCTTTTAAGTTCATAAATTAACTAGTAGAATTTAGGATGTAAGCATTCAGCTATGAGCAGTCAGCTGTCAGCTTTTTAATGAATAAATTAAGCATTCGTTTAATTTATATTAGATTTTCATGTTAATAATAACTGATAACTAATAACTGATAACTGAAATGACTTTATTTAGAGGGTTTACCATCACCAAATTTTAGTAAAAGAGCAATGGCTATACTCACTCCTAAGATCAAAACCATACTTAAAGCCGAACCAAAACCCCAATTTTGAGTAGCTCCTAAAAACTGGTTATAAATTAATCTAGCGGCAGTCATACTGGAAGCGCCACCCAATAATTCTGGGTCAACAAAATCTCCCAAAGAACTAATAAAAACCAATAAAGAACCAGCAGCAATACCAGGTAAACTTTGGGGAACTGTCACTTTCCAAAAAGTTTGTGTAGGAGTAGCACCTAAATCATATGATGCCTCTAATAGTCTCCGGTCTAATTTTTCCAAAGAAGCATAAAGAACCGTCACAATATAAGGTAAATAACTATAACTCATGCCAATCAAAACTGCCGGAGTTCGATTCAATAATTCCAAAGGTGGTAATCCAATAATTCCAATAAATGAATTTAATACACCAGTGGGGCGTAAAATTGTAATCCAGGCATAAGAACGTAATAAAGATGAGGTCCAAAGTGGCAAAATAAAACCCAATAAAAGTAGATTTCGCCAATGTTTTGGCGACATTATAGCAATCCAATAAGCCACAGGAAATCCTAACAATAAACATAAAATTGTTGTGCCCGTAGCCAAATATATTGAACGCCAAATTACCTTTAAATTCAAGGCTTCAAAAACTCGTAAATAGTTACCGATACCGTCAGGAATTACTAAATCTCCTGGTCGAATATTTTCTACTAAACTCAGCTCAAAAATTACTAAGGTTGGCAATAATAATAAAAACAATAACCATAAACCTGCCGGACCTAATAAAATTAAAGGGCCTAATATTTTAATAAATATTTGACTTATACTATTGTTTGACTGAGAATTAAGCACCGGAAAATATGGTTTAGTAGGTGTAGTCATATCAGTTATCAATTATCGTTTATCAGTAATTAGCTCAAGTCAAAATTATTGACTGTATAAATATTTTAATTTTATCAATGTCCTAAAAATTTTTTTGGTGTTAGATGAGTTATAAAATTTATCAAGGATTTGGTTATATAGTGCTATACATAAGTTTAAATTGAAAAGTTAAAAGTAATGTATGATTTAGTTTGAGATGCCTAAGCCTGTAATGCTACAGATGTTCAAAGACAAGAAAATTTATTAATCTTTACCTATACCTTAATAAGTCAAAAAAGTTCGTAGAATAATCCTATAAATAAATTCAGTAATTTATCTTCTTTATTCTTTGAGTTATTCACTTCTTAATTGAGTCCAATATCTTTCATAAACTTCTTCATATTTACCCAGTGGAGCTAAACTTTCGCACTTTTCAAGAACTGACTCCGGAGGAAATAAAGTAGAGTCTTCCTTTAGTTCTTCTGGTAATATTTGATAAGCTTTACGAGAAGCTGTAGTAAAACTTAGTCTTTCCACAATTTGAGCTGCTACATCTGGCTGTAACATAAAGTTAATCCATTGATAAGCACCCTCTGGGTTAGGAGCATTTTTGGGAATTACTAATGTATCTGTCCATAGGGAAGAACCACTGCGTGGGGTAATATATTCTAGATCTTCATTTTCTGGTTTAATTTCTGCTGCATCAGAAGAATAACACATAGCAATTAACAAATCTTCTACCAAAATTTGAGACCGCCAACCATCTGTAGTAAAAGAAGCGATCGCTGGTTTGAGCGTGAGTAACTCTTGATAAGCTTCCTTAATGTTATCTACATTGGTAGAGTTGTAAGAATATCCTAATTTTCTTAAAGCACAACCGATCACCTCCCGTACATCATTCACTAAAGTCATCCGCTTCAATACTAAATCTTGATTTTCCCAGAGATATTTCCAGTCATTAGGTGGAGTAGATAACAATTTGCTATTGTAAATTAAACCAGTAGTACCCCAACTTATGGGTACGCTATGGGTATTACCAGGATCATATATCGGGTCTTGAAATTGGGGAAATAAGTCGTCTAAACCAACAATTAGAGATTGGTCTAACTGCGTCAGCAAATTTAGATTAGTCATTTTTTGTACCATATAATCAGATGGATAGATGACACTATAAGCTCCACCCCCCCCTGCTTGGACCCTAGCTAACATTGACTCATTGGAGTCAAAAACATCTGCAACTACTTTAATTCCAGTTTCGTTGTAGAAGCGATCAAGCAAATCTTGATCTGTATATCCTGCCCAAGTATATATATAGAGTAAATCTGAACGACCCCGCATTTTGGGGTTAGATTTCACTTCAGCTAATCTCCAACCACAACCAGAGAGGGTTGAAACTGTGATAGTAGCTGCTGACATTTTCAGAAATTTACGTCTAGAAGTGGTAGTATTTTGCTGATAAATTGATTTAGCTATATCATTGCCTTGGTATTTCTGTAAATTAGTTGGAGGCACAGTAGTTACAAAAAGTTCAAAGTCAAAATTAAGTTTACGTTTTTTTTGATTGTGTTTAACTATTGTTATGATTTTGATTCACTTAAAGCTAAACAATTTTGTTTTGACCAGTAGACATACATAGGAGTATCTAAGTTAGGCAAAGTTCGTTCTGTATTTGGTTGCCTTACCATCATCTGATCACCGGACAACAGATTTACTTGATAATGTACATGAGTTCCCATATACATTACATTCCTCAACCTACCTTCAAAACAATTTTCTGATACATCTGGAGGATATAGACTGAGATTAACTTTTTCTGGTCGCACACTTAGTACTACTGAAGTACCTCCATAGATTTCTCCGTTTTTTCCATTTACTTTTTTGTATTCTGCAGAAATATTCAGACCACTATCTGTCTTAACAACTAGACTGGAATTATTATTATATTCGACACAACCTTGAAATAAATTTGTATCTCCAATAAAATCTGCGACAAATGGACTTTCAGGACACTCATAAATTTCTTGAGGAGAGCCTATTTGTTCTATTCTACCCTCGTGCATCACAGCAATGCGGTCAGACATACTCATAGCCTCTTGTTGGTCGTGAGTTACCATTACAAATGTGACCCCCAAATCTTTATGTATATTGGACAATTCCATTTGCATTTGTTTGCGTAGCTTTAAGTCTAAAGCCCCCAGGGGTTCATCTAATAATAATACTGCTGGACGATTTACTAAAGCCCTTGCTAAAGCCACCCGTTGTTGTTGTCCACCAGATATTTGATTAGGGTAGCGATCAGCAAATTTCTCCATTTTGACCAACTGCAAAGCTTGTGCTACTTTTTCCTCAGTTTCAGTTTTTCCTAAACGTTTTATTCGTAGTCCAAAAGCGATATTATCTTTAACGCTCAAATGATTAAATAAAGCGTAGCTTTGAAAAACAGTATTTACTGGACGACGGTAAGCAGGAGTTTGACTCATAGATTGGCCTCGAATAATTATTTCACCTGCCGATGGGGTTTCAAATCCAGCTATTAAACGTAATGTGGTAGTTTTACCACACCCAGAAGGTCCTAGAATACTAAAAAATTCTCCTTGACGAATATTGAAGTCCACGCCCTTTACTGCTGTATGGCCTTCAAATACTTTGAATACTTTACGCAGTTCAACGTCATTTTTGGTTTTATTTAGGGTCGTCCCAATATTCAGTGCAGTTTGAGTCATAATTGTTATGCCTTGGGAAATTGGGTTTTCAACTAATTTAAATATTAGGTTTTGTAGTATTTTAACAGTTTGCGCTATTAGACTTCATCAAGAGTGAGTCAAGCTAGTCATGAAATATTTCCAGAAAAGGTTCTCAAACCCTTATAGCACTAATGTTTAAAATCTCTATTTTCCCAGAGGTCTGTTGAAGTAGAACTTAGCTATTAGCAATCAGCTTCTCAAGGTATATGTATAGTATAAATTTTAGTCCTATTTCTTACATATCCCTAATTTTTCCTCAATGGGTAAAAAACACTAGGGGGCTATTGCTCTTGAATTATTAACTTATAACTAAATGCTGTTTGGGGAGAATTCTATCAGGAAAAGCTAATAGTTAGTTAACTGTAGAATTCAGCTATTAAGAATTAGCTTCTTAAGGTGACTGTCAACTCTTAGGGATAAAAACCCCCGTTAGATATCAGATTTATTCTGGCTTAATTAATAAAACTTTTAGGGAAAAATTAGTTTTAATGCCTCCCACCCTGATTAGGGGGAATTTTGAGTTGTTTTTTTTTGATACATATGTTAAAATATTATTAATTTATTAGTGGTAGGCGCAGGTTGATAGTTTGAGACAAAAAATGGACACACACTTTAGCTCTCTTCCTGGAGGGGGAACGGTGAAGTTGGGGTGTTTGTAGTAGGTTGTCAAGCCTAGACTGGTCTTTGAACTTCGCCTGGTTATGGTTCTATGTCCTTAACAGTTAGTGAGGATGTCAAAAGGTAATAAAAGTAATAAATTATAACATAATATAATTTTTCTAGCTGCAAATCTATAAATCTATTTATGGGTTAGAACTATTCTTTGAATAAATATTAATATTAATTGGTGGGTGAGGGAGAAACTTCTGAGTTACTAGATGATTTTTCCGATGGTTCTTTGCTTGTTTCTGGTTGCTCTTTTTTTTCGGTAGATTTTTCTTCTTCTTCTGTTTTCTCCTCATCGGAGATTTCAAGTTTTTCCCATTCGGAAACTGGTTTAGTTAATACATTTTTGAAGTTGACAGATAATAACAAAACAGATACCTCTTCTGGTGGTTCTCCCTCCGGTTCTAATTGAGAATATATAAAATTACCATTAAAGTCTGGTTGACCTAAAAATAGACGCATGTTTTTACCGTCTTTAAGTTGAACTTCTAAAGTGATTTCTGGTTTTTCTAAACCATATTCTGATAACCGAGAAATTGAAGTTGATATAGAGCGATCGCTTTTTAAGTTTGTTAGTTCATATAATAAAAATTCTACTGTTTGTAAATCAGCTTTTTTTTCGACAGGTGCAGTTATATTCCAGGCTTTTTCTTCTGCTTCTTTATTGATTTTTAAGGTTAATGTTTCTGACTCTTGTTTGATGGTAATAGTCTGAATTTGTTCTGAATCAAAATTAAACACTTGTTTTTGTTTTTCTTGAGTTTCCGTTTGTTGTTGTTTACCTCGAATTTCGTATAAGTAAACAAATCCTCCTAAAACAAGTGCTGTTAACATTAATATTAAAGTTGTTCTTTTGATTTTCATATTATTTATGCTTTTAGGGAGTATGTAGGGACATAACACGCAACGTCCCTACCCCTAATCAATACTCAAGTAGAAAAGTTTTTGATAATGATAAATGGTATTAGGGGGGAGCTAAATTTTGACTTTTTATCGTCGCTGCCACCAAATTATTCCACCAATTGTCAAGGCTAAAATTGGCAAGATTACAATTGCCATCCAGCTTAAAAATCTGGCTTTTACTAAACTCATTGCAATACGACGATTTGTAGTTTTTTTCGGACTAATAGAAAGTGTTTCTTGTTCTGGTTTACTTAACCAAGAAATTGAATTAAGAAATACGTCTCCATTTAGTTGTTGTTGAAACCAACCATTGGTAGCAAATTGAGAATTTCCTAATACTATTAAACGTGCTTCTTCTAATTTATTTTCTAATTTTACCTCTATTTTACTAGAATCTAATTCATCTGGTGGTTGACCAGGAAGTGGGGAAATAACCTCTGCTGAAGTTGTCTTTTTTTCTGCTTCTAATTCTGAAGTATAAGTTGTAGTAGGTTCATTAGGTGGTTGACCAGGAAGTGAAGGAATAGGAGTCAATTCTAATTCTGTTTCCTGATTTTTTTCCCCAGTAGAAGAACGAGTCAAAGCTACACCTAAAGATAATGGTCCAATACGATCGCGACCTTCATTAAATCTTAACTCACCCCTTAAATCTGTTTCTGCCCAACTTTGGTTACCAGTCCAAATTATAGGACTTTCCTTTATCCCATCTATGGCCTCAGTTTCTATGGGTCGGGCAAAGGGATATAATGAAATGCCATTACCAAAATCTTGGGTAATAGGATGTTCTCCATACATTGTAACTAATACCACCCAGGGGTCAAGACCGACTAATCTACCAATTTTGGGGTCATCTATTGCTAGGCGATCGTCAACTAATACACCCCACTCTTCAAATAAATTATTTAATCCTGGATCGGTGCTTGGGTCTAACATTATCAAAACACCGCCACCTTTTTCTAAATACTCTTGTAAAGCAATAACTTCTGCTTCTAAAAATTTTCTTTGAGCACCAGCAATAATTACAACATCTGCATCTTCTGGTACTTGAGAAATGCTTGCCAAATTGATAGATTCTACTATGTAATTCTTACTTTCAAGAGCATTAACAGCTTCAGAAAAACCTTTTTGGCCTTCTTTTAATTCTCGTTCCCCATGACCTTGAATAAAGTAGATTTTTAAAATTCGGCTACCAAGTATTTTTTCGATACTATTTGTGAGTTTAGATTCTGTTAGAAGCTCTAGTTGTTTACTAATAATAACTTCTTTTTTCTCCCCCACTTCTAGATGAATTTCTCCTAACTGTTTTACTCCAAATTGATTGGCTTTTCCTGGTTGTGTTTGAGGGTCTACTAACTCAAATATAAATTTACCATTTCCTTGTCTTTGATAATTTTCTATTAACTGAGTATATTGGGGATTTTCTCCTCGGTCAAATATCCAAAGTTTGACTGGCTTTTGGAGATTTTCTAGTATTTCTATAGTTTGTGGTGATAATGTAAATTTTTGGTTTTCAGTCAGGTCTATTCTTGTTTGATAACGAACTGCTAGAAAGTTAATTATCCCCAAAATTATCAGGACTGAAATAGTTGCAAAAATTGCATTTGTACCTGCTTCAGTTGCCCGACCACTCCACCAAGTTATGTTTGGGTTTTGTTCTCTAGAATAAGCTTGATAAAAAATCCATAAGCCAGTTATTATTATGGAAATACCTATCAATATTAATGGTATAGGTTCCCAATTTCCTGACACAAATCCTGCTGATACACCGATAATAGCTGAAATTGGTCCAAGCCAAAATAAATAACTCCAAGTACTTTTGATAATTTTCATATTATCTTTTTTTCAATGTCTAAATTCTCTTGAATAGTAAATTAGGAATAACATCGAAACAATATTATAAATAGATTGAGAGATTTCTGCAATAAATGATTGATATCAAATCTGGTTGATAAAAGCTCAGAGAAAATTTTGATGATTAACTTTCTTAATTATCTAATGTCTCATTTAATCCAGATAAAAGATATTCACCTGATAATATAATATCCATAGTTAAAATTTCTAGATATTGATTGTAACATTATTTTGACAATAAGTTTAGACTTGTTTTTTTTGAGAATTAATTAAGTTAATAATAAACCTGATGCTCAATATTATCTAATTTTTAGCTATCAAGGTGTGAATTTATCAGATTGAGGCCGTAATTTAATCATAAAATATCAAGAAATAGCAGGAAAAATCTTTCTTTTCTGTTGAGTAATAGTTTCCCATTTTTCTAAAGAGACTCAAGAAAAATTAAGGGAGCGATCGCTTCCTCCTGGTCAACTAAATATTAAAACTACTCCTAAGTAAGCTTGATAATTCCAGAGACTAATATCAATAATTAAATTAACTTCTTTTTGACCACTTTGCACCACAAGCTGGGAAAATAATAATTAATTCTCTTTGATAATTTATTTTTAATTGTAATTCAAGATAGCTTGACACAGTCAAAAAAATTGTTTTCTATTTAGCTTCGTAATTGGATTAAGATTTAATACTATAGTTATAAGTTAAAATCTTTTTTCGGTGGAGTCCCCAGGGTAGTTGTCTGGAAAGAGAGAAGAGGTATATTGAGATTTGATAGGCGATCGCTTAGGGCATGCTAAAGGTTGAGAAGTACTTTTTTGACATTTTTATCAAGAGCTTCACTATAAAAAAAATTGCCCAACGGCAAGGAATATCCTAGATATATTATTTTAGGGGGATATATTTGGCCAATAACACAGATAAAAGATAAGTTGAGTCACTATTATCTAGGGACGGAGAAGAAAGTAAGTCTGAGGCCAATGGCCCGTAGAAAGTTGTCTATCCTCAGGAAAAATCAGGAAAAGCAGGAGAGAACTGAGTCGAAAGAAAAGAAAAAGTTGGAGACAGGAGGGAAGCAATTTCAATGAGATAAAACTATATTTGATGGCCATTCTATCTCTTCATTACCCCATTACCAGAAGAGGTGGCAGAGCTAGAAAAATTTGATTCTGGGGATAGTTGAGTAGAGTTAGGGGTGAGATAATGTAGGTGAGATTAGATATTCAGGAAATGACAACAGTATCCGTAGAGGTCAAACTATATCTGGTAGTTAAGGCAGAAGAACAAGGGCGCTGTGAAGTCAAAAGGACAAATTAACTAGAAGATGTAGGAAATTGTTAATAATTAACAGAATTATAGTGTGTTGAGGTAGTTGAGGTAGAAAAAGATGGGTGTGTTGAAGGTTCCTTAGAGTGAAAGGATAATAGACATATCCAGAAAATCAGTAATTTTATGAAAGCGTTCTATGGAACAGGAAGTAAAAGTAAACAAAAAAAAATTATTAATTATACAATTCTTAATTATCTGTCTAGTGGCTAAACTAGTTTTTTCCCAATTTCAACTGTCTAGCTCTGGCTAAATTTAAGGTCATCAGAAGCGATCGCTCCCCCCCCATCTTTAGCAATAATATTTATGGTATCAATTATTTTTTTAATATTTCTCTAATATTTTTCTTTTAACTAAAATAGCAGCATCTCTAGTAACTTTTGCCAGGGTTGACTAACTGATAAGATATTAGAAGTAGTAAAAAGGAGCGATCGCCACAATAATTTAAATCTTCATTATCTCCTTAGTAGCTGTTCTAGTCAAAATTGACAGGGCTTTTCAAAGTGATGAACTATATTACCATCACTAAAACCTTCTAAGGAGGTTGCATGAAAACTCCCTACTATGGTCTGCCGTGCCGGAAAACTTCTGTATTGTCATTGATATGCGATCGCTCTCCCTATCTTTAGGAATAACATTCATCACATCAGTTATTTCTCCCACATTTTTCGGTTTAACTAAAATATCAGTATCTCCAGCAACTTCTGACAGGGATGAAATATAACAAGTACTAATACGAATTCGCTCCCATGCATTCTCAGAAAATGTAGATAGATATTCCTGTAGGTTCTGGGGTTAATACTGATGAGTTATAAAGAAGTTTCTTAGACATTAATAGTTAAAGGCAACAATTTTAAAGACTGTAGGTTAGCTCAGAATGTAGCAAGAACTCTTAGAGTCACCCAATATTTTCACTTAACTAGGTTCAGATCAGATAAAAAATTCTCACCCTTCCAAATGATGGAAAGAGGAAATCATGTATTTATGCATTAAAATTTAATAAGCTCAAAACTTTGATGCCCTCTGTAATTTTAGGAAATTATTTCAAATTTTAGCTATATTTAATTAGTTTAAATTAGTTTAGCCTAAGTTTATCAAATTAGTATAACCTTAAGTTAGGTTAAAATTGAGTCGGCAAATTTCTATATAAATAGTTAAGGGACTTGAACTGATGAATGAAAGGAAAAAAAGCAGACGAGGTCGTATTCTGACAGATGAAGGGTTTGAGAAACTAAAAAATGCTGTAAATAAAAAGTTTCTCCTTGATAATATCGAATCCACAGCTATTGAGCTTACAGAAATGTTAAGTCTAGTTATCCAGAATAAAGGAGAATTTAGTCTAAATACTTTAAAAAAAATCTGGAAGCGTGAAGAAAATACTGACATAAAATTTATTAAAGTAATAGCTGAAACTTTTGGTTTAAAATTTGAGGATGGTATTGACTATACCTATAAAGATGATACTGATAATACTACAGAACAAAAAACTTCTTCTTCTCCTGCTACTGCTAAAATTGATACAGATATAGAAGATTATAATTTGCAGTGGGTAGGTCGCTGTGACCTAATTTCTGAGTTGAGGCAAAACCTGTTAGGTGAGTTGCGCATAATATCTATTGTTGGCATAACTGGTATTGGTAAAACTTCTCTGGCAATGCAACTTTCTGTTGACGAGCATATCTCAAATTACCTGACTTCCTCTTGGGTGAATTTTTATGATGCTCCAACTAAAACTTTTGATGTAGTAGCGCGACAGGTATTGGGGGAAAAGTTGGCTGCACAACCTCAGTTAAAACAGGATCGAGAAGTTCTACTGTTAACAATGATAAATGAGTTACAAGTTCGCCCGACTCTATTAATTATGGATATGTTGGAAGGGGTCTTAATGCCTGAGGAGAAAGGTGGTTATCGGTGGAAGGAGGAAGAGTCTATTTTTGCAGATTTTCTAGGAAGAATAATACTAGCTGAAAATATGCCCTCTCGGATAATACTAACTTCTCAATATAGTTTACCTGTGTTAATACAAAGTAGGTATGATGATGTCCGACTCCTACAAGTCACTCTTAAGGGTTTAACTCAGGAGGAGTCTTTGGGACTATTTGAGAGCTGGAAAGTTAACATTGAGAATAATCAAATCAAAAATTTTTTAATCAGAATAATTAATATTTATGATGGTCATCCTCTAGCTTTAAGGTTGATTGCTGGGGATATTATTAATGAACCTTATGATGGAGATTTTGAAGCTTTTTGGGAAGATAATAAACTATATTTTGAAGCGATAGAGTCTCAGAATATAAATGGAGAAAATTTTGAGGGAAAAGATATTATTGATAGGGTTGGCAGTAGAGTGGAGGAAACTTTAAAACGTTTATCTGTTTCTCACATTTTTGCTTATTTAATGTTATGTATGGGAGGAGAATTAGAATGTTTTGTAGAGAAAAATGCCTGGCTTCTGCTTTTGTGTAATCTACCAAAAGAAGAACAGAATTTAGCTTTTGAAACTTTAAATAAAAGGTTTTTATTGGATCGAAAAAATTTTCAAAATAAAGCTTTTTATCGTCTTCATAGTTTAATTAAAAATGTGGCAAATGAATATGATTTGGATAATTTTGAAAAAGATTGATTAACTCGGCTTTAAAAAAAATAAACCTGAAGAAAAATACTTTTATCAAAATATAGATAATTAATTAAATTTAACCATGGATAAAAAATATCAAATACTTGAAAAAATACAGGGATTATCTATTTATCAATTAAGTAATACTTACTATGAAAAATCTGGTAAATTAATCACTGTTAAACCTCAAGAAAAGAAAAATATTTTTCTGAAAAATAGTATAGAAATCATCAAAAAAATTACTAGGTTGATGAAAATTAACTCTCCCCAAAATAAACTAAATTTATTAGAAAATAACTACTCGCCTCAACCAGAAAAAAAATTAACGGTGAGAGAAAAAGCTAACCTCCGCCTCGCCTATTATTGGTTAAAAATATATCAACCAGAACCAGGTGCATCTAACTTGGAAAAAGTCAAAGGATATCTGCAAGCCTTCCGTCATTTTGCCAAAATGGGAGAGTGGGAAAAAGCTAGTCAAATTCTTTCTCTTAAATTACCGCTAGTTGATGAAAATTTAGACACTCAACTAAATAGATGGGGTTACTATGAGGAATGTATGGAACTCTACAATAAATTATTAGGTAAATTAGACCAAAGCTGGGATGGTATTTGTTTAAATGGTTTGGGAAATGCTTACTTATCTCTCGGAAAATATCACAAAGCTATTGAGCATTATCAGCAGCACTTACAAATAGCTAAGGAAATAGGTGATCTTGGGGGACAGGGTATTGCTTTAGGGAATTTGGGAGATGCTTACCATTCTCTAGAAGAATATAACAAAGCTATTGAGTATCATCAGCAGCATTTACAAATAGCGAAGGAAACAGGGGAACTCGGGGGAGAAGGTATTGCTTTAGGGAATTTGGGAAGTGCTTACTATTCCCTGGGAAAATATCACAAAGCTATTGAGTGTCATCAGCAGCATTTACAAATAACAAAGGAAATAGGGAATATGAAACAGCAGGGCATTGCTTTAGGCAATTTAGGGAATGCTTACCATTCCCTAGGAGCATATCACAAAGCTATGGAATATCATCAACAGGACTTAGAAATAGTTAGGAAAATAGGCGATCTTGGGGGTGAGGGCATTGCTTTAGGGAATTTGGGAAGTGCTTACTATTCCTTGGGAGAATATCACAAAGCTATTGAGTCTCATCAGCAGCATTTACAAATAGCTAGAAAAATAGGCAATGTTAAACAGGAGGGTATTGCTTTGGGGAATTTGGGTAATGCTTACCATTCCCTAGGAGCATATCACAAAGCCATGGAATATCATCAACAGGACTTAGAAATAGTTAGGAAAATAGGGGATCCTGGGGGTGAGGGTAATGCTTTGGGAAATTTGGGTAATGCTTACTATTTTTTGGGGGAATATCACAAAGCTATTGAACATCATCAGCAGCATTTACAGATAGCCAGAGAAATAGGTAGCCAGAAAGGAGAGGGTAATGCTTTGGGAAATTTGGGTAATGCTTACTATTCTTTGGGGGAATATCACAAAGCTATTGAGCATCATCAGCAGCATTTACAAATAGCCAGAGAAATAGGCAACCAGAATAGAGAGGGTAATGCTTTGGGGAATTTGGGTAATGCTTACTATTCTTTGGGAGAATATCACAAAGCTATTGAGCATCATCAGCAGCATTTACAAATAGCCAAAGAAATAGGCGATCGCTCTGGAGAAGGAAATGCTTTGGAGAATTTGGGTAATGCTTACTATTCCAGCAGAAAATACGACAAAGCTATTGAACATCATCAGCAGTATTTACAAATAATTAGAGAAATAGGCGATCGCTCTGGAGAAGGAAATGCTTTGAGGAATTTGGGTAATGCTTACTATTCTAGCAGAAAATACGACAAAGCTATTGAAGATCATCAGCAATATTTACAAATAGCCCAAGAAATTGGCGATCGCTCTGGAGAAGGAAATGCTTTGGAGAATTTGGGAAATGCTTACTATTCCAGCAGAAAATACGACAAAGCTATTGAACATCATCAGCAGTATTTACAAATAGCCCAAGAAATTGGCGATCGCTCTGGAGAAGGAAATGCTTTGGGGAATTTGGGTAATGCTTACTGTTCCCTAGGAGAATATTACAAGGCTATTGAACATCATCAGCAGCATTTACAAATAGCCCAAGAAGTTGGCGATCGCTCTGGAGAAGGAAATGCTTTGGGGAATTTGGGTAATGTTTACTATTCTCTAGGAGAATATCACAAAGCTATTGAACATCATCAGCAGCATTTACAAATAGCCCAAGAAATTGGCGATCGCTCTGGAGAAGGAAATGCTTTGGGAAATTTGGGAAATGCTTACTGTTCCCTAGGAGAATATCACAAAGCTATTGAGCATCATCAGCAGCATTTACAAATAGCCCAAGAAATAGGCGATCGCTATGAGGAGGGTAGTGCTTTGGGGAATTTGGGTAATACTTATGATTTTTTGGGAGAATACGACAAAGCTATGGAGTATCATCAGCAGCATTTACAAATAGCTAGGGAAATTGGCGATCGCTCTGGAGAGGGTAATGCTTTGGGGAATTTGGGAAATGCTTACTATTCCCTGGAAGCATATCACGAAGCTATTGACCATCATCAGCGGCATTTACAAATAGCAAAGGAAACAGGCAACTTTAGAGGGGAGGGTGTTGCTTTGGGGAATTTAGGAAATGTTTACTTATCCCTAGGAGAATATTACAAGGCGATCGAGTCTTATCAGCAGAGCTTAGAAATAGCTAGAGAAATAGGTAACCGTTCTGGGGAAGGTGGTGCTTTGGGAAACTGGGGAAAAACTCTCCTCAAATTAGAAAAGTATGCCGACTCTTTGGAATATTCACAAGCAGCATTAGAGATATTTGAGCAGATAGGAAACCCTCATCACCAAGCAATAGTTCTGAAGAATATAGCAGAAACCTATCAAAATTTGGGGTTTTGGGATATGGCACGGCGGCATTGCGAGGAGGCGTTGGCTATTTTCACAGAATTAGGAGTGCCAGAGTTGAGAGAATGTCAGGAGTTGTTTGAGGTTCTTGAAAAATAACTTCCCCTTAACCTCTCCTATATTGTAGGGGTTTTCTGGTATTTTTCTATAGCTATTCCATAATGCTCGACGGAATTATATTGCTCCCAAGCCAGGGGATGTGGTCAGAGTGATAATTCTCATTTTTTCATTTTTGATTTCCATTGGTTGGCTTGGAGCAATTTTCCGGCAGGGTATACCCCAGTAGGGAACCTATTCTGCAACGTCCTACTGGGTTTCACTAATGACGATGATGCCATTTGCTGAGATATAGCGCTTTTGCATAAATTCTGATTATTTATGCTTTCGTTTTTGTATCATGACTGGACGTAACACCCACAGTAAAAAGGCAACTGCTAAAATAATGCCGGTGGGACTGTTTCCATTTTTTAATAATGGAGTTGGATCTATGGGTAAAATGTTTGTGTTAGGTTGACTGCTACAAAGTATATTTTGTTTAGAAAACATCTTTTTTTTCCTTAAAGTATATTGGGTTTTTTTCAGGACTGACGCCAACTCACATAAAGACGCCATATTTAAGGGCGAATAGCATTTCCCCTCAGGGTCAGGGCCTAGCCGTGGGTAAGTCCTGTTCATATTTCTATCTTATTATGAGGTTTGGCAAGTCAAGGTGCAGTAATAGCTCAGTGTTTCTCATTGGAAAAAAAGTGAGCTATAATTGATCCGAAAAAAGGTTATTTTGGAGGTATGATATGGCGGTTAGTCTCAGAGCTTCTAGAGAGGGGCTGCAAAAGGTTGATGCAGCTAGAAAAAAGAAAGGTTGGACAAAAGCAGAGGATGCTTGGTGGGGACTAGCCCCAACTTCAAAAGCAACTTTAAAACGTTTTTGGCGCAGCATTCCCATTGAACGAGAAGCTTTTATTGCTATTTGTGAGAATGTTGGGGTTAACTGGGAAGAAATAGTGGACGAGACTCCTCCCTCACCTGACAGTTCTACTGTTAAATTTTTTTCTTATGATAATATTTGGGTGGGTAGAGAGGACCTGATAGCTGAACTTTCTACAAAAGTTAAAGAGTCTTGCCGCTTACTTATTCTTGTTGGTCTTAGTGGTATTGGTAAAACTGCTTTGGCTGAAAAATTAGCAGTGGAGCTACAGAAAGAATTTTTGCAGGGAGACTGGAGCAAGTTTCACCAGGAAAATTTGGAAAATACTGAAGCTAGAGATTTTCGTAGTGTTGCTTTTCGGTGGTTGAAAAAATGGGGTGAGTCTCTGACTCCTGATGATTTTAAGGATGTGAATAGGTTACTCTATAGACTGGTTTATCGTTTGCGAGAACATCGGTATTTGATAATTATTGACTCTCTGGAAAATATTTTGGTGGGAAATGAGGATCAGGGATGGAATAATTTTGAGGATAAGTTGTGGGTGAAATTTTGGGAGTTGTTTTTGGCATCTCCAGAATGTCAAAGTCGGATCATTTTGACTTCCCAAGACTTGCCTGAGGAAATTCCTGGACGTTATCAGAATTTCTGGGAGCATAAAGTTTTGACTGGTTTGAGTAAGTCGGAGCAGTTGCAGTTATTTGGGAAAACTGGGTTGGAGGTTGAGGAAAATTCTGTGAATTTACCTTATCTACAAAGTATTGGTAATGCTTATGAGGGTCATCCTTTGGCGTTGCGGGTCATTGCGGGGGAAATTTGTGGCAAACCTTTTAATGGTAATGTGGTGGCTTATTGGAAAAAGTATGGTAAAGAAATTGAAGAGGTGGAAAAGGCTATTGAGGAAGGGAGGACTCAGGGGGTAACTGTTGGTGCTGATGATAAGTTTCAGCTAGACAGATATACCCGTATGTTGCGGAAAAATGTCAGTCAACGACTAGATAAAACTTTTCTCCGGTTGCAGAAAGATGCTGTTAATGCTTATCGGTTAATTTGTGTTGGTGCAATATATAGGTGTGAGGTGCCAGAGAGTTTTTGGTTGAAACTTTTGAAAACTTGGCAGTGCGATGAAGAAAAGCAAGAGGCGGCATTGCAGACTTTGCGCGATCGCTTTTTGGTTGAGGATGTGGGAGTTGATGAAAGTGGTGAGTTTCTATTTAGGCAACATAATTTAATTCGTAGTGTGTCACTAGAACATTTAAAAAAATTGGATAAAGCAAGAGGTGGCATTGCAGAATTTATGCGATCGCTTTTTGGTTGAGGATGTGGGAGTTGATGAAAGTGGTGAGATTCTACTTAGGCAACATAATTTAATTCGTAGTATGTCACTGGAACATTTAAAAAAATTGGATGAGGAAGATGGTTGATACTGAAAATAATACCCAAGGTGGAGTTATTCTACCTTCTGCTGAGTCTGTTTTGAAATTGTTGAACCTGGACCCTGATGGCCTTATGTCCATTAAGCCACTTTCCAAACGTCTTCAATATCAGGCTGTTATTATCTGGTTGAGTGACTACAAATGTCCGCAAAGAGTAAATGATAATTTAGAGGTGGTAAAAGGCTATCTGGAAGCATTTTATCATCTTTGTGAAGTGGGAGACTGGGAACGAGCAAAGCAAATTTATTTTATTAAAGTACCGCCAGTTAATGAAGAGTTACGTACTCAACTAATGAGGTGGGGTTGTTATAAGGAATGTATTCAACTCTACAGTAGACTATTAGGTAAATTAGACCAATATTGGGATGGTATTTGTTTAACTGATTTAGGTAATGTTTACTATTCCCAAGGAGAATATGACAAAGCTATGGAGTATTATCAGCAGCATTTACAAATAGCAAGGGGAATTGGCGATCGTTCTGGGGAGGGTCGTGCTTTGGGAAATTTGGGTGTAGTTTACAATTCCCAAGGAGAATATGACAAAGCTATGGAGTATTATCAGCAGTCTTTACAAATAGCTAGGGAAATTGGCGATCGCTCTGGGGAGGGTGGTGCTTTGGGAAATTTGGGTAATGTTTACAATTCCCAAGGAGAATATGACAAAGCTATGGAGTATTATCAGCAGTCTT
>JAGGDU010000164.1:66327-73272 GCA_018457135.1 Trichodesmium erythraeum GBRTRLIN201 | reverse complement strand
AGTATTATCAGCAGTCTTTACAAATAGCTAGGGAAATTGGCGATCGCTCTGGGGATGGTAATGCTTTGATGGATTTGGGTAATGTTTACTATTCCCAAGGAGAATATGACAAAGCTATGGAGTATTATCAGCAGCATTTACAAATAGCAAGGGGAATTGGCGATCGTTCTGGGGAGGGTCGTGCTTTGGGAAATTTGGGTGTAGTTTACAATTCCCAAGGAGAATATGACAAAGCTATGGAGTATTATCAGCAGTCTTTACAAATAGCTAGGCAAATAGGCAACCGTTATGGGGAGAGTAATACTTTGGGGAATTTGGGTAATGTTTACAATTCCCAAGGAGAATATGACAAAGCTATGGAGTATCATCAGCAGTCTTTACAAATAGCTAGGCAAATAGGCAACCGTTCTGAGGAGGGTATTGTTTTAGGGAATTTGGGTAAAGTTTACAATTCCCAAGGAGAATATGACAAAGCTATGGAGTATCATCAGCAGTCTTTACAAATAGCTAGGGAAATAGGCAACCGTTATTGGGAGGGTATTGCTCTAGGAAATTGGGGAGAAACTCTGCTCAAGTTAGAAAAATATGCCGCATCTCTGGAATATTCACAAGCTGCATTAGAGATATTTAAGCAGATAGGAAACCCTCATCACCAAGGAATAGCTCTTAAGAATATAGCAGAAACTCATCAACATTTAGGAAATTTAGATGCAGCACGACAGTATTGCGATGAGGCATTAGCTATTTTCACAGAATTAGGAGCGCCAGAATTGAAAGAATGTCAAGAATTCCGCGATAAATTGGGGTAGGACTAGGACACAGACTTGACCACAGATGCACAAATAGTTAATAGCCAGCTTATCTATTAGTATCGCTACAACCCTTGCATCTGATGTCACCCCTAAAAACTTCCAGCCTTTGCCCATACTGATAGTAAAATCTTCCGAAATTACCCACGCAGCCTCAAAATATACACCATCCCTAGGAGTTAACAGCCCTTAAATTATACTAGATATAGTAGTTTAGCGTCAGTAATGCTACAACCATCAAATTATTTGCTAAAATTAAACAAAATGTCACAGTCAAAATATTATGGTAAACTACAACAAATTACTTAATCTACCATCAAGTGACGAATTACCAGATTCAGATAACAAACCCGTGGATCATGAAATACAAGTTATTATTCCTAACCTGCTCAAACAGATTTTAAATCTATTGTGGGGCGATCGCCAAGATTGGTTTTTTGGGGTCAACATGGGAATTTACCACACCACAGGGTCAAACCCTAGAATTGCCATAGTTCCTGATGGTTTCCTCAGTTTAGGAGTGACACGACTCAAAAATGATAACTTGCGACCCTCCTATATTCTTTGGGAGGAAAATTATATTGTTCCCATACTGGTATTAGAAATTGTTTCTAAAACCTATGGGGATGAATACGAGCAAAAAATGATTGATTATGCTCGTATGGGAGTATTATATTATGTCATCTATAACCCAGATTATTCCAAGCGGGACAAACACAAACAATTTGAAGTATATCATTTACGAAATGGAGTATACGAACCTCAGCTCGGAAATCCCGTGTGGATGCCAGAAATTGGTCTAGGGATAGGGTCTGAAGTTGGTAATCATGAACGTTGCCAAAGAGAGTGGTTGTATTGGTATGACTCTCAAGGGAACAGGCTCATGACCCCAGAAGAGAAAACACTTCAGCAACAACAACGAGCTGAACAAGAACGGCAACGAGCTGAACAAGAACGGCAACGAGCTGAACAAGAACGGCAACGAGCTGAAAAACTTGAACAAATGTTACGTTCTCTTGGCATTGATCCAGAACAGTTATAGTTATAGGTCAAGTTCAAAGTCAAACCAATAAAAACTTATAATTTATGGAAATGAGTTGCGATCGCGATTCATTTCCCTTTCAGAAAAAAATGCTACAACCATCAAATTATTTGCTAAAATTAAACAAAATGTCACAGTCAAAATATTATGGTAAACTACAACAAATTACTTAATCTACCATCAAGTGACGAATTACCAGACTCCGACGACAAACCTGTAGATCATGAAATACAAAACCTAATTCCTCACCTGCTCAGACAGACTTGAAATCAATTAAATTATGGAGCGATCGCTCAGATTATTTTTTGGGGTCAACATGGGAACTTACCACACCACAGAGTCAAACCCTAGAATTGCCATAGTTCCTGATGTTTTCCTCAGTGTAGGAGTGACACGACTTGACCTTGAACTATATAGCTAACAGTTTTGGTGTGGCTGAAATTACAGTATAAGATAAATCCAAGGTTTCACCGTAAGTGATATCTTTACTCTCAATGTGGATCCAGTGGACAGTAGGCTATAAGTGGCGAATGCGATAGCTAACTGTTCTAGGGAGAGTAGTGCTGTGGGGAATTTGGGTATTACTGACTATTCCCTAGGAGAATATGACAAATATAAGGAGTATTATCAGTAGTATTGACAAATAGTAGGTAAAAATTGTCTTTTTTATTCTCCTACTTGAAATAGTTTTCTTATGGCTATCTTTAGCTTTTTTTTTGACAAATAGTCTTTGATTAAGTTAAAATGAAATTAAAATTTTTTGAGAAATTTGATCTTGTTGTGTATGATCAAATTATAAAAAGTTAAAATAAATTAATACACTTAAGTAAAATCACTGTATTAGTTAGTAAGCTTTCAGGGATTTGGTATCTACAGGAAAATTACTCATGAAACCTTAAGTATCACCCGGAGTTCAGCATATTAATATTTACATTAATAAATTGGTTTTTAGGGCTTAAGGCCTAGGTAATAGAAAAATTTGCTCAAATGTTTTAAATTATTTGTGTAGTCATATAGATTATATATTTGTTATAAATTACCCTATCATTAGGAGGAAATGATAAAGATGTTCGAAACAGGTGACATAAATGTCAACAAAATCGATGACCCCCTCGTTCCCTTAGAGGGGCAGTCTGATGTTGAACAGATAATCACAAGCAGTAGTACAAGCAATATAGAACATAATTTCCTTGGTTTATCTTCTGAGTCAGAGTTGCTTGATACAGCTGAAAGTCTCTCTAAAAGTACAGAAACAACCGTAGAAAAGACAGAGATTATAACCCCAGGAGACGTCAAAGGGACAGAGAAAGAGGATATTGATACTATTACTGGTGAAGCACTAAAAAACCTCAATGTTACTCCTCTAGAAGAAGACCTACTAACTAAAACTAGGATTACAAACCGGAAAAGGAGCAAAAAGATAGACCCCGGGAGTGATGCCGAAAATGCTCATGACTTGGACAAAATCGGAAAATCTCCGACTACATATAATGAAAAGATTGGGTATAGATCTGGTGGTTCGAGGGACAAAAGTGACTACTACAAATTCACCCTCCAAGGCCAGAAAAAGCAAAAATTCAACGACTTAAATATTGTCCTTGATGGTCTAAATGCTAATGCTAATATTCAACTTTTTGATGAGGATGGCAAAACTATTATCGACCAGTCGCGAAAAAAGGGCAAGAGGGAGGAGGAAATTAACCAAATACTCAATAATGGGACTTATTACTTGAACGTTCAAGCCCAAGGTAAGGCTAAAACTCAATATAGTTTGAGTTTGAGTTCGGATCAGGTCAAAGACGAAGATGGTAAAAGGAAAGATGCACAAGATTTGGGCTCACTCAAAAAGAAGCCTCAACGCATTAAGGATGACATTGGTTTCCAACTGGGGAGCGTTCGCGACCAAAAAGACTTTTTTGAGTTTTCTGTGAATAGAGACAGTGAAGTTACTATTACCCTTGATGCTTTAAAGGAAGATGCTAATCTGAAGCTCTTGAATAAACAGGGTAGTTTGCTGTTTAGTTCTAGCAATGAAAATCGCGAAAAAGAAAAGATTAATACTATTCTGGAGAAAGGTAAATATTTTGTAGAAGTCGCTCCAGAATCAGGCGATCGTACCAATTATATGTTGAGTCTAAGTGCCGATGATGAAATTGAAGACCCGGACGGTCAAATACCAGGGAAAAACCTGGGAAAACTTACATCTAAAACCATCAGCAAAACGGACAGGATAGGTTCTCAAAGGGGTTTTATAGACAGTGACGACTTCTGGGAATTTCAACTAACCAAAGAGACAGATTTAACTATAAATCTTGACAGCTTGAAGGCAAATGCTGACTTGGAACTGTACGATAGTGATGGAACTACTTTGATTTTTAGTTCCAAGAACGAAGGCAGAGAAGAGGAAGAAATAGAGGCTATTTTAGAAAAAGGTATTTATTATGTTCGAGTGAAATCTGTCGGTGGTAGCAGTACCAAGTACAGACTGAGTTTATCTGGGGATACCGATATAACTGAGGAAGATGACAAACTGCCAGGAACGTCATTGGGAGAATTGGGTGCTGAAGAAGTAACGCAACGGGATAGAATAGGCTTCGGAAGAGGTAGCCTTCGCGACTTTCAAGACTATTATAGCTTTAGCTTAGGAGAAAAAAGTGATGTTAATATTAGCCTTGATAACTTGAGAGCTAATGCTGAGTTAGAGTTATTAGGAATTGATGGTCGAACTATTGAAAAATCGAACAAAAAAGGGCGAGCTAGTGAAACAATTGACAGCATACTCGCTCCTGGAGATTACTATGTTAAAGTGTCTCCCGTAGGGAAAGCGAAAACTAAATACGATTTGGGGTTAACTGCAAATCCGGCCATTGATGATTATTCAAATCCTAAACAGGCTAAAGAAATTGGAATTCTTTATGAAGAAAATACCTATGAAGAAACTAATGAAATTGGTTTTAAACGAGGTAGTGTTCGTGACTTTGCTGACTACTTTCATTTTGAGTTAGCTCAGTCCCAGCAAGTTAATATTTCTCTTGATAACTTGAGGAAAAATGCCGGTTTGCAGTTACTTGGTGGTGAAAACGGTAAGAAACAGATAGAGATATCTAATGAAAAAGGCCGCCAACCGGAGGAAATTAATAAAGATTTGGAACCGGGCAATTATTATGTCAAGGTCTTTTCGGTTGGCAAGTTAAAAACTGGATATGAGTTGAGTTTTGAGGCTTTATCGCCAGATGAAGCGCCTTATGTAGTTGCTCCAGGTATTGAGGATGTCAAGGTAAAAGAAGACAGAAATATTCGTCCTTTTAATGTCTCCAAGTTCTTCAAAGATCCAGATAGCAGAATTGAAACAATAGAGGTGACAGACAATACCAACCCGGGACTAGTAATTCCTTCAGAGAAAAACAAAAATCTCAAAGGTAAGAAATTAGAGTTAGAGTTGGTCAAAAATCAGAATGGTTATGGGGAGATTACCATTACCGCAACTTCCAAAGGTAAGACGGTCTCCGATACTTTCGCTGTCGACGTAACTCCAGTAGACGATCCACCAAAACTTAAGTTGCCGATCGACAATGTTAATGTTGATGAAGATGCTCCTAAAAAGGAAATCACTTTATCTAATCATTTTGAGGACATCGACAGCGATCTTACATATAAGGTCATCAATAACAATAACGGTAGTTTGCTTTCTCCTTCTATTAACGGCAACACCCTCACCTTAGAATTTTCAAAGGACCAGAATGGTGAAGCCAAAATTAAGGTTCAGGCAACTGGTGATGGTAAATCTGTTACTGATACTTTTACTGTGAATGTTGATCCAGTGGACGATCCACTGTTTGTTGACAAACCCAGAGAAAATTTATCTGTTGAGGAAGATAATCCTAACGAGGTCATCGATCTGTCAAAAGTTTTTAAGGACATAGATAGCCAGATAACTTTAGCTTTTAGCGACGATAACAACACCAACCAAAACTTAGTCAAGGCAACTTTAGACTCTGAGAGTCAAACCCTAAGCCTCAATTTTGAGGCAGATCAACACGGCGAAGCTGATGTCACAGTTACTGCAAATTCTGATGGCAAACCTGTGGAGGATAGCTTTACGGTCACTGTCGCTCCGGTAGATGATCCTCCCCGCCTGATTAAGGAAATAAATGATCTCAATGTCCTAGAGGATGCTGATAATACTAACATCAACCTAAGTGAACATTTTGAAGATGTAGATAGTGTTATCAACTACAGCGTTGTTGCTAATAATAATACTGGCATGGTCAAAGATAGTGCTAACGGTAATATCCTGAACTTAGATTATGTGCAGGACAAGTACGGCAGCGGAGATATTACTGTTCGGGCAGAATCTAACGGTTTATCCGTAGAGGATACCTTTACTGTGAACGTGGCTCCAGTGGACGATCCCCCAAAAGTGGTGAATCCGATAGCTGATGTATCAGTAAATGAGGATGCACCAGCCACCTCTATAGACTTATCTAACGTATTTAGCGATATTGATAACGAGGATGCAGCCATCACAAAAGCAGTAATTACTAATAGTAACTCAGGCTTAGTGACTCCAGTAATTGATGGCAACAACCTGAGCTTGAATTATATACCTAATGCCAGTGGTATGGCTGAGATTACAGTAGAAGGAACATCCAATGGTCTCACAGTCAGTGATACCTTTACTGTGAACGTGGCTCCAGTGGACGATCCGATAGTAGTGGTGAATCAGATAGCTGATGTATCAGTAAATGAGGATGCACCAGCCACCTCTATAGACTTATCTAACGTATTTAGCGATATTGATAACGAGGATGCAGCCATCACAAAAGCAGTAATTACTAATAGTAACTCAGGCTTAGTGACTCCAGTAATTGATGGCAACAACCTGAGCTTGAATTATATACCTAATGCCAGTGGTATGGCTGAGATTACAGTAGAAGGAACATCCAATGGTCTCACAGTCAGTGATACCTTTACTGTGAACGTGGCTCCAGTGGACGATCCGATAGTAGTGGTGAATCAGATAGCTGATGTATCAGTAAATGAGGATGCACCAGCCACCTCTATAGACTTATCTAACGTATTTAGCGATATTGA
>JAGGDU010000164.1:0-66227 GCA_018457135.1 Trichodesmium erythraeum GBRTRLIN201 | reverse complement strand
ATCTGATTCGGTCTACTAGCTATTCTTCAGGAGCGACTGGTGTTTACACTGTGGAGACATCACAGGGTCTCATGATTCCTAGTATCGCTCCCAGTCAAAGCTTGAATGGTTACTTAGGCAGCAGCACGCAGGATAACCCCACCCGCAATGGCAAATATTATAATGATTATCTGCTAACTGGTGTATCCCCTGGGGAGCAAATAACCTTGAATCTCAGTGCTGATTTTGATACTTACTTGCAACTAGTTAACGCTCAAACAGGAGAACTAATTACTTACAATGATGATGGTGGTTCTGGTACTAACTCTAGTTTGACCTTTACAGTGGAATCAAATATCAATTATCTAATTCGGGCTACTAGTTATGCACCCGCTCAAACAGGAGTTCACACTCTGAGTGTTCTTCGTTAGCTGACATGACTAAAAATGCCCTGAGTCTGTAATTTCAGAACTAGTTAATTTAGCGATCGCTCTTTCTTAACCATCCCGAGAGCGATCGCTTTTTTCCTAGTATTTTTAGATACCCAGTTTTTCCAAAAAACTGATAGGTGTTTGCATAAATTACAGGCTCGGCCATCAAAACTTTTTTGATCAGCAATTATATTATGTCCGGAACATCAGTCTTCAATATAAATGCCTTGTGTTTTAGCTATGGGATAAATTTAGCGATCGCTTCCTTGACAAAAATGTGATTTGGTTAGCCATAGATTTTTATCGGGGAATATCAAATTCTGAAATATAGTAGTTGATTTAATTAACAACCACTATTTTAATTTTTCCTGATTAGATTTTTCTTAGTCGTATTTAGAAATATAAGTACATTTCTTTTCTCAATCAATACCTCGTCTTTAAAGGCGGGGTTTTATGTCTGGATACTAACATTAAGACTCTATACTATGAAGCAGGAAAATTATATTATTCCCATATTAGTATTAGAGATTATATCTAAAACCTATAGGGAGTAAATACGAACAAAAAATAATTGATTATCCTCAATTAGGAGTATTATATAGCAATTTAACTCCCAAACTGCTGTAATAACAAACAGCCATAATATTTGCCTTATCTACTACTAATTTGGCAAAACTATATCTAACTGCTAAACTTTCCCAAATTCAACCTCTCTTTTTCTGACAAACTTTCTGGCAAGATACTAATATTTTCCACAGGAATATGAACTTTAACCTTCTCACCAACAGAATATTGATTAAGATAAAAAAGATTAATATTTTGTCGGCGAATAACTATCTTAATTTTGTCATTTAAACCCACAACATAACGAGTATCCGTACCAAGATAAACCAAATTTTCTATCCTCCCAGAAAAATTATATTTTGCCGTAAAATTTGGTGGAAAAATTTCGATTTTTTCCGGTCTCACAACCAAAGTAATAACTGTACCTATTGGTAGATGATTAACAGAAGGTATTAACAAACGCAAATCTTCATCTATTAACACCATACTCTTATCCTCTTGATGTGCAATTATTCCCCCAGTTAAAAAATTACTTTCCCCAATAAATTCAGCCACAAAACGACTTTTTGGTTGTTCATAAATCTCCACCGGAGTTCCCACCTGTAAAACTTCACCATGGTGCATAACAGCTATCCGGTCAGACATAGTCAAAGCTTCTTCTTGGTCGTGAGTAACATATATAAAAGTCATACCCAACCTTTGCTGCATTAGCTTTAATTCTAACTGCATTTCTTGGCGTAATTTTAAATCTAAAGCACCCAAAGGTTCATCAAATAATAATACTGCTGGTTGTTTAATCAATGCCCTTGCCAAAGCTACCCTTTGTTGTTGTCCACCAGATAATTTTCGGGGATAAAACTTCTGCATATCTATTAACTTTACTTGAGCCAAACTATCAGCTACCCGACGATTTATTTCTGGGCGTGGGAGATTTTCCATTTCTAATCCAAAAGCAATATTTTCTGCTACTGTGAGATGGGGAAATAAAGCATAATTCTGAAAAACTGTATTAACTGGTCGATGAAATGGCGGACTATTTCCCATTAGTTTATCTTGAATATAAATCTCTCCAGATGTGGGAATTTCAAAGCCAGCTATCATTCTTAATGTCGTAGTTTTACCGCATCCAGACGGACCAAGTATAGAAAAGAATTCAGATTTTTTTATCTGGAGATTGATATTATTTACAGCGATAAATTGTTTTTTATTTTGACTAGAGAATATCTTGCCAATATTGATGAGATTGACTGCTATATTTTCCATTTATGAGTAAATTGTACTTTCTGATGATTTAATTATCAGCGATAAATTTAGCGATCGCTTCCTAGCAAAAAATATGATTTGATTGGTCATCTATTTCTGGATAATTAACTTAACCATAATTGAAGAAATACCCTGCAGCTTATTCCAGCAGCAGAATATTTTCTAGTCTAATATCATCAAAAGACTTAATAATTTTATTAAATTTAAACCGCAAACCTAGATAAATACTAGCATCGTCAAATCCTAATATTTATTCAGATAATAAGTTGCCATTTATCCCTTGAATATTCAATAGACCTTTTAATTATCCTGGGAAACTAATTCCTCTTAGAAGTGTAATAATAAGCTAATAATTAATAACTATCAACTAAGTTTTTTTAGAGTCAGTTTATTAATAGTTGAATGTTAAAAAAAACTATTTACTAACTTCTAACTTAACTTCTGTCCAAGCTTTATCATACAAAACTGTAGCTTCACCAACATCTTGAAGATAATTAAGTTTAGCAAATAATTCTGCTGGTGGATAAATAGCAGAATTATTCAGGTCATTAGCTTCAATTAAACCTTGGTCTTTTGCTGCTTGGTTTGGAGTAGCATACTTAATAAAATTAGATATTTTTGCCCCTATTTCTGGTTCAAGAATAAAGTTAATAAATTTTTCTGCCAGCTCTTTATTTCTACTTCCTTTAAGAATAACCATATTATCAGTTAAAATAATACTTCCCTCTTTGGGAATAGTGTAACGAAGGTCAGCATTTTCTTTCATAACTTGGAAAATATCTCCACTCCATTCACAAGTTAAATCTACCTCACCTTGGTCTAATAAGTTTTGACCAGTATCTGGGGCAAAAACAGCGATCGCCTGTTTATTTTTAATCAGAAAATCTTTCCCTTGAGCAATTTCCTTAGGGTTAGTTGTATTCGGGTTATAACCAAGAGAAATTAAAGCAATAGCAAAGCTACTACGCATATCATCTAATAATGCTATTCTCCCCTTAAATTTCTCATCAAACATAGTTGACCAACTATTAATTTCACCTCCGGTTGCTTTAATATTATAACCTATTCCCATTGTACCCAATTGGTAAGGAATACTATATTTATTTCCCGGATCATATGGAAGATTAGTAAACTTATTATTGAGATTTTTTATATTAGGAATATTCTCTTTATTAAGTTCCTCTAACAGTCCTTCAGATGCCATAGTTTTCACCATGTAATCACCGGGAAAAGCCACATCATAACCAGGATTTCCAGGTTTAATTTTTGCATATAAGTCTTCATTACTTTCATAAGTATCGTACTGAATTTTGACATTAAATTTCTTCTCAAACTCAGTCATTACTCCAGGAGCAATATATGTAGACCAATTGTATATACTCAGAACATTATTTTCTGAAGTATTGGGATTATTACTACAAGCAATAGGTAAAGTTAATGCGATTGTAAATATCAATAAGAAAAGAATAATTTTTTTCATAGACTAAGCGTGATAAATATTTGTGAAAAAAGGCACAAGTAAGAAAGATAAAATTCTCAACAAAGGGGAAAAATGATAGAGATAGACTTCTCAAATTCAACAGTTCAGATAAGACCAAAACAATTATGGTATTCAACCATTAAGTAATTGTACAAAATTAATTACATACTTGCTTCTGCTGAAAAGCCTGCAGTAGTAAAAATTATAGGAATTAAATCATAGTAATTAATTTCGTCTAGCCACTTAGATTAGCTTTTGAGATTACATAAATGCAAAAAAATCTTAACTAAACTGTATTGGTCTATAGACTTATCTACTTTCCTTTTTCCTGCCTCCATCTTCCCTTTTTATTCTTTCTTTTTTTTCGGTAATTTTAGGCATTTTTTTTATTGCCCAATTTATCAATAAAAAGAGAAGATGCCACCAAAATTAAAGAAGCTACTAACATCAAAGTTGATATAGCATTAATGGCTGGAGTTACCGAAAATTTAATCATACCATAAACAAATAATGGTAATGTTGTTGAGCCGACTCCAGCAGTGAAAAAAGTAATCACAAAATCATCTAATGACAAGGTAAAAGCTAACAAAGCAGCACTAAAAATTGCCGGCCAAATTAAAGGTAAAGTAATCTGAAAAAAAGTTTTCCATTCATTAGCACCCAGGTCTAAAGCAGCTTCTTCTAAAGCCGGGTCAAGTTGAGCTACTCGCGCTCTGACAGTTACAACAACAAAAGAGATACTAAACACTATATGACCAATAATTACTGTCGGCAAACCTAAAACTAAACGAATACCTAAAATATTTTCGATTAGCTGAAACCCCAAGGAAAAGAAAACTAATAAAGAAATACCAATAGTAATTTCGGGTATAATTATCGGCAAAAAAAGTATGGCCTCTAAAACATTACGTCCGGGAAAACGAAAACGTTCTAATGCTAAAGCAATCATAGTACCAAAAATTGTTGCTAGCAATGTTGAAATTGTTGCTACAAAAAGACTATTTGTTAGGGCTTCCCAAATCATCACATTGCTAATAGCATTAGCCGAAAATTCTTGTAATAAATTGTCATACCATTTTAAAGTAAAACCTCGCCATACAGCATTAAAACGGGAATTATTAAAGGAGTAAATTACTAATATCAAAATAGGTAGATAAAGAAAGGCGAAACTAAAAGTCGCATTTAGCCATAAACCGAATTTGCCAACAGAACGAATAAATAAATCAATTTGTTTCATTCTCGCTTTTATCTTGAGTGTGATAAATGGTAATAACCTTACAGAAAACTTACCTTAAGGTTAATTAATGAAGCATAAATAAAGTATGAAAGCTACTCTTTTAAAATCATAAAAAAAATCTAAAGTTTTCTTGATTCATAATTCAGTAGGATGTAGTGATAACTAATAGATGATAAATGTTTATCCAAAATAAATTACAGATAATTGCTTTTCCTGAACAACCTTTGTCAAAAATTACAGGTAATAAACAATTGTAATTAATTTTTCCGAGGTACTTAACTGAAATCATCTTTTTCTTTACTGGGTAATAGTGGGCAGATATAAATTTTAATTTTTTTTGGAGACTAATTCCTCTTTCCAATATAATGAGTTAATAATATCAAATACTCTTTCCAATTAAGTGTTTAATAAATCAGCTTTATGGGAGGTAGATATTATTAGTATTGTAGAACATTTAAGAGCTGATTTATAAATTTAGCTGAGAGTCTTATATTACCTAGCTTTTAGTGATTTTGGTTTTACTGGCAAATAAATGGCAAAGCCTCAGCATAGTAATAAACTCAATATCTTAATATTTACTTGATAAATAAACTCTCATATAAACCCAGTTCCTATCCTTTTTTTTATAGATATATTTCATCTGATTGAGGTATAAATATCACAGGCAATATACCTGTGCTATAAATATTTTATTATTAATATTTTTCAATCATATACTTGTAATTATCTGTTACTTATTCCTAATAGCTGAATACTTAATTATTTTCCTCTTCCGATACTGCAAAATAGATGATAACTGGAATTAATACAATTATCATCAAGGCAATTGATAGTGCCGAACCAAACGGCCAATTTCTAGCTTTAATAAATTGATTTTGAATCAAGTTTCCTACCATCATAGTTTTTGCACCACCTAAAATATCAGGAGTAATAAAAGCACCAAATGCCGGAATAAAAACTAGTAAACAACCTGCAACTATACCTCGAATTGTTAATGGTAAAAATATACGAAAAAAGGTGCGTAAATCATTAGCTCCCAAATCTTGAGCAGCTTCTAATAAATAAAAATTAAAGCGTTCAATTGTGGCATATAAAGGTAAAATCATAAACGGCAAGTAGCCATAAACTAAACCAATAGTCACAGCAAAGGGTGTAAATAAAATAGTTAAAGGTTTGTCTGTTAGCTGTAAACTTTGTAAGGCAATATTAAATATTCCTTCAGTCCGAAGCAGGACTATCCAAGCATAAGTACGTACTAAAAAATTAGTCCAAAAAGGAATAATAACTAACATCAATAAAACATTACGCCAAGGTGGTCTAATAGTAGCAATAAAATATGCTAAAGGGTAGCCAATTAATAAACACATTATAGTTGTAGTTAAACTAAAGAATAAAGACCGCCAAAATATTCCCCAGTATATTCCTTGACCTAGTCGTTGATAGTTATCTAGAGTAAATTTCCAAACGACACCGCCATAAGTACCTCGTTCTAGGAAGCTGTAAATTAAAACAATTACTAACGGGATGATGAAAAAAATTAATAGCCAGATAGTTGCAGGGAATAGAAGAATTAGTAATTTTTTTAGTTGAGATTTTTCAATGTTTGAGGTTGACTGTTTTTTCTGAGGTTGCCACATTTTAATTAGCCAAGAAGTCAGAAATTATGACCATCATATTTATGTTTATTTGTCAATAATTTTTGGTAGTATTTTTTGAAGCCAGTATAATAATTTTTGATTAGTCTTAATGACACTTTAGGATTTTTTACCCCGAAAATGGTCTCAAAGCCAGTATAAGCGGAAATACTACCAAATATCTAAAAATAGCTGAAGCCTAGATATACTTAAAAAATGGTTTATTTAAGGTTAAAATGTTATTGTATAAGACTTTGACCTGATTTTTAGTATCTTTTTTTCCTAAAACCCTGTGAATAGGACTCATACCATTTTTCAAAAGCTTTTCTAGATTTTTTTTAGCTGAAAAGTACAAGAGTAGGAGATCAGGGGAATAGTAAACATTTATAAAATTAATATTAACTTAGCTAAAGAGAGAAATCAAATGATTATATTTATGTTAATTATTTAATAACTGAAGTGCTACCTAAGTATAGCATTAGTGCATGTAAATTGGTATTCAACAGAATAGAAACACAAAACAGGTTAAAATAAGTATTATAGAGATTAGTCAAATTTTAAATTTTTTATCCTGAAAATTAATTTGTGTGATGGTATAAGGAAAATGTGAAAAGTGTAGGACTTAAAAATAATTCAGCTTTAGTAAAAAATTATGAAAAAAACTGATATAAATAACCAGGAATTTCTTGAGGGAAAAAATATCGTTAAAACTAAAAGAAAAGGATATTTTAGAAACATAGAAGAGGTAAAAGTTGTGACAACAATAGCAAATATTCCTGAAAACACATCTGATTCAAAATCTTTGAAACCAAAGGTTTGGGTTGCTCATACTTTTAGATAAAAACAATATCAGGTTAAGCAAGATGGGTAAAAACCTATCAATATGATAAAAATTAATTACTCAGGACTTATGCAATAAAAATAATTGTAGTGGTTATATCTGGAATAATGACTAAATTATCCACTACACATAGCAATATTATGTAAGCCCTAGTACTATCAAAGTTTCCAAATTTTGGGAACCTTTTTTTTATTGAATCTCATTTCCAATTTTTCGGTAATATATTTATTAGCAAAGTATTTAGGTAAGAAACATTCTACGTTGTATCTGCGGTCATTGAGTGGATTCGCGTTTTGCAAAAGTCACCAATGCTCCCTCGACTCAGTTATCGTATCACGACAGATGAGAAGTTATTTATTGAAGATATTCGCTGGGTTACGTCTAAGGTTTTCACGTTTAATACCCTAGAAGCAAATGTCTACCAGATAATTGATAGTCCCACTTCCTTGAAACAGGTTCTCAGAAAATTACGAGGAACTCCTGGTGAAGAACTGACAACTATAGAGGTTCAAGGAATTTTAGAGCGGTTTATCGAAGCAGAGTTAGTTCTCTACGATCGTACCTTTTATCTCAGCATTGCTATTCTCGATAGTGCAGTGGATCTCCCTACCAATTACACCGTCATCAGTTTGCGAGGGAACCTGCTAATTAACTCTCCCAAAAAGCTCAAAAGGCTAAAGTTCCCTTAAAAATTTAAGTCAGACTGGAGTAATATTATGAAAGGACTGGCTTTAGGATGAACGATCGCGGCTGTGGTTATTGTGGTTGTCGGGGTAAGTATGGCTATTTTCTTCTCCGTCTTCTGGAATCAAATGCAGATTAGTGGTATTGAACGTATCCAAGAGCTTTTCCCTAGGGAGGCAATTGTTCTTTCGGAAACAAGTGCCAATTTCTTGGGTTTGGAATCTCGCGGTTCCTTTCAAATTTGAGGAAATGGGGCATTGGTACTCACACCAAATGAATTGTGGTTTAGTCCCTTTATCAAACGTGATGATATTACTATCCCCACCCAAAGCATACAAGACGTTCATTTGGTTAATTCTCACTTAGGTAAACGAATTTTGGGACATCAATTAATTTATGTTCAATTTCAAATATCTGAGAGGAAAGATTCTGCGACTTGGTTAGTGGCTGATCCTGAGCAATGGAAAATGACAATTTTATCCCAGAATTGATATTTGAAGTACAGAATGTGGGAGCTTTCCAATGTTGATGGATACCTATTTAAACTTACTTACAGCGGTTTTCATTTTAGTAGAAAACAGTAGAGATGTTCCATGGAAAGTCCCTACAAGGTTTTGGTTGTGACAATGTAATTTATCCTGAAAAGCGCTGTATAATAGATAGGACTGACCCATAACCGCCGTCTCTAGTAGGGTTTAATTGCTATTTGCCCTCTAGAGATAGGTTATTATACTATTTCTCAAAAATAATACTATGCTTGATATTGCTATCATATATGTGTAAAAGAATATGTGTAAAAAAACTTTATATATGCGATCGCAAAAACTATGGCAAACATTATTGCTAATTTGCTTAGGAATGAGAATTTATTAACTTCGGTGATTTTCTCCACAGGAGCATTTCAGTGCCATACTCAAACGCCAATATTTGTGGATCATATTTTATCCCCATTCCTTAAACAGTCGGAGCAGGTCAATGAAAATTTCCCGGTATACTTGCTTTTTCTAATGCTTCAATGATGAACTGTTATCCTGTTAATGAAACTATAACATTATGGTTAATATTTAGTAGGATGAAACAAATTCTCAAAAGGTCTGGTAAATCTCTAAATACTATTGATTCAAGAATATCTAGTTTAACAATACACACCATGCTATTTACTGTTTTTCTATCTATTGAAGTAAAGCATTTTTTTTTGAGAAATAGTATAAGTGACTTTTTACTGAAAGGAGGCTGATCAGGTATCATCAAGGATATTAATTTTCAAAAAACTCCCATTACCAGTTTAATATATGATTATGATTTCATCTTGACAGAAATTTAATTTTAATGGCTACAATATCAAAAATTTATATAAATATGGGAAATATTGACATTTGCTGTCTTAAAAACAGTCATATCACATATAGTCAAGCGATCGCTCCACTAGAGTTGAAATAGAGTTTGGAGACCAAACCCCTATAGTTTTTTTCGCTAATTTTGTGAGGGGGGTTTGGAGACCAAAACTCTACAGTTGAAACATACTCTACTAATGCTTATCTCGTTCTTTCTTATTTAATGAATCAAACTAGGAGAAGTTAACACAAAGACATCCCGATATCCCATCTCTTCTATCACAGGTTTAATGGGAGTGGTAAAGTGGAAAAATTCATGGTCATTTGCCAGTAATAAATCTCCAGGATTGAGAATTTTACTAAATACTGGCTTTTCTTTTTTAGCAGTATAAAGATGAGTTGCACCCCCTTGAATATTATGTCTATTCACTACAAATATACCAATAAAATCTGTGCCATCTTGATGAATACCTTCTGGTGCTGGATTACCTAAACTATTAGGGTAGCAAATAGTTCTAATTTGATGTATTCCAATTTCTGCTTCTGGATGTATTTTGCAGGAATCACAGAAGGCTAAAATCATTTTTTTGAAGTTGTCTAAGGCAACAAGTTTATCATCTATTTCAGCATATTCTCTTTTAACATCCCCATAATTTGGAAGAGGATTATAATTTTTGCCTTGAAAAATATAACCATGAGGCTGCTTTATTACTTTTTCCCCTGAGAGAATAAAACGAGAAAGTCTTCTATAACGATACTTAGCTTTCATGTAGGGATCAACAGGAAGGTCGGCAAAAAACGGATCAAAACCTTCCATGCTAATTGAGTTTACTTTTTTATGAGTAAACATAAAAGCATAATCTAAATTAATTGATTCTAAAATTTTTTGCATATATATTTACCCCCCATTTTATTGAGTAAAAGTTGAGTTTTATATTGTTTATATTTTTATTATAGCTCGGCTTTATAAAAAGTACTGCTAAACAGTATACAAACTGTTAACTTTTATGAAAAAATGTATCCTATTACTCAAATAATCATTGATTTATCTTAGCTTGAATATTTATAAAAAAAAGAATTAGATTTTTATTTAAAAGATGTTTTCAAAGTTCCTGATGATGTATAAATAACTTTTTTATCCTCCACTATCTCCGTTAAAAGCTATTCCTGATCAAGAACTTATGAAAACTTTGTGGCTAGAAAGAGAGCATAGAGTAGGGGAGAAAGGAAAAAGGCATAGTAGCTATGCAAAACTACTTAAGTAATCAAAAAAAAGTATTCTTTATGCTAATAAATATATTTATCAAATATAGCTTAAAAATGAGAAATTTTAGGAGTTTACTTTTTTCAGAGTGGTTAGCAAGACTTGTCTTGATTTGTAACAGGTGTAACAGGACTTACGCAGTACTAATATATATAGTTTATTAGTGTATTGGGTAATTTATTCAGAGATTTACACTACAATTATATTCTGAGCGTAAGTCCTGTATAATTAATTAATTATCCGTAATATTAAAGTAACTTGATTTATGAATAGGCAGAAAAAAATGACTCCTTATTATGAATACTGAATGAATGTAAGAGAAAATAATTTATCCTGAAATATTACATCTAATAGCTAAAATATAGCATCTAAAATATAACACCTTATTTACCTCTTACCCCTTTAACTAAAGCTTGACAACCTTGGAGAAAAATACTCACATCTATACCTAATCCAATATACTGCACTCCACAGTCAATCCATTTTTTTGCTGCCTCAGAATTATTAGTAAAAGTACCGACAACTTTACCAGAACTCCGAATAATTTCTACCGCTTTTTGCATTAACTCAACTACTCGAATATCATTAACTTGACCAGGAATACCTAAAGACTGGGATAAGTCATAAGGACCGAGAAAAATCACATCAATCTCAGGAACTTTAACAATTTCTTCCATATTTTCGATGCCTTTTGTACCTTCTACATGAACTACAACTAAAGATTCTGCATTTAATTTATTAGTAATATTGCTACCTGCTGAAGTGTAAAGTCCTGCACGAGTTCCAAATGATAAACCACGGCAACCAATAGGATTATATTTAGCACTTTGTACTACTATTTCTGCATCACTTATTGTTTCTATTTGTGGAACTTGTACTCCCGTACTACCAATATCAAGAGCCCGTTGAATTTGTGCAGGATCGTTTTTGCTGACTCTGACAACAGGAGCAATACCTACACAGTCAGCAGCACGACAAAGGTCTTCTGCAACTAGAATATTTAAAGGTCCGTGTTCTAGGTCAATAACTACAAAATCAAATCCTGCTAGACCACAAATTTCTACGAATGCAGGGTAAGCACAATTCATAAAAGGTCCGAGTACAACTTCACCATTTTTTAGCTTTTGTTTGAGTTGATTTTTAGGCATGGTTAATTGAATATAAGCGAAAAACAATATTAGTAGAGTCTAGAATTTTGGTCTCCCAACTCTTATTTCAAAACCCTACCAGGAATTTTCAATTTTTGGAATATATATTACTAGTTATCAGTTATTAATTATCAATTATTAGTTGTTAGTTATTATAGCAATATATTAATCCTAAATGATTTTGAATATAAATGAGATGTCATGGAAAAGTACACTATGATTATAACTATTTAGCTAGAGATGATATTACAACCTTTGCTTTGCAAAATCAGAAATTGGACTATGGACTAAGCGAGTTTTTATATCATGTCCGGATCATCAGTAATCAATAAAGTATATAGTTTGTAGTAAGGCTTTTTGGGTAGATACAGTTATGTTTCTTGTTTTACGATGAACTTTAATTATAACTATTTAACTGTACATTATATTATACCCTGATTTAGTAAAACTCTTTATTGATTATTTGGAGCGATCGCTTTGGTTCACCCTTTAATTTTTTACCTTTTGACTTACCAAGCTTAGACTTAAATATTAACTACAGCTCATGACTGATCAACCAAATTTATGGAAAAAACCATTCAGATAAAGATTACGAAGAATTAACTCAGCATGCTTGCCTTGGTGATATAAATTAAAAGAGTTAACTAAACATACTCATCTGATATAACTCTGCTCATATCATGTTCAGGGCAAGCTGATATCATATGATTCATCAATACATACTAATTTGAAATACCCCCGATATTGGGCTTACACGACAATGCAAGATTTTTGAGCCTGGGAAAGCCCTAACCGCTGTTTTGAAAGAGGTTAAAGCCTTCCCCCTGTGTTGATAACAATCCAATTTTCTACATTAGAAGTGCCGAGTTATAGTTTCTGTCTAGTTATTGTCAACATTTAGGGCATGAATGCCACAGTTCGGACAAACTTTTAGAGACTTTATTCAGACATTCCCAACAATGTTGAAATGTACCTTTATTGCACCGTTACCACTTCTTCTAAACTTTCATTTGCCAACCTATCAACTGCCCGCAAAGCATAAGTTCCTGGGTTAACTCTCACCGCATTAGTAGCAGAATTTAATACTTGCAACAGCTCCCATTGATTACCATTTTGCTGATATAAAGCCCAAGAACGAACATCTTCAATATTATCAACATTCCAACTAATAACATCAGAATTAACCTGTACTCCCATAGGTGGTGCCGGAGGTTGGTTATCTAACCATGGCATCGCTGGAGGTAATGCTGGAGTTGGGTAAACATAATTTTTGAACACATTATTGACACCCGCCACATTATCTCGAAACATCTTCATACTATAAAAAATATTTCCCAAAGAAAGTTGACTCGCTCTCTGACGAGAAATTGCAACTTGTCTCTCAAACTCAGACACAGGCCAACCAGAAACTTGTAATTGACTTAAAAAGTTTCCCGCATAAATATGACGACGTTGGGGGTTTTGTTGCAACCACCAGTTTAACAACACTGGATAACTCTGTTTAGGCGGGTCGATGCGCCAATAAAGTTGAGGTGCCAAATAATCTACCCAACCTTTTGCTAACCATAACTTCACGTCAGCATATAAACTTTCATATTGATCTAAACCTACAATACCAGGAGGGTTACCAGGGCGATAAATTCCAAACGGACTGATGCCAAATTTGACATAAGGTTTCTCGGCATGAATACCTTGGTAGAGACGTTCCACCATATTATTCACATTCTGTCGTCGCCAGTTAGATAGAGAAAGAGTGCCACCAGATGCTTTATAACTATTGTAGGTTTGATAGTCAGGAAACTCTTGCCCACCTTGAGGATAGGGATAGAAATAGTCATCAAAGTGAACAGCATCAATATCATAACGGCGTACCACATCGATGATGGTGTTAAAAGTTTGGTCTTGAACTACTTTCGCTCCCGGGTCTAACCAAACATATTTGCCATATCTATAGGCATATTGGGGATATTTTACTGCTGCATGGTTAGAGGCAAAGGAACCATCATTAGGACTGAGTTGAGCACGATAGGGGTTAAACCAAGCATGGAGCTCAATGTTACGTTTATGACTTTCAGCGATCGCGAATTCTAGAGGGTCATAATAGGGTTGAGGAGGAGTTCCCTGTTTTCCAGTCAACCAACCACTCCAGGGTTCAATGGTGGAGTTATAGAAAGCGTCTCCATTGGGACGAACTTGTAATACTAAAGCATTAAGGTTTAGTTCCTGCATCCGGTTGAGGATGTTAAGTAATTCTGTTTTTTGTTGGGTAACGGGTAGGCCTGGTTGAGAAGGCCAGTCAATGTTAGCAACGGATGCTACCCAGACCCCACGAAATTCTCTAGGGGAAAAGGAGGAAGGTTGTTGAGCCCTGCTGGTGGGTAAATAGCTAGACATTTGAGTCAGAGTTAGTCCTAATATTAGGAAGCAACTCCAGAGGAGATTTTTGCGTCGAAAGTGAATGTTTTTGGGAATTTTAGCTAATAGTTTGCTGATTAAGTTCATTATTAAATAGTTTAAATAGTTTTGGTAATTTAACCTCATTTTACTGGATAGTCAACTTAATATTTAGGACTGATCCACGCAGATAAAATCATACACGAACTTTAGGATAGATACCTACTAATAAGTATAGTTATATTCATATTCATAATTATAAGAATCTTCAAAATTAGTACTGACTCCAACCCCATTATTATCAACAGTACATACAAACTTATTTCGTTCTCCATACAAATCTACCCATCCTTGCCACTCCCAACCTTTTCTAGTTTTTCTCACATCTTTTTGAGAAGACCAGTTCCCATGTTTCGGAAACCCCATTTCATATGCCATAAATTCTTGACAAGAAGTCACAACACTACTGGCATTCAAATTTTTAGATTCAGATAAATTATCAGGAAAACTATCAGGATATATTTCTTTTTTGTAGGGGTATGCTACGACTTCATTGTTGTCAACATTGCAGAGAAAATTATTTCTTTCCCCATCAAATTCTACCCAACCTTGCCATTGCCAACCGGATTGAGTTTTAGTTATATCTTCCACGGATGACCACTGACCATTTTTAGGAAATCCCATTTCATCTTCCATCAATTCTTGACAAGAACTTACCACATAATTGGCATCAATATTTGTTTGATAATAATTTTTTAATCTCATTTTTCTCTGATTCATTCTATTTGGATAACCATAGTTTCTCAGGTTAATATGACTATTATTACCAACATCACAGGCTGCTAGAAAAACAACTGTAGCTAATGTTATTACTAGTTTTGTTTTCTTCATATTTCCTCTGCCAAGAAATAAATCTTTTAATTATAATACCACTAAAAGAGGACTTACGCAACCAAACAAGAAACTGGGTTTATTGTCCTGATTATTGTTTTTTGCCCCTCACAAAACTTAGTCTCATAACCAGGTTTATGGGTAAGTCCTATAAAAGCTATTTTTGAAGAATATGGTTGGAAAAATAGGGAATATAGGGATAGGGAATAGGGATTAGAGAAAGTTTTATTAATTATCAAATTAAATCGGGAATGAGGAATTAGTGAAAACTAATAGTTGATAGCTAAATTCTTAACTTATTTATCCTTAATTTTCAATTCATAAATGTTCCAAAAAGCACCACTAAGAGCAGAAATTTTTAAATTATCAATATGATTACGAACTGCTTGGAGTGTTAGAGAATTGACTAAAAAAAATACAGGCAATTGTTCGGAAACAATTTGTTGAAACTCACCGTAAATTTCCCGACGTTTATCTTCATCTACAGTCTGATAAGCAGCAATAAACAAACGGTCTATTTTTTTTCCCAATCAGAAACTTGCCAATTTTTCATTCTTGATTCACCAGGTTTAGAACCTAGGTTAAACTGATGAAATGAACCATTACTTAACCAAAATAAGGATAGTAAATTAGGTTCAAAGTCAGCACCACGAACACCAAAAGCTCCGACATAACATTCCCAATCTCGACTATAGAATAGCTTTTGTGAAACAGTATTAAAGTTGAGTACTTGTAAATTAGCTTTAATCCCGATACGACTTAAGTCTTCTTTAATTTTAACTGCTGTATCTATACGTAGTTTGTCTTCAGATTTTACTAAAATTGTAAATTCTACTCGGTTACTATTCTCATCTAATAATTCATTGGCATTATTATATTGAAAACCAGAATTTAACAATAATTGTTTTGCCTTTTCAGGGTTATATTTATAGACCTTTAATCCTGCTTCTGGAGATAAGTAATAGGGGCTTTGTACTCCAAGAGGAGAATGTTGTATTTTCCCCAAACCTCGATAAATAGTATTATTAATTTGTTGGCGATTAATAGCATAAGCAACTGCTTGCCGAAAGGCTAAATTATTAAACCAACGAGACTTAATAGGGTCTAAAAGAGGTTTTCCTTCTGAATTTTTACCTTGATTAAGATTAAAACCAACAAATCTATAGCCTAGAGCACTGCTATTATAAATCTTATATTTACCTCGTTTTTCTTCTCGCTTAAGTAATTGAAATGCTTCGGGATCTACTCCAATACTATCTAATTCTCCTGAACGAAATCTGATTAATTGATTATCAGTTGATGGAATAATTTCAATGATAAGTTGATCAATATAGGGAAGAGAATTACCGGCTGAGTCTTTACGCCAATAGAAAGGATTTTTTTCTAAAATTATTCTTTGGGAAGGAATATAATTTGCTAGTTTAAATGCACCGTTACTAATAATTTTTTGTGGCTGTGTATTTGTATTCCAGGTTGATAAAAATAGAGGTTTACCATCAGCATCAGTTGAGAAAATAGTATCCCGCAAAGCATGAGCTGGTAAAATTTTTAATTTTTCTACATATCTGATAAATGGGGCAAAAGGTTCGGGCAAAATAAATTCTACTCGGCGCCGATCTATTTTTTTAACTGAGGGAAAAGCACCACTACTGCCAATTCTTAAAAAGTCTCTGTAGATAGTGGGAATTTTGGGGTTGAGATAAATATCTTGATAGGTAAAGATAACATCATCAGCAGTAAGAGGTTTTCCATCAGACCATTTTAATTTTGACCGCAAAGTAAAGATAATCCGCTTTTTATCTTCAGACAAAACCCAAGATTCTGCTAAGGCAGGTTCTAATTCTCCAGTTAAGCCATTTTCTGATATTAATCCTTCGTAAATAAATCTAAAAATTTCGTATGGAGAACGAGATATGGCATAGTTAAAAGTGTTAGGTGGACTAGGGTTAACTAAAACTAATCTTGAGTTATTATTCTCATAGTTTAACAATTTTGGCTGACAACCACTGGTCAGAATTAATAAACAACATAATATAACTCCTACTAAAAAACGTACTACCCTAGAAATAGTAAACCGATGAATGTCTTGATTTTTGTTTGGAATTTCTAGCATTTGTTGAAGTTACTAAATAAAAGTTTTCTGGTTGAGATTATTTGAAATTTATTAAGGACTTGTGTAAAAATCAACCAAGTCAATAAAAGCCGAATTTTTGGGTCTAAAGAAAGCGATCGCCAAATAACAAACTCAAACTTATCCTTGATTTTTTCAGTAAGTTTAACAGAAAGAAAATTCTTGCCGATACCTTTTAAACCAAAAATAGTTACTAAACGAAACTTATCTTCAAGGATCCATCTTGTTAGTATTTCTAATTCTTCTTCTATCATAACAAAAGAACTTATATTGGATCTACCACTCCAAACAACTTCATTTTCTGTTTTCATTTTATTAGGTCTATTTTTTTCTTTTTCTATGTCATAGTTACCTCCCTTTTTTTTTGCCTGATAATTAATTTTTTTTGACCTGATATTGAGTTAAAAATTGTTGTTGTAACCACTGCAGTTTAATTGCTCTTTTTTTCTCTCGGTGCGACTTTAAGCTTCTCATAAACAAAATTCATGTGCTTGCTTACCCTCCCAATATCCTAACCTTTTTCATCAACTATTTCCTGGTAAGACTTACTTAACAAAAGAGCCGACATAATGGCTATATCATCTTTTTTAACACCATATTCAAAGGCATATTGCTCAATAAATTTCTCGGGAAAATACTGAAAATAGTCACCCGTACTTTCCTTCACAATATTTATTCACTTTAATTCTCTTCTACTTCTTTTAAAATCATAACTGACTAACTGCAAAACAAAAGCTGTCAACAGTTTCAGGAAGATAGTTTAAAAATGTCCTCAAGACTTGTATAGCCCTATACACTCTCTCTGCTTATTGTTTGTGTTGTGGAAAATTTAGATGCAGTTGCCCAAAATGAAAAATAAATGGTAAAGTTTTGTAAATAACATTAAGAAATATTATTGCTGAAAAATGAAACAAAAACTAACAGAAGGTAAAATAAGCACACTCTTACTAAAGCTAACACTGCCGACAGTTTGGGGAATTTTGGCGCTGCTAGGTTTCAGTATTATTGATACCTACTTTGTCGCTCAACTGGGAACAAAAGAGCTAGCAGCAATAAGCTTCACATTCCCAGTAATAACATTCTTAAATAGTGTATCAATAGGTCTGGGAATAGGTGTTAGTTCTTGTATTTCAAGGGCTATTGGAAAGCGCGTTCAAACTCCTGTCCTCGATCGCGATGACTATAAAGTTAAGCGACTTACTACAGATAGTTTAATTTTATCTTTACTAGTAGGGGCAATTTTAGTCATTCTAGGTTTAGCAACTATTGAGCCGCTATTTACTGCTCTAGGGGCAAAAGCAGAAACTTTGCCTCTAATTCGACAATATATGAAAACTTCGTATTTAGGAGGAATTTTTGCAGTAGTGCCAATAGTTGGTAATAGTATTATTCGCGCTACTGGTAATACATTCGTTCCCAGTGTGGTGATGACTGTAGCAGGTATTGTTAACCTTGTGCTAGACCCAATACTAATTTTTGGAGTCGGTCCAATTTCAGGGATGGGGTTACAAGGAGCGGCGTTGGCAACGGTTATTAGTATGGTAGCTACCTTAGCAGCTTCTTTGTTTTTTCTGCACTATCACCAACAAATGATCTGTTGGAAGCTGCCTAGCTTTAAGCTTCTTCTCCGAAATTGGCAAAATATCCTTTCTATAGCTATACCTAATATAGGTCAAAATATAATCATACCAATTTCTGTCAGCTTTATTACTAGTTTGATAGCAACTTATGGCACTGCAGCAGTGGCAGCTTTTGGCATTGCTTCTAAGATAGAGGTATTTTGTTTTATAGTATTTTTGGCATTATCCAGTAGCTTTATTCCTTTTGTGGGGCAAAACTGGGGAGCAAAACAGTATAACCGTGTGTATTTAGGTGGGAACTTAGGGTTTAAGTTTAGTCTTTTTTGGGGAGCTATAATAGCGATCGCTTTAGCTATAGGCGGGAGTTGGTTAGTTTCAATATTTGATTCAGATCCCGAAGTTATCGAGGTCGCTACTAAATATCTACTGATAATGCCTATTAGTTATGGTACCCTTGGGATCACGTTAATTTCTAGTGCAACTTTCAATGCTCTGGGAAAACCTTTACCTTCTGTAATGATGAGTCTCATAAGAGTGTTATTTTTGTATGTACCTTTAACATATTTGGGAAGTTGGTTATTGGGTATCAATGGTATTTTTTATGGGACTTGTTTTGCGAATTTAGTAGTTGGTATTGGAGCTTATTTTTACTTTAATAAAACTTTTAAATTCAACAATTAAAAATAGGCCAAAAAAATGTTTTTTAACAGTAATTTTAGCTCACATTTAAAAGTGAAAATCAGCATTAACTAATGAATATATAACCTTTTCAAAGGTACTTTTTACTCAAAAATAGATACAGCAATTTTTTTTATTTTTTTTATTGATAATCTATAATTATGAGCAGCAAAATCTAATTAGAAAAAGTTTTAGTCAACAATACTTATCCCTGATAAATTCCTTTAAGCATTATATTTTTAGATGACTCATAGTCAGGTTTTAGCCCCAACATAAATATGGGAAATACTAAAACCTAACTACAAAAAAAATAAACAGCTAATAGACTAAACTTTATTCTGAGTCTTTCAATAAAATTTTAGAAAAAAATTATTAACAAAATTAAAAAACTCAAGCTATACTATAAACTGTAAAACACCCTTAGAAAACTTACCCAAACCCCATGCGGTTGCAACGTCAGTTCAGTGAACAAATTATAACCTTGGATACCCAAAACCCCATTGGTGGGGGTGGTGAAGGTCGTATCTATCCTGTGCTCAAAAACCCCTCCTTAGTGGCCAAAATTTACCATAAACCGACAGACGAGGACGCCGATAAACTGACCGTAATGTTCTCTCATCCACCAGATGTACCCATAGGAAGCGGACATGCAGCGATCGCATGGCCTATAGATCTATTGCGCACTACTAATAACAAACATCAAATAGTTGGTTTTTTAATGCCTCGGGTTTCCAGAGCACAACCCCTACATATATTCTATAACCCTCGCAACCGTCGAGAACAAAAACCTCTTTTCAACTATCGTTACCTCCATCGCACAGCTCGTAACTTCGTCGCAGCCGTGAACGCTTTACATAACAGTGGATATACTATTGGTGACATCAATGAATCAAATATTCTCGTCACCGATACTGCTCTTGTTACCCTAGTTGACACAGACTCCTTTCAAGTGCGCGACCCCTACACCAAAGAAATTTACCGTTGCCCCGTCGGCAAACTAGAATTTACTCCCCCAGAACTACAAGGTCAGAGTTTCCGGAAAATTGACCGCAAACCTGAACATGACCTATTTGGCATGGCAGTATTAATATTTCAACTTTTGATGGAGGGAACTCACCCTTTTGCAGGAATTTACAAAGGTAGAGGAGAACCCCCCAACCTTGAAGCTCGGATCCAGGCTGGTCATTTTCCCTATAGTCAAAAGCGAGTTCCCTATCGCACGACTCCAACGGCACTACATTGGGAAATTTTACACCCCACTATACAAGAGCTATTCATTAACTGTTTTGAGTTAGGGCATGAACGCCCAGAGTTGCGCCCAGATGCTAAGGCTTGGTTACAGGGGTTGCGAGAGTCAGAAGATAGTCTAGTGCACTGTCAAAAAAATCATCAGCATTGGTATGGAAACTACCTAAAGTCTTGTCCTTGGTGCGCGCGGACTAAACTTTTAAAAGGACGAGACCCTTTTCCATCAAGGGAAGCAGTTAGAAATAAGCAACATTTGGAACCTGCTCTCAAAAAAGGGAAACTTTTACCTTTAAAGTCACCAAAAGCTACTCCTTCTCAAAAACCAGCTCCACCAAAACCAATTGTGATCACTCGACCCATGGGGCAATATCAACCTTTACTGACTCCTGTTGTTACTAAATTTAAGCCCCCCTCTTTACCAATAATTCCTTTGCCAGGGGGTGGTAAAGGTCTTCTTGGTATTGCTCAAGATGCTATTTTTGGTGGTTTTTGGGGAGTTTTGCTGGCGGCGGCAGTAGCAGGTCTGGTCTTAGGCATAGTTAACAGTAGCATTGCTATTTTAGGTGGTGTTGTTATGGGAATATTTTGGGGTGCTTTTTTCGCGATCGCTTGCCAATATGTTATCCCTATGAACTCATCTAGTGCTAGTTTAGGTTTAACAGGGGGGCTCTGGGGAGGGTTTCTGGCTGCTGCTATTACTGGTGCTGTTTATGGAATAGGTAACCGTCTTGGTGCATTTGGCCAAGCAGTCGTATTAGGAGGATTTTTAGGTACTATTTGGGGTAGTGTTTGGAGTTATTTTAAACCACCTTTAGCGTTTCCTGTTCCTGGGCGAGTTTTGGGTAGACGAGGTTTATTTTTAGGTGTAATTTGGGGTGCTTTTTTAGGTACAGTTATTGGAGCTATTTTAGCTGGAATTTTTGTCTTTCAGGAAGCTATGAATGATAATAGTAATTCTTGGGATGAATTGGTATCTATATTAATAAGTAGTATGATTTCGGCAATGGGTGTCGGTGCTATGGGTGGAGTTATAGGGGGTGTAATTTTAGGACCAATTTTAGGTGCTCCTACTTTGCCTTTGTCTAATAATTTATCCGGGGCTAGAGGTGCTTTATTAGGTGGAATTTGGGGGTGTTTTTTAGGTACAATTATTGGCATAATTTGCGGTGGTTTTTTACCACAAATAGTGTCAATAGACTTAGTAGAAATTATGCGAGTTAATGGAGACTGGACTTCAATTTTTTCAACAATTTTTGGAGCTGGTTTAGGTGCTCTTTGTGGCTGTTTTTCTGGGGCAACTTGGGGTTCTATGGGGAAATGGTAATTAATAGTAAGTCTGGTTTACAAAAGTTTATTAAAAAGGTAAGCCAGAAGCCAGGAGCCTGGAGTCAGGAGCTAAGACTCAGGAACTAGGAGCGGGAAAGCTGTCTATTTGTGTCACAAATTTGCTGTATAAAATTAATAATCTAAAATATTACTTACTTTTGCCTGAGCATTTAAGTGTTTATAATTAATAACAAATAATTGATAATTCAAAAAATTATGCAGTCTGAACAAATTCTGAGAAACCGTTATAAAGTCATTAAATCTCTAGGAACTGGAGGGTTTGGCTATACCTACTTAGCTGAAGATCTAGACTTACCCGGATATCCCAAATGCGTGGTCAAACATCTGAAGCCAAAAAGCCCGGACTCTACAGTTCTAAATATTGCTAGAAAGTTATTTCTAAGAGAAGCAGATATCTTATACAAATTAGGTAATGACTCAGACCAAATACCAAGATTATTTGCCTATTTCCAAGAACAAAGAGAATTTTATTTAGTACAAGAATATATAGAAGGGCAAGATATAAGTCGGGAGCTGACTCCGGGAAAAAAATTAAGTGAGTCTGACACTATTGCTTTACTCAAAGGAATATTAGAAGCATTAACAGTTGCTCATCAAAATAATGTAATTCACCGAGACATTAAACCCCAAAATTTGATGCGCCGTAGGTCAGACAATAAAATAGTATTAATAGACTTTGGGGCGGTAAAAGAAATAGATGTATTGACTATAAACCAACAAGGTGCAACAACTTTAACTGTTGCAGTGGGAACTCCTGGCTATATGCCCAGCGAACAAAGCAATGGTAAACCGAAGCTCAGTAGCGACATATATGCAGTAGGAATGGTAGGGATAAGAGCATTGACAGGTAAGGAACCCCAGAGTTTACTCACAGACCCCAAAACAGGAAATGTGATCTGGCGAAATGAAGCTCAAGTAAGCAACCGTCTGGCAGATATACTAGATAAGATGGTGCATGAATATTTTCCCCAGCGTTATGAAAATGCCATGGAAGTCTTAGATGTTTTACAAGAAGCGAGGAAAAAACCTAACCCACCTAAGCCAACACAGAGACCAGCGGCAGAAAGCACACTCAACGTCAACCCATCCCAACCCCGGGGTCAAGGAGGAAGTTGGTTTGCGGGGAGATTTTTCAATCAAAAACCAGCAAAAATTTCTATTCAGACATTTACTACTGTCACAGTTAACCGAAGAGGAGAAATAATAAGTCGCGCTCAAGGTCAAGCAGAAGTAATAACAGAAAATATTGGTAATGGAGTTTCTCTAGAAATGGTAAAAATTCCCGGAGGTAGGTTTTTGATGGGGTCTCCAAAGAAAGAAGCAGAAAGACTTGACAAGGAAGGTCCGCAACATTATGTAGATGTGCCAGAATTTTTGATGGGAAAATATGCAGTTACTCAAGCACAGTGGGAAGCAGTTATGGGAAATAACCCTGCTAGGTTTAAAGGTGCAAACCGTCCTGTGGAAAAAGTAAGTTGGAATGATGCGACAGAATTTTGTCGGAAACTCTCACGAATAACAGGAAAACAATATAGTCTACCCAGTGAGAGCCAATGGGAATATGCTTGTCGAGCCCGAACAACAACACCATTTTATTTTGGAGAAACTATAACCTCTGAGTTAGTTAACTACAATGGCAACTATACTTATGCTGATGCTCCGAAAGGAAAATATCGAAAAGAAACAACAGATGTGGGAATTTTTCCACCGAATGCATTTGGTTTGTACGATATGCATGGGAATGTGTACGAGTGGTGTCAGGATGTTGGGCATGAAAACTATAATGGAGCACCTACTGATGGCAGTGCCTGGGAAACTGGAGGTGATAGTAGTAGAAGAGTCTGTCGTGGCGGCTCCTGGGTCAACTATCCTGGGAGGTGTCGCTCTGCGGACCGCATCAACTATGACTCGGTCGGGGCGGACTACATCGGTATTGGTTTTCGTCTTGTGAGTTTCCCCCCCAGGACTTTTGAATAGCCCTTTGCCCTTTTGCCCTCTTGCCCTTTGTGGTTCATTCCCGCTCTGCGGGAAAAATTTTTTTAGACTCAGAGACAACGTAACAAATTATAAAAAACAAATATAAGCAAACACTGTTAACCCCCTATAATATTAGGCTGATGAAACATGTAGTGTGTAGTAGAACTTTGGCCCTACCCATAGAACCACATCTTGTAGTCAAGAGAACTTATTAGGTTAAATAAAACATGACAGCATCAGTGTTATTTAGCATTATTGTAGGGGGTTTCTGGCATTTGCCCATAGCCATTGCATAATGAACCACAGAATAAGACCCTTCAGAACCCAGGGCATTTGATATGAGATAAAAATTCCCCAGTAGCGATCGCCGCTCAAAAAAACAGTCAAACAATACATCCAACTTTTGCCCATCCAGGAACTTCAAAAGACAACTGATAAGATAAAAATTCCCCAGTAGCGATCGCCGCTCAAAAACCAATCAAATAATACATCCAACCTTTACCCTACTAGGAACCTCAACAGATAACTCATTAATTTTTGGGAGCTAGCAACAGTGCTATTGGTAACTATTTATCCCAGGTAAGTTGGGGAGCTATGGGGAAAAAGTGATAAACACTACATCTAGTTAACATCAGAAAATTTATTAAAAAGGCAAAAAAAACCGCCAAAAGACAAAAATTAGCAGCCAGAAGACAAAAAAATCTCAACACCACCCATCCGTCTCACAAATATGCTGTATAAAATTAATAATCTGAAACATTATCTACTGCTAGCCGATCATCAAAACCTTTATAATTAAAAATAAACAATTGATCACTCAAAAAACTATGCAGTCTGGAAAAGTCCTGAGAAACCATTATAAAATCATTAAATCTATTAACAATGGAGGGTTTGGGGATACCTACTTAGCTCAAGATATAGACTTACCAGGATATCCAAAATGTGTCGTCAAACACCTTAAACCAAAAAACTTAGATCCTAGAGTTCTAAATGTTGCTAGAAAACTATTTGAAAGAGAAGCAGACACCTTATACAAACTAGGCAACGACTCAGACCAAATACCAAAATTACTTGCCCATTTCCAAGAACAAAGAGAATTTTACCTAGTACAAGAACATATAGAAGGGCAAGATATAAGTCGGGAGATGACTCCCGGAAAAAAATTAAGTGAGTCTGACACTATTGCTTTACTCAAAGGAATATTAGAAGCATTAACAGTTGCTCATCAAAATAATGTAATTCACCGAGACATTAAACCCCAAAATTTGATGCGCCGTAGGTCAGACAATAAAATAGTATTAATAGACTTTGGAGCAGTCAAAGAAATAGACGTATTGAGTACAGACCAAAACGGTCAAACAATTTTAACCGTTGCAGTGGGAACCCCTGGTTATATGCCCAGCGAACAAAGCAATGGTAAACCGAAGCTCAGTAGTGACATATATGCAGTAGGAATGGTAGGGATAAGAGCATTGACAGGTAAAAAGCCCCAGAGTTTACTCACAGACCCCAAAACAGGAAACGTGATCTGGCGAAATGAAGCTCAAGTAAGCAACCATCTGGCAAATATACTAGATAAGATGGTGCATGAATATTTTCCCCAGCGTTATGAAAATGCCATGGAAGTCTTAGATGTTTTATTAGGAGCAAAAGGAAAAATAAACCCACCTAAACCAAAACAGAGACCAACAGCAAAAACGACAGTAAACGTCAACCCATCCCAACCCCTCCCTAATAACACCATAACACAACTAAGAGATCCAGCAGAAAGTAAGTTGATGGGGAGATTTTGCAATCAAAAACCACCAAAAACCCTCACTCAGAAATTTACTACCGTCACAGTTAACCGTCAAAAACCACCAAAAAATTCTATTCAGACATTTACTACTGTCACAGTTAACCGAAGAGGGGAAATAATAAGTCGTACTCAAGGTCAAGCAGAAGTAATAACAGAAAACCTAGGTAATGGAGTTTCTCTAGAAATGGTAAAAATTCCCGGAGGTAGTTTTCTGATGGGTTCTCCAAAAACAGAAGCAGGAAGATATGACGATGAAGGTCCGCAACACTATGTAAATGTGCCAGAATTTTTCATGGGAAAGTATGTAGTTACTCAAATACAATGGCGAGCAGTTATGGGAAATAACCCTTCTTGTTTTCAAGGTGCAAGTCTTCCTGTGGAAAGAGTAAGTTGGGATGAAGCGAAAAAATTTTGTCAGAAACTCTCACAAATAACAGGAAAAAAATATAGTTTACCCAGTGAGAGTCAATGGGAATATGCTTGTAAAGCCGAAACAACAACACCATTTTATTTTGGAGAGACTATAACCTCTGAGTTAGTTAACTATTATGGCAACTTTACTTATGCTGATGCTCCCAAAGGAACATATCGAAAAAAAACAACAAACGTAGGAATTTTTCCACCCAATGCATTTGGTTTATATGATATGCATGGTAATGTCTGGGAGTGGTGTGCCGATGAATGGCATAACAACTATTATGGTGCTCCTACAGATGGTAGTGTTTGGCTAAATGGAAATGAAAACCTCTCACCGCAGCGGGGTGGTTCCTTAGTCAACTATCCTGATCTTTGCCGTTCTTCGTTTCGCCTCTACTTCAATAGTCGTGGCGAACGCAGCAGCACTACAGGTTTTCGCGTTATCTGCGATATCGGGAGAACTCTTTGACCCTTTTCTCTTTTTCCCTTTTGCTCTTTATCCTCTCTTTTTCTTTTTCCTTCCCTGGTGCTCTGGAAAAAAAAATTTTTTTTGAGATATTGAAACTAAGTAACAAATTATCAAAAAAAATTAGAGGCAAAAGCTGTTAAACCCCTATAATACCGACTCATCAATATAGTGTGTAGTAAAACTTTTGCTCTACCTATAGCACTACCTCTTGTGGTCAGTAAAGTTATTGGGTTAGATAAAACATGGTAGCATCCGTATTATTTAGCATTATTGTAGGAGGTTATGGCATTTGCCCATAGCCATTACATAATGAAGCAAGGAATAATATAGCTTTGAACCTAGGGGACTTGATATTAAATAAATTTTCCCCAGTAGCGATCGCCATCAAAAATTAATCAAATATAACTTCAGGCTAAAGCTCTACTACGAACTTCAACTTACAACTCATCAGATAAATTTTAGATAAATTTTAGATAAATTTTCCCCAGTAGCGATCGCCACTCAAAAATTAATCACACATCACTTCAGGCTAAAGCTCTACTACAAACAAAAAACTTTTTTATTAATAAAAAAACCTTTGACTAAGAATTAGAACTTATAGTTTTTGGGAAACAGTAACAAAATAATTGAACTCAGAAATAGTCACAAAACCCCAACTAGAAAACACCATTGATCTTTCTAATATCATTTATGTAATTATTTAGCAGTTTTCCAGAGTCATCACAGTTATTCCCCTCCTATTATACCATTAGAACATCAATTATTTAGCCGAAAGCATCTAGAGTATTTTTCAGTATAGTTCTGTACTTTAGGTACTTTAGATAGTTAAAAATCTTAACTACTCCGGCTAATAATATATGATAAAATAGGAAAGCCATCAACTCCCCTTATGTTCCAGTGTGATCAGAAACAAAACTAATCAAAAATTAGCCTTATGATCATAAACATTTCACATAAACCAAATTTCTCCGCTATATTTACACCAATGCTACCAGACTAGACATCAATAGTGTTACTAGTCCCCTAGCTTGCCATTTAGCCTACCTTTTCAACAAACCTCCTTTATCAACCCAACATAAGCATAATATTTTTGTCTAGTGTATCAAACTCATGTTAAAAAGATAAAGTACAGCTAAAAAACTTATAAGTAGGAAACTAAAAATGCCCGAAAAAAATCAATTGATACAAAATTTATTAGAAAACTTACAACTATTACCCCATCCAGGAGGTGGGTTTTATAAAGAAGTATATCGTAGTCAAGGGATCATTCCTAAAACAGCATTAAGCCAAAAATTTTCAGGCGATCGCTCATATTGTACCAGTATTTATTCTTTATTAACCTCAGAAGACTTTTTTGGCTTTCATAAAGTCAAGCAAGATGAGATATACCATTTTTATGGAGGAAGTTCACTTACCGTTCATACTATCAGCCAAGAAGGAAACTATCTTAAGCGTAAACTTGGTATGGATCTAGAGAATGGAGAACAACCCCAATTAGTTATTCCTGCCGAATGTTGGTTTGCTTCTAACGTAGAAGCAGAATATTCCTACGCTTTGATAGGTTGTACAGTAGCTCCAGGATTTCATTTTGATGATTTTGAGTCAGCACAAAGAAAAACACTATCAGAGAAATATCCTCAACTGAAAGATATTATCCATAAATTTACTAAAGAATAAAAAAATATCCCACCGTTTCATCATACAATTATCCCTATTAGGGATAATACTAGAAAATTAAACCCTCACCCCTTTAGAAAAAAGTACTCAGAGATTTTTTAGTGAGCCAAGCAATAGTAGATGTATACCACAGTTAGAACATAGTTTGATAATTAAAATACTATTCGTCTCAAACTTTCAGGACTCACACAAAAACACTAACTGTCTCCCGTAAGAGCCTCCCATCAGTACCTTTTTTTTTACTATGCCTCCTGCCTCCTGCCTCCTGCCTTGATCCATATATCCATCCTCAATTTAAGAACCATTCACCCCAGTCTGTAACTTATCCCTCCACAGCCTGAAAACCCCTTGAAACAGCAAGTTACTAGTGCACATAGTTTTCCTGGCTTCATCGTAACATTAAAATCTCTATCTACATGAAACCCACAAGCAGCAAACAATTAATCAGGAAAGATACCCCTCATGCTCCTGCCAATATTCTTTCTTACTAGTCGTTAGCATTTCACTTATCTTTATTTATTTCATTAAAAGCGATCGCTTGTCTCCCCTCATAAATTAGAAATAAACCCACAATATCACCACGAATATTTAATTATTTAAACTATATTAAATTTTTTAGTTAGCACCTTACGCTAAACTGTAATTAAGAATAAGTGAAAACCTTTAGTTGTATAGCTTAATACTATAATGATTAATTCGCAGTACATCTCAACACCTTTCAAAAAAAATAGTATATATTGAAAATGTAACCAGATTTAAAATAACTTTGACAATTTAAAAAAGTTGTATTAATCTGACGAAACTCTGACCAAGAGGATAAAAATCAATGGAATTAGATGTAATTTATAACCAACAAGAATCAGGCTTTCTACAGTTAACAATTACTGAATATTTTCAACGGTCTACTAAAGGTCAATGGAATTCCCTAGGACGTCATAGCGTTTTGCGGATATTAAAATCTAACTCTCCCTCTACTTCTACCCCCCTCAATAGGGGAAAGAAAAAACGAGATTATCAGTTTAAAACTTTTACCCTTTAGCAATATGTTTTAGTAACGTGAAGAACTATCTCATATTATCAGTATAATAATATTCCTTACAAGTCATTCTATGCTGGGAAGGTAATCAAAAAAATAACTAGACAAATCACGAAAACTAGTTAACAATCAAATTATTCTAATAAATTACCTCTCTCAGCATAGCAAAACTTGAGATAATTTCTATAGGAATTATCAGCAAAGATTTAGATAATTTCTATAGAAACTGTAATATAACCTAAATTAATGAAAGAAGTATTACTCTGCTTTACCTGAAGAGGATACCCGAGAAACAATTAATCATTTAACAATCAAACTTTCCCACACAGGAAACCCATAACTTATAGAATTAATTCAGCTCCATAAGTTAAACAATTCTAAAATAGTAATAATTTATAGTTCTCATGTAAGTTGGGTTATTCACTCAAGAACCCATATTTATTAAGAAAAAACAGTCTTAAAGTCCAACAGTATTATTCAAATAGAGAAGATTCATGTTAGTATATTTAGGACTATTTGGCCATATTTTTTTTCTATTATATTCAGAAAATAATCTATTCTAAACTTAACACATTAAATCTAAAAATCAAGTACAATAGACCCAGATTTGAAAAATAAATTCAAAAAAATCAAGCATAAATACTAGACAGAACAAACTTTTGTTTCCCGTACTAGCAAAAAAAGATCCCTCAAGATCTAGAAAAACGTATTTTAAATAATCAAAAAACGTGAAGCGACGGAATTTTTTAATTGGGGCAACGGCAATAACTTTAGCTGAATTTTTAGCAGGATGTGAAACACAAGCAGACTTAAAAGTTAAACTGTTAAAAAATAGTATTCCGGCTCAAATGGCATCAAAATTTCTAGGGGAATTACAATCTCCTATTAAATCAAGTTTTCAACCAATAGAAAGCTTAAATGAATTATTTTATTTACTGCAAAATTGGCAAAAAAAACTTTTATTAGAAAAACAGCAATCATCTATAAACAAAACAGAAAATATAAATATAGCTAATCTGGTTACCTTAGGAGATTATTGGTTAGCAAATGCAATTAAACAAGAATTAATTCAACCTTTTAATTCTCAATCTTTAGCAAATTGGAATAAATTACCAGAAAAATGGCTCGAACTAGTCAAACGTAATAATCAAGGTTATGTAGATCCCCAAGGAAAAATTTGGGCAGCACCTTATCAGTGGGGCACAACTTTAATTGCTTATCGAGTTGATAAATTTAAAGCTTTGGGATGGGAACCTAAAGACTGGAGCGACCTATGGCGACCTGAATTGAAAGGTAATATTTCTTTGCTAAATCAAGCCAGAGAAGTTATTGGTTTAACCCTAAAAAAACTAGGTAAATCCTACAATACTAAAAACATTGATCAAGTAGAAAAATTAAAAGCAGAACTAGTTAAACTCAATCAACAAGTTAAATTCTATAGTTCCAATAATTATTTACAACCATTAATTATTGGAGATACTTGGTTAGCAGTTGGTTGGTCCAATGATATATTACCATTACTCAAAAAACGTAAAAAAATTGCCGCTGTTGTTCCTCAGTCAGGAACAGCTTTATGGGCTAATTTATGGGTTAAACCTGCTGCCAGTCCAGAGAATTCCTTAACAGAAAAATGGATTAATTTTTGTTGGCAACCCCAGGTAGCACAACAAATGTCAATAATAACCCAAACTAGTTCACCAATTATGCCAAAAATTAATCCCAATGAATTAATTTCAGACATCAAAAATAATCCCTTATTATTACTCCCACAAGAAATTATTGAAAAAAGTGAATTTCTGGCTCCATTAGCAAATAGTACAATTGAACAGTACCAAAAATTATGGCAAGAAATTCGTCAACCCGTCCATATTCAATAAACAATTATTGATCCTTTCATGACCGATTTTTAATCCAATTTAACTACTCCTTACTCCCTAAAATGAAATAATATTTTATCCAAATTTTGCAAAGTATCCTCTATACTATCATTCACCAATTGGATATCAAACTCTGTAGCAGCCTCAAGCTCTTCAGTCGCCCGTTGTAGACGTTTAGTGATCGCCTCCTCCGAATCTTGTCCCCTACCCCATAATCGTTCTTCCAATTCAGCCATCGAAGGTGGTAAAATAAATATGCGTAAGGCATCAGGAAAAGTCCTTTGAATTTGTCGTGCACCCTGTAGCTCAATTTCTAAGATCATTGATCTACCTTGTTCAATATTTTCAATCACAGGAACACGTGGTGTACCATAAAAATTACCTGCATATTCTGCCCACTCCAATAATTCTTCACTTTCAATCATTTCTCGAAATTGATCATGGTCTACAAAAAAATAGCTCTTTCCCTCCACCTCCCCTGGTCGAGGAGAACGAGTCGTAACAGATACAGAAAAAGCCAATCCGGGATGGCGATGTAACAAACAGCTTAACAAAGTTCCCTTACCTACACCACTCGGTCCAGTTAAAACAATTAATTTACCAGTTTGCATAATTTTGCTTATAGTAAAGTAGTCGCCAAAACATTTTAAGATATCCTCAAGTTCTCAAATTTCTTATCTCTTGTGAATTTCACTTCTGAGTTCTGGGTAGTACTGAAGCCTTATGCCTTTCAAAATTAGCCATCAGTCATCTTTATTAAATAAAAATCTATTTGCCACTGTCTCAGGTTGAATAGAAGAAAGAATAACATGATTAGAATCTGTAATAATTACAGCTCTAGTGCGTCGACCATAAGTAGCATCAATTAATTGGCCTCTTTCTCGTCCATCATTAATTATCCGCTTAATAGGAGCTGATTCTGGACTAACAATTGTCACAACTCGATTAGCAGAAACAATATTACCAAAACCAATGTTAATGAACTGGGTATCCATAAGAGATTATAATGACATAGATTGAAATGAAATCTTCCTGAAAATAAATGGGCAATTGCGACATGGGGACATTCCCCAACTTCACAAAGCTCAAGAGCTTTCTTAACAGGAGGCTTCAGGTTTTTGTTTCATAGTATCAGCAAAACCAAGATTTACTTTAACTAAGATTTTTTGATTGTTACCTAACTGTGCAACCTGTTGATTATACCACTCTTATAGCTTCTTGTTCTCAACTCCGGTCTCAATGGTTACCGGCCAGGTTAGAACATGTTATACAGCGCGATCGCTTTACCATTTCTCTTGCCCTGCGAACTCTCAAAAAAAGAGGTTGGTTAGATATTTCCTGGCATCCTCAAGCAGCTCGCATCTGTATCGGCGATCCTCCTCCTCGCATCCCTGATACATTTACCTTTAGCCAACAACTAAAACATCAGTTAAATGGTTTAGCTTTAATAGCCATTGCTGAAGTTTCACCATGGGAGAGGGTGTTGGATTTTCAATTTGCGAAACGCCCTGGAGAAAAACCTCTTTGGCATCTTTATGTAGAAGTTATGACTAAATATAGTAATGTTATTCTAACTACTGTAGATAATTTAGTTATTACCTGTGCTCGTCAAATTAATATTCAACAGTCTAGCGTCCGTCAAATTCAAACTGGTCAACCTTATGAACTGCCACCATCTTTGACTAACTCTATTCCTAGAGTGTCAGAAACTCAACAGCACTGGCAAGAACGAATTAGCTTAGTTCCTGGCTCATTATCCCGAAATGTCATTAAAAATTATCGTGGTTTGAGTAAGGCATTGGTAGAACCAATGATTAAAACTGCCGGTCTAGACCCACAACAACTGACAAATAGTCTTAATAACTCAGACTGGGAGAAATTATTTCAACTTTGGCAAAAATGGTTACAAGCTCTTGATAAGTTAATCTTTAATCCTGGTTGGACATCTACAGGTTACACAGTAACGGGCTGGAAAGCTATTGAATGTGTTGATAGTGTTGGTGAATTATTGAATCACTATTATACTCAACAGCTTAACCAGCAAGAGTTTACTCAACTACATCATCAAATTAGTCAAAAAGTTAATAGTATTACAGCTAAGTTACAGCTAAAGGCCCAGACTTTCACTCAACGTTTAGAGCAGTCCGATGGGGCAGAGTTGTTGCGATCGCAAGCTGATTTACTTATGGCCAATCTTCAGGAATGGCAGCCAGGGATGAAAAATATTTCCCTTCCAGACTTTGAAACAGGAGAAATTATATTTATCAAGTTAGACCCAGAAAAAAATGCAGTGCAGAACGCTCAAAGCATTTATAAGAAGTACCAAAAATTGAAAAGGGCACATACCATAGTTAAGCCACTTTTAGCAGAAGTTCAAAATGAAATTCACTATTTGGAACAAGTAGAAGCTTTTTTATCTCAGTTAAATAATTATCGCAGTCCAGAAGATTTACAGACTTTGGAGGAAATTCGGGAAGAGTTGATCCAACAAGGGATACTTAATGCCCCAGAACATCATCAGCAAAATAATAGAAAAGATACAGAATTTTATCGTTACCAAACTCCTAGTGGACTAGAATTATTAGTAGGTCGTAATAACCGTCAAAATGATCTCTTGACTTTTCGGGTAGCAGGAGATTATGATCTATGGTTCCATACTCAGGAGATACCAGGGAGTCACCTCCTGTTGCGACTGGATGCAGGTACTATACCAGACGAAGTTGACCTCCAGTTTGTTGCAGATATGAGTGCCTTCTATAGTCGTGGGCGTCAAAGTGAAGTAGTTCCAGTTATTTACACCAAACCTAAGTTTGTATATAAACCAAAGGGAGCAAAACCTGGTATGGTCATTTATAATCAAGAGCAGGTTTTGTGGGGTAAACCACAAAGTGCAGCAGTCCACATCAATCAAAAGTCAACTACACCCTTTAATTAAATTTTTTTTTATAAAAAATTGATCAATAGTTTGTTAATATGATGTAAGTGAGATAATTAAAACCCCTAAAGTAAAAGCTGCAGACTTGGGAATGCGTAGCTATAGCTATAGGTTAATCTCACAGAAACAACAACGGAAGATATAATAAAATTTAAGCCAGTTTTCTCAAGCTGGTTTTTTTATTATATCGATAATATCACAAAAAAGCTTTCTTTACCTATTTCATACCAAAGAAGAGAGGCCCGAACTAGCCCCCTATCCCGACGTATTATGACCAAAATAACGTTTATTTCCAAAACAGTGGGCTAAACTCAGAACTTAAACACAAAGTATGGGTTTTAATTAGATTTGTGCTTAGTCTTTGTCAGACAAGGTAATCCATAGATAAAAAACGGTATAAATAGTCTCTTATTGAAGGGTATTAATAAAATAGGATCAATGATAATCCTTTTAACCCAATATACCCAGTTTTTTTATTGGTAATAACTATGCTACAACAGAGTTTAATCAGACTCAATAAAAATGGACAATACAATTATCAAGATTACAGGTATTTACCAGAACTAGATCTTGGGGTTGTTAATCAGGAACTTAGTCAAGCAGATCCTCACACTTTAGTACAGTGGGGGTTAAAAATTTTTAAGGAAGGTCTGGTTATGAGTACCAGTTTTGGTATTCAGGCTGCTGTTATGTTACACCTAGTTACAAGTGTTATACCTAATATTCCTGTTATCTGGATTGATACAGGATATTTACCAGCCGAAACCTATAAATTTGCTGAAGAGTTGATAGAACGACTGAAACTTAATGTGAAAGTTTATCAGTCACATATTAGTCCAGGTCGGATGGAAGCTTTATATGGCAGACTTTGGGCAGAAAAAGATCTTGAGGCTCTTAACCGCTATGACCAAATTCGCAAAGTAGAACCCATGCAACGAGCATTGAGAGAGCTGAAGGCCACTGCTTGGTTAGCTGGGTTAAGGGGAGAACAAACCAAGCACCGCCAAAGTTTAGATCGCATTAGTAAACAGTCGAATATATATAAAATTTTACCAATACTCAATTGGAATGCACGGGATATTTATCAATATTTAACTGCTCATAATTTACCATATCATCCATTTTTTGATTTGGGATACACTACTGTAGGAGATTGGCATTCTAGTCGGCCTCTTACTACTGATGATCAAGATGAACGGGATACTCGCTTTTATGGTCTTAAGCAGGAGTGTGGGCTACATTTGCCTCAAACACAAGAAGAGGCTCAAAGTCTTGATTCTAGTTTATTGTAATTACAGTCAACTCTCAGCAGATTAATTATCAGGGTTTTTATTAAAAATCTTTGTTTATTTGGTTTCTAACCGCCTACAGGTGTACCTCACTGAATCGAAAATATACTGTAATTTGAGCAGGATGAGATGATTATTGCCATACCCTAAAGGCCTTAGGTTTGATATTATTCCTGACTGTTAGGTACAGAGAAACAACCCAGGCGTCCCTCTGATGCGGGTTAAAGTCTCAAAACCCTGCACTCACCCCTATTGCTGGGGATGTATTAAGCGGGTCTCTGCCTTCATTTAGAGCCTCGGAATTCCCGAGGGCGACTTACCAAAAATTCTTGTGGGTCTTTAATTTGCCTTTAGGGCACAAACTGCTCTAAAACCTGAAAGCTTCCCAAGTTAGACTTAAGGGCCCACGGATATTTTCAAGGAACCTCTTTTTCTACAGTATTTATCAGAGAAGGCTGGTTGCGAAACCAAATTTTATTTAAACATGGATTTTCCCTGGATTATTGGCCAGGCTTGAAACTCAATTTTTCCTATTTAAGTTGAGTAGGGTAAGTTAGAAGGTTAAAATTATTTGCTGGGAGTTAGTCTCAAACAATGTGTAAAACATTAATAAACCATTGAGTATAAGTGAAATCTACTATTTGATTTGACAGTGGTTCACAGTAGGGGTTTCCTACAAAGTTTTATTGATACAACGTAGTTCATCAATCTCAAAAGTGCTACATATATTGAGGAGTTACCCATAAACCAAGTTTATCGACTAAATTTCCTGATTTGACAAACAATAAATAATAAGGGTAATAAACTGATTTTCTTGTAACGGTGGGTAGTCATACTGGAATATCATCATCTTAAAAAAAAAGTCTGTTTTTTTTACTTTTGCTATTAAGCAGGTGGATAAAATTAACTACACATTTTTCCAAGCCGAATTACTTATACTATATCTCTCACATCAAATTAGCCGAGGCCTGCAATGAGTGTTTAAGTGCTTATAGTTTTGATTCAGTTTAAAAATTCAGAATGATAACGAATATGATCTTCAATAAAAGATGTAATGAAATAATAGCTATGATCATAATTTTTTAGCATTCTTAAAGTTAGTGGTAAACCAACTTTTTGACAAGCACTTTCAAACACTTCTGGGAGTAATTGCTTTTGAGCTAAAAAAGGATCTACAGTTCCTACATCAATTAAAATTGGACGATTATACTTATAAGTTAAAACTAATTCACTAGCATCATAATCACGCCAATTTTTTGTGTTTGTACCTAAATAATTCCTAAAAGCTTTCTTTCCCCAATAACAACGCATAGGTGCTGCAATTGGAGCAAAGGCGGAAACAGATTGATATTTTTCAGGATTTTTCAAAGCACAAATTAGTGCTCCATGACCTCCCATAGAGTGACCGAAAATACTTTGCTTATCTGGTTGTACAGGAAAATTTTTGGCAATAATTTCTGGTAGTTCTTCGACGACATAACTATACATTTGATAGTGCTTTTTCCAAGGTTCTACAGTAGCGTTAATATAGAATCCTGCACCTGTACCTAAATCCCAATCATCATCCTCTCCAAAAGTACCAGTATTTCGTGGGCTTGTATCTGGTACAACTAAAATTAACCCATATTTATTAGCAAATTGTTGCGCTCCTGCTTTAGCCATAAAGTTCTCTTCAGTACAGGTTAAACCTGAGAGAAAATACAGAATAGGAAGAGGTTGTGATTTTGCTAGCGATGGTTGGTAAATTGAGAAACGCATTTCAGTATTACAGGTGGAAGATGAGTGGAAATAATAGCTTACTGTACCACCAAAGCATTGATGTTTTTTAACCAATTTAATTTTTGTAGACATAAGTCATTTCAGTTTTCTATTATTAATGCTGACTTCTGAAGCCGGAGGTTTGAAACATGATTTTTTTTATTTCCTTGAATAAGAGAAAGCGCATAAGGGAAATACAGGTAAAAATAGGCTTGTATGATAGCACGAAGCTTTATTTACCAAAGGCTGTAACTTTAAAAAATATCCTCTTACTAAGGCTGATTTTTATGAAAGCTCTCTTTCTTGGTGACAATTTATTCAATAATCAAAAACAGTAGAATTACTGAGAAATGCATAGCTTTTTTCATGAAGACTCTCTTTCTTGGTGACAATTTATTTAATAATCAAAAACAGTAGAATTGCTGATAAGTATATAGCTTTTTTTATGAGGGCTCTCTTTCTTGGTGACAATTTATTTAATAATCAAAAACAGTAGAATTACTGAGAAATACATAGCTTGAAGTTAATAGATTGTTTATCAACTATATATTAAAGTTTGAATTTGTCAGAGATGTCAAACCAACTGTATATCAAAAAAGTAGGAGTTTGGTTATGTAAATTACTATTTTTTTGAGATAAATCTTATTAAGTTATTAGCTATTCCGTAATTATTTGGTAGACAATTGTAGTAAAAATCAATTAAATTAGAATTTATATGGAGAATTGGATAATATTATGGGCTTAAATGTTGAAGCTTTCAAAAAATCGAGCATCCCGATATCCAAATTTAAACATCCTGAACTATTGGAGATTGCTCTAACTCATCCAAATCACATCTATGATAGGACTAATATTATCAGGCCACAACAAAAACAACAGGTTCTGGAACATCAAGGTTTGGCCAACCTCGGCTATGTAGTTTTTAGTCGAGTGATTAGTAAGTATTTATCAAAAAATTTTTCTAGTTTAGGCAAGGCAACCCTGATTATTATAGAAAGCGATCTTGTTAGTATAAAGATGCTTTCTGAATTTGCTAAAGATTTAAAATTGAGGCAATTTTCTCAATTAGGAAAAAGTTATAAATGGAAACATAAAAGTGAGAAAAATAAAATGTTAGCTCAAATGTTTGAAGCTCTAATAGGTGTAATTTATTTGGAGTTTGACAAGGATTTAGAACGGACTTCTCATTGGTTAGTTGAACATTTTATTGCTGAGGCAGTGAATCAACTCTTAACTCTTGCATTTAAAGATGATTCAGATTTAGAAACAGATTTTCAACTGATAGATTGGATTGAGGTTTTACAATCACCCTTATTAAATCCAAATAGTTCATATAGAAAAAATAATTCCTTTCTTGAATGTTAATCAAATTATTGTTAATTATTGACTTAACTGTATAAACTTTTGTAACCTGGGCACTTTGTCTACCTCTCTCATCTGAAATCTGCTGTAGCATTTCTCAAATTACTCAGTTACAGTTGTTTTTCTTCTTTTCTATTCTGACTATGACCTAGGGATATTGCATATAATGTCCCTAACTACTTCCTCCCAACGAACCAATGCAATTAACTCACTGCGGATAAAAACTGCTATAATCTTAAGCTAATAAGCAAATTGTAAAATTTATAAAACTCTATTAGTTTCATAGACTCTATCTTTTAAGATTTAACTTTTAATTTTAAGTTGATAATTTTGGTTTTTTTTACCTCAACCAAATCTACAAAAATAATCTTTCTTGCTTTGCTTATCTAGAAAGTTACAACACTACGAATAGACTTACCTTCGTGCATTAAATCAAAAGCTTCATTAATTTTTTCCAATGGCATAACATTAGTAATTAAATCGTCAATATTAATCTTTCCTTCCATATACCAATCAACAATTTTTGGTACATCTGTACGACCTTTTGCTCCTCCAAAAGCTGAACCTTTCCACACTCTTCCTGTTACTAACTGAAACGGACGAGTACTAATTTCTTCTCCTGCACCTGCTACACCAATAATTACACTCATACCCCAACCTTTATGACAACATTCCAAAGCTTGACGCATAACATTAATATTACCAATACATTCAAAAGTATAGTCCGCACCTCCCTTTGTTAAATCTACTAAATAAGGAACTAAATCTCCTTCTACTTCCTTGGGATTAACAAAATGTGTCATCCCAAATTTTTTTGCTAGTTCTTGTTTTGCCGGATTAATATCAACCCCAACAATCATATCAGCACCTACCATTTTGGCACCTTGAATTACATTTAAACCAATTCCTCCTAAACCAAATACAATGACTTTTGCTCCTACTTCTACTTTTGCAGTATTAATAACAGCTCCAATGCCAGTTGTAACTCCACAACCTATATAACAAACCTTGTCAAAAGGAGCATCTTTGCGAATTTTTGCTAAAGAAATTTCAGGTAAGACTGTATAGTTGGCAAAAGTTGAAGTTCCCATATAATGATGTATTATCTCCCCATTTAATGAGAATCTACTTGTACCATTTGGCATAACGCCACGACCTTGAGTAGTTCTAATTGCTTGACATAAATTAGTTTTCATGCTGAGACAATATTCACACTGACGACATTCTGGGACATATAGAGGGATAACATGGTCTCCTGGTTTAAGATGAGTAACACCATGCCCAACTTCTACAACAACTCCTGCCCCTTCATGGCCTAAAATGCTGGGAAATAAACCTTCGGGGTCAGCACCGGAAAGAGTATAAGCATCAGTATGGCAAACTCCAGTTGCTTTAATTTCTACCATTACTTCTCCAGCTTTGGGGCCTTCTAAATTAATGGTTTCTATGGTTAATGGTTTTCCTGCTTCAAAAGCTACTGCTGCTTTGATTTCCATTTTGCGGTTTTCCTAAAATTGACATTATGAAAATAATGGGTGATAATAGTTTATGTAAAGTCAAAAAAATAAGCAAGAAAAAAATATAATAATATTTTGTAATTTAATGACCTCAAGAAGTAATAAGCAATAGAATAAAAATTGACTTCTGCAGATTTCAGAGCATCTTAAAAAAATAGAGTAAACATTTAGGTATTAGCATTTAACTTTTTCTTTCTAAAATTTACTAATAGCTTTTTAATCAGATGTGAATATTAGCTTTTAGTCTTGTATTTTCTTTTCTAAGCTTTTGATAGGAGGGATTTATCAGTTATTAGGTTTAGAATTTCAAGGTATCTCTAAACTCAATAAAATTTAGCTGATTTTTAGAGCAGGACGAAGATAAAAAAGATCAGTTATTCATCCTTAAACTTCTCAATTAAATTTTGATTCTCTATATCAAATTTATTTGCGAGAAATATTTTTCCATATTCCGTTTTAGTCCCTAATCTTCTACTCTTTGAAGAAGCCAGGAAATGGTATGACTACCTCTTCATAATCTCAGTAGGTAGGCACAAAAAAACTTAACTATATTAAGTTTTGTAAATTAACTCCTAGCTCTGACCTATAGTTGATATAAGAAAAACTTACATTTTCTTATATAGTGAACATAGTGATAAATTGTAACGGCAACCTACTTAAGCACTCAAGCTGATCATAATAATTCAGAACTTAAGTAACCTTGAGATCGCTTTTGGCAAGATATGCGACTCCGAGAAAATAGTATCTAGAAACTTGATCAGCTTTTGAGGGATGAGCAAGCGATCGCCACTTATAATAATAAGTCTTTCTATCCCTATGCTAGTGTCCAACTGCGATTTGGTGTTTCTGAGTGAGTGATCATCATGAAATTATTGACAACATTTTGGAGTGGGGAGACCAATTTACAATCTCAGTGTAGAGGTTGTGTTTAGACAACTTGCCTGATTTCAACTTCCCATAGACTCCTATCAACTAGTTGGTACTTTTGCAGCAGGAGGAACTTCTGCAACTGTCTAATGCCAATGAATTTTTACACTTCCCCACGATCGCTTTCATTACACAGTGGAGAAAGCCATAAATTATGATCTCCACTATTATCTGGGTTCATCAATGTTTAAGTGTGTTGGAGAAGAAAAATACTGAATAACTATCATTACTCAGAAGTACCCACGAGCAAGTTATCTTGGAACTAATTACAAACAATATGGAAAAGAAAAGCAAATTAAAGAGGCAAAGGAAACCTTAAATTCCCTCACCAAAAGTCTAACATTAGTATAACATAGCAGATGGGCAACAGATATGAAATTCACTTCATATGACTGACTTTTCCATTAACTAAACATTAGCAGAAGTTAATTGAAACTGTCGATATTGCACCTCTAAATAAACTAATAAAGCATTAATATCCGCCGGATTTACTCCACCAATTCGAGATGCTTGACCAATAGTTAAAGGCTGAACTTTCGATAATTTTTCCCGTGCCTCTAGGGATAAAGTAGAAATAGATAAATAATCTAAATTAGTAGGTAACCTACGATTTTTTTGACGACTAATTTGATCAATTTGATTCTGTTGTCTTTGCAAATAACCGGAATATTTAATATCAATTTCTGCGCCCTCTTTTTCAACTAATTTTAAATCTAAATTCCCCAGATTATACTTTTCCAAATCTACATAATGGAAACCAGGTCTACGCAACAGATCTGCTAAAGTAATCGAACCCTTAATTTTTGTATGAGTATCAGCGACTATATTAATAGCAACCTCATCTAGTTCTTTAATTCGAGTTGAATTTAACCTAGATTTTTCAGAATTAATATTAGCTTGTTTACTCTCAAATAACTCCCACCGACGGTCATCAATTAAACCAATTTCTCTACCCAAAGGAGTTAATCTTTGGTCAGCATTATCCGACCGTAAAATCAAACGATATTCCGAACGACTAGTTAACATTCGATAGGGTTCTCGCAAATCTTTTGTACATAGATCGTCAATTAAAGTACCAATATAACTTTGTTCCCGTGGGAAAATAATCATCTCTTCATTCTTAACAAATTTAACTGCATTTATTCCCGCCACAAGACCTTGAGCTGCTGCTTCTTCATATCCAGTCGTACCATTAATTTGACCAGCACAAAATAACCCTTCAATTTTCTTAGTCATCAACGTCGGATAACATTGGGTAGCAGGTAAATAATCATATTCTACCGCATAAGCAGGTCGTAACATCAAACAATTTTCTAAACCAGGTAAACTCTGCAACATTTGCAGTTGTAATTTCTCTGGCAAACCAGTAGAAAACCCCTGAATATAAAGTTCAGGAATATCACGACCTTCGGGCTCAATAAATATTTGATGACTATGTTTATCCGCAAACCGGACAATTTTATCTTCAATACTCGGACAATAGCGCGGACCTTTCGCATCCACCCACCCACCATAAACAGGAGACAAATGCAAATTATCGCGAATTAACTTGTGAGTTTCTGGAGTAGTGCGTGTCAGGTAGCAACACATCTGTTCTCTTTCCACCCAGACTTCTGGGTCGAAGGTAAACCAACGTACTTTTTCATCTCCTGGTTGAGCTTCCAGGTCGGTGTAGTCAACAGAACGTTTGTCAACTCTGGCAGGAGTACCTGTTTTTAGTCGTCCGGTTTCAAAACCAAGTTTATTTAGGGTTTCACTCAGACCAATAGCAGAAAATTCTCCGGCGCGGCCCGCAGGCATTGACTTATTGCCTACCCAGATAACTCCACCAAGGAAAGTTCCTGTGGTCAGGATGACAGCTTTACATTTAAAGGCGACGCCGAAGTAGGTTTCAACTCCAATAATTTCCTCGTTATCTCCCAAAACTAAGTCTGTTACCATACTTTCGCGAACTCTGAGGTTTTCTTGGTTTTCGACAATGTTACGCATAATGGTAGCGTATTCTCGTTTGTCGGTTTGAGCTCGTAACGCCCAAACGGCAGGTCCGCGAGAAGAATTGAGAATACGTTTTTGCAGGTAGGTGCGGTCTGCCATTTTACCTATTTCTCCACCCAAGGCATCCACTTCATGGGTAAGTTGAGATTTTGCAGGTCCCCCAACAGCCGGGTTACATGGTTGCCAAGCAATTTTGTCAAGGTTTAGAGTTAGTAGTAGGGTGTGGCAACCGAGGCGTGCAGTAGCGAGAGCAGCTTCACACCCAGAGTGGCCTGCGCCTACTACGATGATGTCGTATTCATCTTGGAAGTCAAAAGTTTGGTTCATTTCAGTTATCAGTTATTAGTTATCGGTGCCGACCGCTGAAGCCGGAAGCTTGAAAACCTGAATTTTCTTTTTCATCCCCTTGAAAGGGGAAGCTTGAGATATGATTTTATGGTTATGGTAAATGTTTTATGGCAATATATCTTAATTTAAGTGTTTGAATATTGGACAAAGTTACTTTAGTTATACTAAATGCAAAAAAGGTTGTTACAGTATTAATTTCTAAATTACCATTAGCATATCAAACTACTGTAGCAATATTTTATGAAATTATTATTATTATTATTTAAGCTTATATTATAACATTTATGGTTATATTATTAGTAGTATATAATTTACGAAAATATTTTTTTATATTGATGAAGGAGGTAGAGGATGAAAAGACAAATAGACATATTTTTTTAAGAAACACCTATATTATTTCTAGATTCTCGTTCAACTCAGCATGCATATGTTCAATATGGGTGACTACTAAGAAAATTTAAATATTTGCTAGAAGAGTAAGGATATTCTTCAAATGTTACAGAATCACCTTTCTTTTAAATTAAATAGAATAAAATTTTATCAAATTTTTAAGATGGTAAATAAACTTTTTGACGGTGATTAATTAGAGGTTTTATGCAGATATATTAAAGACGAATCTGTGGATTTATGTTTATAGTTCTTCCCTTTAATTATAAGGGTAACTATAATCAAATTTATAATAATTTTGTTCATAATAATAGAGCACAAACACAACCATTGATACTTTGATTTGGGATGATTTAGCTAATCAAGGTTGAGCAGGAATTATGGAAATTTACAAATGTAAGTTTAAATGTACATTGACTTTTAAAAGTCTTGATTTAATCCCAGGTTTAATAAAAGTTTTAGACAAAGATATTTTACTTGCTTATTTGATTAGTATGACTCTACTAGCGGCATAAATTTATTTAGCTTTAAAACGAATGGTTAGTTTTTATCTCCATTGCAACCCCACAGCGAGTCACTATTTAAGATTAGTATTAGATGTAGTTTTTTGTCCTCAAGGTGGAAATTTTCAAAATTAAATTATTTGGTGTTAGAAATTAGGAGGTAGACTGCGACATGGTTTTCTTAAAAAACATGAGATAATTTTTTTATATACTAAAAGCAAAGATTTTAAATTTAGTAAATATATGAGTAAAATTGTGGGTAAAATTTAAATAGTAACTATTCAAGAAATTTTATAATACACAAAACGCCTAGATATTAAGCTGAATTATGATTTTTTAAAACCTGCGGAAAAACAAAAATAAACTCAAGGTAATCAGTTAAATTTTAACTGAGATATTGAAGGTTTTAATAAGTCATAAAAAAAGTATTATTTAATAATATTCAATATTATCTAAATTTTCTTCAGTTAACATATCAATAATTACATCACAATTTTGTGTTTTTACATCAATAAAGTTTTGAATATTTGTTTCAAAAACCTGATAATTTTTACTACTTCCACCTTGTATTGATTACTGATTATTAGATGTTTGGATAAGTAACATTAATAACATCACAAAAGTTGGGGATTTATCATGAATTATTTAGTAAATTTAGCACCAATATTTGACCAAATATCTAGTCTCAGTAGACAATTACTAGATTCCAAAAAAGAGAATAAAATAAATAATAAAATTGTCAAAAATTATGTAGCTAAATTAAGATTAGTAATTTATGATAAAAGATGAAATAGAAAAGCTATGTTGACACTAGATGTGTTTGAAAAATCAGCTTACCTCCACCTACCAACAGTACCATTACAAATTAGATTGCTTTGTGATTGAATGGTGAAACATGATAATTTTTAACCTTTTTCTAGTGAAATATATAAATCTTTAGCTGTACCAATTTTTAGTTAAGTTTAATCATACTTATAGTAATTATCAAAAGTATTGCCATTTTTGAAAAATTGGAAAAATAACTTTTTTTTCATCCAACTAATAATATGTTCAAAACAGAAAAATTAAGTATAGCAAAGTTTATCGTAATTAGTATTAAAAAGAAACCGTTTTATGAGAATAAATTCCCAATTTTTGTTAGCTTGAATCTGTAATACTCGGTTTGGAATGAATTATTGTATAACCTTGGCAGTCGCTGAAATTTTCAAGGTTATAAATTTTTAGATAGTCTCAATAGATATTTTTTTTAATGTTATTGCTCAAAGAAAAAGTAGGCTTTACAAATTATTTTATAGGAAAAAAGTGTTAGGTTTTAGGTCTCAAAAAAATTATCTTAGAACTTACGAAGAAACAGGCTTATGAGACGAAATTTCTCATGAGCGCTGTATAGAATAATTAGAGCAATAAATCTGTTTCCTTGTTTAAGAGCCTAAGTCCTGAATTTTTCATGAGTGTCTTACTGATAACAGGTGACTAACTACCTATTACCTAACACATAAGACAAAATCTGTCTCTAGGACTAAATTGCGTCTGTATTATCTTCCCCAGTCCGAATTCGGACAATTTTATCTACTGGAGAAACGAAAATCTTACCATCACCGATCTCACCTGTACGGGAAGCATTAATAATCTTATCAATAACCGTTTGTACCTGATCATCCTCAACTACAACTTCAAGTTTAAGCTTTTGCAAAAACTCAACTGTATACTCAGAACCCCGATATCTTTCAGTTTGACCCTTCTGACGCCCGAACCCTCTGACTTCAGAAACAGTCATACCTACGATACCAGCATTAACGAGAGCAATTTTCACCTGGTCTAATTTAAAAGGCCGAATAATAGCTTCTACTTTTTTCAAGTTATTCACTCCTCATACTATAAATTTTAAGTTTACTCGTTTATCAGGATGCCATCCTTTAATATCACCACCAACTGGGCCTTGTTTATCAATAAATATAGATTTATCAAACAGGCTTTTCAACAGGGTGTCAAAATTTTAAAAATACCAAAAACATTAGATACAAAATCTTAAAGTTTTCTAGAATTTATCTCAAAAAGACCTCATATACATGAAAATTTTCGATTAAAATTATAATAAGGTCATACATGAAATTATAAAAGTATCTTGAGAGGAACTACCCGTGCAGTTACAAACTAAAGTAAGCATCAAGCAAGCTACTGGTGCCTTTGCACTAATAGATAGTCTTAAGCGCCATGGAGTTAAACACATATTTGGCTACCCAGGTGGTGCTATTTTGCCCATCTATGATGAACTTTACCGCGCAGAAGCAGCAGGAGACTTACAACATATCTTAGTCCGACACGAACAAGGAGCTTCCCATGCCGCTGATGGATATGCCCGTGCTACTGGTGAAGTAGGTGTATGTTTTGCTACATCCGGTCCTGGAGCAACAAACCTAGTAACAGGTATTGCTACTGCTCATATGGACTCAATTCCCATGGTTATAATTACAGGGCAAGTAGGCCGACCAATGATTGGTACTGATGCCTTCCAAGAAACAGACATTTATGGTATTACCTTACCCATAGTCAAACATTCTTATGTCGTCCGAGACCCCAGGGATATGGCCAGAATTGTGGCTGAAGCATTCCATATTGCTAGTACAGGTCGTCCAGGTCCAGTTTTGATTGACATACCTAAAGATGTGGGATTAGAAGAATTTGAGTATGAACCAGTAGAACCTGATTCTATCACACTACCTGGATATCGTCCCACTATAAAAGGGAACCCTCGCCAGATTAATCAAGCAATTAATTTAATCCAAGAAGCACGTCGTCCTTTATTATATATAGGTGGTGGTGCAATTTCTGCTAGTGCTCATGGAGAAATTCAAGAATTAGCAGAACGTTTTAATATTCCTGTGACTACTACATTGATGGGTAAAGGTGCTTTTAATGAACATCATCCCCTATCAGTGGGAATGTTAGGAATGCACGGCACTGCTTATGCCAACTATGCTGTGAGTGAGTGTGACTTGTTAATTGCTGTTGGTGCTCGTTTTGATGACCGAGTCACAGGAAAGTTGGACCAATTTGCTTCTTACGCGAAAGTAATTCATATTGATATTGACCCCGCAGAAGTGGGTAAAAACCGGAGCCCTGAGGTTCCTATAGTCGGAGATGTGCGCCAAGTTTTGATCGATATGCTAGAGCGTTGTCAGAAGATTGATACTAATGTTAGTTCTAATCAAACCCAAACTTGGTTAGAACGTATTAAACGTTGGAAACAAGATTATCCATTAGTTGTTCCCCACTACTCAGATAGTATGTCGCCCCAAGAGGTGATTGATCAAATAGGTAAAATGGCTCCAGATGCTTACTATACTACTGATATTGGTCAGCACCAAATGTGGGCAGCTCAATTTCTCAAAAATGGTCCTCGGCAATGGGTTTCTAGTGGAGGTTTGGGCACGATGGGTTATGGGATGCCTGCTGCTATAGGTGTGAAAGTAGCACTGCCAAACCGAGAGGTGATTTGTATTAGTGGTGATTCTAGTATTCAGATGAATATTCAGGAGTTGGGTACTCTGGCCCATTATGGTATTAATGTTAAAACAGTGATTATTAATAATGGTTGGCAGGGTATGGTGCGCCAGTGGCAACAGGCATTTTTTGGCGAGCGTTATTCTTCGTCTAATATGGAAGTAGGAATGCCTGATTTTGTTAAGTTGGCTGAAGCTTATGGGGTGAAAGGGATGATGATTTCTCATCGTGATCAGCTCAAGGAGGCGATAGAGGAAATGTTAGCATACGATCAACCTGTTTTGATGGATGCTCATGTGACCAGGGATGAAAATTGTTATCCAATGGTTGCTCCTGGTAAGAGTAATGCTCAAATGATTGGTTTACCTATTCGCAAACAGCTTGAGCAAGCGGTGGAATAATTACTTGCAATAATTGTAACTCTGAAAATGTTGCTACTAATAATTTTTGTCCTAAATGTGGCAATAAATTTTAATTAGACATCTCCAAAAAAGAATGTAGGGATGTTTCATCGAAGACCCCTAAAAGGGTTTTAGAAAAGAATATTTAATTTCTGGAGATGAAAGAGTACATTTTTTTGATATCAGAGAAAATTTCTGTGGGAGTGAAGTGTTACCAGAAACCTGGTTTATAGACCACCTAAAAGTATCTCAAGAAATTTAGGCGATACTACTAACACAATGCTTGAGATTTCATGCCGCTCAGGGAAACGTTTATTTCTTAAGTATGAGACGGACAAAACAAAAATTGACCAAGACTATAGTATTTTCTAGAGTCCCCATTAATTTTTTTGGTCAAGCTCAAACATATTTCCATTCAAGAGTTGGTTATGTACCATAGATAATCTAGATCGCTTTGACTCGAACAAATCCTGTTTTTCTGTTTTTCCATCTGTTTTCTTTTTCTGCTTTTGATGGTTTCGGCGAGGTTGACGAGGAAATCTTGGTAATAATTGACGGATAAATTTTCTTGAACTTGAGAACTCTTTTTTTCAGGGTGCTATCTATAGTCAACTTGCGATAGTTATTTTAGGAATTTTGATGTGGTAATTATTTAAAGTAGTTGATATTGTCTGATAATATTTTAATTAATCGGAGATATCAGATACTGATGCTTTAGTACAATGGTTAAAAGTTGCTAATCCCTAATTATAAACATGGCGCGCAATTTTTGTGTGTTTAGCAAGTATTGTTTGATGCTGATTATTAACTTTTAACCTGGTTTTGATTGACTTAATATTTATTGTTTATCTACCTCTAATAAATCTCTAAAATTGATTAAATTAGATGAAAAAAATGTACAATTTATGTACAATATTGAATTATTATATAATTATTTAGACTTAGTAATTAGCATTATCTTATCATACATCTTTTCTCTCTATTTCCTACTTCTTAAAACTCTAAATATAACCACTATAAAAATTTAGAAATTACTGTATTAAATTCAAATGTAAAAACTTTTTATACTTCCCCTGTCAAAGCATCAGTAAATGGGTCTGGCAAAGCCTGTTGTATTTCCATTTCTTCATTATCTTTATCATAATTTTTAACAGATAAATTATCACTATTTATATTTTTTTTTAAAATATGTCTACTATTTTTCCGCCGACTATAATCCTGTAATCTCAGCAATTCATCTTGATAAACAGAGATAATTCTGGTTAGAGACTCAGCTACTTCATCCCAATTTTCATCATCTACAATTTTTTCCGCAATACCTTGGAATAAATCCCCTGTTTGGTTTTTTTGAACATACTCTTTTAATAACTTCCCAGATTTTTGTAAAGCTGCCTGATATGCCTCTCCATCAGACCACCAAAGTCCAGGCTGGTTTAATAACCAAGTTAAAATATATTCTTGAGCGTGTTGTTCTTTTACCCAATTAGCAAGATACTTTAATTCATCCATATATTCCCTCTTTAATTTTATCAATTAAAAACTACTTTAGTTCAGTTTATATAGTTTTTTTTCAGGTGCCAAAACAATCTTCTAAACATAAAGGCCACAGTATGAGACTGAACTAAGTTTGTAAACTTCTGACCTTGAGTGGGGTCTTTATGTTATCGTAATGTTTTTTCGGTTCTCAATTCAACAAATTGATAAATATTCAGTACTTACCACTGCCCGTTAGGTAAATAATTAACAGACAAGTAGCTGCAAGATAAGAGTTTTATTATTAACCCCTTATAGATATTATGGCGGAATTAGATGCTTTATAAGCATTTATAAGGATGTTTTACTTTAGCTTTTGCTCTTTCGCCTATTAGATTTGAGACTTTTCTAATTATAGGTTTTCAACCTACTTGATACTGATCAAAAAAGGGGGTTATAGGGAGTATTTTCAACCTTTTTTTCTTATTGCTTCTTCCCACTATAAATGAGAATACTCAAGAATTAAGAGTTGCTCAAGAGTGGGTATGATGATGGAAAATAGCGATCGCTTTTCAAATCAACTTATTAAAATTAAAAATGATGCAATGTCCTAAATGTCAATCAGATCAATAAAGATGGTCATAAAAAAGGAAAACAAAACTATATTTATGTCCATTGTGGCCGAAAATTTATATGGCCTACATTCCTCAGGACGAAATGCAATATCAAAATATAAGTCCAAAGTCAACCCCCCTTTATTCCGCCAAGGGGGGGGGGAAGTGACCACAATTTAAAGAAAATTATAGTAGTCAATAAGAGTTAACAATTTAGTAAGTATTTATACTTAAAATTTTTCTGAGAATTTGACTCCTAATCAAGATAAATGAAGATAATTTTTCTAGTATAAATACTTAAGCAAGCTACAGCTTTTATACTAATTTTTATGTTAGAAATTGAAGTACGGAATGTGGGATAGAATTTTAGGAGCCTGGTAAAGGTTACTCTCAAGATTCAAAAAAAAGACTGTCTAAAAATGTATGAAAATGGGATGGGATGAGAAATTGATTGACAAATCAAAGAAAGTATGATAATAAAAACACATTAATTTTGTGTGGCCAAGTATGGAAACTCTCACCTGATCTTTATGACCCAGAGGAAGCTCCAGAGGTGGGAGAACTAGATGAGTTGGAAACATTTATAGGATCAATTTCAGCAAAATTTGGCTATAGATAACATGGACGACTTTAAATGGGGTATTTTAGGATAGGTTTTAGGAGACTAATGTGCCTAAACTTTGACTCCATGATGGGAAGTTATTAATAAATTGAAGTCCTATTTTTATGTGACAGATGGATGGAAAGTTTACCCAAACTTTATTCAGAGCTTGAGATCACATTATTAGTAAAACATATATGGTTTAAGTTTGTTGGTGAAAATACTAGATTAATAATATATCTCAAGCCAAAGTGATATCGTCAAACTCTGTGTTATTTTATCCTCAGCATAAATGCTCAGATATTCTATTCAATTATTAATTCACTATCTCAAATTTAGAGATGTGCTAACTCCTTATTCAAATAATACAAATTATCTGATAGTGAGAGCGATCGCAACTTTTATAATATCATACTTTAATTGAGCAAATTATATTTCCTAAAACCCGAATTACTATTAATAACGGCGTTAGATGTCAGGTCTCTACTTCCTCAAAAAAACGACAATAATTAAACTACAAATTAACACTATCGGCACTACTGGCAGAAATCCTAAAGCCCAACTTTTAGGAATAATATTTACCTGAAAACCAATAACTGCTATTTCTCCAAAAATAATGGAAATTATACAACTCAAAGGTGAAATATTTTTCCCATATAAAGCGGCAATAACTGTGGGAAATAATACTGCTAAACCTGTAAAAGCTTGAGTAGCGATCGCTGCAATTGTTGCCGGAGGATTTGCTGCTAAAATCAAACCAATTATTGCTAAAATAACAATTAAAATTTTGCCCACAAAAGTTTGTTCTGTCAGGGTTGCTTGGGGGCGAATATAAACAATATAAATATCCCTAGTAATCATAGAACTTAATGCTAAAAGTTGAGAATCAAGGGTTGACATAAACGCTGCTAAAGCTCCTACCATTACTAATGAAGCCATGGTAGTTGAGGTATATTCAGCTAACATCATGGGAAAAATTTTATCTGCTTCTTTTCCAACTAAATCAGGAAAATTAATATGACCCCACATTCCAATTAAAACAGGGCAAATAAACATTATGCAAGTAATTAATGGATATAAACTAGCAGAAAGTTTGAGGGAATTAGGATTTTTAGGAGTATAAAAGCGCATAAACATTTGGGGGAACATCGGTACACTTAAACCCCAAAGCAACATATAACTAAACCATTTGTGGGGAGTGAAAAAATCATTGGTACCAGAACGAGAAAAAAGCTCTGGTTTGAGTTTATGAACAGTTTGATTAGCTTCAGTCAAGCCACCGAGACTTTGGGAAATAGTCACTACTGCAACTATCATTAAAATCAACATTAATACTCCTTGTAAAACATCGGTTAAAGCTACACTTTTCATTCCCCCGATAAACACATATAAAACAATGATGAAAGTTAAAAAAGCTGCTCCCCAAAAATAGGGAATTTGCCCATTAGTTAAATTTTCAATCATATAACCCCCACCAATTGGTTGTAGGGTTAAATAAGGTATGGTAAAAATTACCATCACGGCTAAAAATATTAGTTTTAGTGGTTGACTTGGGAGGCAATTTGCGATTAATTCTGAGGGAGTAATTAAACCTTTTTCTTTACCTAAAAGCCAAACTTTATAACCGATAAAATAAAATGTAATTCCGACAAGGGCCGTACCAAATCCTATCATCGGATAATAACTTATACCAATACGATAACCAGCACCAGAAAGTCCGAGAAAAGCAAAGGCACTAAAGTTGGTAGCAATGAGGGTAAAAAATAGAACTATGGAACCGATTTTTCGCTCTGCTAGAAAGTAATCTTCTGGTGTATTTTTTTGGCTACGATAACCAATAATTCCGATGACTAAAGTCAGGAGTAAATATGCACTAATAAATAAGTAGGGAATTAGGTTTTTGATCATGATTAATTTTCCTCTTCAGTTTCAGATTTCCAGAAAGTTTGAGAGAAGATAAAAAGAGCACAGGCGAGGATAATTTGCAAAGTAATAAAGTAGAAAACCCAGGGTGGGAGATGGAGAAATGAAAAGGAAATTGTTTGTTTCCATGACCAGAAGTCTAGGGAAAGTAGGAAAATTATGGTGAAGCAAAAACACCAGAAATAGGGAGATTTGAAAATCTTGAAGTTGTTCATATCTGAAAAATTGTGATAAATTATTTGTTGGATATAGCCTAACTTTGAATGATTGAACCTCGATTAATTTTACTTCCTATAATTATGATATAGTATAAAGAGAAATGCCTAAACCGACAGACATATTAAGGAGTTAATCAAATGAATGAATGCTTACAAAAAATATGTAATAATTGATAATCCTCAGCAGTTAGTTTTATCAGATTTGCCATTTTCAGCAGGTCAAAAAGTGGAAATCATTATTTTAGCTGAAGAACAGAACGAAGTTGATAGTCAATTAGAGGAATTACGCCAAAAAATTGATGGCGCAACTGAGCAAATTTTAGCAGGGAATGTAACAGATGGCGAATTAGTTTTTGAGCAGTTACAAGCTAGATTAAAAAATGAATATGGATTAGAATAATGGTAAAGTACAAATTTTCTGAGGATGCAATATTTTTTCCTTCTATTATTTTCTGGCTTGGTCTGGATTAATTATTATCTATTAGTTAGTTAAGTAAGTGCTAAAATTATTCCTCAAAACCTGCTTTAGCAAGACATTGGATATAAATTTTTGTGGCAATGTCTACTGCCAATAAATAAATTTCTTGGCTCGCAACAGAAGTCATGTTTAGATGACTAATTACCATTATTTGCTATAATACTCAATAAAAAATAATTGACAAAGCTCAATTTTATCTAGTTAAAAAAAAAGCTCAATGCTTGCCAAACAACTTTATCATAATACTGTAAAAAAAGCAGGAAAATTTTTATAGCTGAAGCTGGTTTTCCCCTGTTTAGTTTTGATGTTTTGATGGAAAAAATTATTCAATGGAAACCACAGTTCGACTCTTAGATGTAGAGGGGTGGCGCGACACTCTCTCAAAAATTTTGCCATACTATGCTGATATTTATTACTGCTATGGTGATGTGAAAACTTTTGTAATTATTAGTCAAGAACACAACCATTTTATGTTACTTCATTAAGGATGGGAAAATCGTCGTCATGTTTATGGTACTATTATTTATGCAGATGCTGAATTTAACTGTAGTTTGATTTTTTGTCAACTCAGGGAATATTTATTGAATGATACTAGATTTTAATTGGTGAGGCGATCGCTTTCACCTGAGTCCTTACGAATTTATGGAAATTTCTTCACCTTATTTCTTTCTCTTTTAGAATGTTGTATAAAATGTCTCTACCTATTACCTAATATTTGCTAGAATAAATTTTTAGATAGGGTTTTTATAACTTCTTTATTTCTTCTTTCATAATATGTCTTACAGTGAATTTACTCTCTCACAATTAGAATCTGAATTTAATCTTATACTTCAGCAAAGAGTAGAATTATTCAAGTCAATAGAATCTGTAAATCCTAGTGCTTTACTGAAAGAAATTTTAGCTGAAAATATTCCTTTAGCATTAGAAATTGATACAGAAAAAGCACGTTCTGAATTGATTATTTCTCCAATTATAGTCGAACTTAGAAAATATTTTAATCGCCAAATTAGTTTATTTTCTGGAACAGAATTTAATGTAGATAAATCTAAAGGATTAACAGGAAGATGTGACTTTTTAATTAGTTATTCTCCCAAACAATTAGAAATAACTGCCCCTGTGGTGACAATTGTTGAGGCAAAAAACGATAATATTAAATCTGGAATAGCCCAATGTATAGCAGAAATGCTCGCTGCTCAGTTATTTAACCAACAAAAAAACAATCAAATTTCTTGTATTTATGGAATTATTACAACTGGCAGTAATTGGAAGTTTTTAAGGCTGAGAAAAAACCAAGTTGATATTGAAGCATGGGAGCATTTTATTGGTAATTTAGAGGATTTATTGGGGATTTTAATTTACATAATTAAAGAGGCAGTAGGGTTCAAAAATTAACAATTACCTATTCTGTTAATATAGCCAACTTTTTTTCAGGATAAACAGTAATTTTTTCAAGGAAAGTCAATATATTTATAGCTGAAATTATGAGGAGTATGAATATATTTGTTATAGAAATATAAGCTACTAATTTTCTATAAAAATAGGGTATTTAGTTGATTACTTTAGAGGGATTTTGAGAGTAGTATCCTGATAGTTATGGTCGATTTTAATTAAGTAACGGAGAGATTTTTCAACTGCAAACTACTGGAACCCATGAAAAAGTAGCTGGTTTTCTGGCTTTGGAACTAGGTGTGGAAATTAAACGCTTAAACTTGCCTTTTTTTACCCTATACAGGAATTAATTAAAGCTATATATTCCGATAAATATGCTTATATTTCTGAGGTGATGGTTTTGGATAAAAATGCTATGGCTCAGGAGTCAATGTGGAACAAGCGATCTACTATTACTAAAGGTATGAGTATTAAATTAGCGGAAGAAGTAGTAAGTACTAATTGGCAAAATAGTTATTTAATTAAGCTGACAGAATATGAAAAGTTAGGTATAAACGAATATTGGATAGTTGATTATTTAGGGTGGGGAGGTAGGCGCTATATTGGAGACTTGAAACAAGCAACTATTTCGGTTTATAATTTAGTTGAAGCTGAATATGTGCTGAATTTATTTAGATATCAAAATGTGGTGGCTTCACCTACTTTTCCAGAACTTAATTTGATTGCTGAACAAATTTTTTAAGTTGGACAGTAGGAGTGTTATAAAAATAACGGGGAATAAGAAGTTAGCTAGTCTATGAAAACGGATTTAGTATTATCATTTAGCTAAAGCAGAATATATGCTAAATTTATTTAGAGGTGAAGATCATGTTTTTTTACTAATAAGTTCCCTAAAGATTAGTATATTGAAAATGATTTACTAAAAGCTATCTATATTGAATTTTCTAAAGATTTTAAGATCGACTTTAAAGTTTCTGAAAAAAATTCAGGAGAACATTCAGTTTGAACTCGCTTTATGGCATTTTTTCTCAGTTTATTCCATAAGCTTGAATCTTGATAAAGCTTGACACATTGTTGAGTAAAATTTATTGGATCATCGCTAACTAATAATTCTGTTTCATGTTTCCATCCTAATTGTTGAGCAATTAAGGATGTGGTAACAATAGGTAAACCGTAAGCTGCTGCTTCATGTACTTTATGAGGAATTCCTGCTGCATATCGAGTGGGAGCTAGAAATAATCTCGCCTGATTATAAAATGGTCTGATATCATCTACTTTTCCTAAAATTTTGATTGATGTATTGTTTAAACTATTTACTTTTTGTTGAATTTCTTCTACAGTATTATTCCCAATAATTATTAATTCAACATCTTGAGTTAGTTGTTTCTGAATTAGAGGAAATATTTCAGAAGTTAGCCATAAAATAGAATCAGCATTGGGAGATTCTTTTTCATAAACTGAACCCACAAATAAGAAATTTTGTCTTGACAAAAAAGATTGAGGTGTGGGATAAACAGACAGAGAATGACCTAACAAGCTGACATTGGCATAGTTTTGCTCAATAAATTGTTGTTTTTCTGGGGAGGAAACGGTGATAATATGATGGCTATTTTTTGCCAGTTTAATTTCTTCTTTAATGGCTGTTTGACGTTCTATTTCAGTAAAATAAGTTTGATTTAAACGTTTATATTCATAGTCTCGAATGCTAAAAATTGCTTCAGCATCATAAATAATTTTTGCTGATTTGAGTAAATTTTCTTTAACTAAAATAGAGTTTAAATGTTTGATATTGTGAGGGCGACTAATAAAAACTAAATCATAGTATCCTTTGCGTTCTCTTAAAAAATCTTCTAACATAATTAACCCATATCCTCGCATAACTTCAACAGTTTGGGGAATATCGGCATAAACAGTTGACCAATCTTCGAGATGACGCAGATCCCCTGGGTAAAGGGTAACAAAATAGCCTAATTTAACAAGATTACAGAGAATAGAATGACTGCGAGTATAACCTGGACCTAACCAAGGATGAGGAATTCTATCATCAATAAATAATATGGGTTTTGGTCTTTCTCTAGCTTGAGTTCGAGCAAATATTAAATTCTTGAGTTCGGTAAGATATTGAGATGAAAACCAGTCTTTGTGTTTTTGTTGAAATATCTTTTGATTTTTTTCCATCAGAGCGCTCGCCTGCTCGCTTGAACCTGTATGACTGGAACTAGCAAACTCATAATGGAGAATATTTACATTGGGGTCGTAAATAATTTTTTTTCCTAATTTTTGCAGTCGCACACAATAGTCGGTTTCCTCAAAATAAGCTGGTTGATAATCTTTATCAAACCCTTCTAATTGTAAAAACAAATCTCGTCGAGTTAAGAGAAAAGCTCCCGAACAATAATCAACAGCACGTTGAAATTGATATTCTGGTGCAGTGGGTAAGTTTCCACGTCCATATCCTAAGCAAGTTCCATCTTGCCAAATAATACTTCCTGCTTCTTGGAGAGTGCCATTGGGAAGGATTAGTTTTCCACCCACTGCACCAATATCATCTGAAGATTTAATAGTTTCGAGAGCGGAGGGGATACTATTACCTAAAACTTGAGCATCATTATTTAAAAATAGGAGATAGTCTCCTTGGGCAATTTTGCTACCTTGGTTACATCCCAGAAGATAATGAAGATTTTGATGATTCAGGGTAATTTTGGCCCCGTTTATCTGTTGTAACAGTTGACGGGTGGTATCAGTGGAGTTGTTATCGACTAATATCAGTTCAAAAGATTGAAAGGGGTTTCTCAAAAGGGAATATAAGCAGCTTAAAGTTATTTCTGCTCGGTTATAGAGAATAATAATGATGCTAATTTCTGGATTTTCAACCAGGGGAAAGTTTAGTTGAGAGTTGGTATTGAGGAAGCTATCAAGAGTGATTTGGTTAAGAGTATCAAGAGTTTGTTTTGCTTGGTCTAGTTGGGGGGTTTGGGGGAGAGAAGGGTCTGGGGATCTAATGGTGGAATTTGGAGCACATTGAAAACTCTCTGCTAAGGGATGGTGGGGTTGCAGTTGGAGAACTTTTTGATAGGCGAGTTGAGCTTTGTCGAAGAATCCTTTTTTGGTCAACGCTTTTCCTAAGCCCAGGTAAACCTCGGCGTCATTGGGAGAAATTTCTAATGTTTGATAGTAGGTTTGTAGATCGTCTGGGTTTTGTTGAATTTTCTGTTTGTAATAGTTCAGCAGATTGGTTTTTTCTGCTTTTGCTTGTTGTTGTAGAGCATCCCCGATTTTTTTGTGTATTCCTGGGAGGTTGGGGTTGAGTTCGAGGGCGCGTTGGTAGGCAGCGATCGCTTCTGACCAGCTCTGATTCTTGTAGAAATCTTTGGCTTCTTCTAGGTAATTTTCACAAGTTTTCATATTCTTAAATTTTAGTCAAAAAGTTCCACATCCCTTTTATTACAAGGAGGAAATATAAGTGCGAATAAAAAAATAAAACTACTTCATAAACTAGGTTGATAGCTGTAAAAAAAAAGATAATGCTTTCAAAACTTATTTTGTATCAAATATTAAGTGAATATCATCCCTATTAGACAACCTCTTTCAAGACTTCTTGCCACTGTGCAATAAATTTATCAATATGAAAAACATTTTTTGCCATATTACGAGAATTATGACCAATTCTTCTAGCTTCCTTTGGATTATAATAGAGAAACTTTAAATATTCATAAAGCTCAGACATATTATTAGAAGCATAACCATTTTCACCATTAACAATGTACTCACTTTCACCATGAAAATTAGTCGTCACTAGAGCCATACCACATAACATTGCTTCAGTCCTAGCTCTTGGATTTGGTGATGCGTATGAGGGGCTAAATAGGATTGAGGAGGTAGAGAGAAAAGTCCTATATTTACTAAATGAGCTAAATTTGTAATCTCTTCCAATCCAGTCAACTTTTATGCCCGTTTTTTCTTCAAATTTAATCACTGCATTGTTGTTACGATATTCATTATGTATTTTCCCTGGAGGTTGATTAACAACTATATTTCCACGACCATAATTACTTTGAGGCCATTCTTCAGGACTCATCCCATGACGAATAAATCGGGAATTTTCTATACCCCAAAGGTGATGAGCCGTGCTGCTATTACACACCATAAAATTATCGCCTATTAACTCTTTAATTTCTTCAGAAGTACAACCATCAACCATGTTACAGCCATGATTAATGATTATTTTTTTGCCTTTGTACATATTACGATAACGCAAAAATAGTAACCGTTTATCTAATTCATGCCAAGTCCACTGATCTACATGCAAAATCATTAAATCTGTTTCTACTGATTCTATATTATTGGCAAATTTTACATATGGTGGAATAGGTCTGTAATTTACATTCCAGCGACGATGAGTGTTCGTTAAAAATATCATATTGTGAGGTAATTTACACAACTCATAATCATGGGCAACATGCCAGGGATATTTAATAATATTCAACCTTGCTTTAAGCGATATTTGCATCTTGTTATGATATATTATTTGTTTTTTATTATTTGTCTAAAAATCACTCTAAAAACTAAATTTTTCTAGCCAATATTCTAATAGCAGAGGCAACACGATTTTGATTCATTGCCTCATCTATTGTGTCAAATATATTTCTATATTTAACTTCGTACTTTGATAGTATGTTTTGTAATAAATAGCTAATAAATATAGCCAAAAGTGGTTCTGCCTTAACTTTAGCATATATACCCGAACTTCTAATTATTTTTAATAATTCTGTATCACCTTCATGGTATGAATAATACCCGCTATCTATGATTTCAAATCCAAGATTGCCTAATCTATCAATCATTCTTTTTCGAGAAAAACCTAAATGGTAGTGCTTATGTTTATCCCACTGCCTTTTTCTTTCGTTTACTAAATAATCCGAAGATTCTTGTTCATCCTTTTCTGAATAATGTGGAGTATCTACATAAATATATCCTCCAGGCATAACACAAGAACTTAAGTTGACAAGCGCACTTTGATAATCTTCTATGTGTTCCAAAGTTTGTATTGAAAAAGTATAATCAAACTTTGATTGCAAATTGCTCCACTCATAATGATCTAAATCTACGTCTACAAACTCAATATTGTTATTCTCAAGTATATAATTCCAATTATATTTAGGTATATATTTTGAAGATTTATCGAAACAAAACATCTGCATATTAGGAAATGCTTGACTAAGAAATACTTCATGTGAGCAACTTCCAGAGCCAAAACTTCCAGCTTTTCTTGGTTGGATATTATATTTAGTTATATAATCAAGCATTGGCACATAAGATAATAGTAACCTGACCAAAGTTTCAGTAAAGAAACAAGACATATGGTTTGATGATTGTTCTATACATTTTTTGAATACTTCTATATTATTTCTCTTAATTTTTTGCATAATTTGATATTTTTTTTATTTAATAAATTATTAAAAACTCTTACAAGGTAATGTTTAAATCTTCTTCACCACCATACCAAACAATTTGAAATATAACTGGTAGGTAGAATTGCGAGCTAAATCACTAATTTTCCAAGGCCAAGCACGGTAAACATTAATATACCAAGTGTCTAAAGGAAAAACCTGAGACAGCAGATTAAACATCTTTTCTGGAGTCATTGCTGTTTTATGATGATGTGGATTAGTAGATTTTGGTTTGTAGTAAGGAAAATGATCTGGAATATACCTACATTCTTTAACTTCTGGCAAGGGTTTTAGGGTTTCATCCCAATGCTCAAAATTGGGAGTTGTGCAAGCAAACATTACATTGGTAGCTGCTTTAATTTTTTCCAGAAAGATTAATAAATCATTTTCTGGTATATGCTCCAAAACTTCCAATGCCAAAGTTAGATCGGCTATCTTCAGAGGTGATTGTATAATATCTGAGTATGTATTAATATTCCTTGCAAGTAACTTACTTGATATATTATTGTCAAGTTCTATGCAAATATAATCTTTAGCATTTTTCGCCTTATTGTATTTTTTAAACCAATCATGTAACGGGTTATTGCCAGGTCCAAACTCAATACAAGAAGAAAAGGATAAATTTTTCTCTTTAGCAGTTTGGTCGATTATTTTAATCAGGTTATATTCTGATGTTTGCATAATATATTGTTTCATTTGTCTCTCTTATTCTTTTTATTTTTTTTTGTTGTAGATAACCCTGTGATTCCACTATAAAATCTCTAATTTTCCACACCGTTAGCAGGATTAGACAAAATTTTCATCTTGATTTCTTTTTGAGTCTGTTAAGTTCATCATTTAATATATCTATTTTTTCTAGTGCAGATGTGAAAGATATGGGTAAAACATCAGGAAAATTGGTAACTATATCCTGAATAATATCATGCTTGATTCGCCTCCACTGATTTGTGATATCAGGCATCTGTGGCGGAATTTTAGGAGGAAATATTTCCAACCATTTTACATATTGCCTAGATAAATTACTATCTATATCACTGTTTCCTCTCAATACTACAGGAATATTTACATAACAACAGTTATTTTTCTGTTGATTATTTAATGCCAAAAGTGTAATGTTCCAACCCCAATAGTTAAGTTGTGTTTGAATTAGAGGAATATAAGGTTTTACCCAACTACGCTTAATTAGCATAACATCAGGTGTATTCGGATTGATCATGAATTTAATCCCATCAAATATTGAATTTGATTGAATATCTGGCAAGCACCCATAAGATTGAACCTTTAGTAGTAAAACGGGTTCTGCATCTGATTTACTTAAATGTCGATCTAACTCTTCATAGATACCTTGAGTTAAAATACAATTTCCAGAAACTAATAAAATCCAATCTTGGTTTGCTTCTATTATAATTTGTTGAAAATATTTGAAAATTTCTAAGTAATCATTTTCAGGGAATAAATACTGAAATCCGTGCTTTTCTATTTTTAGTTCTTGCTCATAAGGAGTAGTAGCTACAATATATTGACTACCAAAATCTGACCAGTTGACCTCTGACTCCTCTATGCAAGTAGTAAAAGTTTTTGTCACAGAGTAGTCATAAATCAAAACTGCAACTTGGGATAAAAAGTTTTTTTGATAAGTTTTAGTAAAATTTCTTTTTACTTGAGTTGGTATCCAGCGTTTTCGACTACCAAGCACATTATTAAACCAGTTTTTTGTAATCTTTTGAGTTGAATATATCTCTAATGCACGTTGACGTGCAACCAATATTTCTTCTTGTACCTGGGCAAAATTTGTTTTCAGATAAGTCAGCTTTTCATTCCAATTACCATCGTAGTTCACTAAAAAATGGTTACCCAAATTAAATTCTCTAGCTACTCTCCTATGTTCTGGTGTTGCAGTTGCTAATACTGGTACACCTAAAGCAATAGCTTTAATCATGCGATTGGCATTTTTAGCTAGGTTCCATTCTGTAGGTTCAAGAGGAAATATCAGAAGATCGAACTCCGTCAAAGTCTGATCGACAGTATTGATCTCAAATTCAATATCCCCCCCTTTAGTAATGGTTGTAATTTTTTCCTCAATGTTTACATTTTTAATCTGTAAAATCCCCTCAGGAGCGCCAAACCAGGCAATATTTTTCAGCTCAGGAGTTGGTTCTCTAACTATATCATCTGTGTTGATATCGACTGGGTTCTCTAAAACAAATACATTAGGATGATATTTATTGGCAAAATCAGCTAATAATTGACTACCAACTGTAACTACATCAACTGAATTCATAAATGCTACTAACTCTTCTTGTGTTCCTTGATTAGGTAAAACATAATTATCATCAAAATCGTAAACAACCACTTTGTTTTCATGTTTGAGTTCTCTAAGTTGCATTTTTGATCGATCATTAAGTTGATCGAAAAGCCGAAGTTTCTGAAATACATAAACATCACTCTTGTCACTATAACCAATAGTGACTAGATGACCTGCTTTGCGAAGGCAATCTACTAGTTTCCAAGTCCTAAGTCTAGCGCTAGCTTTAGAGTAATTACCAAAAGGAAAAAAGGAAAAATTAATTGGTTTAAAGCCACTACTTGCATCTATAACTATTAATTCAGAAAATGCTAACCACAAATTTCCAGCACTGGTTGTCGGTAGGTTAATATAAAACCCTATATGTACTTCTTCAGGTAAATTCTTGACTACTTTGTTGAGGTTAATTGATATATTTGTGGTTGACCAGCCGAAATTACTATGGACTTTAGTAGAGAGTTGATAAATTTTATTAGTCAATTTATCGTCAGCAAAAATAGCTATGACTATTTCCGATCTATTAGTATTTTGCAAACAAAGTTGTACAGAGCTTGTAATAATGGTATCTTCAAATATTTTAATACCTCTAACAATTTGACGTAAATAAGATCTGGGATTAGTTTGTTTAACATCTTGAGTTTTAATATAAAAAAAACTATCATTATCAACCAGTTCTTTGTTTATTTCAGGTATCTCTTTATTACGAACAAATTGAGTTGCAACTTTCCACTCAGGTCTTATTACTAATTCCCAGTCTCTAGGAGCAATATTACCCTCACAAATGTTAAGTTCTTCTAAATTAAGGAATTGTGGATTAGATAAAAGATTTTTTTTTGTTGTAGAAAAAACCGTTTTTGTTTGGGTGTTGTTTTGAGTATCAAACTGTAGTGAATCTTGTTTGTTTTTTTCTACTTCCTGAGTTTGAAATTGAGAGTTTAATTTAGCTGCCTGACGAAATGCATGGAACGCTTGTTCCAATCCTCCTACCTGCATCGTTTTTTTTAAGTTGTGGCGAGACCAGACGAAAATATCGGGATTTTTATCTATAGCTTTTTGATATGCTAAGATTGCCTTTTCTGATTGACCTTTTGCAATCCAAGCATGACCTAATCCCAAATATAATTCAGCATCATCTGGCTTAATTTCTAAAGCCTTTTCATAACTTTTCACATCTGTCGGATCGTTCCTGATCCCTTGCCGATAATAACTTAATGCTTGCTCTAATTTCCCTTGAACCTGCTGATGCAATGCTTGATTTAATTTTTCCTCTACTTCAGGAGAAAAATCAGGCTGAATCTCCATGAATCGACGATAAGCATTCACTGCTTCATCCCATTTTTCTAAAAGGAAACAAAGCTCTGCTAAGTTATAATAAGACCAAGCAAAATTTGGTTCTAGATAGATGGCTTTTTGATAATATTTTATTGCTTCATTCAACTTCCCTAACCTGACTAAAACATCCCCTAAATTATTATAAGACCAAGAAAGATCGGGCTTTAATTCTATCGATTCATTATAAGCAGCAATTGCGTCTTCTAACTTTCCTATTTCTTGCAATAAATTACCTAATTTATGATGTACTTCCCATGATTCCGGTTCCATTTCAACGGCTTTTCTATAAACCTTTATTGCCTTTTCTTTCTCTCCTTTTTCTACCAAAGTATCACCTTGTAAATGGTAATATTCTGCAAAATTTGCATCTACTTTAATTGTGTTATTAACAGCAATTTTTTCTAAATCTGACTTACTTTGTGTAGCTAATATTTTCCCAAACTGCCCCGCCTTTGTTAACTTCTTATTAGCTTCTTGCTGCTGTTTAGCATTAGCTATTTTTTCCTGAAGCTGATTTTCCGCATCTGCTAAATACTGTTTTATATCTTTCCTGTCAGGATCTAATTTAATTGCTTTTTGGTAAGCAGCGATCGCCCCTTCCCAATCTTCCAACTTCACCAACACATCTGCCAACTTATAATAATTCCAAGGAAAATCAGGATTCAACTCAATAGCCTGATGATAAACACTCTTGGCTTCTGGCCACTTCTCTAACTTAACTAAAACATCCCCCAAATTATTATAAGACCAACAAAAATCAGGATTTAACTCAATAGCCCGACTATAAACACCAGTCGCCTCCGACCACTTCTCTAACCTAACTAAAACATCCCCCAAATTATTATAAGACCAACAAAAATCAGGATTCAATTCAATAGATTTCCTATAAGCATTAGCAGCCGTTTCTAACTCCTCTGTTTCCTGGAACAAACTACCTAATTTATGATGCACTTCCCATAATTGAGGCCGAATTTCAATGGCCTTTCTGTAAACCTTTATAGCCTCTTCTTTCTCCCCCTTGTTTCTTAAAGCATCACCCAAATACTGATAAGCATCAACAAAATCTGGGTCTATTGCAATTGCTTTGTAGTAAGCATTTATTGCTTGGGAAAGTTCCCCTACCTTGGCCAAGATGTCAGCCAATTTAACATAAGACACAGAAGAGTTGGGATTTAATTTTATGGCATGACCATAAGCCGAAATGGCCTCGGAAAATTTTTCTTGTTTAATTAAAATATCCCCTAAGTTATGATGAGGTTCCCAGAGATTTGGTTGAATTTCAATTAATTTTTCATAGAGAATTACTACTTTTTCTAATTGGTTTTGGTTGACTAAAATATTAGCTAAAGAGTAGTAAGCCTCTGTCAAGTATGGCTCAATTTCAATAGCTTTACGGTAATAAGAAATAGCCTCTTCTAATTTTCCTGGTAAAAGAGCTAATATATTTCCCATCTCATAATTAGCACCTGAGTCGTTAGGATTTAGTTTCAGTGCTTGAGCATAACAATTAATAGCATTATCTAATTGATTTTTCTGTTGAAAAGCTTTCCCCATTATCTGATAAGCTTCTGAGTTTTTTTCAACTTTAATTACTGAATAGCAGATAGCGATCGCCTCAGAAAACAATCCTTCTAAATAATAAGTCTTAGCTTGTTTTAATAGTTCTTTAACTTCTGCTTTTTGAGAATAATTAATCTGATTTGTCACTATCTGATTCAACTGCAGTAATTCACCACTTTTCCGTTCAATTTCTGCTGCACTTAGTTGATGACCATTCTGATATTTATCTTCTAATTTTGCTGAGATATTAAAATTCACATCACCCTTTAAACTCTTCTGATTTTGATTTTTATTTTCCCAAACTTTATCTTTAATTTCTGCTGAATTTAGTTGCTCACCATTCTCGTATTCAGCTTCTAACTTAGCTGAGATATCAGAATTCATATCAACCTTTAAACTCTTCTGATTTTGATTTTTATTTTCCCCAACTTTATCTTTAATTTTTGCTGAATTTAGTTGATAACCATTCTCGTATTCAGCTTCTAACTTGGCTGAGATATCAGAATTCATATCAACCTTTAAAGTATTCTGATTTTGATTTTTATCTGCCCAAATTTCCTTAGCTTTATGGTAATAAAT
>JAGGDU010000163.1 GCA_018457135.1 Trichodesmium erythraeum GBRTRLIN201 | reverse complement strand
AATCATTATAATGAAGCGATCGCTTCACTGTAATTTTATCACTACATATACAGGAACACCTAAATTTAAAAGTGCAGACCATATTTTAACCAAAGTAAATAACATGACTAGGGCGAATAAATTAATCGGACTTTCCCCATTATTTGACCAAAGAATTGTAGAACTAAGTTTAGAAATTCTACCAAAATATAAATTATCCGGCGCAGATGAAAAAGCAGTATTAAAACAAGCAGTAGCAGACCTATTACCAGAGAAAATATTAACCCGTCCCAAAAGTGGAATGATGGTACCTGTTAACTTTTGGTTTCGTAAAATATGGCAGCGTCGAACCAAGAATTTATTGTTAAGTAAAAAAGCAGCGATCGCTCCCTATATCAATCAAGATTTAATCAAAGATTGGTTAAATTATCAGGGAGATACTTGGAGGCGTTATGGAATTAAACTTTGGTTATTAGTTAGCCTATAAATTTGGCTACAAGTTAATCGTAAATAAACTAATATAAGCTAGACTCAATAACAAAAAAATCACAATTATTGGTAAGTTTTGTTGTAGCAGTAAACCCAACATATATATATAATAGAAATCGGTTTTTGTTGGGTTTACCTAGAGCTTAACCCAGCCTAAAGTATTATGAGTATAGCTTCAAAAAACATAGAAAATTTAGACTTGACCAAAACTATCAGATGCAAAAAAACCTATATTTTGACTACTACTATGTAGGTACGTTCCATGGAACGTACTCACTGTAGTCTACTAAAATAAAAAGCGCTGTATTGGTTGATATATCCCTTGAATTATTATCAGGTAGATGAAAAAAATCATTACTTGTTTACCCCTACCATCATTCTTACCTTTGACTTTCATTTCCCATGTCGTTTTTGATGCCACTGCCAAGCATGACTAACTATTTCCTTAACCTCTGGATATTTCGGAGACCAACCCAACACTTTCCTGGCTTTCTCACTACTCCCTACCAAAATAGGTGGATCTCCAGGTCGGCGATCGCGCTCCTCCACTTTAAACTCTCTACCAGTTACTTGCTTCACAGTCTCTATCACTTCCCTAACCGAAAACCCATTACCATTGCCCAAATTAAAAATATTGCTCTCACCACCATTCAACAAATATTCTAACCCCAAAACATGAGCATCCGCTAAATCACACACATGAATATAATCTCGAATACAAGTACCATCAGGAGTCTTATAATTTGTGCCAAAAATTGATATAGAATCTCGCTTGCCCAATGCTGCAAACAATACCAGAGGAATTAAATGAGTTTCCGGGTTATGATCTTCCCCAGTCAAACCATTAGGATGTGCTCCTGCTGCATTAAAGTAGCGAAAACAAACCGACTTAAAATCATAAGCGATCTCAAAATCTGCAAGTATTTGCTCTATCATCCGCTTACTTGCACCATAAGGGTTAATTGGATTTTTCGGATGATCCTCGGGAATAGGAATGGTTTGTGGTTTCCCATAAATAGCAGCAGTTGAAGAGAAAACAAACTTTTTTATGGATGCTTTAAGCATCGCTTCTAATAATGTTAGTGTCCCAACTACATTATTGTGGTAATATTTCTGCGGATCCTTTACTGATTCACCGACAAAAATATATGCTGCAAAATGCATTACTGCAGCAATGTTGTGAGTAGCAAAAATTTTATCTAATAAAGAGCGATCGCTAGTATCCCCAACAATCATTTCTACCTTCAGGACATTTTCTACAATGTCCCGATGTCCATAGACGAGGTTATCCAAAATCACTATATCATAACCTGCATTTTGTAAAGCCTGAACTGCATGGGAACCAATATATCCTGCTCCCCCACTCACTAAAATCGTTGGCTTGGTTTGTGACACTTTTTCAGTTTCCTTTTAAGTATTAATTTAGCCTTGGTACTTGGCACTTATACCCCAATACAGTTCACTTAAGGATTTTTTTAGGCAGTTTTTATCATCTGGGGAGCTACTCTAATAGTTCCATACATACCTGAGTTTTGGTCTCATCTGAACCCTATTGAATCATAACCGGAGCCACCAAAAAATTAATCTTAAAAGATCCCTACACTATATTTAATTCTTTCTTATCACTATACAGCAGAAAATTTCCAATCTCTTTGAGGAGATTGGAATTACAGAAAGCTACTATCAATCTGGAAACTTTTGTGTTATGCTTTTAATACGAAATGTTTTTGAATAACTTGAGGAATTTCTGCTGAACGAATACGACTATATTTAGCTTTCTGGGGCATAACTATTATATTGGGTCCAGCTTTACATTTTTTCAGACATCCTGTCTTCTTGATTTTTACCTGGTCTTGTAAATCATGCTCGCTCAATGCTTTAGACAATGCTTTACAAATTTTACTTGCACCTCGTTTTTCACAATCGGATTTTTGACATACCAAAATTTCAGCTTTTTTACCTACACATTTAGCATTACCTTCAGTCGTTTTTTGAGATTTACTAGATATCTCCTCAGTATCGGGCAACTTCATTTCTGTTAGTTGACTTGATGACTTTTCAAGTAATGCTACAGGCTGACTTGGCCATATTTCTGTAGCTTTTGCAGTAAAATCTGGTGTAATCTTAAAAGCCTTAAGCTCTTCTTCACCAGTTTTTTTACATAATGCCATTTCACCTTTGATTTTCACCTCTAAACCTGGTGTTAATACTGATGAAAAGTTTCGCCGTAAATGCTTGGCTACTTTGACAACATAATTATTTCCGGCCAGTGTCTCTACATGAACATATTTCAGCTTGTAGCCATCCTTGATAGTAACTTCTTGGACTTTTCCTTCCAGGCTGAATTTTTTCTGACGCTTGAATTTAGACATTATTGGTTGCTGTATGTTTACTAATAGTTATCTGTGTAGCTTGGGATAAGTTTAATTACTTAGATATAAAGTTTTTTATCTCTACTTTACAGATAAATACATTACTTTTTTCCCTAATTAATTCATGTTATTAATTAGGATATTAGCTAACCTCCCAAGAACTTTGTAACAGTTGAACTAATTCATAACGATGGGCTGTGAATTGTTTCAAGACACTTTCTAGTTGATTAGCTTCATTTGTGTTTTTTAGATGTACTTGTAATGGCTTTTCTGGTTCACACCAACAATCAATATCTAATTCTTGTAAACGTCTATATACTTGCCATCTATCTACACAGCTTACTTCTACAATTTCACAAATTCCTGGCTTCTGGTTAAATGTACTCATTTTTTAACAATTGAAATATTTTCGCACTAAATTTATATGTAAGCTCTGGTGGAATTAGAGTATATTTCTACCAGTCAGCCTTTATCCTTGAGTATACAATACTTAAGAAATTTTCCCAATAGTTTGATAAAAACTAGTTTTTAACTCATAATGTCTTTTATCTGTTAACCTGACTCTGGTTGACTCTCCTAGTAACTGTGGTAAACTTAAAACTACTAGCAATCAAAAAGCGCTAGACTAGAATAGATAGACTAAGTTAATTTACAAATAAGGAATAAATAATATGTCTAACGGCACAACAGCAACTCCAGTACAGGCATTTGGTCAGATTGCTGATAACCCTATTGGATTAGAAAAAAGTGTTACTGAACCTGTATGCGAGGGTATGAATGTAGCTTTGGCCAGTTGCCAAGCTTTATACCTCCAGTATGAGAAACACCATTTTGTCGTAGAAGGAGCAGAGTTTAACCAACTACATGAGTTTTTCAAAGAAAGCTATGAGGAAGTTAAAGAGCATGTCCATGAGATGGCTGAGCGTTTAAATGGTCTAGGTGGTGTTCCAGTTGCTAGCTTTGCTAAGTTAGCTGAGATGTGTTGCTTTACTCCTGAAGAAGATGGAAGTTTTAATGCTCGTAATATGATCGAACACGATCTAAAAGCAGAGCAGGATGTAATTAAGTTATTACGTCGCCTAGCTGCGCAAGCTGAAAGCTTAGGCGATCGTGCTACTCGTTACCTGTATGAGAAGATTCTACTGGAGACAGAAGAGCGTGCATATCATCTAGATCACTTCCTTGCTCCAGATACACTAGTAGTATTGAACTAAGTTAATTATCCTAGTTAAAAACCTGCAAATTCTAGAAAAATGAACAGAGTAGATATAGATAGGTAGATACAACACCCGGATTTTTGTTTGTAAGATCACAGTTTAATATAACTTACAAAAACCTAAACTTTGGTAGAGGTAGCCAAAAATTTAAGACATTAAAGTTTCATTTTTTGCCTTTTCATCTTCTTAGAGGAAGAAGATGTTATAAAGCACCTGGCAGAGAGGTACAGTCATTCTCTCTGTCATATTTTTTTGCTAGATCTAGTTGAACTAGCTGTTAATTTAATTATAACCATGTTGCAAAAATTTAGCAACTACCTTGAAAAAATTTTCTTTTTTGTTAAATTTATTACTGAATTCCGTCATTTTATTTTACTAATTGATTTAAACCAGCTATCGGGAATAACTAGCTTGCATTTGTTTTGTTATTACATATAATCCATAGTCCAATCCGAGTAATTGATTTTATTTTGTCAAAAGTCAAAATAAAAAAGTCAAAATAAAAGAATATGACTATATAACCTTAAATCTATACTATACCAATTTCCCAAAATAATATTATATTTTTTTAATAATTCAATTATTAAGTAAAAATTAGGTCTAATAATGGATTTAACTGTTCAAGTCTCTAATTACATTAGAGCAATATACTTATTGATTTGATCCAATAAAAAAAAGTCTGAAGCCAAGGAAGTCTCACCAAAAAAAAATAATATTGTCCATCTTAGCAACTAAGCACTAGGTATGAAGCGAAGATATCTCAATTCCTAATAACCCTAAGACCTAGGGACATTTCATAGTGCCATCTACATCAGAAAATATCTCCTACGTCTACAATACCATAGTATTAGGGAAAAACGATATAATAAGGCCACTTTTAAGTATAGGAAGTAGGAAAAACTCCTGTAGATAAAAGTTGGCAATAATAAAGGGGCGAGGGCAGTAATTTAAGCCACCCTATATATGCTTGAAATTCTAGTATTACGTCTTTTGGTTAGGACTGGGAAATTTTGCTTGTAATATAACAGGCAATAGGAGATGGGGAACAGAGAAATGTCCTAACCGATTTGCGTATTGCTATAGATTTGTTGCGTCGGCAATACAACTAATTATTAAGGGAGGGGATCTTTAGGGGATCTTTAGAAATGAAGAAAACCCTTGTCCAGTTAATGTTGGTCTATTAATAACGCCAATTCCTCAACTCAGAGATAATCAAGATTATTACTCCCAGAAAAAGGATTTGCTAAATACCAAAGACAAATTTCGAGAGTACAAATTAATTCATTCTCAAGTATTGCAAGATTGCATTAAACAAGTAAAACTAGGCTTTGATAGGTGTTTTAAAGTAGATAAAAATGGGCAAAGATTAGGGAATACTCAAGATTTAAAGGAAAAGGTTGTTATCGTAACTTCACTTATCCTCAAATAAAGTCAGACTGTGTTTAAGGAAATAAAATTAATTTACCCAAAATAGGTAAGGTAAAGTTAATTAAGATGGTTTTAAATAAAAACAGTTACTATTAGCCACAAAGCTGATGGGTATTATGTTACCATGTAGTTCAAGGATAAATCAGTTCCCACCTTGACTGCTGTTGTCAAACCTGCCTGGGATAACACTTTGGCTATTGATTAGGGTTCTGAAAGATTTTTTTGATAACCAAGGAAGTAGTATGACTTCCAATTCCTCAATATTACCGAAAGTCTCAGAAGTGGCTAAAGACTTTACAAAAAGGTTTATCTTGAAACAAAAAAGGCAGCAACAGATCGTTAAAGGCTTTCAAGTCAGTAGGTAAATAATATAAACAAGTGTGAATAGTATAAAAGCACTTTAGTGATAGCAGGTAGATTTTATCCGAGTTCTCAGATATGTTCTCACTGTGGGTATAAACAGAAAATGCTATTACATAAGAGAACTTATGAATGTGACAACTGCGGTTTGAAAGCAGACAGAGACTTTAATGCTGCAATAAAGAGCAAAAACTATGTGAATAAGTAGCTTGAGTCAAAAGCGATTTTGTTTCCTGAAGATGTAAGAAATGAGCTGGCTTAGTTTAACAATGTTAGGATTACTCATAGTTTTGAGCAAGTGTAGTTAGGAGTATTGACTTAATCAAAGAATAACGATATAATAGGCAAAAAAATATACTATTTAGATAAATAACCCGGAAAATACATGAAATCCATCAGGAGCAAACTAAAATTAAATAACCAGCAAAAAACTCTGATGGCTCAACACGCAAGTTATAACAGATGGTCTTATAACTGGGTTTTAAATTGGTGGAATGTTGCTGATAAAGATGGTTATCAACCATTAGCCATTAAACTCAGAGAGGTTTTGACGAGCCACACAAAACCTCTTGAACCCTGAATAAAAAATTTTTCCTCTAAAACTGAAAAATTTATATAGTAAGTTTTTGAGCAGTTTCAGTTTTTATTTTCCAATAATTCTATTCGTAGAAGGTAAAAGTCAAGAGTCAGTAGTAGGTTTGATTTAATTTTTCTTATTAAAAATATGGCAAAATCCCTAAAACCTGAGGCATTTTTTCAAGCACCAGGAGTCATCCTTGATGTTCGCAGTCCTGCTGAATATACTCAAGGTCATATTCCTGGCGCTGTTAGTTTTCCTCTATTTAATAATGAAGAACGGGCTTTAGTAGGAACTTGCTACAAACAAAAAGGTAAAGATGAAGCAGTAGAGTTAGGGTTAGCGATCGCTGGTCCGAAATTAGCTGATTTTGTTGCCTATGCTAAAATTTTAGCTCCAGACCGTCAAGTCAGAATTCACTGTTGGCGTGGTGGAATGCGTAGTGCTTCAGTAGGTTGGTTACTAGAAACTGCTGGGTTTAATGTGGCTCTACTCATGGGTGGTTATAAAGGGTTTCGGCGTTGGGCACTTTCTTTATTTTTAGTTCCACAAAAAATTATTGTTCTGGGTGGAATGACTGGCAGTGGCAAAACTGAGATTCTGCATGCTTTAAGAGATATGGGGGAACAGGTATTGGATCTAGAAGCTCTTGCAAACCATCGGGGTAGTAGTTTCGGAGCTTTGGGGCAGTTACCTCAACCTACTAACGAGCAATTTTGGAATAAGATAGCAATGGAGTGGGGAAAGTTTGATTCCACTCAACCTTTATGGGTTGAAGCTGAGAGCAGAAGTATTGGGTTGTGTCGTATTCCCCAGGAAATTTTTGAGCAAATGGAAAAAGCAATAGTTATTGAAATAAGTCGTAGTCGTCAGGAAAGAGTGGCATTTTTGGTAGAAATATATGGGGATGCAAATATTGATGATTTGATTGCTGCTACCGAACGCATTCGTAAACGCTTGGGAGGTCTGCGAGCGCAAAAGGCAATTGATTTTGGTAGAGAAGGCAATTTAGTAGCAGCTTCAGATTTAATTCTTCACTACTATGATAAAACCTATACTTATGATTTGGAAAAAAGGGGTGGTTATATTTATAAAGTTAATGTTTCTGGTTTATCAAATCTTGATGCTGCAGTGTTGGTACAACAAAAAAGTCAAGAGATTCAATAATTCAGTTATTTATCATTAGTTAATTTTCCTGATTTTTTTTGTCAATTTTTTTTTAGTCAAATAAAAATACTATGTCTGGTTAAATATCCATAGATATAGCTTTAATGAGTCACCTATCATATCAAATCTGGTAGCATGGGAGTAATTCAACCTAAATTTTTACTCCACCAATTGTATAGTAGTCAAAGCATAGCTTAAGACATCAATTTCTGTATAAACCGAAATTGAGAAGAGAGAGAGCGTCTTAAGCTTTTGTTAGATTTCTATATTGGGTTAGGACTTACACAACAACACTAATCATAGTTCAAATACTCAAAAACTACACTATATATAGCGTTACTATGTAATTCCTGTAGGTTATAGCCTTGATGAGAAACTGCTGTTTTCAAAGAAGTTGACAACCCTCAAACAAAACTGCTTCTAGCTCCTCAGGGCCAGCAAATGAATAATTTGCTATCAGTTCATCAATTAGAGGCCATAAGCCCTCTGCAGGTTGTAAATAAGAGTGAGTAGACGGGGTCATTACTCTAAGTACAAGCCCAAAGGAGTTTTTAACTCTGAACTTGTATGCCATCCAGCTGTGTTAATGGTTAAGAGGTGATTTATAAAGATAATCTCAAGAAAGCTTTGTCCAAGTCAATAATGGTGTTCTTCTTAATCAGACTATTGTAACTAATAAACTGCCTATTTGCGATCGCAAATCATCAACATCAACACCAAATTTAACCCCCCTTCAGGCAGCTCGCTGAGGTAGGTGTGAATTGGTTGCTTACGCTTGGTTCTAATTCTTACCATTGTTCATTTTTCCCTAGGGAGTGCAATAAAAGTCTTGGATAACAAGAACTTCCTGATCCTGTGCGAATATTATCCAAAATATATTTCATATCCCATCAAGCCAAATACAAATTATACAAACCTAAGTGTTAGTTGTAGAGGCAACTCACCCGTAAGCTACACGCAAGTTACTATTAGTTCAATAACTACATCCCAGTTATTATTAGATGAACCCCTACCTATACCTCTTGTGTTAGTTTACCCACTGCTCCATTACCATTACAGTAAGCCCAAATGTCAGACTCCTTCTTTGTTTATCAGAAGCATTATACTCCCACCAATTGCTGAGAATGTACTTGGTACTTGGACTTATAATTAGAAGCGCCCCTTGGACTTATTCATATCTACTTTGGTGTAGGTTTGTTGCGTGTTCGCAGATGTTTTATCACCATATTTGCTTTTTTTGTGCAACAAAGCCTTATACTACTTATCTGTAGCGTTAAATGTGAAATAATTTTCTCAATTTACTTAGAGCGTTAAAGTTTTAAATTTTTAACATCTTACTTCCAAACTTGGGGTCATGACTGTTTCAAATAGCAATAAGTTAGAGACTTTCAGATTCTGTAGCTGGGCCGGAATACGAAAAACAGGAAAATACAACTAAATTTATTCATATTTAGAGTATAATTTTAATTTTTACCTGAGTGTAATTTCTAACGAAAGCAAATCATATTAATAAAATTTATTAATAGGCTCAAATAATTGTGGGATAGCTTCGATAATTTTTTATTTTTGTAAGTTGGGAAATTTCTTCTGGCAGTCCATCTAGCTATCGGTGCTTTGAAATTTTTGACACCGAAAATCCTTAATAACCTACCCATCCCCCTCAAGACTTGTCTGTCTTTTAAGAGAGAGAATGAAACAGCCCTGCCGAGGGGTAAGGGGGAGGTAAGGAGGTTAACTTCTGTAAAACAGTACAACAATTTTAACCAGGTGGAGTTATCCCCTGTTTAAACAACCTTTGCTTCACAATGCTAATGCTTAAAAGCCATATTGTGCATTTAACTTACTCAAAGCTTGTACCCTGAACCTACACAAGCATTACCGCACCCATTAAAGTGACGGCTGTTACCAACTCTGCCTTGTTATTTGATAACAAGACGCTTATGGTTGATACTTTGGAGTATTTTGCCTGCTCGCACATAGCACTATAACAACAAGAATATCCATTTTTTGATATTTTTTAACTTACCAGTAGCCATCAAAACAGATGGCTTTTAGTTCTTCATTGGGCAAGAGTGTTCCTTATCAAATAAGTTACTAGTTATACAAATTATGATTTCACTTTTTAGCAGTTCTCAAGTAATTGACCAAATTTATTGGAAAAACTTTTTTGAACTACATAATTACATATCAGTAATTTTAAAAAGGTTTGTGTTTTGGTTTTTAGGTAAATATTTTTCCTCATAGGGTGATGACTACTTCTTATTTATCCCACTAGGAAATTGATCTATCTGAGCTACACCATAGAATGTAACTTCATTTCTTCCTACTCGTAGTCTATCTACTCGCAATTGAGTATTTTCTAATGCAAATTTATCTAAATCTAGTAAATTATTAACATGATTAACTAGAGATTTACTTAGGTCTACTGATTCTTGATTACCACTATATTTGACATTAACAAATTTTATTTTACGTCGCTTCTCCGCTTCAATATTAGCAGTAAAATCAACGTCTATAGGTTTATCTGAGGTTCCCACCCTAATTTGAGTTTTAATTCTGAGAGCTCTATCTTCTGTTATATTCATTTGAGTATTTTGAAAATGTAGGGGTTGTCCATCATAATTAAGCCTTTGGAGTTTCTCTAACACAAATGGAGTATTGAAAGAAGTAGTCAAATCTGACTCGGTTAATACTGTTCTCAGAGTTGCCTGGATGGGCTGCCTTAGTTTGACTTTACCTGTAAAAATTGCACTGAAGTCTATTGATACAGCTTGCAGGTAAAGTTCCATGACTTCGATGCGAAGGCCATTATACATCTGCATTCCTTTACCTATAAAGTCAAACCCATCCAGACTACCCTGTAATAATTTGGCCACTGGTTCTGCCCGAACATTGGCTTCGACTTGATCCGAGCTCTTAAACAGTGCTGCTATTGCAGCTCCTGCCACTTTGCTCACTAGGCGATCGCCTTTTTGATTCAGTATTGGTGTACTGGTAAACAATGCCGTCACCATAATTTTTTAATCTGCTTTTACTATTATAACCTTTTTGTGAATAATTGTAAATTTAACTTGTACTTATGCACTTTATAAGTTTAACTTTTGGCTTAATCAAGAGATGTACCTTCAAAAACGAGAAAATCAAACTTTTAAATGCATAAGTCCTCTCCTTGGAGACACAGCGGTTTCAAAAAGCAATAAATTAGAGATTTTCGGATTCCGCAGCCAGGCCAGACATGAAAAAGAGGAAAATACAACTAAATTTACTGACATTTGGAGTATAACTGTAATTTAAACCTAAGTGTAATTTCTGATGAGAGCAGCTTATATCAATGAAAATTGATTCATGGACTAGATTATGGCATAAATTTGGTGATTTTTCGTTTTTGCGCTTTTAGGAAATTTTCCCATCTTCTACTTTTCCCCCTGGACTCCATCTCCCCAGATGTCTTTTAAGAAAAATATTACAGCCCTAACTCTTTCGAAGGGGTAAGGGTGGGTTGAATTTTAACTTAATCAAGAGGTGTACCTTTAACACAAGCATCTGTTAGTAATGTCCCAGTCAAGTCAGCTTGTTCTACTGAAGCACATAGCAAATTAGAGCTTTGTAAGTTTGTGCCCCTAAGTACTGCTCCACTTAGATTAGCCTCTTCTAAATCTGCACTAGATAAATCTGCGCCAGAAAGATTGGCATTGCTCAATTCTGCCCGAAACAAATTTGCTTTACTCAAATTCACTCCTCGTAAGTCAGCCCCACGAAAATCAATGCCACTCAGGTCCAAATTATTAAATATAGCTCCATTTAAGAAAGCTCCTGCAAAGCTAGCTTCCCTGAGTTGAGCATCAATCAAAATAGCACCCCGTAGGTCTGCATTGCGAAAGTCTGCTCCTCTTAAGTCAGCACCAGTAAAGTCAGCACCTCTAAGATTAGCCCTCAGTTTTGCTTTCTGTAAATTAGCACCAGCAAAATTAACCCCAGGCAAGTAAGCTTGGTAGAAATCTGCTTCTGGGAGCATGGCCCCTGTTAAATCTGTACCTGGAAGATGAGCATTTGCCAAAAGTTTAATCTTGCCAATTCTAATGGCTGAAATGTCAAGAGATAATGATTTATTCATGGTTATTTTCATTTCGTTATTAGGCAGATTAATTTGGGGATGGATAAAAACCCATACCTTTTAGGTGGGGGATACGCAAACTCCCAAATATAAAGATAAGTAACATAAGATTGCCTAAATTTTACAATTAACTTTTTAAAATTAAAATAATTTTATTAAAGTATAGTTAAATATTATACTCAAGAATAAAGTTATATAGTCTTATTAGTTAAAATTATATAGAACTTATGTAAAATAATATATTTCTCTTATTATAAGGAAGGGCTACGGGTCGCAGTCTATCAGGACAGTAATTTCAGGACAATACTTTCGCAGTAGATTGGTAAGTCCTAATTAAAACTACCTAATATTTACAATATCACCAACACAGTTTTTAAATAAGAAGTTGCAATGACGCGACTTTAAAATAATCAGTGATGGTATGTTTGATAGTGTTTTTTTAGTAAATCCTCGCCAAAATCACCATCGAACTCACGCCAGACTGTGTGAACATGGGGAGCATCAATATTTGTGTCTACAAAATTGTCATACTCAATTAAATGGTTCGTGGTACAAAGTCGGTAATAGTGTGGTTTTCCCTTTTCCAATGAGCCTACCCAAACAAAGACCAGTGTCTCAATTTCTGTCAGTGGTGAATTGTCCAGATTTTTGATCAGCTCAGGGCGAAATTTATCAATATAGACTTTAATCAGATCTTTGATTTTCTCTTGTTGAGTTAAATTCATTTCACTGTATTTCAGACCTTTGCGAGGATCTAAAATATTTGTGTCTACTTTCGTCAAATCAGAAATTTTAGAAAAGATCTCTTTTGGAGGCGCTTCTTGGATAAAGGCTTTTTTTAATTGATCATCTGTAAGGGATTCTGCAATTTCTTTGACTAGATTTTCTTCATCTTTTAGAACCATTAGACTATCTTTAAGAACCTGAAAACCTTTGTATTCTCCTTTCAAAACCACAGTTGGGACTGCCCCATAAAAAGTTGGTGTAACAGATAAGAGATGGCCATTTACCAGAGTAATATTAATGGAAATGTGATGACCTTCAAAACTCCAAGCCCAGGTTTTATCCTTTGAAGGAGTTCCGAAAATAGAGACATAGTAGAGTTCTGGGTCAAAGAAAGGCTTTTTTGGGTTCAAAGAAAATATAACCTTTTCAAGCATCCTGACATTTTCCGTCGTGAGAATACCTTTTGCACTTAAAGCTGTTTCAAGAAGGTTCACAACCAGCTTTTTTTGATTTGAATTCATCTGTTTCATCGCCAAACCAAAGCGCTTTTTATCAGGGCTGCTTAAGGGAAGGAAATAGTCGGGAAGGTAAGCCCAGTCATTCCTGTTTTCGTGAGAAAATTCTGCAAAGGCCTGAGATTTTTGATCTCGAGTGAGTGAACCAAGAAAACTATTAGCCGCTTTTATCATGTTACTTCCCGAATAACTTAGCATGGAATCAGTCTCAGAGTATAGAGTCCGATCTTTTTGCTTTGAATTCATCTGTTCCATAACTAAACCAAGGCGCTTTTTTTCAGACTTGACGGACTTATCGGGGAGAAAATCCGAGCCATTCCTTTTTTTGTGAGAAAACGGTGCAAGAGGTTTAGATTTTTGCTCTGCACTCAGTAAATCAAGAAAGGCTACTAATGCTTTTTTGATTTCATTTCCCGGATTATTCGAGCATGAGACAAGGCTCAATACTAATAAGATCATGACAAATAATTTGTTCAATTGTCCCATTTATAACTCCTTCTTTACAATCTGAAAAATGATTTTCTATCAGTAAAAAAATACCATAAGTCTATCCCACTAATAAAATTTGAGAGCAGAAAAGCAACTGGAATACTCCAAGATTCAACGGGGGGCTGTGACAGTAATGCTTGAATAAATTTATTGGGTAAAAATAATTTTTTTGTTGAAAAAAACATGAGATGATAAATGAAAAACACTTTATAAATTGGTCGAACTAGTATCAATGCCGACCCCTATGTGGAGATTGCCCTGCTTCAACTGAAGAAGCTAGAAATATTATTCGTCAAGCAGTAGAACCGAAAACAAAAATCAGAGTATTTGGTTCAGGACATTCTCCCAGCGATATTACCATGAGTAATTACGATTTGATTTGTAGCGATCGCTTGAATCAGATTCTAAATATTAACTGGGACAGTAAAACTATTGTAACTCAGGCAGGAGTTACCCTAAAAGAGTTGAGTTAAGGCCTAGGCCAACATGGACTAGCTTTGCCCAATCTAGGTTCGATTTCCGATCAAACTGTAGGAGGTGCAATAGCAACAGCAACTCATGGTACAGGATTAAATTATGGGATACTCTCAACAATTATTCAGGAAATTACACTAGTAATAGGTTTAGGAGAAGTTATCAAAATCTCCAAAGATGAAAATTCTCAACTATTTAATGCGGCAAAATGCCGTCAGGGAAGTTTCGGATAAGTTATAGAAACCCTGAGTGTATCTTTAAAAAATTAGGCGATATAGCTACCGCCACCATCCTCTGCCAACGCTAATCTCTTGAGCATTAGTCGAATAGAACAAAGATTAATCTTGGCAGTAGCATTTTTCAGAGTTCCCATCAATTTTTTTGCTCAAGCTTTTACATCTCTCCATCCAAGAGTTAGCTCTCTCAATTACCCACCTTGCTTTGACTGGGACAAATCCTGTTTTCCCTTCCTGTTTTTTCTCTGCTTTTGATGGTTTTGGTGATAGTTTCAAGGGAATTTTGGTCCGTAACCCTGGATAAATTTTCTTTAACTCTTCTATTATCTTTTCGGGATGATATCCATGATCAAGTAAGATTGTAATTTTAGGAATGTTGACTGGTTTGGATTTAAAATAGTCAATATTGTCTGACAACATTTCTATTAATCCTGCATCATCAGATACTGATGCCTTAGTACAATGGGTGAAAAAAGGAAAACCAAGACTATCTACTGCTAGGTGTCTTTTGATACCGTTAGTAGCTTTGTAAAGACAAAATCCCTTGGACTTGACACCAGCATTACAAGTGTTTTTTACTGCCTGTGAATCAATGATTATTAAAGTTGTCCCGGAGCGCTTTTTTTTTACCTGTTGACGTACTTGAGAATGTAATACATCTCTAATTTTCTCAATTACCCCTGATTCTCGCCATTGTTTATAATGCCAAAATACTGTTGAATAAGGTGGTAAATCTTTATTGTATCACACCAATTACAACCATTTTTTAATTGATACAAAATACCATCTAAGATTTCTCTGTTGCTCCATTTTGTGGGACAAGTTTTCTTCTTATTTGGTATGGGATGGTTCAATCAGAACCCATTCTTTATCTGTTAAACTGCTTGAATATGGCATTTGCCTAACTCTTGTTTCGGATAATTGGCGATCGCTCTCTAGTATAACATTGGAGGAAAAAGATACACTCAGAGGTTCTATAGAACTCAAATTACGAACAACGAAAGAATTTGACCTAGAAGTACAAGAACAGCCAGGAACTCTAGAAAATGTATTAGATACATTACTAAAACGCTTACAAGCTGACCACTATCGTTTTTGGTATTTACCCCATGTAGATAGGGTATGGGAGTGGAGTGCAACTCGCAAACCACCAGGAAAAAATACTCCCAGACAAAACTTTTTCCAACGCCTCCAGAGTTGGTATCAAGAAAAACTCATTGGCTATTATACATTTGAACGGCTTTGTTGCACAAAGCAAGGAAAGATGGTAAAAATAACAGTGGGTAGCACCAAATCCTGCATTAACTCTCCTTATGAGTAAGTCCAAGTCCAAGTACCGGGTTAGCAACTGGTCGTATGGATGATGCCTCCTTAAAGCAGAGAGGGAGCCTGACATTTTGGCTAAGTTATGAAGTGATAGAACAGTGGGTAAATCAACATCAAACTGGGCGTCAGGGAGCATCGAATACCTATAGCGATGTAGCTATTGAACTAATGGTCACTCTCAGTAGTTTGTTTGCAGGGCGGGGCGACAGACAGAAGGATTTGTAGAATCTATATTTGATTTTTAGAGATTAGATTTACCTGTACCAGACCATAGCACTGTATGCCGTAGGGTCAGAAAACTAAATATCGGGATACCAGTGAGACCAAGGACAGAAGGGATGCATTTGGTAGTTGATTCTACAGGGGTCAAAGTCTACGGTGAAGGGGAATGGAAAACCAGGATTCATGGTGTAGGTAAACGTAGGACATGGCGTAAATTACTAGAGTGTGAATGAGGCCACCGGAGAGATTGTCACAGCAGTTGTCACAACCAATGATGTGAGTGACGACCAAGTATTTTCTGACCTATTAGATGGAGTAGAAGGTGAAATAGCCCAAGTTTCAGGTGATGGGGCTGATGACAAATACAAGTGCTATGAAACAGCTCACCAAAGAGGCATAAAAACGACCATTCCACCGCGTAAAAATGCTGTGATTAGGCAGCATGGCAACTGTAAAGCCCTACCCGCTCCCAGAGATGAGAACCTCAGAGGAATTCGTCAAATAGGACGGCAAAAATGGAAGCATGAAAGTGGATACCATAGACGCTCTCTATCTGAAACCACTATGTTTAGGTTCAAAGTTTTATTTGGTGGGAAGTTACGAAGACGATAATTTG
>JAGGDU010000162.1:6518-16507 GCA_018457135.1 Trichodesmium erythraeum GBRTRLIN201 | reverse complement strand
AGAAGCTCCTTGGTGCTGAACATCCTGATGTTGCCACCAGCCTCAACAATTTGGCAGGACTTTACAGAGTTCAAGGAAGGTATACAGAAGCGGAACCTTTGTATGTACAAGCATTGAAAATGTGGAAGAAGCTCCTGGGTGCTGAACATCCTGATGTTGCCACCAGCCTCAACAATTTGGCTTTACTTTACAAAGATCAAGGAAGGTATACAGAAGCGGAACCTTTGTATATACAAGCATTAGAGATGAGAAAGAAGCTCCTTGGTGCTGAACATCCTGATGTTGCCACCAGCCTCAACAATTTGGCAGGACTTTACAATGCTCAAGGAAGGTATACAGAAGCGGAACCTTTGTATATACAAGCATTAGAGATGAGAAAGAAGCTCCTTGGTGCTGAACATCCTGATGTTGCCATCTCCCTCAACAATTTGGCTTTACTTTACTCTGCTCAAGGTAACATTGCCTCAGCAGTCCAATACCTTGAACGCGGCTTGGAAGTTCAAGAAAAAAACCTAACTTACAACTTAGCCGCCGGTGCTGAACCTCAAAAAGAAAAATATCTCGAAACTATCTCAGGAGCCAAGGATAGATCCATCTCTCTCCATCTGCAAATAGCACCAAATAATCCAGCCGCCACCACTCTAGCATTAACCACCGTCCTACGCCGCAAAGGTCGCCTCCTCCAATTCTTAACCGCCAGCAGAAAAATACTCCGACAACAACTTGACCCTCAAGGACTACAATGGCTAGATGAACTTGATAGTATTAATAGTCAACTTTCCACTCTACTCTATAACCGACCGGAAAATCTCCCTCTAGAAACCTATCGTGATAATTTTGCCAAATTAAAACAACAGGCAAATGAACTAGAAAACAAAATTAGTCGTCGTAGTAGGGAGTTTCGGACTTCGACCCAACCTGTAACCTTAGAAGCTATTCAGCAGTTGATACCCGCCAACGCTGCCTTAGTAGAGTTTATACAGTATTATCCTTTTGACCCCAAGACAGAGACATGGGATGATCCACGCTATGGGGTTTACGTTCTGAATGCAGAGGGAGAACCCCAAGGCATCGACCTGGGAACAGTTGAAGAAATTAAATCAGACCTAGACAAATTTAGAGTTCTTCTAAAAAAGAAAAGAGCCCCTTTAGAGAAGCTTAAAAAAACCGCTAGAGAACTTGACGAAAAACTAATGCAACCTGTACGTCAATTAATAGGTTCAAAGGAACAAATTCTAATTTCTCCTGATAGTCATCTTAACCTAATACCTTTTGAAGCTCTAGTAGATGAAAATAATCAGTATTTAGTAGAAAACTATAGTATTACCTATCTCAGCTCAGGACGTGACTTACTTCAATTGACTACTAAAGCCAGAAAAACATCACCAGCGTTATTGTTAGGAGACCCAAATTATGAAAAAAAAGACAAAATTGCTACTGAGCGTGGTTTCAATAAAACATCTTCTAATATAGTATTAGGAAGACTATTAAAAACTGCTGATGAAGTCAAAGCCATAGGAAAATTACTAGGAGTTAAACCTTTGCTACGAGGAGCAGCCACTGAAAAAGCTATCAGGCAAGCACAAAATCCTTTTATATTACATATAGCTACCCATGGTTTATTTCAAGAATTTGAAGAAAAAGCTCAAAACCCTGGAGAACTGCCTATCATAGGGAGAAAATCCCTACTACGATCAGGTTTAGCTTTGGCTGGGTTTGAGGAAGAAAATATAGTAGGAGATAATAGTGTTCCGCCAGAATTAGAGCCAAAAGAAACAGACGAAGACAATGGTTTTTTGACTGCTTTAGAAGCCACAGGATTAAAATTACTAGGCACAGAGCTCGTAGTGTTATCAGCTTGTGACACAGGGAGGGGGGGAATTAGTCCCGGAGAGGGAGTTTATGGACTACGAAGAGCCTTTTTTATTGCCGGTTCCCAGAGTCAGGTCATTAGTTTATGGCAAGTTGATGATGAAGGCACAAAAGACTTAATGGTCAAGTATTATCAACGTCTGTTAGATGGAAATATAGGACGAACAGAAGCCTTAAGGAAAACTCAACTCGAGATGCTGAGGGGAGAAGCAGGAGAAAACTACAGTCATCCCTATTATTGGGCTAGTTTTATTCCTTCTGGAAATTGGCAACCAGTTCCTCCAAGATTAAAATAGTGTAAAAACTTTTTTCTTATTCAATAGTTGACATCCTCCCAACGCTTTTACTCCACATCATTCTCTGTAAATTGCCTCTCTAATTGAGTAATTGCCAATTTGATAATTTTCTTAATATCTTCCTCTGACTCTTGTTCCCATGATGCTCGCAACGGTTCTAAAGCACTATCGCAACGAATTTTCATTAAAGACAAAGCTGCAGCCTTGCGAGTTTCACCGCTACTAGGATCATTTAGTAACTCAACCAGAAAAGGAACCGCTGGTTTGTAAGCTAAATTTCCCAAAACTGCTGCCGCTTCAGTGCGTACCTCTTCCGACGAGTCTCCCAGAGCAGTTATCAAAATATTGATCCCCTCCTCTTCTTCTGAATATTGGGCAATTTTCGCGATCGCCCCTACCACAGCAGACCTAACTGCTACCTTTTCAGAATTAATCTCCCGATACAAATGCTCCTTGGCTGCAGAACCAATAAATGCCAAAGCCCAAGCAGCATGACCTTTTATGCTTTCTGAATATTCTGTAGACCCTAAAATTTCCAACAAAATAGGAGCGGCAGGTTCACCTATCCGAGCAAGTGCCCCAACAGAGGAGCCCTTAACCACCGTATCTTCATCATTAACCAGAGCATGGACTAGAGGTGAAAACGTCTCTGGATCCGCAATTATAGCCAAAGCCTTAGCACTAGCCCGTCGCACAACAGCATTTGAATGATTCAAAAGAGCTTCAGTCAAAAAAGGAGCAGCCGGTTTGCCAATTTCTCCAAAAGTCTCAGCAAAACCTAAGCGGACCATTCCCCGGGGATCACCCAAGCATTCTACCATTAATTGTAACCGTTGGCTATCACTAGTATCAAAAGTTTTTTCGGTCACTTGTTGTTTAGTTTCTGCTAGAAAAGTATCTATTTCTTCTAGAGACAAAGTTTTTTGGGTTCCCTCTTCTCTAGGTTCTGCTAAAAAAGTATCTGTTTGTTCTTGAGACATGGAAAAACTATAATAAATTATAACAACTAAACAATTAAAATATACAGGACTTACCGAGCCCAAACCATACATGGTGTAAATTTCATCTAGGTAGGTAAGTCCTGGTAGTCTTACTAAATTTAGTAAGTTCTATCATTCACATAGATCACTATTTAAGCAATAGTCCCCACACATTTACCTTAGGGAGTATATCAAAGAATAGCAATATCAGGAATTTCACCGGAAAAATCTTGGACCTTATCAAATTTGAACGGACCGCTATTTGACCCCCAGATTTTTTCATGAGTATTGACATCATAACCTGTATCTCTGCTAGTCCAGGTTTTTTGAGTAACTTTCACTTCACTAACTAAATAAGTCATTGAACCATCCCCACGAGGAATTAAACACTTATGACCAGGTTCAACTCCTCCTACAAAAGTATCCCCTTGACGTTTGAAAATCATTGCACACCCTTTACGAAGTTCAATGTTATCAGGAGTAAGGGTTGCCAGAATTTCCAAATCTTGTCCCGCCCCCGTATGCAAGTCTGGATCTTTTAGGGCATAATTTTCGACCCTAACACTATCCCCTTGAGGAATAACTCGTTTGACAAACTGATAATGAGGATGCCAAGGATCGTGATCATAAATCTCCTCAGAATAAAAACCTATCCCACCAAAAAAATCATACGGTAAGGGACGGAAAAAGATACGAATATGAGGATTAGTTCGAGCATCTTCTAAAGTGTATTTGATACTACTATATTCACCAGCCAACCAACTGGCTAATGTAATAGCTTGACTTACATTTTCTTGTGTTTTAAAATTTGAAGTTATCATAACCAAAAAAAGTTTGTTTTATAATTTTGCCAATTACAAGTTTTTGAGTTTTAATACCTAAATTAATTAATAACGAGTTTTGACTTTTGAGGCAGCCATGCGAGTCAAAGCTGCTTGAGCTGTTTCACGAATATAAGAATCTACCGTTTCATCCTCAGCAATTTTAGATAATAGATTTGCTATTCGATCATAGTCCTCTATGGTTTTAGGGTCATCTTCAGCACCTTTTAAGACATTTGAAGATACGATCGCCTGAATGACCGAAAGACGCAGTGCAATATCTTCTGTGTCTAAAGCCGACAGTAGAATTTCTAGAGCTGGCTTACCAATTGTTCCCAGAGCACCAGTGGCTGCAACTTGAATTGCAGAACTGGGGTCATTGAGAGCTTTGTGCAATGCATCAATAGCAACTTGAGGGAAAGTCTCTCCAGGATAATCATGAGGAAAGAAACGAGCAATTTCCGAAAAAGCTTGGACACAGGAAGCTCTAACTTGATGGCTGTCATTATTAATCAATTCTTCAGCTAAAGCAGGAATTGCTGGTAGACCAATTACTGTTAAAGTTTGGGTAGCTCCATTACGGTAATTAGGATTTTCATCTGATAAAATCTCTATCAACTGAGGAATTGATTCACTGGTAGGTTCTTCGACAATTTTGCTCATAGCTCTTTGTCGTAAAACAGGATTTTTATTTTTTAATTGTTGATATATATCTGTAGTTACCATAAATAGTTGACAAATTAACTAATTTTGGGGTATAATATTGGATTATAATTTAATTGATAAAACATTAGACTTTAGCTAAAACTGGCCAATCTGAATCTAATGCACAAATCTTTCTACCAATATCATCCCTTAAATAGTCTAAAGCAAGTAAACGAGTATAGTTAAATTTCCCAACTTTTGTGTTAGAGCAAAGTTTAGCATCAGGAATTGATTGTTAACTACCCAGAAAGCTAAGGGAAATAGTCGCAGCGATTTTTAGTGTATCAATAAATAAGTCTTGCTTCTGGATATAATTCTCACATCAATTGACTTAGCCCGATAATAATGGCCAGAATTAGTATTGTAGAGTTGTTCAATTACTTTCTCCAGGCTGGGCTTTTCAGAATATTCATCAGCCATGTTTATATTTTGAGAATTATCCCATAAAGCCAATTCCCATCAGTAATGCTAAATTTTTGTCAAACTTCAATTATTAAATAATTAATTAATATAATATAAAATAAATAACTTTTTTATTCTCTTGGAAAAAGAAGATTATTGTCAAGATAAAAATTGTAGAACAGACCTCTACCTGTTTTATGTTTAAAGATAGCTATTCTACAGAGTTGATTTGATTAAGGACTGACGCATAAGCACTATATCTAGTAGGGGAAAACAGCCTTAAATCTACAGATATTGTATGATTTGATATTTTTGGTAAATCTTGTTATTTATTATCAGTGGCACCAGCTTCCCGAAGAATATTTTCCATCTCTTTTAAATTAAGTTTTTTAGCATATTTTAAAGGACTATAGCCCCAGTCATTTACTGCATTGACATCTGCCCCTTTCTCTAGCAACAACTTGACTACTTCTTTGTAATTACGTGAAACTGCCCTCATTAAAGAGGTAGCATTTTCCTTGTCTTTGACATTAACATCAGCACCCTGCGTAATTAGGGATCTGACTAATTCTAGCTTCCCTTCTTTACTAGCTTGCAAGAGGGCTTCATTTAGGTCATCAGTATCACTCATTTAATTATTTTTTGAAAAACACTCCTTAATCACATAGTGAAGGAAGCTGAGTCCATTACTTAACTGTTCCAGTCAAATAAAAGGCTGCAGAATCCTTCAGCTATCAAAAATCGTTACTTTTTTCTCATTTGAGACATACCTATGATTAGGACATAGCGTTGATCACGTAATCAAGATATGCTGTTAATTCAGTTGCTGCTTGACCAGACATATCACGAGGAACACAAAGGCGGTCACGAATTTTAGCTAAACCAGTCACATAAGTATCAGTGCTAATTCCCAGTGCTTTATAAACTTCACGAGCACCTGCAATACCCCATTCATCAACAGGACCTGTACCACCAACTACCAAACAATAATTGATTAAACGTAAATAGTGAACGATGTCACGCTTACACTTGCTTTTTTGAACTTCTGCACCAATATCTTTGCCACTTCCACTGGGGTATTTAGCATAAATTGCGTCAACAGCTTCTTGAGCAACCGCATCATAGTTAGAAGCTAATTTTTCTGCAGCTTCCATACGAGCTGCTGCACGTTGTAAACTACCTTGAACTGACTCTAAGTCAGAACTACTCGGATAACGACCACCTAAATCTGCAGATGCAATTGTTGTGGTTAAAACTGATTTCATAATTGAGATTCTCCCCTCTTAAAAATTGTAAAAATTGATAAAGCACAAAAAAATAAAAAATATATGAACGAAAAATTCTTGGATTCTAGCTAATAGCTGCAACAACAGCATCAAAGTAACCACCAACTTCTGCCGCTAAAGAATCACAAGATCCTGGTTGTTCAGTTACAGTCATTTTACGTTGAGAAGCTGTATTAGTTACAAAAGCTACAGCTGCTGCTTTCATAATAGCAACTGCACGAGCTGCATTTCCAGCTGGTACACCTAATGCTGCATATGTTTCTTTCAGACCATTTAAACAACGGTCATTGAGTACGGAAGCATCACCAGCGAGAAGAGCATAACAAATATAACGAAGAATTATGTCACCATCACGCAAGCAAGCTGCCATTTTACGGGTAGTATAAACACCACCACCTGGTGAAGTCAAACCAGGACTTTCACAACAGATACCTGCTACAGCATCGCTAACGATACAGCTAGCATTACTAGCAATAAAGTTGACTGCATCAAGACGTTTATTTCCGTCTGCAATAAAGGATTTAAGTGATTCTAACCCAGCACCATCAATGAAAGAACCGCTACTGTCTGCCGAAATTACTGATCTAGAAAATGCATCGAGCATATTTAATCTCCTGATTTTTTATTTTTTTCTTCGTCCCTAATAGAATGTGAGGGACTAATTATTTGGTTTACTTAATTTAACCGTTCGGATATAATATAAAGGTTAAAGTCCCACTTTGTCTTTGATTATTATAAAGTAATTAATGTTTTGTAACAAAATAAACAATTGTAACAATTTGTTTTTCATAAGTTATTTATTATAATATAATTCTAAGTAATATAGATGCAAATACTTTAAATTATTCATTACAAAAATTTTCAGCTAATAGACTATAGTAGTTGAATTTAAGTAATGTAGATTTATAGTAGGGAAAGTTCTACTAGAATATTAAGATTCTACTTTTGAAAAGCAGGGTAGGGAGCTTTACAGAAGTTGGAATTTTGTGGTTTAGCCAATTAAAAACTGCTATGGCTCCTTAAGTTTTAGAGAGCTGAGGATTTCTGTTTTTTTGTAATGTTTAAAAAATCATAATTTAAGGAGAAAAATATGGGCAATTTAGCCTTATCAGCAACTTTAGGATTAGATGCTTTTGAAGTTGAACCATTAGAGTTGCGTTCTAATTTTACAGAAGATGACTTACAAACTGTTATTCGAGCGGTCTATAAACAGGTATTAGGAAATGAATATATGATGGAAAGCCAACGTCTTCACAGTCCAGAAGCTCTGTTGAGAAATGGATCCATTAATGTACGTGAGTTTATCAGAGTTGTGGCCAAATCACCTTTGTATCAGTCTCTCTTCTTTCATAGTTCTTCCCAAAACCGATTTATTGAACTCAACTTTAAACACCTTTTAGGTCGTCCTCCTCTCGATCAAGCGGAAATTAGTGATCATGTTTTAATATATCGCGAGCAAGGATATGATGCGGAAATAGATTCTTACCTTGATAGTAATGACTATATTAATAGTTTTGGAGAAGATATTGTTCCTTATCCTCGTCAGATAAAGAGCCGACGTGGGATGAAGACGGAAAGTTTCAATCGGACATTTTCTTTATTAAGAGGACCAGCTACAAGCGATCGCGATCGCAGTGCCAAATTAATTTCCTCTTTAGCTGCTAATTTAGCAACTCCAATCAAAGCACCAGCAGTTGGTAACGGAGCAGCTTCCAGCAATACATCTAAATCTTTCCTGATCGAGTTTTTATCTCGTACTGCTGATGCCAGGCTGAATCGTCGTGGGAAAAGAAAAAGGGTCGTTACCTATTCTCAAATGAACCAACAAGTTCGCAATATTCACAGAAGTGGTGGTAAAATTGTTAAGATAACTGAGTTAGTTTAACTCCACTATTGGGAGGTTCAGAGCTTGGTACAACAAGAAACGTCTATGGGCGAGTCAAACCTTATTTGTAAAGCATTATGGGGGATTCTTTATATACTTTTTTAGTACTGAAATACTGAACCACAACAATGTAACTATAAAGTTTAGGAGCTTTCTGTGAAAGGAAGAAGCCATGATTCATTTTAAAATTAAGGGCAGGTTTTTTTTGACTGAATAATCTTTCCTAGTTGTGTAAGCACAACTAGGAAACTTCATAAACTGGCAACTTATGTAGCCAAAACCAATGCTTAGAGGTCAATAGAAGATTTTAACCTCAAGGGTATTTTAGCTAACCCCGACTCACCTCCATCCCCTCATTCAGAGGGGAGCAAGAGGGGTTGGTACAGACGATGAATTTTATGAGTTTAGGAGACAGCTTGAATATAAAACTCAGTGGTACCGTTCTGGGGCAGGTAAGCTGTTGGTTATAATCTAGTATTATTTCTCTCTATCTGTAATTATCTTTATTCATTTTACTTGGATTCAAAACTAAACTGCACTCAAATAACCAACAAAAAACATTGCTGGCTAAACATGAGCTTTGTAGTCGGTGAATAAATAAACCTTCGCGCAACCATGCTAAAGGTAATAATATTAATAAGATTAGCGCGGAGTCAACTCTAGAACTCTAGAAGTCAAGGTGGGAAGTAAGGGAAAATATAAACCTAATCTCAAAGTCACCCTAATTATCAGGATCCGAATGAGGAGCGAAACTCTCAAGTTTAATTTTGAAACAGAGGTCAAGGGTGGTGATACCCTCGTCGAATGTGACTTTCCATCATCAAAAACTGGCTAAATATTGCGGTCACGTCTAAGATATGCCATAGAAGTTTAAGAATTTATGACTGCCCTGAATGTTGTATATCTATAGACCGTGATTTGAACCCCAGTTTGAGTTATTAAAATGTAGTCGGCTTGAGAGTTGATGCCTGTGAATGAATCAAATGCTGACGAGCTAAGGATAAGCAGGAATTAAAAATCAAAATATAATTTATATAACGTTTGATACTGATTTTATGAAGCAGTCTAATAAAATAGAAAATAGTAGTCAGTAACAAGCAAAATAATTGCTTTTATTAAAATAGGGCTGTTTGAAATTAAGTAGTATGATAAAATAGAAAATAGTAGTCAGTAACAAGTCAAATAATTGCTTTTCTGACTATTATAGCTTTTTTTATATTTGTTAGTATATTAGTAGAGTTGTTTGGAATTAAGGAAGAAAAATGGCTAAAACCCTTATCAGTTAAAGTCTATAGTGTTTTTTTGCCTAAAACTATGAAAATATTATATAGTAAGCATTTGAGTATGTTACATTTTCACATACCAAACAACTCTATTTTTGTTAGAGGAACTTAATAATGAAACAAATGACAACCATTGAAACTTCCCAAATGAGTAATTATGATGATCGCATTATTGAAATTGAGGTGACAGGAGTCTGTCGTCAAGATTTTAAACGGGTCAGTACTTACAAAAAGAAAGTTTCTCATAAGCGTATGAATGAAGCACTGCGAGAGATTTATTCTTTAGGAGGAAAAATTGTAAGCGTTACATTGTTAGGAGAATCAACAGCAACTCAGCCACCAGTTGAGACTTTAGAGGAATCAACAGCAACTCAGCCACCAGTTGAGACTTCAGAGGAATCAAAAGCAACTCAGCAGCCCGTTGAGACTTCGGAGGAATCAAAAGCAACTCAGCAGCCC
>JAGGDU010000162.1:0-6418 GCA_018457135.1 Trichodesmium erythraeum GBRTRLIN201 | reverse complement strand
AGCAACTCAGCAGCCCGTTGAGACTTCGGAGGAATCAAAAGCAACTCAGCAGCCCGTTGAGACTTCAGAGGAATCAACAGCAACTCAGCAGCCCGTTGAGACTTCGGAGGAATCAAAAGCAACTCAGCAGCCCGTTGAGACTTCGGAGGAATCAACAGCAACTCAGCAGCCCGTTGAGACTTCAGAGGAATCAACAGCAACTCAGCAGCCCGTTGAGACTTCGGAGGAATCAAAAGCAACTCAGCAGCCCGTTGAGACTTCAGAGGAATCAACAGCAACTCAGCAGCCCGTTGAGACCGACGTCACATTGTCGAAGAAATCACCAGCAAATCAGCAGCCCGTTGAGACCGACGTCACATTGTCGAAGAAATCACTTGCAAATAAGCAGCCAGTTAAGAATAAGGGTAAAAGAAGAGGGAAGAAAAAAACAGCTAAAAAAGATCTTTAAATAATTGGTCAACTATTTGTGTGTTTATCCCTAAATTCACTTAAGTCTCAGTCTTGGCCTTTAAACTAAGAAGCTAATAAATTTAATATTTGTCTTTGACACAAGCACAGCAATAGGGTGGGCAAGACTTGTTACCCCTACCCCAGGCCTCTCCTCTAGAGATTAGGGGAGAGTTTTTTTTATAAAAGTCCTTAACATTATTTAATTTGAGAAATAGCAATTTTAGCAACTTGTGAAATTCCAGGTCGATTATCTTCTAATTTAGCTTCTAAATAAGGTAAAGCTTCTTTTTCTCCTAATTTTCCTAATGCTAGAAAAGCTGCTTTTGATAATTCTAAATTAGATTCCTCTAATAGAGGAATAAGTTTAGCTAATGCCAATGCTGGTGGTATTTTACTTAAAGTCGCGATCGCTTCCAGACGCACTTCAATATCTCGATCCTCAAGGGCAGAAAAGAGAATTTGCTCTAAACTATTATCCCATCTGCTTTCTGCTATTCTCCCTAATGCTCCTACTACACTAACTCGAACATCTCTGTGATCTGATTGGTATGCTAACAATAATTCTTCAATACCTTCTGAACCAATAAAGCCTAATGCCCAACTAGCTTGCCCCTTACATGTACCAGGATAATCTCCTTTTATGATTTCTAACAAAGGTTTAACGGCGAGGGCACCCATTTTGGCTAATGCTCCGGCAGATGAACTTTTGACCACTGTATCCTCATCATTTAATAGTGCATTAATTAAAGTGGGAATAGAGGATGGTTCTTGAATTTGAGCTAATCCTTTTCCGGCCGAGCGCCTCACAACAGGATTAGGATGATTTGCTAGTGCTTTTAACAAGAAAGGAGTTATGGGTTTGCCAATTTTACCAAAAGCCTCAACAAAACCTAATCGAATCATACCTCGTTTATCTGCGAGGGCTTCTACCATTTTTTGTAATAGCTCAGAGTCTTTTGGGTCAAATGTTTTTTGGGTAAGTTGTTCATTAATTTGTTTTAATAATTGTTCAGTTTCTATGGGGTCTGGTAATTTCTCAGAAATATTAACCATGAAAAATTAATAATCAATCAATCAAGATTTTAATAATTCTACCATATCAGAATAATTGTATTTTTGAGCCATAATCAATGCCGTTAAACCATTCTCTTCCTGAATATCTTTTCGGGCTTTATTTTCTAGCAACACTTGCACTGTGTCAGGATGATTATGGGCAACAGCCATCATTAAAGCAGTCCATCCTCGAGCATCTTGAACATTAATATTTGCTTCATATTCAAGAATAGTTTTAACTGTTACAGTATGACCAAAAGAAGCGGATGCTTGTAAGGCTGTAACACCATATTTATCGGCAGCATTAATATCTGCTCCTAGAGCTAGCAGAATTTTAACGGTGGCAGTTTCTCCTTGTCGAGCCGCCCACATCAAAGCTGTCCTATTAAAGATGATGTCTGTAGCATCTATATTATCAGCTTGTACAAGCAAAGTTTGTACTAGATCAACATGACCCTTTTTAGCCGCTTCTATCAATTTATCATTGGTATCCATTTTTCCTATTCATTTATAAGTTTAAGTTGGTAGTATTTGTAGCTAATTCCTTGAATTAACTTATACCATTTATCCAAAACTTTTCACCTCGGATATTGAAAGTAGGTAGAGATGCTGCATGAAACATCCCTACTGTCAGAAGAATAATTAACATTAACTTGCAATTGAGAAAGCCAAGAAGGCTGGGAGCGGTGCTCAAAAGCTTTAAAAGCATTAATAAAGGATTTAGGAACATAATGGTCAAAAAAGATGAGGCTTAATATTGTCAACAATGATTGTCTAATGACAGTCATTAATGTATGTACCATAAACATTTAAAAAGTCAATTAAAGTTGAATGTTTAGTTAATATTGAAAATTTGAATTTATCATTCTTGAAGATCGATGAATACCTTTAGAAACTCTGGCAAATAATTAAGCAATAATACTTATAAATTCCTAAACCAAATCTTAACTACCTGTCTTAACGAACTAATATTAACCACTCTACTTGTCTTAAATATGAGCTTGTGCATTCACTCTCATAAGTTAATTTTTATTACTTTTGCTACTTAATTGCTTGACAAAATTGCAAAAAACATTGTTGAAAAAAAATCCATCCTTTTGTTTTGCAGTAGAGATGGTTGACTTAATAAATCAATGATAGTATTCACCTTTTGGCATTAGGCCATGAGAAGAGCGCCGATGCACCCAATTTGATTGAGCCATAATTAGGGGAAGAGATTGCTCACCAATGGACAAAAAGTTTTATCTTTCATCAGACAATCTCTAAACTTATAGCACAAATGTTTGAGGGAGTTAATTTTGTAAGTCTGAAAAAACCCATCTATGACATAAAAATCTTTGACCTGTTCTTTCCCCTTAAGAATCAGATAATTTATACACCAAATTCGTGCAACGTGCAAAAACCTTGGGGTGGAAGGTGTGAACAATATTGTTATGTATTTGCTGATTTTTGCGTCTATGGCGAAGTAAGTAAAATGATTCAAGTTTTTGGTAAAAATTTGTTGGAAATGGAAGAAAGCTTAACAATTTGGGAAGATTTGTTGGGATTAAATGGGTACATTGCCTGAAAATGTGTAGGACTTCCTGAAGAGACCCAGTGGTATTTTTACAAGCTATATTTCAGAGGAGTTAAAGGTCAGGGGATTAATTTATTTGAGCAAGAAGTTCTGAATTATTTAAAATCAAAGGGGAAAAATTATGTAGAACAATACTTTTCTGAAATAGAGCAGCGGTTTTCCGAAGTCTATAAAAACTACAACAGTATACCTGAGTAGTTGTGGCAAAAGATTCAGCTAGTCTTGGAACAGGAGAAAGAAAGTATCTCAACTCTAGGTAAACAAAAAAATACAACATCAAAACTTACCGTTTGCTTAAGTTTTTCAGGAATGATTTTCAAAAAATGTTACACACTTTACCCTATATTGTAAAAAATAGTAGAGATATGTCTAGGAATATCTCTACAAAGGTTTTAGTGTATCTTTATGCCCCAAACTGCTATATGATTTATTCAATCAAGAAATTAATTGTTGATTGTAATTAACATAGACTGAAAATGGATAAGCGTTTTTTCAATATATTTCCTGGATTAACTGAAGAAAAAGCAATTGCTTTGTTAGAAACACCTCTAGAAGAATTAGAAGATAAATCAGACCGTTATATTGCAGCTAGTCATTTAGTTAATTTTCCTAGCGAACGATCAATTAATGCTTTAATTAAAACTATACAAGATACAAATCCTGTTTTAGAACAAAAAATTGCTAGACGTAAGGCGATCGAAACATTGGGGCGTTTAAATGTGGTATCAGCATTGCCCACAATTCGATCTTGTTTGGGTGATGCGGACTGCTACACTACAGAAAATGCTGTTTGGGCAATTGGCGAAATAGGCACTGAAGACCAAGAAATTCTGGCAGAAATTGCTCAGTTGTTGGAAAAACCTGATCAAAGTTATCGTTTGATTATTCAGGTGTTAGGAAAGTTTAACTATAAACCTGCAATAACTAAGATTCAGCAGTTTACAGAATATGATGACAAACCTATTGCTAGTGCAGCGATCGCTACTATTTGCCGTTTAACGGGGGACTACTCACAAATAACAAAGGTGGTGGAGTTTTTACAGCACTCTAGTGTTAATGCTAGGCGGGGTTGTATTCAAGATCTGATTGATACTAAATATTATAAGTCGATTCCAAATATTGCAAAATGCCCTGTATCCATGGTTTTTCGTCTCCGGGGCATTAGACTTTTAGCACAAGCAGGTATTCCCACAGGTGAGATTAACTTTGCTGAAATTGAACCCTTTTTAGATTCAGTTATTCGCGACCATCCCAATGATTTAGAATTAGTTCACGAATATGACCAAGCTCCAGCCTTAGAATTTGTGATTAAGGAATTATATAGTACAGATTTTGGTAGGTGTTATTTAGCTAGTAAGACTCTTTTGCAACATTTTGATCCAGAAGTTACAGGTGCAACATTAATGGCAACTTTTGCAGAAAGTGCCCATAATGATTATGGTGCTCACTATCATGTAGTTAAACTTTTAGGTTGGCTTAAATATGTTGATGCTTATGATTTGTTGGTAGAAGCACTTTACAATAAAGCACCTCAGTTTCAAAAATCTCGTGGTGCTGCTGCACTTGCTCTGGCAAATTTGGGAGATGAGCGATCGATACCTTTGCTTAGAAAAACTATCAGTGATACAAGAATTTTTGATTTGAAATATGCTTGTTTATTGGCATTAAGACAGTTAGGAGATAGTCAGACTGCTAAGGTGCTTGTTGATGATTCAGATTTATTGATTCAAACTAAAGCCAAAAGTATGATTTGAGTTGTAATGTTTTAGTAAGGATAAGGGGTAGAGATGTTGCATAAACATCTTTCTCCGAATTCAAAAAATATCCTTATGACTCGTTTCCAAGTAACCTGAACAGTCGTTTTGATAGAAGCTTGATTTGATAATTTATTTTAGATTAAATTTGTACAATTTATTTTTTTAAAGGTGTGATTAGCTAGTTGAAAACTATATTTAGAGATTTTTTTAAAGGAAAACTTTATTGATAATGGTATGTTCCTAATCTCACAACCTTGGTAAATTTTGGATTTAATAATGTTTTTTTATTCGACATTTTTATTCAATTAAAATATTTGGCAATATTTTTTGCTGACCATAGTTTACTTTTTTTGTCTTTATGCAAATATACCTGATACTTTTTATATTTATTCAGCCAATATGAAAGGAAAAAGCGTATTAAATTATCCATATCTTACTACCCACATTTCTACTTCATAATGTATCACAAAAGGTTATATAAAACCCATCTATTTAATCAAGTAAAATTACTTTTGCTGTTTAATGACTTCAAGTGATATCATAAAGCTGATAATCTCATAATTTTTAATATTAAAAAAATGTCTTTAATGGAATAAATAAAATTAAAAAATATCCGCCAATTAGGAATACTTAAATAACTAATTTATGAGATAAAAATAGTATAAATTATCAACCAAATATTCAGATTTTATAGTCAAAAAAATAAATCGTGACAAGTAAAAAAGCCTTAATTATTAAGAAAATAGAAATGGTATAATATCCTCTATATTTATTTAGTAATTCTTATATTTATTTAGTAATTTATTTGAATACAACGATGTATAAAAATTATTATGGGCAGATATCAAAAGTTAATATTTAAACGATGATAAAATCGGTAGAGTAATCGATTATATTTATCAATCTCCCCAGTTGCCTCATTTACCCCCAAATGGAGCTTACGCCATGTCCGACCTAAGCCCACACCATGAATTCTTGTTTTCCATTCTCCCTTGCCATACACTTTTACTCCCGTAGAGTCTACTACCAGGTGTATGGCTTCTGTTGTTAGTAATATCCGTATCTTGATGTTCAGTTTACTCAAGCGACGACACAAAGTACTATGCTCTGGGACTGGTAAGTCTATTCCCATCAATTCAAATATAGATTCCAAGAAACCCTCAGTTTGTCCTCCTGCCAAACTAAACAAAGTAGCAAGGGTGGCCATTAGCTTGGCGGGGGACATTGCTATAGGTGTTGGATGCTCCCCTAAGTCCAGTTTTATTCTGATTGAGCCACTGTTCTATCACTTCCTGACTCAACCAAAATGTGAGACTGCCCCTGGGCTTTAAGGAGGCATCATCCATAAGACCAATTACTTACCCGGGGTATGAGATTTGGACTTAGACTTGGAGTTAGATTGAGACTTACTCATTGGTACAGTTTTTTGTGCCATACTCTACTATTTTTACCCTAAACATCATCTTTTGTGCAACAAAGCCGTGACCAACTGAAAATAAATGATTCTCCGGACTATGAAACTAAGCCTAGTTATACCAATTTCCTAAAGTCCGACTACACATAATGCTTCAAGAATAAAATC
>JAGGDU010000161.1 GCA_018457135.1 Trichodesmium erythraeum GBRTRLIN201 | reverse complement strand
ATCAGGTATACATTATACCCTTTTTTTTACTATTTTTTCACTAAAGTCCCGTTATAAATTATGGCAATAAATTATGACAATAAATAAACTTTAGGTATTAGATAATTATACTATTTAAAATCACAACCGTCAATTATTTTAACTTAATTTTAACTTACAAGCACAAACTAAAACCAAGTAAATAACCTAAAAAAAGTGAAAATTAATCAAGGTAAAAGTGTTTATAATTATCCTTTTATAGAAGGTAAATACTAGCTAATTTTCGGGTGTAACCAAAATAAAAAAAGAAATCAACCCACTATTAATTAATATGTCAATAAAAAAATATAGAGTTGATAAAATTTTAAAAACCTAGTAAATCAATCTTGAGAATTTATTGATCCTTTAATTGACAGATTTACAGACTAATATATATATAATTTCCAATCATCAACAAGAATTTACCTTTATTAAAACTCAATATGTGACTCTTTCGTTTATTCTTTTTAGTATCTAGAAAAATATAGAAATTCAAATAATTATGAAATTTTGTATAAATCTTTCTAGGATAACTCATCTTACTGCAAAAGTATCTGCCGTTGTCCTAACAATTGGTTTAACAGCTTGTAGTAGTAGTGATCTTGGAAGTTCTCAAGTAAGCCTTTTAGGTGCGGGAGCTTCTTTTCCATCACCTATATATCAACGTTGGTTTCAAGACTTGGGGAACAGTGGCCTAAACCTACAAGTAGATTATCAGTCAGTAGGTAGCGGCGCTGGTGTTGAGAGATTTACTCAAGAACTAGTAGATTTTGGTGCTTCTGACGTCGCAATGAAAGATGAGGAAATTTCCAAAGTAAACCGAGGAGTTATCCTGCTACCAATGACTGCAGGTAGTATTGTTTTAGCTTACAACTTGCCGAATGTTTCTAATCTCAAACTTTCCAGGGAAGCTTATGTAGATATCCTTTTGGGTAAAATTAAAAAATGGAATGACCCGAAGATCAAAGCAATTAACCCTGGCGTAACTCTCAGAGATCAAAAAATTACAGTTATATATCGCTCTGATGGTAGTGGTACAACTGGAGTTTTCACAAAGCATTTGAGTGCTATTAGTCCAGAATGGAAACAGACAGTAGGGGAAGGTAAAACCGTTCAATGGCCTGTAGGTATTGGTGGTGCCAAGAACGATGGTGTAACTGCTCAAATTACTCAAACTGAAGGAGCAATAGGATATGTTGAGTATGGTTATGCTAAGAATGCTGGTTTGAATATGGCTTCCCTACAAAACAAATCTGGTAAATATATAAATCCTACTTTTGAATCAGCAGAAGCAACTTTAGGAGCAGTTGCACTACCTGAAAATTTACGAGCTTTTATTAGTGACCCAGAAGGGGATAATTCTTATCCAATTGTAACTTACACTTGGATTCTTGCCTATAGTAAATATGATGACGCAGCCAAAGCTCAAGGTGTGGAAAAAATGATTGAATATGGTTTAAATGAAGGTCAAAAAGTTAGTTCTGAGTTAGGTTATATTCCTTTACCTAAGAATGTACGTCAAAAAGTTCTAGAAACTGCGGATAAAATTAGTCAAGATTACAACATGACCCTCAAATAGTATAAAATAAATTTAATTTATCATCAGAAAGTGGTACTATTATATAGTACCACTTTTGTATTTTTTGACTTTTAAGCGAAGCTTGTCACTGCTGATTCGTCAGATATAAATATTCTAGAGATAAGCACCAGAAATCATTTTTCCTCTTCTTTTTGAGAGGCAAATCTCGCCCTTTTCCAGCACTGTTTCAAGAGATGTAAAAGTTATCATATGCTTCCCAAAGACATAAACAATCTCAAATTAAACAAAGATATTCGCTCTCGGAGTAATATAGAAAAAAGACTTGATTATGGTTTTATTAATCTAACTAAAGTTTTTGCTTGGAGCATAGCAGTTCTTCTCATATTAATGGCTCTAACAGTAGTTTGGCAAGCAATACCATCTTTGAATGAATTCGGTTTTAGCTTTCTATTTAAAAGTGTTTGGAATCCTGTTGCTAATGATGGTAAAGGTGATTATGGCGCATTGCCAATGATTGTTGGAACTATATTTAGTTCATTATTAGCTCTGCTTATTGCAGTTCCTCTTGGTCTGGGTACAGCAATATTTTTAAGTGAGAATTTTATCCCCAAAAAAATTATTACCCCATTAACTTTTATGGTGGAATTATTAGCAGCTATTCCGAGTGTAGTTTATGGTTTATGGGGTATTTATATTTTAATCCCTTTTATGAAGCCAATAGAAATTTTTCTGGGTAAATATCTGGGGTGGATTCCAATTTTTTCTATTCCTGACAATATTAGTGCAGGAGGTCCGGGAATGTTTCCCGCAGCAATTATTTTATCAATAATGATTTTACCAATTATTACTGCAATTTCTCGCGATTCTCTTGCTAGTCTACCACCTAATTTGCGACAAGCTTCTTTAGGTTTAGGAGCTAGCCGTTGGTTTACTATTATTAGAGTATTAATTCCAGCAGCTTTTTCAGGAATTGTTGGTGGTGTAATGTTAGCTTTGGGTAGAGCAATGGGAGAAACTATGGCTGTCACAATGTTAATTGGTAATTCTAACTCAATTAACATTAGCCTTTTTGCTCCAGCTAATACTATTGCCTCTTTAATGGCAAATCAATTTGGTGAAGCTTCCGGCTTACAACGTTCTGCTTTGATGTATACAGGGGTTATTCTGTTTGCTTTGACCCTAATTGTTAATGTATTAGCTAATTGGATTGTAAATCAAATTAAGGTTAAGTATTAATGGGAATTAATTATCCTATTTGATTTATATATAACCAACAATTTTTATGCTAATATTATCTTAATTCATTATGGCAGATATTACCCCAAAACATTCTGAATCTATCGTTAACCTGAAAAGAAATCCTACAAGGCCAAGGGAAATATTTAATAAAGTGATGACAGGATTATCAGGTGCTTGCATAGTTATCACTCTTATCCCTCTATTTGCAGTATTAACCTATGTTTTTATCAAAGGATTAGCTCGTTTAAACTTAGATTTATTTACTAAGTTACCTCCAACAGCAGGTCAAGAAACAGGGGGTATTGCTAATGCAATACTCGGCACAATTATGGTAGTAGCAATTGCTAGTTTAATTGCTGTACCTTTTGGTATCTTAACAGCAGTTTATTTATCAGAATTTAGTAACGAAAGAAATGCTCGTCCAATTCGATTTGCTACTAATATTTTGAGCGGTGTCCCATCAATTATTGCTGGGGTATTTGCCTATAGTTTACTAGTTTTATCTATGGGTAAGTTTTCAGCCTTTGCCGGGGGATTTGCTTTATCTGTTTTGATGTTACCTACTATTATTAAAGCTACTGATGAAGCTTTGCAAATAGTTCCTAGAGATATTAGAGCAGCATCCCTAGGAGTTGGTGCTTCTAATTATCAGACTGTTCTACAGATAGTTTTACCCACTGCTTTTCCCAGTATTATCACAGGTATAACTCTTTCTATTGCTCGTGCTGCTGGAGAAACAGCTCCACTACTTTTTACTGTGATTTATTCTAATAATTGGCCTCGTAGTCCCTTTGCTCCCACGTTACCATCTTTGTCATATCTAGTATATGACTTTGCCCGCAGTTTTGATGTGGTTTTACAAGAATTTGCTTGGGCAGGTTCCTTGGTTTTAGTTTTATTAGTTTTAATTACCAGTATTCTTTCTCGTTGGGTAACGAGTAAAAAGCAATTTTGATGATTAACTTATAGTTATGTGTTTAGGAAAAATTCAATTATACCTCTTGCTTCTATCGAAAACATAGATAAAGATAAGTAATTGTAAACTTGACTAAATAGGGCTTTAATCAAACCCCTTACTGAAGAGTAAATTCTAGACAAAGTTTTCAAAATAATTATTGATTTACTTATTTGTAAATAAAACTAACTAAAGTATTCAAAACTAATATATTTTTTTGAAATCTGACTAGAAAAAGTTTCATTCATGAAAGATCAAAGTAGATTTACCTGCTAGTTCTTACCTTTTTGGGTAAAAGACTTATTCAATATAATCTAAATAGTAAACACAAAAATCATTTTTACACTAAATTAGCAAGTTATATTTTATGCTAGAGCATCAAACAAATACTTATCAACAGAATTCTACTCCTGCTCTTTCAGCAGAAAACCTTAGCATTTTTTATGGTGATTTTAAAGCCCTAAAAGATATTTCAATGAGAATTCCTAAGAATAAAGTAACTGCTTTTATCGGACCTTCAGGTTGTGGTAAAAGTACATTATTACGATGCTTTAATCGTCTCAATGATTTGATTGATATTTTCCGCTTAGAAGGTCGTATTCTTTATCATAATCAAAATATTTACGACCCAGATATTGACCCTGTAGAAATTCGCCGTCACATCGGTATGGTTTTTCAAAAACCCAATCCTTTTCCTAAGTCAATTTACGATAACATTGCTTATGGAGTAAGAGTGAATGGTTTGGCTAAATCTAAAGAAGAAATGGATGAGATAGTCGAGCGATCGCTAAGGCAAGCAGTTTTATGGGATGAGGTCAAGGATAAATTAGGACAAAGTGGTTTTGCTCTATCTGGAGGTCAACAACAACGTTTGTGTATTGCTCGTGCAGTTGCTATTAGTCCAGATGTAGTTTTAATGGATGAACCTTGTGCTTCCCTGGATCCTATTTCAACTGTGAAAGTAGAAGAGTTAATTAACGAACTCAGGCAAAAATATACTATTATTATAGTGACTCATAATATGCAGCAAGCTACTCGGATAGCTGACTTAACTGCTTTTTTTAATGCCAAAGCTGTAGAAAGTGGCCAACGTTTTGGTTATTTGGTTGAATTTGATAAAACTAACAATATTTTTCAAAACCCAAGGGAAAAAGCCACTCAAGATTATGTAAGTGGTCGTTTTGGCTAAAATTTAGTTTTTGATCATTGTTTTTTATTGACTTGTATAGGATGTTCTTACAAACTAGTAATTTTGGTTCCTTGGCAATAGAAAAGAAGAAAAACAACTATACTTCACTAACCTGAGAAACTCTATACATAGCACCCCTCAGGGTAAACGCATCTTATTAATAAAACATGGGGCAATTCTTAATAAGCTCTAGCTCATAGCGCTTGTTAACAATATATTTTTCACTTATGGTGTTTATTGAACTTTAAAAAAACTATATATAGGAGGAATTAGGCAATTAGATGGCTTTGCCCTGTAGTGATCCTAAATTATTTATCAAAAATTTCACAACAGATAAATAATCTGAAACTCTTGGTCCTGTTCCCTTTTTCCCAAAGAACTAACAGGACTAACAAATATGGGTAGGCACAACTATGTCAAGAACTCCTATATAAGTTTTAACTATAAAACCAGGTTTTAAACTTCGTATTTTTCTGAACAGCTTACTTTATGTAGTATAAAAGCCTAGCCTATAAGTCAATCTTTTTATCAAAACTAGACTATTACCCACATTTTTCCTGCTCAAGTCAGGGAAAATTCCAAGTGAGCAAATATTAATTTCGCAATTTTTTGACACTTTTCTCAGGTAAGGAAGCACTAAATATACTGATAGCTACATTTTTGTTATAGTCCTGTTGATAACTAAAGTTAAAACAAAACTATTCTCAAGGCTTAGTAAATATCTAAAATTTACTAAATAATTTTTCTAAAAGCTTCCCCCAGTCATCGGGAAAATTTTTGGTTGTTTTTTTTGATTGCAAGTGTTGCCTCTACTCGAACTAATTTTGCACACTGCTAGTCCGATAAAAAAACGACATATAAAACTTGTGGTTTAACTGCCATCAAGTTTTGCGTTCATGACTTTATTGTAGCAACCTGTAAAACATTAACCCCCCTTCTCATGGGCTATGCTAGGAATAAATTTTCTCCTTGAGACTAGCGAATAATTCAATACCTTTAAATCTCCAACAAGAGCTAGTTTTAGATGTTGGTCTCCAGATATTAATTACTGTAAAATTAGGACCATATTTTTCAATTTTTCTGATTTAGAAATGTTTCTATGGGTCACCAACTAAATCTCTAACCCGCATAATTAGGCTCCTCTTCCAGTAAGAGTTGGAGGGGGTTAAATTTTTTAACTCTTCCAGAAGCATTCAACCCAATTACCCAGTCAATCTATATTCTAGATTAATCAGGAAAAGTACGCTTTAATTCATCAATCAAGTCATCAATTTCCTCTATTGCTTGATTCACATCAATTCTGAGAGTCCCTAAATCAGGATTTTCTAGTAGTTTGACTAGAGATTCCCGTTTACTTTCAATATTAGCCAGTCTGACTTTAACGATTTGTGAGTCCATAAGAAAATGCGTAATATAATATAAAGTATTTGTTAGTCCTCAATAAAGGTTTCAGGACATAATATCAGTTACTATAATTTTTTAAATTTTCATACGTTGATACATAAGGTAATTATTAAAAATCATTACTTGTTTAATACTAACTATTATTTTAGTCTAACTTATCAACATATTCAATTTCAATCGACCAATAAATCAGGTCTCAAGTATCCTAACTCTTTCAAGGAGATAAAAAAGGGAATTAATTTGAGTTTTTTCCCTCGTCTTTCAGCCAGAGGTGTTGATAAGTGATAACTAAAATATAAAGCAAGTAGTATCAGGATAGATGCCAAAAAATAAAATCTCACGCCTGGGCAATAATTTAATATCACTTTTCTCTTCTATTCTTGGAGAATATAGCTTCTGGTTGTAAGAGCTTTTCAGGTTGCCGCTAACTAAGCAAACCTAGATGACAGTTTTTTTTCGATCATACAACCGACTTTTTGTTTTCGTCACGAACAAATATTAAGGGGAGTCCTCAACTGGAAAACTCAAAGATAAGATGGTTAAATCTATAATTGTCAAAAGTCTCGTGATTATTGAAAAAATTACTCCGCCACGACTTTTAGGTGCGGGGAAAGTTCAACCGTTGGGTTGATAAAGGGCAGGTTGAGGTTTTTTTACTTAGCAGGCCTTTCGTAATACAAAGAATGTTGCAATTCAAGTAATGAGTGGGATAATTAACCTTAGTTATAAAGTCCTGTTGGTATGCATCAATTTTTTTTGCACTACCCTTCACAATTAATTAAAATTAATATTATAACATATGTATTGAAAAAAAACTAAAAGTATCCTCAATGGGTGGGGGAGATTTTAAACCGAATTTTTCGTATTTGTTGCTCTCTTTTTTTTCTTACCTCTTCCCTAACGTCAAAAATTTATGTGGCTAATACCATTAATTAATGTTTGATTTGATAATTACTTGATATTTAGCTGATTGAGTGTAAGACGCCTAATACCTAGGATTTTTTTTGATAATACATAGTATGCTTTTAAGATTTGGTATTATTCAGAATGATAGTTGCTATAGAGTGAATAACTATTAAAATTAGTGAGAGTTTTTTTATTATAATCCTCGTATTTCTAAAATTACTGAAAAAAAATTATGTATCTTAGGGTGCTATAACTATAATAAATATTTTCTATGTTTGTTTAAGATTAATCATTAAGTTTAGGTGAAAAATAATATAAATAAATAATATAAATATAATTTTAAAAAAAATAGTTGACCATTATTCATTGGTTATGTAAGATATCTATTGAAACTACTAATTTGTAGTTTGCTTAATAGTTCAAACAAAAAATTTAGTATTTATTAATATTCTAACTTTACATAATTCAGTTATATGCTACGTCAAATTTCATTAGCGACAGTAGGATTGGTTTTAGGTGGAATTATTTCTGTGATTGGAACAGTAGCTTACTTTACGAATAATCCCACACTTAACCTAGCAGGATTCTTTTATGGAATTCCCCTACTTCTAGGAGGGCTTGCTCTGAAAGCTGCTGAACTTAAGCCAGTACCTTTTACTCAACTAACTACGGAAGAAATCTTAACTCTTAGGGAAAAACAGGCTACTCCCACTCAAAATCAATTACGTCAAGATGTAACTCGCTATAGGTATGGCCAAAAAGTGCATTTAGAAGAATCTCTGACTCGCTTAGGTTTAGGTCCGACAAATGAGGAAAGACCTATACTCCAAGGATTAAAGGAAATAGCAATTAATGGTGCTTATGGTTTAGTGTTAGAATTTGATTCTTCATTAATTGCTTTAGATACTTGGCGAGAAAAAGAAGATAAATTATCAACTTTTTTTGGACCAAATTTACAAGCAGAAGTGAGTCAACCTAGGGAGGGAAAGATTGATTTAACTTTGATGACTATTCCAGAAGTAGAAAAAACATAATTTATTCTTAAAAAGAAAAATCATATTTTTTAGGTTTAACATAAATATCTAGCAAAGTTGTTTTTTTGTAGGCTCTAAAATAATCTGCTTCAGATAAGATTATAATTCTTATATTATGTCATGGAAGCAGAATTAGAGCTTTTCATAATTAGATGCAAAAAAAATATTTCACTGAAGCCTATTGTGGTTTTACATAAGAACTAGGATGGTGAAACCTACTTTTCCAGACGCACCACGTACCATTGTATGAATTTGCCAGGGGTAAATTCATATTCACAATAGGTATCTCTTAATTTTTCAGCTTGATCATCTAAGGAAGATAATTTTTGTAAATCTCTAGGTAAATTATCTTGTTGTGTAGCTATAATACCACGCAATTTTTCTAGTAGTTCTACTGCAGTCATAAATTGCTCAGGTTTATTTGCCTCTAAGACTACATAGTTTTCTTCTTCGTACATTAGTGAAATAGGCATTTTTATTGAAAAATTTATTAGCTACTAAGCAACCCTATTTAGGCAGTAATATTTTGGTGCTAGTCAGGAGTCAGGACTCAATATTCAGGATTTATAATTTCAAAGGTTTTCAGTAAAAATTAAAGATTATAGAAATTATTACTACTAGTCTAGGATTGCTATATGATAAATTATACAAATTCTAGATGATAATTCACCTAAAACATATAGTTTTTATAGTAAAAAGAAACAGTCAATCTTGTGGATTTAGTATAGGTTGACAAAATATGGGTGTATGAAATTATAATGAAAAACTAATTATTAATAAAAAACTAATTAATTATTGACATAGTGATACTAAATTATTATCAATGCTAAAGTCAAGAGATTAGTAAAAATGAATTAGGGTAAATTATTGATATATGGTTTTTATAGTGAAAAAAAAGTAAACCTACAAAATTATTAGAGGTTGACAAAATACGGATGTATGAGAGTATAATATAGTATTAATGAATTATTGGTATAGTAATGCTAAATTATTGTCAATGCTAAATTCAAGAGATTAGTCAAAACAAAGTAGAGCAAATTATCAATAAAACTAAGCAAAATTAAGTTCCTAATTGTGACTCGAAAGCAATGCTAAAAGAGTAACTATACTGACTGATAAAATAGTAGCAATTTGCACTTTCACCTATGATAATTCCATCTCAAATTTCAACACCTAAAGAGGCAAAACCTTCCAAGTTAGAAGGAATAAAAGAAAATAGTAATTTATTGCGGGAACCTCTGGCAAGTCAACTACTGGAAGATACAAATCACTTCACTGAAGAAGCTGTTCAGATACTAAAATTTCATGGTTCTTATCAACAACATAATAGAGATAATAGAATCAAGGGGCAAGAGAAAGATTATCAAATGATGCTTCGCACGCGAAACCCCGGAGGTTTTATTCCGCCACAACTTTTTCTTACTCTAAATAAGTTGTCTAACGAGTATGGTAATGGAACACTTCGTGTGACAACTAGACAAGGTTTTCAGTTGCACGGAGTATTAAAGAAAAATTTAAAAAAAGTTATATCATCGATCATAAAAAGTATGGGTTCGACTCTAGGGGCTTGTGGAGATATAAACAGAAATGTCATGTCTCCACCAGCTCCCTATAAAAATCGTCCTGAGTACGAATATGCTAAAGATTATGCTAATAAAATAGCAGATTTATTAACACCACAAACAGGAGCATATTACGAAATTTGGTTGGATGGAGAAAAAGTAATTAGTGCACAAGAAGCTTCTGAAGTAAAAGTGGCAAGACTTCGTAATGGTAATGGTACGATATTCCCTAATAGTGAAGAACCTATCTATGGTACTCACTATATGCCAAGAAAATTTAAGTGTGCTGTAACGGTTCCAGGAGATAACTCTATAGATCTGTATACTCAGGATGTTAGTTTGGTTGTAATTACCAATGAAGTAGGTGAATTAGAAGGATTTAATGTTCTAGCAGGTGGTGGTCTAGGTCGTACTCATAGAAAGGAAGAAACTTTTCCTTGTTTAGCCCAAGAAATTGGATATGTTACTAAAGAAGATATATTTGATTTTATGAAGGCTATAGTGGCTACTCAAAGAGATTATGGTGATCGCAGTAACCGTCGGCATGCTAGAATGAAATATTTACTACATGATTGGGGAGTCGAAAAATTTAAGGCGAAGTTGATAGAATATTTTGGTAAATCCATTGCTCCCTTCAAACCTCTACCAGAATGGAAGTATTTGGACTTTTTGGGATGGCATGAACAAGGGGATGGAAGGCTATTTTTAGGAATTTCTGTCGAAAATGGACGTGTTAAAGATGAAGATTCATTTCAACTAAAAACAGCTCTGCGAAAAATAGTTGACTTGTTTAAGCTACCTATGCTTTTAACTGCTAATCACAACATTATTCTCTACGAAATTAAACCACAGCAACAACAAGCAGTAGAACAAATTCTGAATAAACACGGTATTAGCACAGAAAAAAATATTGATCCCTTAGTACGTTATAGTATGGCCTGTCCTGCTTTACCTACTTGTGGACTAGCAATTACAGAATCAGAAAGGACCTTACCTGGCATACTGGGACAAATTAGGTTATTGTTGGACAAGGTGGGACTAGGACAAGAGCATTTTGTAGTTAGAATGACAGGATGTCCCAATGGCTGTGCTAGACCCTATATGGCGGAATTAGGATTTGTCGGTAGTGCTGCTGATTCTTATCAGATTTGGTTAGGGGGCTCACCAAACCAAACACGACTGGCAAAACCTTATATCGATAAACTGCATATCAATAATCTGGAAGCTGAGTTGGAAAGAATTTTTATTTATTTCAAGCAACAACGGCAACCAGATGAGAGTTTCGGTGATTTTTGTAATCGTGTCGGTATTGAAGCCATCCGTAAGTTTGTAACCAACTATCAATCTAGTTTCTCGATGAATACAGATATTAACAATTCAAGTTTGACCTCAATTAATTCTGAAAAGAATATTCCAATCGTTACAGATGTTACTGAGACAACTCCAGACACTAAATCTCAAGAAGAATCGACAAGTAAAAATCTGGAAAATAATCAGGAAGTGATTCCAATGAATTCTCCAGTAACTCAATCAACTAATATGACTCAAACGACAACGACTTCAACAACAATTAGTGAAGCTCAACCTCTAAGTACTCATCAAACTCCAAAAACTCCTACTTTTAGTAGTGATACTAATACAACAATATCCACACCTTCTACTTTAGGTAAACAGGAAGGTCAGCCTACTGTGGAAACTACACCTTCTACTTCAGTTCAACAGGAAGATAAGCTTACTGTGGAAACTACTTCAGGTCAACAGGAAGGTCAGACTACTGTGGAACCTACAATACCTTCTACTTCAGGTCAACAGGAAGGTCAGACTACTGTGGAACCTACAATACCTTCTACTTCAGGTCAACAGGAAGGTCAGCCTACTGGGGAGCCTACAATACCTTCTACTTTAGGTAAACAGGAAGGTCAGCCTACTGTGGAAACTACAATTCCTAATTTAGATAAACAGGAAGCTCAGCCTAATAGGGAGTCTACAATATCTGATAATTTAGATAAACAGGAAGCTCAGCCTACTAGTGAGTCTACAATATCTGCTAATTTAGATCAACAGGAAGCTCAGCCTATAGGTCAACTAGAATCCTCTCCAGATAAGCCTAAAGATACTAGCAAAATGCGACATCGGGTTAGTGTGAGGGATGAAATCTATACCAAGTTAAAAGAGGAGTCTAAGCGCCAGGGTAAACCAGTAGTTCAATTAGCAACTGAAGCTATTGCAGAATATCTGGAAAAAATTAGGAAAAATGAAAGCTTAACTACTACTAATGAAACTAATTTTTAGGAAAATATTTAGCTATCAGCTCTTGGCCATTAGCTTTGGATAAAATGAGGTTTTGGTTTTATGGCAATTTTGAAAAACCATTAGCTAAAATGCTCAGGTATGGATGGAATTACATCCGAATACTTCTCCTATCTATAGCCAATGTGTTTTTGTAATTCACAGATCAAGGTTGAATGCTGAGATTTTTAGCTTTCTCTGGGATAAATTCTACGTTTGAAAATAAGTCTGTGGGATAAATCCATACAAAAATTTTTAGGCATTTAAGGAGCTAATAACTAAAACTGAGTAATTGAAAAAATAGATACCTTTAAGTTAAGACAAGTTAGCTGTATTAACAATCATAAAAACTAACTTCAGGACTACTGAAGAGTATTATCAAATTAGATATTACCGGTAAAATACTTTAAGGAAAAATAAATAAATGGAAATAGCTTTGTTACTATTTCCATTTATTGAAAAAATTATGGGTTTTCTTTTGATTTGATGTTAAAAATGTCAATAAAACTCTTCCACGCTTCAGCCGTTTTTTACTGTTTCTGTTTCAGATTAAGGTTCTCAAGTAGCCAAATTGTAATTATTAAATTTTTTAAAGAATGGCTGATTTGCAAAGATTAGCGATCGCTCCCCAGCAAATTGATCAACAACAGGTTTTTTTAACTGTTGAACAACAGCATTATTTACGACGAGTGTTACGACTAGGGGTGGGAGATAAATTTATTGTAATGGATGGCGAGGGTAAATGGTGGTTAGCTAAACTTACACCAGATATTTCTATAAAGACTGAGTTAATCGCTATTTTAGAACAAGAAATTGCAATTCAAAATGAATTACCAATAGAAATAACTCTAATCTCTGCTTTACCTAAAGGAAATAGTTTTGATGAGGTTGTTCGACAAAGTACGGAATTAGGGATAACTCATATTTTCCCAGTTATTAGTTCTAGAACTGTGCTGAAACCTAGTCCTCAAAAATTAAAAAGGTGGCAAAAAATTGCTACTGAAGCTGCAGAACAATCAGAGCGTCAAGTAGTTCCAAAAATTAGAGAAACTGTAGAATATTCTGTGGCTTTATCATTATTTGAGAAGCAAAATTTATTTACTAATTATCATAAATATATATGTGTTGCTCGTAATAATTATCCTCTTTTACTTGAGAGTTTATTGGATAATCAAAAACTGGAATCAATAGTGATTGCTATAGGTCCAGAAGGGGGTTGGACTAAGGGCGAAATAGAAGCAGCGATCGCTATAGGTTTTCAAGCAGTTTCTCTTGGTAAGCGTATTTTAAGGGGGGTTACAGCTCCTTTAGTTGCATTATCTCTAGTGGCTGCTGTATTGGAAAGAAAAAGGTATAGCACTAATTGCAGTTAAAAACTAAAGGTAATTTCTGAGAAAAAAATTAGGTTTTTGCCTTTTTTAAAATGATAAAAAAACTACTTTATTATTGAAAGCCTGTGATATAAAATACGGCTATATAGCAAGTAAAATTATATAATTATTTACCTGTTTTAATTATCTATGCTGTTGATTAATAAAAATAATTTAGCTTGTATAAATGTGTAATTAATTTTGCAGGAGTACTTATATAATTTGAGAGGATAAAGTTCTTCAAAAAAATGATTGGCTTGTCTGAGATGAAAGTATTATAGTAATTTGCTTACAGCATCTATAGTTCTTTGGAAAGAGTTTCTGATCTTGAGGTTCCTGAAAGCTAAAGTTTGCAATAGTTATTCCCATAAATTCCTACTGTATAATTATATTATATATATATAATATATGTTTATAATTCTATACTATGTTGGAATTTTCCCATCTCTTTATTGCCTCCAATTATAATAATTAAGTATTCAACCAGATTTGATCTGACTTAAAAGGAGGTCTTGATAATTAATAACTAAAATTACTGAGCTTTTGATGACCAAATACTAAGGGAGTTTACTAATGTTTAGGAGTCTAATGGGACTCGTTGGTTACTAAACTAGGAAACTAGATATTAATGACCATCTGAAGTCAATACATGCAGATAATTTTGACTTGCGGATAACTGTTATGTCCTTGTAGATGAAATTCCTGCTGCTTTGTTGTTAGGTTGACAGTATAGGCTATAGGGTAGAGGCTGAAAATCAATTTCTAAAGCTGGTATAAATGGGGTAAAAGCTACTAACTATAGTGAGGATTAAAATTTCAAGCACTGACTTACAGGTGGAGAAACAGGAAGGTAATAAAACTTTCGTTATGATAAGCTATTCTAAAGGTGGGTCTGGAGTGTGGGATGAATTTCAGGGAGTTTATGGACAACTTTATTGGATTCGAGTTGTCAGCAACTATATGGAACTTTCTGGGATATTTTACCTGATGCTCATCAGCTATAATAAAAACATAAGGGAATGAGGCAACTCTTCTAAGATGCCTAAATTTAAATATATAGGTCAAGAAGTTTAGGAAGCCTTCAAGGTTAGTCTGGGCATTTGGACTCGGGTATCAGGGAGGGTTCTTTTGGAAGAAGCTTTTAAGCAGAATGCAGAATATGGAAGAAATTAAAGAAGTTGCTACTCTGCTAAGACAAAAAAATTATCTACAGGCAGCTAAAATACTAACAAAATTAAAGAAAGAACATCCTCAAAATTTGTGGGTGCAACTATATATTGGGCAGTGGTATGAACAGACAGATAAATTAGAACTAGCAGAAAAGTTTTACAGAAAATTGCTCAAAGATGCAACAAACCCACAAGTAATTAGACAAGCACGTCAAGGTTTACAAAGAATAGAAAATATAGAAAAAAATCGTCAACAGCGAGCGATCGCTTTTGCTAAATCTAATCCTGAAAATATAGAACCAGGATTACTTATTATTGAACCAGTTAGCCAAGAAAATAAAGAGGAAGCGGTTAAAAATCTGGCTAGAATTATGAAGATTGACCCCTACTCTGCCAGAATGCAATTACAGAATAGAGGTTGGCGAATTTATCGACTGGGAGCGATTGGAGAATTAAGGGTTTATGGTGAGGAAATGTTCAAAGCAGGTATTCCTGTATTTTGGGCAAAAATATCAGATATTGAAAAGATACATATTTTTAGAGTGCAATATTTTCAATCTATCTCTCCCCAAGCAAATATTGTTTGTTTAAATGAGCAAGATCAAATGGGGAGTTTGAATTTTAATTGGTCAGAAGTAGTAACAAAAGTTGAAGGGTTATTACCTATTTTTATGAATGTAATGGATTACGATCCTCGGCGACGTTCTCAAAAAATTCGTCACAAGAAAATGACTCAAGATTATGCAAATATATTAGATTTACATCTACCTTATCGTCGTAGTGTGATTAGATTTTGCGACCAAAATTATCAATATCAAAAAGGAATTACTCCTAAGATTTCTACTCAAGATAAGTCTCTATTAAAACCACAGACTACCAATAGAGGTAAATGGAATGAGTTAGTGAATATGGTTGACGAAAAATTAGGTAAAGTGCAAACTTGGTCTAATTTTACTCCTTTTGGAGAAGTGACTTGTCGAGATTATACCCAACTATTAAGTCGTATCAAGTCTCACATTGATATACCTCGTAAAATAGAAACAATGTGGGATCCAGCTTTTCAGTTATACAGTAGTTTAGTTTTCTTAAAAACTTAATGTACTGCTTCAAAAAATTTATATTAAATGTTACTGGTTATGAAATTTTAATAGGGTGTATTTAAAGCTTATTAGAGTTATTTTTTTATTAAGTCAATACTCTTGTTTCTGAGTATTTTTGTTATAGAATTTTTGTATTTAGGGATATCCTGTTGTAAATTTAGCTGAATGCTTACCTTAAACTTACCTTTTTAAAGTTCGGGGTAAAAAATCAACTTCAGCATTTCATAACGGATACTGAGGGATGCTAGGTGCTGATAACTAATAGCTAAATATTTAGTTTTAATTATCGGTTAAATAGTAATAAAGATTCGCTTACCCATAGCTGAGTTCTACTTGAGAAGTTGCTTGTGAGTTATTATTAATATTTTTTATTTTAATGTTTATTTTTGTCTACCTACTTAATAAGTAATAACTCATAATTTACAACTGAAATAAAAAGTTTTACCACTTTATGGCTGGGAAACACTAGTCCGTTTGGGTCTCTTTATCCAGAATAATTTGTAAATTGTCAACTAATTTATTCATCTCCAGGTTTTGCTGAGACAAAAACACAGCACAGTATTCTTGAGTCAGGGAAAAAACTGACCGAAGTTTTTGCGGAAGTTATATTTTCGGTTTAACTAAAATTATCCAAACTTAGATAAGCATAATACCATAAGCTTTGGAGCTAACTTCGGTGTTTCACCCTGATGCCACTGACTATAGTCTATATCTTATCTTCAAGACCAGGCAACCAAATTATAAGGTAAGGAAGCTCAAGCTATTTATTAATATAGTTTTCGCTCGTTACTTATACTACTACAATATTGCTATGTATATATAAGTTTAAATAACTATAGCAATCCTAAATAGGTCGCAACAGATATAATAGTAAGAATAACATCTCC
>JAGGDU010000160.1:84314-120038 GCA_018457135.1 Trichodesmium erythraeum GBRTRLIN201 | reverse complement strand
TTGGGGAAGATACTATTCCTTATGAACGTTACTTAACTCCTGGTGGTTTGTCTTTGCGCAATACAAGGGTAGGCAGTATTGGTAATAAAAATCTGCGAGTAGAGAAAGAAGTAACACCAAGGTTTGTGGAGTTGGGAACTCCTAGGATATTTCGCACTGAACCTGATATTAAGTTCCGAGTTAGGCAAGGTGTTAATAAGCAACGGGAGCAGTGTAAGGTATTTAAGTTGATAAATACTGAAGATCAGCAACAGTTGAATTTAGTTATTGCTGCTGCTTACCGTCAGATTTTTGAGCGGGATATGCCTCCTTTCATCATGAGGAGTGAGTTCTCTTTTCTGGAGAGTAAGTTAAAGAATAATGATATCAATCTCAAGGAGTTTATTGAGGAATTAGGTTGTTCTCAAGTTTATATTAAGGAGTTTTACACGCCTTATCCTAATACTAAGGTTATTGAACTGGGTACAAAGCATTTTTTAGGTCGCGCTCCTCGTGATCAAGTTGAGATTCGCAAGTATAATCAGATTCTAGCAACTTTAGGTATTAAGGGTTTTGTCAATGCTATGGTAAATAGTGATGAATATATTGAGCTCTTTGGAGATGATACTGTTCCTTATCGCCGTTTCCCCACTCTCCCTGCTGCTAATTTTCCCAATACTGAAAGACTGTATAATCAGTTGACTAGGCAGAATGAGGATTTAGTTATACCTAGTTTTGAACCGATATCTTTGACGGATCGCAGTTAAGCTATTGGTGATTTTTTTGGTTGGAATTGTTACTGTTCCCCTGCTATAGATTTTTATAGTAGGGGGTTTTTTTGATAAGTTTAGGGAGTGGGTTTTATAGGTCAACTGAAAATTTACGGGCATTAATGCTAATTTAATTAACTGAGATTACACTAATGATCTCAATAGAGCATAAGTTAAATAATTTCCTGAAATTACTGAATGTGTTAAAGTTTTGAGCCGATAAAGTCTTACTTTTAATTTTTAACTAGTGAGTACGTACAAAAAAGCTGCACTATATTAAGTTTGATCAACTAACTCCGAAATATTCCATAGAGTTGATTTGAGGTAAGTTGATATTTTGTTATGTAAGGAGGTTGCTGAACAAGGATCACGATAAATTCTACCATGCATTGCTGAAATTCGCGATCAAATTTGTTCTTGTCGCAGTCGATCTAAATTAAAAGTTAGTTTACTGCTAAAAATTCAGTTTCAGGGTAGTGTTGCTAGTGAATCAGTAAAATACTAGCAGCATTGAAGAAATTTCAAGGGTTAATTGATGATTTGAAGTTCGGCTGATCAAATATTGATACTGAATATCAAGTTTTAATTGACTAACAGCTGCTCGTTCGCTTAACTGTAGATGAGGTGCTTAAGAAAATTAAATGACTGTTTAATAATGGTAATTTGGCGGAAGCTCAGGGTTATTTACAAGTTGGGGATGATGCACGAATACAAGTTATGCAAGGATGAGGAGAATAGTGGGTTGATCAAATTGAATATGTAGAACAAAGGCTAACAGGTTTGCATTGCCTGGAGCTTGAGGTTATAGTTCAAGAACTACACAAGGGAAAGGGGAGGAATATTTTCCTTTTCTCTTATAGGAGAGGGGTCGGGGGAGAGGTCTTCCGGGTTGCTCAAATTTACCTACAATTGTTTTAGTTAATTTTATAAGTATTTTTTATGAGTAAAGTTATTGTGATAGGCGATCGCCAAGTTGGTCAAACAAATATTCTTCAAAGTTTGGCCCAAATTTATGATAGGAGGTGGGAATGAGTGTGATAGTGATAGGCGATCGCGCCGTGGGCAAAACTCACATGGGATTGGCCTTGGCCCAGCCAATTGGTGAATGGCGGGTTAAGATCATAGACCCATCTTATAAGACGCTGAGAGAAAAACTTCAAAAAGTAGATACTGGTGATATGGTTCCAACTAGAGACATGATAAGAAGACCAGTCAGGCTAGAAGTTCAGTTAAATCACCGCAAAATTATAGAATCAGTTTGGGTAGATACTTCTGGGGAAATCTGGGAAACTGAATGGCAGGAAAAAAATGAAGATGATTGGAATGACTTTAAGGAAAAAATCGGTCAAAATATAGGCATCATTTTGTTATTACCTCCCTATAAAGAAATAGTGCTCAATCATTTGCTCAAGAAGGCATCCTCAGGTATGACTTTAGATCCAGACCAATTAATGAATGCTCAAGGGTGGTCTAATAATTTAGAAGATTGGTTAAGGTTTTTCAATCAATATTGTAGTCGAGTAGATAACATTGCTATTTGCCTACATAAAGCTGATTTATTCTGTGAAAGTCTTGACGATGAAGCAATAAAAATGCAGGGACATCCCGTCGAGCGTCAAAAACAAGTACGCAATAGATATTTTGCTGTTGCTAAAGAAGTAATAAACAGAAATAACCGAGAGGTAAGGCCTTTTCAGTTTTTTATTACTAGTATTAGCAATTGTACTTTATTAGAAGCACCCTGGCTTTATTTAAGTCCTTTTATTCTCCATTATCGTTAAAAGTATGACTCAGATTAGTATTATTGGTACTAGAGCTTGTGGCAAGACAACCTAAGTTTAGGAGCTGCTCCTAACTATGCAGTAGCTTTACGAGCAGGTGCTGGTTTTGAAATGACGGCAGAAATGGAAGAAAGATTTGAACAAGAACAAGACAATTTGACTAGTCCTAAATTACCTCGTATCAGAAATGTCTATCGCCTTCAACTAGTTACTGAAGACGATCCACATACTCCTATTGAAGAAAACTTATCTATTAAACTGCCATATCATACTAAAGGTAAACCAATAATTATTGGTGGTGATGGTAGTGATTATACTGATGTAGACATTTACTTGCCAGGTATTGCTGATAGATGTGCCTCTTTATCTGTAAATAACCGTGTCGTTGAAATTCAATGTTGGGCTACAGGAAAAGTTCAAATTAATCGAACTTTAATGGAAAGAAGGGGAAAAAAGTCACTCCGCCACGGTCAAATTATAACCTTGTTACGAAACGATAAACCAGACAAATATTACTGTTTTTGCTTCTATGACACTTTATATGATCCGCAAAGCTAAACTGTTAGCAATAGCAGTTTTTTCTGCTATATTACCATTCGGTTGTGCCGCCATACCTGAAAATATAATTAGTCAAGATGACTGTAGTAATACTAAAGAAAATCGTCAAAAATGCCTGGAAATTACTCGTATAATTACAGCAGAAAAAAATACAGTCAAAATGCGGATTAAAGTTTATAATAAAGCAGGAAACTTTAATCCCAATTTACAAGAATCAGATTTTTCTGTAGAAACCATTAGTGAATTTGGTAGCAAAAAAACTATTAAACCAACTGTTATTCTCCCTACTGATACTAGGGCAAAAACTACTCCCGCTGACATAATTATTATGTTAGATATGAGTGGGAGTATGAAGTTTAGAGATTCTAGTCCAGGTAGAAGACGCATTAAATTTAAGGGTGCTATTAATGCTATATACAAATTTATTGATGCCGCTAATGATAAGCCAAATTTAACTGTTAGAATAGGTTTAGCACCTTTCGGTAAAGGAGGTAACCAGTTTAAAGTAAGTAATAAAAGTTTAGATGCCAATTTTTACCCATCTAACAGTGAGAAGCTAAAGGAAAAAATAGAAGAGTTAGCCAATCAAGAACTCAGCGCTTCTACTAATTTATATCAGCCACTAGAAACTGCTGTTAAATATTTGATAAATTCAGTTAATTCGACCTCCGATAGTAATAATAAAACTGATGATTCTCAATCAAAACAGTTAGTGGTAATTGTGTTATCTGATGGGTTTCATAATCACGATCGCGACACAGAAGAAATACAATTTGAAAGATTAAAAAATATTCTCCAGCCTCAAGATTCACAAATGCCAAAGGTTAAAGTTCACACATTAGGTTATGGTCAATCTCTAACAGAAATATACAATAGTTCAAGATGTAATATTGAATTTACTGACGCACAATTAACAATAGATGAAATAATTATTAAAGACAAAGTTATCAATAAAATTATTGATAATTGTAAACATCCAAGAATAAGGATTGACCAATTAATCGTAGATCAACCACGTTTAAGAGAAATTGCTGATTCAACGGGAGGTATTCATCAATTTCCAGATAATGCTGAAGAGGTAGCTCAGAGTTTAATTAAATTCCTAGAAAGTCTACAAGAATATGAATTAGAATATAAGCAACCAGATGGCGATCGGGCAACTAAATATCAAGTCAAAGTTTTAGTCAAAGGTCTTACTTCTAATGCCCAAGATTACCGTATTACTAACATTGGCTACGAACCTTTAGAATTCAAAACTAGGGGATTATTAATATTGGTAGCTCTAGTTATTTTTGGTATTATAGGAGTATATCCCTTCATCGAATGGAGTAAAAAATTACGGGTAGATAGATAAATTATGATAGAATATACTTTAATCTTAAAAATACCCAATCTCGGTCATAAATAGATTTACTATTCAGTGAATCTAACTGGTAGTGATATTAATTATCCAGAAGATTATTTTCATAATCAAACTGATAGAGGACAAACTAATAGATTAAATTTGCGTCAGGAAATAGAAAAGCAATAATTACGACAAGTAAATAAGGAGCAATTTAACCGAATTATTAATTAATGGAATTACGGTATTAAAAATGGTAAAAGTAATTTCATAAATGTTATTATATCCTTGGAGCTTTTATCTTTAGAAAATAATAATAATAAAGTTTCGGTTTGCTCGAATACAACCTCGACTATTGAGAAAACTTTTACATCTGCTAATTACAACAATTCCCCAAGATAACTCAAACAAATCCAGGGGTTATGCCTAAGCTTAAAAACCTTTTTTATAACCAAAAATACAAAAAAATGTTAACCTAACATCGAGGAAATTTTGATTCCAAATTCATAAAATATGATGCCTATATTTGAAGCTAAATATAATAACAATTAAGCCTGTTTTTTATGGATTTATTTAAAATAAAATTAGTTTTAAAAAATCATAAATAAAATATTATAATCAAAAAATATGGAACTTCCTTACAATAAATGCCAACGAGAACTACAAGAACTTTTACAAGCTCAATATCCCTTGATTTTCTTACGTTCATCAGAAGAAATTCGAGCAATTAATTGCATAATAGCTGCCTATCGTTCTCTATGTAATAATAATATTATTGAAGGAGAACTAGCTGAATGGAGAAGTATTAATGGATTTTATAAATTAACAACAGAAAACAATTGGCAAAGCACAAATTATGCACCACAACCAAACACCGATCCAATAATTTATGCCCTTGATTTTTTACAGACGCAATTACAAAATCAAGCCAGGAAAAACATAGACCAGCAATACACCTATATTCTACCAGACTGGTCAAAACTCATAGAACCAACTTTTTATTTAACTACCCGCAAACTCAAAGAATTAGTCCTCGCGATCGCACAAACAAAACCCAGACCCAGAATGAACTTAATAATAGTAGGTTCTGATTGGTCAATTCCTACAAGTTTGCGTAATTATATTCACATATTAGACCTGCCCCTACCCATTGGAGAAGAACTTTATCAAAATATCTTTAAACTTGCTGTTACTAAATACAATTTAGCAGAAAATAGAGCCAAAGACCTTGCAGAAAAAGCTCAAGGAATGAACTTTCAAGCAGTAGCACAAACCGCAAAATTAATCACAACAAAAAAGCTGTGGCAACAACCAGAAGAAGCTTCCAAACTATTATTAGAAGTCAAAAAACAAGAAATTGAAAAAATCGGCATCTTAGATTATTACGAACCACTAGGAGAAGGACTCCAAGAAGTTGGTGGTTTAGAAAACATCAAAACTTGGGTCAAAGAACGTTATCCTTGGTTTGAACAAGATGCAGACCCAGATATGCGCCCCCGCGCTCTTTTACTTGAAGGGTTTCCTGGATGTGGAAAATCTTTTATTGCCAGAGCGATCGCTATTGAATGGCGCGTTCCTCAAATTAACTTTGAAATTAGCAGATTACAATCTCAATGGGTAGGGGAGTCCGAAAGCAATACATATCAAGCTCTCAGAGCAATTGAAGCTTCCGCTCCCAACATTCTATTTATGGATGAAATCGAAAAAGCTTTTGCAGGAGTTGGTGGTGATAGTAGCGGTACTACTACCCGACAGTTTGGCACATTCCTAACTTGGCTTAATGACCACAAAGAACCAATTTTTTTTATTGCTACATCCAATGATCGTTCCATGCTACCACCAGAAATATTTCGTGCAGGGCGTTTTGATGAAACTTTTATTGTTATGCCTCCCACAACTAAAGAACGCTACGAAATTATTCAGAAACGAATCAAAGCTCGTCAACTCAAGCCAATTTCTGATTCACTTTTAGAATATTTAGTAAAAAACACTCTCGGATTTTCAGGAGCTGAACTTGATAAATTAGTTAAAGAAACCAAAATTTTAACTGGACTTAATCAAGAACCAACTGAAACTAATTGGCAAAAAGCTCTGAATAAAATTAATCCACAATATAAAAATCCTAGAATGAAAGAGCTTTTAAAGTCTTACATAAATTTAATTGTAGAAGGTAATGTACAATCAGCATCCGAAGTTGAAGAAGGCTTTTTTGAGGAACTATTATCAGAATAATATTACCCAAAAATTGGGTCTCTATTATCTCACCCATAAGCGGGCGACTGTTTAGTTGTTTTTTTGAAATATATCTGTTATAATAATAGTTAATATTAACAAAAAATGCCATTGAGCGAGAAAACTTATGAATGTATTACTTGTGATTTGACTATAGACAGAGACTTTAATGCTGATATCAACGAGCAAAAAGTATATGAATAAGTAGTTTTAGCTAACTTAGGATTTTGTGGCCTGGGTCTTATATCAGTTACAGACTGTGCTTAGTGGCATCAGCGTGAAATATTGAAGCTAGCTCTCAAGCTTATGCAATTCCTGCATAGGTAAATTTGGGAAAGCTTAATAGAACCGATATCAAGTTACAAAGATTATAAAAATGGAAATAGGAATTGCTATATTTGGTGCAGGTCGTTGGGGAGTTCACTTAGTTCGTAATTTTCTCAATCATCCTCATTCTCGTGTTATTGCTATAGTAGATCCTCATGCAGAACACTTACAAGTAATTCAAAAACGCTTGCAATTGGACAAAGATATAGCCTTAGTAGAAGATTGGATAGAAGCTTTAGAGTTACCAGGAATCTCAGCAGTCGCGATCGCCACACCAGCATCTACTCACTATGAGATTATTAGTGCTGCTCTCAAAAGAGGTTATCACGTTTTTTCCGAAAAACCTTTAACCCTTGAGTATTCTGAGTCTATTGCACTATGCAAATTAGCAGACAAAAAAAAATTGCAACTATTTGTCGATCATACTTATTTATTTAATCCGGTCATAGAAACTGGCAAAACTATAGTTAATCAAGGTAAATTAGGAGAATTACGCTACGGATATGCGACTCGAACTCATATTGAACCTGTTCGCTCAGATGTTGATGCTCTCTGGGACTTAGCAATTCATGATATTTGTATTTTTAATAGCTGGTTACAGGAAACACCAGTCGAAGTAGAAGCAAATGGTACAATTTGGCTTCCTCAAAAACCCCCACAATCAGATTTAGTTATGGCTAAACTGATTTATCCTAGTGGTTTTCAAGCTTTTTTACATCTTTGTTGGCTAAACCCTGATAAACAACGTCGTTTAGGAGTAGTAGGTAGTCAAGGAACATTAATTTTTGATGAAACCTCAGAAACTCAACCTTTAGTTATTCAGCATGGTCATTTAGAATATTTGAGCAGTCGTTGGAAAGCAGTAGATGTTGTTCCGGAGGTTATAAGCATCAAAAAAGCTGAACCTTTGGCTCAAGTGTGCCATGAATTTTTAAATTGTATTTTGACGAATACTACTTCAAAAATTTCTTCCGGTTGGGTAGGTGCTAAATTAGTAGAAATTCTCTGTGCTTTGAATAATTCTCTTCAGCAACAAGGAAAAGCAATTCGATGTGACCAAGCTTACAGCGGATTTTATAATTAGATTAAGTACTTGGACAAAATTAATTTAACATTTTTCAGAGAGTGGGTAGTAGGAAGTCGGGAGAAAGGGAAAAACATATTTGATCAGTAGATCAAAAATAATTTCGCTTACCTACTTTGAGACTATTTGTCAAGTTAAGATTAAGACAGGTAGAGTGTTTAATATTATTGAGTTGCCGCGGAAAGTTAATAGTTGGCTCTCTTGAATATATGTTGCCTCCTAACCTATCCTACTGGAGTGACGCCCCTAAAAATGTAGGTTCTATAAGAATGAAGTGAAATTCAACAATGGCTCTGTTGTTGTTGGGTTACCCTGATAGAGTATTATTACGTTCGATGCTACCTAACCTAGATTTATTAAACCATTATAGCTGTGTCGGTCTGCTACTAGACTGATAGACCTTTACTAGGTTTGAATAAATTTTCAATGTCAAAAACTCAAACTATTCTTAGGACATTGGTCAAATTAAAATTATTGACAAGCCATGTAATATTAGGAAAACAAAAAAACTAATTGCTATTAATTCATCCTTTTAATTCAATTTAATTTCTGTTGAAATATCCTGTTTTTTCTCCAATGATAATCTTTCCTGAATTGGTATAGTAATATAAACTGTAGTTCCTCGCCCTATACCTTCACTATAGAGATGAATATTACCATTCATCATTTCCACCAGTCCGCGAGCCATAGCTAATCCTAATCCATTTCCACCAAATTTACGAGTTTTTGTACCATCTACCATAACAAAAGGCTGAAATAATTTATCCTGTTCTTCTGGATCAATACCAATTCCTGTATCTTGAATAGTAACTAAAACTTGATTAACTTTATGAGTATGAGCATTAACTAAATTATTCTGATTTTCAGAAAAAATACATTGATTATATTTTCTACAAATAGAGATATCAATATTTCCTTTTTCTGTAAACTTAATAGCATTACTAATAACATTTTCAAAAACCTTCTGTAACTCTTTTTTGTCAACATAAACAAGTATTTTTTCTTCAGAAGCATTTAGTTTTAAAACCAAAGATTTTTGTTCAAGATCGTATCTAAATATATCCACAGTTTCTTCTAATAACTTGATGATATTGATATTCTCAAATGTCATATATAAATTTCTTGCATCAATTTTACGAATATCCAGGATATCATCAATAATTCTTAGCAAATGAATAGCTGAATCATTAGCTTGTTTCAAGAACTGTATTTCTTCTTCCCTAGTATCACAAAAACCATCATAAATTATTTGCAGTGAACCAATAATACCATTAAGTGGAGTTCTTAACTCATGGGAAATATTAGCTAAAAATTCACTTTTTAACTGGTTAGCAACCTGAGCTTCTTTAGAAGCTACTTCTATTTTATCAGCCCACCTATTTAGCCTTTCTACCATCTTCTGTAATGAAACTGCTAGTTGATTAAACTCAGGAATTTTTAGATCTTGAGGTACTTTACTGGGAGCATTTAAATCATTTAAAGTAATAGCATAATCTCGGAGTTTCTTCAAAGGAATAGCTAAATCACGAGCCAAAAAAATACTTGCTATGATACTAGCACCAAGTAAAAATAAAATTAGAATAATTAGAACCTTTTGAACTTCTCTAAGACCAGATAAAGCAAAATCTATAGGTGTAATTGCTAAAACAACCCACACTTTATCATTATCTCTATCTATAGGGCTAGGAATAGCAACATACCCTGCTAAAAATTCATTATCTTCTGATAATTTAAGTCTTAACAATTTAGGCAATATCTCTTTTAGTTTATCAATAATTTCTCTGAAAGTATTTTTACTTCTATCACTTCCCTGATTTTTACTCAGAATATCTGTTTCCTCAATAGAAAATATATGGGCAAAATGTTTTTGACCTTCCTCTGCCTTTTTCATAATACTTTCTAGTTTCTTTGCAGTCTGTGTGTCTGACAATTCAGAAATCCTACGCCCTAGTTTCCTAGAATCTAGACTAGCTAATATCCTGTACTCGGGGACATTAATTACTACAGTTGAACCTGTAAATGAGCCTCTTTCTCTATTTGTTGGCATTGGTAAAGCTGACTTAATACTTAAGGCATATCGCAATTTTCTTTCGCCAGCTTCACTAACATACACTGGTACACTCCAAACTAAGCTAACTTGTGTTTTTTGATTTACTTTCTGACCATTTGATTCGCTATCTGCGCTTAACAGTTCTAGGATGCTGTAACTCACATAAATATTATACTTGTCCCTAAAAAGTTGTTTTTGCTGTTGAGGCCATATATTTTCCGGTAAAGAATCTATTCTTTCAGTACCACAAGTATTCGCGACGATCTCCTCAGTCCGTAAGTTACTCAATTGAACGCAACTTATCTGAGTAGATAACATTTCGTCTAACCGTTTAATATAACTTTGATGCTCTTCAACTGTACCAGATTCAAGTACATAGCTTTCACTCGCACTAACTAGACTTGACTTTAGTGATGTTGCCCATTGTTGAAGATATTCCGCTTTTCTATCTGCACTTTCTTTAAGGTTTTGACGAGCAGTGTTTAGAAAAGTAGAACGTGCTTGTCTGTAAATTATATACTGACCCAATACTAGTCCTGATATCGTAAGTAGTAAAATTCGCGACAATAGAATCCTATTAAAAGAGGATTGAAATTTCTTAATCATAGCATTTTTTTACCGAAAATTTTGTTCTAGAGTAAAGCCTGAAAACGACGATAGGTAGTTGTGTAAAATTAGTGATTTGTGCAGTCGGACTTTTCGCGCTGAAAGGAGTTTACTGATCAATATCACTATATTAACTGCATCTACGGGACTACGGGAGAATTTAATGTTGTAGCGCTAGAAATTAGATTTGTCTCAATACCTAGACGAGAGAGAAAAGACAAGAAACTAAATTATTAGCCAAAATTATACCAAGGGTCAAAAAAAAGAATCTGTTTGAATAATTAAGTGTGATTCAACAACTTTATAGGGGATATTTCTTTGACAAAAGAAGTAATTTACGAATAAAATATAATCTTGAACCAATTCATTCCTTGACTTCTGACTTCTAATAAAAAGCCTAGTTATTTGCAGTAAATTTTTATTACACCTGGTATAAATACCCTGTAGTCGGGAAAAAAATTAATTATAAAATATTTTTCTGAAAAAAAAGTTGATTTCATAACTATAATAAACCACAATTAGCTTCTAAAACAAAGATAAAATTTTCACAAATCAAACTCTAAATAAACTACATGAACATTAGATGTATCATAAAATCTGTTTAGGCTTATTTAGAAAAAGTCACCTGTGAAGAGTTTAAAAATACCAAAGAAGCAGAAAATACTTTTATTAAAAGTAGAATTTATTGCTATAATAATATATTTTTATTTTAAACATCTTTATTAACTTTAAATTGAAGTAGTTCAGAATTCTTATCTTTTATAGTAATTTTCCACATAGATTCCACAGTATTTCCACAAAGAACTTCAATGTTTTCCACAGGTTAAACAGAGTTTTCCACAGAGTTCAACGACATGATAATACTCTTGTAACTAAATTGGGGATTTTGTTCACTCACAGGTAAATAAATTAATATTGGCCAATATTAGTAAAGTTTTGTAACAAAAAATGCTATGAAACATTTATTATTTCGTAAATATTTTATTTCTAGAAAGCAAGTTGTAATATTTCTCAATATTGACAAACCTACCCCCTCTTAATGCACAATGATGCGACATCAGTAGTTCAAAGTTAGTGGTTCATGGCCACAACTAAGGACTATAGAGAAAAAAAATATACACAGAGCCTTACTTATAAACATGAATGTAACTGTTAGTATTCTGGCCGAAATTCCTGAAGCACTGCACGAATCATTGAAAATCTACTTAGAAAATCACTCAGACTGGGATCAAGACCGGGTGTTTTCAGCAGCTTTATCACTATTCTTGTTACAAAATGGAGATAGCGGTACACCAGAAACATCTCCCTATTATCGACAAGCTGCTAGAGTTTATCTAGAAACCCTTTTCCAAAATCATTTATAACAGAAGCTAAAAGTTAAACTCCTAGTACGGACTAAATTTGAAGGTTTGGGAATCTCAATCCCGCCCTGGGGACTATTATATAAACAACATCGTGAAAAATAGTATGCTAAATATATTTAAGAACAAATGACTGAAATATTAGATGTCTTAGTCGTGGGTGCAGGTATCAGTGGCTTGAGTTTAGCCCATAAACTGACAAAATTAAGTAATAATTCACCCTTGAAAATTTTAGTTGCTGAGAGCCAAAACCGAGTCGGGGGTAATATCACGACAGTTTCTCAAGGAGAATTTCTTTGGGAAGAAGGTCCTAATAGTTTTTCTCCCACCCCTGAGCTTTTAAAGTTGGCTGTAGATGTTGGCCTCAAAGAGGATTTGATTTTTGCAGACCGTAAGTTACCTCGTTATGTTTATTGGAATGGTCAATTACTACCAGTACCAATGAGCCCAAAGGCAATGTTACAGTCTCAACTACTGAGTAATACTGGAAAGTTACGCGCTTTAGTTGGTGCTTTGGGTTTTGTTCCACCTGTTGTTGGTATGGATCTATCTCAGGAAGGGGGAGAAGAAACTGTATCCCAATTTTTCCAAAGACATCTTGGTAAAGAGGTAATGGAACGATTAGTTGAACCTTTTGTTTCTGGTGTTTACGCTGGAGACCCTAGTCAACTTAGTGCTACTGCTGCTTTTTCTAAAGTGGCTCGAATGGCTGACCTTGGTGGTGGACTTTTGGCTGGTGCTGTTTTGTCTGCTCAAAGAAACCCTAAGTCAAAGGCTGCTGCTAATTCTAATATTCCTAAAACTAAACCTGGAGAGTTGGGTTCTTTCCGACGTGGTTTGGAGGTATTGCCAAAAGCGATCGCTACTTATTTAGGACAAGCAGTCAAGCTCAATTGGTCTCTCGTGGGTCTTCGTCCGACAGAAAAACAGACTTATATAGCAGAATTTTCGACTCCCAATGGTTCTCAGCAAATAGAAACTCGTACCATTGCCCTCTCCAGCCCTGCTTATGCCTGTGCTAAATTATTTAGACCTTTACTTCCTGAAATTGCTGGTACTCTTGATGAATTCTATTATCCTACTGTTGCCTGTGTAGTTTTGGCATATCCTGTTTCTTCTATCAAGGCCAAGATAGATGGCTTTGGTAATTTGATTCCTAGAGGTCAAGGCATTCGGACTCTTGGTACTATTTGGTCTTCTGCTTTATTTTCTGGTAGAACACCTCTTGGATGGCAAATTTTTACTAATTATATTGGTGGTGCAACAGACCCAGAAATTTCTCACTTAGATAGTGAAGCCATCGTTGCACAAGTTCATCAAGACCTTTGTCAAACTCTATTAAACCAGAATCCTGAAAAACCAAAAGTTCTGGCAGTACATATATGGTCTCGTGCTATTCCTCAGTATAATTTAGGTTATAGTTCTAGGCTGGCTCAGATTAATCATGGCTTAAAATCTTGGCCTGGAGTATATCTATGTAGTAATTATATTGGTGGTGTGGCTCTGGGAGATTGTGTTCGTCGTAGTATAGAAGTAGCGACTGATATTTATTCGGGTATGGGGTTTGGGGAGCTTTAACACCCCCCTTGTTTAAGGCTGGGGATAAATCGACTCCCGAAGAGATAAAATAGACAGCTCAATTTTGTTTATTTTGTCATCTTTACAAAGGAGATTTGTATCCCTTTGCTGATATTTGCAAAGTTTAATGCTATTTGTACTAGGTAAGTTGACATCTAATACTACTAAGTCTGGGGAAAACTTATTGAATAACTCTAGGGCTAGAGTGCCATTTCTAGGAGGCTCTACTTAAAGGTATACTACACACCTCTCTATCTCCCATTCGATTAAACTCAGAGCGAGAATACTTTTGGTGAAAATTTTTGACGAAACAATCACATCAGCTTGTACTAAAAATCCCTAATTTATTTTATAGAAAGTTCTCTTTATTCTTCTTTTTTTCCTATAAACTCTTCCTTTTGTGCCTCTTTCCCATAATATGGAAGAGGATATAAGTAAATAATAAAAATTGAATTATCTTGAGATTATTGTTTATAGGTATTTTGGTGACAAGTTGATTTAAATTTAACGAAAGATTTCTGTTTTCCTCTATATTTTGGGTATTAACTATTTACTTAGTATAGCAACTCAAATACTTTGATATATAAAATAATATACTTAGCTTATTTAATCATCATAAAAATAGTTGACTCACATTCAGTTTTATTCAGTCCTAGTTGAAAAAAATTATCCTATTTTATGGATGGAATTTTTAACAGGAATAAGAGTTTTATTATGGTAATTCTAGGGCGAGTGCGATGACAACATCACTAAAATTTTAGGTAATAAATTACTTGGGATTTTAGAAAGAGCTAAATTTTGCCCTTGTATTCCATACTTATTGTAGAAGGTACGAATAATTCTGAGAATATAATTTACACTAACTTGTTCTTCTTGCATTTTGTTAACATTAGTCTGGGGTTGATCACCATAACCTAGTAAGTGATGATCTAAAGCTGCTTCTAAATTACTGATTTGACTTTTTTTGTCTAATGTGGTATTGCTAATTGTTGCTATTTGATAGTAGGCAAGTCCAATATTATGATGAGTGGCCAATAGGTCGAAAGTAAGTTGAGAAGGAGAAAAATGTTGAGCGATACTTACAGCTTGAGAATAAGCAGCGATCGCTTCATGGAAAATTTGAGCGCGAATTTGATTTTCCTCAAATTGGTTAGCCAGATGCCAATAGGCAGTACCTAAGTTATTTTGTGTCGCAGCATAAGCAAGAGGAAAAGCTTCTCGAGTACGATACTTCAATGCGAGTAAATAGGCATCAATAGCTTTGAGAATTAGATTCTCTGATACTTCTGTCTGAAATTGAGCTAAGTTCCAATAAGCTATACCTAAATTATTTTGAATCATTGCATAGTTAATTGGTTCAATTTCTGGCGTAAAGTAATCTATAGCTTCCTCATAAGTAGAAATTGCTCCTTGTAAATGCTCAATATCTTGAGTATATTGAGCCAAGTTCCAATAAGCTGCTCCTAAATTATTGAGAGTAGAAGCATAATCTCTAGGAGCAGCTACTTTATCTAGATAAAAGATAGCTTCCTGATAAGCTCTCAGGGCTCTTTCCCAATTCTGTTGTGGTTGCTGATAAGTAGCTAAATCAGCGTAAGCTAAACCTAAGTTTTTTTGTAATCTAGCATAAGTGTATTTTTGAAACGAATTAATTTCCCCCATAGCCACTTGATAAAGAACGATACTTCGCTCCAAATAAACTAATAAATCAGACTTGCTAGACTTGATTTGACGAGATAACATCCAGTATAAAGTACCAAGGTCATTAAAAATGTCTTGAATAGGAATTTGGTATCTAGAAAACTGACTCACATTTTCTGTATCTTCAGATGTCAACTCAATAACCATCTCATAAGCACGAATGGCAATAATTAGACTTTGCTCTGAGACTTCCCCGGCTAAAATGAGATCGCGATAAAAATCCCCCAATGTTTGATAAGCTATAACTAACTCTGGAGATGGATATTGATTAGTTTTCAACTCCTGAATTTCTTTAAGGATTTGAAACTGTTGCTTTTTCAGGGATGTTTTTACCTCTTGAGACTTTCTCGAAATTTCTGCCCATACTAAACTTGCTAGTTCAACTAATTCTAATTCTGGCTGTGGAAGATTTTTTTTGTGTGGACTTAAGTTAATAGTTAACTCTGACAGTTTTTCTATAGCCGGGGAAAGAAAATAACCTTGAGAATTTTTTGATTCGTAAGATTTTTGTTCGAGTGCCATCAATGGCCTTGCTATGTTTATGGAAGGTTGGCTAGTTATTGATGGCAAGAAAGATTGAGGTTTTACCTTGTTTGAAAATAATGATTTTTTTTGTCTAGGAGTTACTGGGGTAGGTTCTCCCTCAAATTCAAATATACCTGTGTGCCAATTCCAAAATTCTGGTGCTGACTGTTTGATAGTATTTAGCCAAGGTTTAGTCACCCAAAGTAAGATACTAGATTCTAATTTGGATAAATTTTTTTCGATTTTTTTGAGATTGCTAATAAATGACCATTGAACTGCTGAAGGTTGTTTGGTTAAGTTCTCTACTCCAATAATTTGAAATCCCAAGATTTGATATTCTTCTATTTTTTTAAATTCAGGATTAAGTGCAAACCATTGATTAATCTGAGTTACTGGATTAGGATTACTTAGGTTTAAATTTAGAGTAACAAATAATATATTTTGATTGTTATTTATTTTGTTTTTTGATTGTTCTTCCCTGTCATCAATAGTATTTGTTAGGTCGGCTTCTAACTTTTCAACTAAGCTAATTTTTAGCTGTTGGTGATCACATACAGCTATAAAAATTTGGCGACGTAGATTTAAGGATAGAGCTTGTTTTAAGCGTTGATAGATTTGCCGATTCAATCTAGAAATTGTTGGGGCATGAATGTCTATCACAGTTTTCTTAAGGGGATAGGTAAATTTAAATAATGTTGACTTGATTTTATGATAAAAAGTTAAGTATTATCTTAATTTTAACTAAGTTATTTAGTTATAGTCAATTATTTTATACCATCTTCTACTCTAACTACCCAGAATCAGAAATTTCATAATAAATCAGAGTTTTTTTTACATTACCTAATCATACTTCTAGGACATTCGGTAGTTGATGAAGTACAGTAGCAGTAATTTCAAGAGGAGTTTAATAGTTATTGAAGTATCAAATTAATGTTTTATTTTGTTCGGCAAATCTACACCTCATAAATCAAATCAGATTACTTTTGTAAAATATAATAAACAATAAATATTAAATATAAATATCCCTTGCCTTTTTAATTGAAAAAATTTAAAATTACTATATTAAAGGTTGTTTTTTTCTATCGTAAAGTTGATTATTAGAGTATTCGCTATTAAACAAAAACTAGACCCCCGAAAATTCAAGAACCTAGTTCAGTTTCAGTTATAAACGATTCCTAAAAATAATAAAAGACTTTGATCAAGACTTTAGTTATTAATTAATAAGCAAACTTCAGCAATATTTTTAATCATTCTAGGAAAACATATCGCAGATAAAATTTACAACGTGGAATAGTCAAACTTTTGTATTATAGGCATCCTGCCCGCTAAATATTATATACATCGCGAACAACATCCCTGCTATATCTTAATTTCTAAGAACCTTAAGCATGATCCCTACTATCAATAGAAAAGTAGGGATTAGAGATACTTTTAATATTTTGTGTTATTTATAGAAAAAATCTAAGCTGATACAGAAAAAGCCACAAACACTAAACTAACTATTAAGAAAGTTCCTAAAGCTCCTAAGATTAGATAAAGCTTTTGTTGGTTTTGATCTGGAGCTTCTGCTTGATAAACTTTTGGCTCTTGAGCAAAATTATTTAAACGTCCACCTTCTTCTGTTGTATATGGCATAACCCAAAGTCCCTATTTCTTTATTATTTCTTAACTATTACTTAGCCTAACAGAAATTCGGAGAATATGAGAATATAAGAAATTATTATTCTGAAGTAGTTGTATTAATCTTTCCAGTTACAGGAGAAGAAGGAGTAGCATAACTTTTTTTCGGTATTCTGCCAGCTAGATAAGCTAAACGTCCTGATTCTGTGGCCATTCCCATAGCTTTTGCCATGATGGGCGGATTTTTGGCTAAAGCGATCGCTGAATTAATTAGTAAAGCATCAGCTCCCATTTCCATTGCTTGAGTTGCTTCACTGGGAGTTCCGATACCGGCATCTATTACCACAGGAACAGTAGAATTGTCAATAATTATGGAAATATTGGCTGCATTTTGTATTCCCTGGCCTGAGCCTATGGGTGAACCCAAAGGCATAACTGTAGAACAACCAGCCTCCTCAAGTCTTTTAGCTAGAAGTGGGTCAGCATTAATATAAGGTAATACAGCAAAACCTTCTTTAATTAACTGTTCTGCGGCTTGTAGAGTTCCGATAGGGTCTGGCAGTAAATATTTAGAGTCAGGAATAACTTCTAGTTTGACAAAATTATTATCTTCTTGGCCTAACAACTTTGCCATTTCTCTACCCAACCTGGCTACTCTTACTGCATCTTCAGCAGTTTGACAACCAGCAGTATTAGGCAACATCCAGACTTTTTGCCAGTCTATAGCTTCTGCTAACCCTTTATGGCCAGGAGCTTGAGTTTGTACTCGTCGTACTGCTACAGTGATAATTTCACATTTACTAGCCTCTATACTTTGCTGCATTGTCTCAATAGTCGGATACTTGCCTGTGCCTGTCATCAGACGAGAGGTAAACTTTTTACCGGCAATAATTAGAGGTTTTTCTAGAGTTTCTGTAGTTAATTTTTCAACTGTTTGCATTGTTTAATTTTGATGTTTATAACTATAGCAGTCCTAAATATTATGTCTAATAACTGAACTTCTTAAAAATATCTCCAACTCCTGTTCCTTCTGCTTCCTATATCTTGCTTTAAAGCAGCCCCAATTTTTTATTTTCGAGGTAGGACTGATGTAATAATTCATAGTAAATACTAGAACACTCACCGATTAAATGATTATGTGTATATCATAAATTTATTCCATCACCAACAAGTATCAACTACTTGGGAAATGCTCAAAAAAATATGATTTTAACTTATTTTTCAGCTTTCATTAATTAGATTAAATTAGATTATGATATTTTTCATTTTGAGCTTTATTGAAATTTTCTTAATGTTATAAAGCAAGTCATATTTTTGCAGGTGTTAAGAGATTAGGAATAACTAAAAAAGCATTTAGTATGAAAAATTTAAATTGACGTTTTATTTTTTCTCTTGATAGTGTTTAACCTGTTAAATATTCATATATTTTTTCATTATTTTGTAGTAATTAATTATTAAGCATCAAAAAATAAGGAAAAAGTAGGAAGTAAGCCGGGTTCTGTTCTCTCAACTCAAACAAGCTTTGAGGGCAGTTATCTATCTGGGATGCCTGTTACCAGACACCTCTTGCGGTACACCAAACATTACAAATAAATCTATAATGCAATGGAACCGGAAAAAGACCAACCATTGTTCCTTCGACCTTGCTCCCCGCCGGGGTTTACCGAGCCAGTATCTCACGACACTGCTGGTGCGCTCTTACCGCACCTTTGCACCCTTACCTGAAGTGACTAAACAATAATAATTAATCTACTTTGGCGGTATTTTTCTGTGGCACTATCCTCACGATCACTCGCACTGGGCGTTATCCAGCAGGCTTGGTCTTTTGGGAGCCCGGACTTTCCTCAGACCCTAAATAAGTATTGAGTCCGCAACTGCCTCTTCTACTTTTTCCTATTTAAATTATTGTATCACAGGAGTGAGGCAAATACCCTACATTTAATCTAGTTATTGAATGAGATATTTATAACTAAAGGATTAAATTCATCCCTAAAAAATCCAAATTACAAGGTGATGAAACTACCACTAATTTTTCGTAAAAACATGGATAATTAATCCTACTCCTAATCTTTCCTATTCTCTATTCGTATGAAAACAAAAAATATACTTTTTTTAAGTAATGGTCATGGAGAAGATGCCCATAATTGTCAAATTATTAAAGCTTTTACAAAAATTTCTCCAGATACAAATATATCAGCTTTACCTATTGTTGGTGTTGGTAATAGTTATGAAAATTTGAATATACCAATTATTGGTCCTCGAGTAAATATGCCATCAGGAGGATTTTTATATCTCAGTCCTTTATTATTATTTGAAGATTTGGGAAAAGGTTTAATTAGTTTAACTTGGCAGAAGTTACAAACTATTTGGACATTTGCGAAAAACTGTGATTTAATTATGGCTACTGGAGATATTGTAGTGGCAGCTATGGCTTATTCGACAAGGCTTCCTTATATGATATTTCTTTCGGCTGATTCTAGTTATTATGAAGGTCGGATTAATTTGGGTTTAATATTGCCAAAGTTACTTCATAATTCTCGATGTTTAAAGGTTTTTGCTAGGGATGCTTTGACGGCTAAAGATTTAAAAAGACAAGGAGTTACAAAAACAGAATTTGTTGGTACTCCAGTGATGGATAATTTAATTTCAACTGGAAAAAATTTACGGCTTAAAACGGAATTGTTTACTATTGCTATTTTGCCTGGTTCTCGGTTGCCGGAAGCTGGTAAAAATTTATGTTTGCTGTTGAAACTGGTTAGAGAAATTGTCAAAGTTATGGGAGTAAATGTTTGTCAGTTTCGAGCTGCAATTGTTCCTATTTTAATGTTTGAATTAGAGGCGATCGCTATTTCTGAAGGTTGGGAATGTCAAGGAAGTAAGCTAACATTTTTTACTCAGGAATATACAATAGAAGTAATTTGTTATGAGGATGCTTTTGCAGATATTTTACAACATTCAAGTTTGGTAATTGGTATGGCTGGAACTGCAATAGAACAAGCTGTGGGTTTAGGCAAACCTGTAATTACTATTCCTGGTGAAGGTCCTTCATTTACCTATCGTTTTGCGGAAGCTCAAACTAGACTTTTAGGTTCTTCTGTACAGGTTATTGGTAAAAGAATGGCTAATAGTTTTATTCTCCAAGAAGCAGCTAGAAAAGTTAAAGAAATTTTGGCAGATGAAGAGTATTTACAAAGTTGCATTAATAATGGTTTAGAAAGGATGGGGAAGCCTGGTGCTAGTGAAAAAATAGCTAATTATCTTGTTAAGTATCTGAGTTCAGACTAAGTTTATAGGGTGAATTACTAAGTTGATATTAAGATGGCTAGAGTATTTAATATTGATGGTTTTGGGAGGGGGATTTTCAGGTTTTGCTTTCTGATGATTCAGTTAAGTATTGTGGCTTTTTGATGTGGCTAATATCTAAAACTTATTCTGGACGAAAAATTCTGGGTGACAAAAAAATTAATAGGGAGAATAAAGGGCTTTGAATTATATTTTTTAATATTTTTAATGGCATAAGTAGATACACAAGATTAATTTAATAAGGTTGCTAGAAACGACAAATTGATTCTGGTTGTATAGGACAGGTTTTTTGAGTAAGTGGGTTATTTCGCAGATGTAGAGATTTTAATTTTGCTAGAGTTGATAAGGAGCTAATATCTGTTATTTTGTTGCGACTTAAGTCTAATAAGGTAAGGTCGTTTAAGGTTGATAAAGAATCTACTTTTGTAATTTGATTGAAAACTAGGAGAAGAGATTTGAGGTGATTTAAATTAGAGAGGTTTGAGATTTCTTTGATGTAGTTATCGCTGAGGCTAAGGTAAGTTAGGTTGGTAAGATTAGAAAGAGATGAAATATGGCTTATTTGATTTCGATATAGATATAGGTTTGTGAGGTTTGTTAGGCTCGAGAGTGGGGAAAGTTCCTTGATATTATTATCATTAAGATATAGGTGGGTTAAGTTGGTTAGATTTCTTAAAGGTTTGATGTTTTTGATGTGGTTTACTCCAAGATTTAGTCGAGTTAATTGAGTTAGGTTGGATAGGGAAGATATATCTTCTATTTGATTAAAAATTAGGTTGAGATGAGTTAGTTTGCCTAAGTTGGATAAGGAGGATAAATTTTTGATTTTATTATCGTTGATACTAAGGTGAGTTAGGTTGGTTAATTGAGATAGGTCAGCAATATTTATGATTCTATTATTATCTAAATATAAATGAGTTAGTTTTTGGAGTTTAGAGAGGGGGAAGAGTTCTGAAATTTCATTGTTATTCAGAGATAGTTGAGTGATATTTTTGAGGGTAGATATTGGGAGAATATTTCTAATCTGATTATTATTTAGGGAAAAATAGGAGAGTTGGGAAAGTTTTTCTTCTGCTTCAATACAATTTTGAGTTTTTACTTTTTGCAAAATAATTTTAATTGTGTATTGGGCACTGGGAGAAATATTGCTTTGATTTAAACACCATTCTCTAAAGGTGGAAAATTTTTCTGGGGAGATGGGGCTGGCATTTACAGAGTTTTGTTTTAAGAGTATTGTTGAGCAAATATAAATGCTAAAAAAGATGGTTTTTAGGTTTTTTAATGTTAACATTCGTACCTCACATACTTGACATTTGCTGTCGTGCTAAGGCTGAAAACAACAATGCTATTCTTGATTAAACTTCAATTTAAGTCAGGTTTTTACTAAATTGATAACACTTTCTTATTCAGTTTTTTAGTAGGTTTTGTTACATAATCAATCAAGATAGTTTGAGATAATATAATCATATTTTTATAATTTTGTTTGACAAATGAAAACTTTTAGTGTAGGTTAATAATATAGTTTAATTAGTTTTAAACAATCTTAGGGCATAAGTATTCAGCACTGTATTTAGTTAGCTCAAGCTCTCTTCCTAGTCGTGTTGGGATAAAAGATGTATGAAAGTAATAAGTTACTAAGTAATAAGTTACTAAGCTGAACTAATCATCTTTTTCCTGCCGGGCTTTAAATTCTTCTTCTTGGGTTATTAATGTTTCTTTTCCTTCTAGCTGATGGCTGACTCTGAAGGGCTGAATGCTTACCTTAAGACTAATAACAGGATTTGGTATGGTATACTTTCCCTTCACCCAGACTTACTAATATCCATAAATGACCAATTGAATTGTCTCTACAAATTAGTCGCTCCCTGGAACAATATTTATGTAATATTTTTTTTCAGTAAATCTTTATACAGAATATTTAATTTTTGTAAATATGTATTTACGAATACAGAAATAAGTGAAATAATAATATTGTCACTATTCAGGAGGGTTGAGTTCCATGGAATTTGAGAATTATCAGAGTAGATCTGTTTTAGACCGGGTTACCGCTAGCTTTTTTGTAGCCTTTACTATGTTCATAGTTAGTTACACTGCAACACGGGTTTATCTAAGCCACTCATCGGAAATAAATATTCAAACACGATCAGATGTCATACCCCATCCGGGTTCGTTGTGGAGCGACTTGGGTAAGGGACTTGGGCAGTAAATAACTTGAATATTGCAAAAAGTCTTTGAAATAGAATAGGCGATCGCTTTTTTTTGGTAATAGGAGCGATCGCCTATTCTATTTAAATATCAAACTAATAGAAAAGCTTAGGACTTAGGCACCACTAACTATATACCTAGAATTATGTGTAATTATATCTCTACTACTCAAACATACCAGTATATTTTTTTGTTCGTAAACTAACCCTATTTAAAATTTGTATTGCTCAAAAGAGTTTTACCTAAGACCTTGACTTTTAAAGCGGAATATCTTAACAAAGTTACTCCAGCAGAGCCGTCACAAAAATAACTAATGTAGACTGTGCTACAGAATAAATCTCAATAAATTGAGATAATTTCATAAAATATTAATAATTTAATTAATAAGGTAATAAGTATGAGCACCTTTAACTTAGTTAGTTTAGCATTTCCAGCTATCTTAGGAATAATAACGGGAATTGGTCATGGAATACTTGCCCATCATATAGACTTACCAATGTCCATAGCTGAACAATTTAAGTTGTCTGAAAAAATTAATAGCTCCTGGGAAAAATAAGTTTTGGGAAAATATTTAATATTGATCTATAAAAAATAGAAATGATAACTGAAATCTTAAGTGATAAAAGACTAGATTATAGTTAGTTCAATAGATAGATGGATATCTAGTCATATGCAATTTCATAGTTCTCAAAAGATATTTATTTTCAAGTATTTTATGGCCAGCTTTCCCGTAGCTTTTGTAATTTTTGTATGAAGTTATACATCAACACGGGCAACAAGGATTTATTAAAATAAGTTATCACAGGTAAACTTTCAGGTAGGATCGGATGTGAAACCCTATCCAGCTTCGTTGTGGATAGACTTGAGTAGTAAATAAATTGAATATTAAAAAAAGTCTTTGAGATAGTTGAGGCGATCGCTTTTTTTGGTGATAGGTAGCGATCGCCTAGATCATCATTCTATCTATACAAATTTTTTGAATATAAAACCAGTGGAAAAGACTAGGACTGACGCACCATTATAAAAAACTACTACTCTACTCTTCCATATCTGGCCACAACTTTACCTTGATCATTAGTTAACCAAGCCCACATTTGGTCGCCTAGGGAAAAATGCCACCATTCCTGTGGATGCTGTTGAAACCCCCCAAATATCATGACTTCTGCTAATAATTGTCGATGTTGATGATATTTTTGAGCTTCTTCATTCTGGAGCTCTAAAAAATGTTTGGGATAGGAGCGAGGGGATAATTCATCAATGGGAGAGCCCATATTAATGATTTTGCCATTGGCATCAACTAAGGTGACATCTACAGCAGCACCAGTGCTATGAGGTGGTGGTGTCCTAGGATCTGAATTGGGAGTTGCCCAAAACTGATAAACTAGCTCTAAAATTTCTTGGCGTTTTACTTCGGTTAAAGACGGACTATCTAATGTTAAACCATGAGCTTTTACTGTTTCTGTAAAAGTATAATCTACCATAAATTTTTGTATGATAATAGGGCGATAAGCATCAAATATTTGGATTTGCCAACTGGGATAATTTTGTTGTAATTTTGTTTGAGCTGTTATTAAGCTATCTAATACTTTTTGACGTAAAAAATAAGGTGATTTTGTTTGAGAAAGATGATAGGGAGCACCTAGTTTTTGATAGGGATGAGGTGATTCTATGGCAAATAATTCTAAGGGAATTGGAACTAAGGGCTCGTTACATTCTTGAATTTTAATTTTTTGGTAAGGTTTCATGTTAGTTATGAGTTATTAAGTATTATTTATGAGTTATTATTTGTTAGTTATTGATTCATAATTTACGGATATTTTAAATATATATAAATATATTTTGAATCAGACTAAAAATTCTATAATTTGTAACTATTATAGAGGCTTTTTATGTAAAAAAAAACTATGAAGATAAATCCTCAAAGTAACTGTATTTTTATATATAGTAGGAATAACAGTTATTGACTTTGACTGGTGTATATAATACTAGTTATCAACAAATTTTATGCTCTACTTAGGTAAAACTTCAGTTATTAAGTAATTAACAGAAATAGGATAACCTTTTTTACAAGATTAATGCTTTAAAATTTTGTTAATTGTTATCATTAAATGTTTTTATTTGGTTATTTCTATGGTTAGGCTTATAAGTGAGTTCCCTACTTCGTAAAAATGGAAGTTTATGATAAATTGTCATTTTATATGGGTTGGTAAATCCTATTAATTTCCTGTATACTTCTTTAAATATAATATGAAGGTTATATCTAAAAGGTAAAATATAAATGAAAAAAATAATGGTTTTTTCTTTGGCTATTGTCCGGAAAATATATAAAGATAAAAGTTACAAGTGGCGTCAAGTTTATATAATTTTCAACTGTTTGGTAGTTTTGATATTTTTTGGGGAAGGAATTACAGGAGGTCGAGATTTACTTAAGGTTTCTCTGAGTTGGCAACAGAAATATTTATATAATTGTGATTGGCAAAATCAAGTTTGCTTAGACTCAAAATCTCAATCAAAATCTCCTGAAGTTCTTGTTGCTTCTATCTCAAATTATCCGACTTTGGTACAGGCAAATCAGGTTTTGGCTTCGGGGAAATTTGTAACTGTTACTCGAGGAGAAAATACAAAAGGTAGGGCGGAAATTATTCGGGTGGGAGGTAAAACTCAAGTGCGGTTAGGAGAAAATTTTTCTACTATGGTTGGTCCGGCAGTAAAATTAGTTTTGCATAAACAAAGTCGTCCGGAAAGTTATACGGGAGAGAATTATGTACCCTTGGGAGATTTAAAAAGTTTTACGGGGGAGCAAGTTTATAATATTCCAGAGGGAATAAGTTGGCAAGATTTCCCTAATGTTGTGGTTTGGTGCGAAAGATTTGATGTGACTTTTGGCTCGGCAAAGCTTAATTAGGGTTTGTTGAAAAAGTCTTTTTTAAAAGTATTTTTTAGGAGTAGGATACTTACCCAAAAGAGGAAGTTTCTAGGGACTTTTTATGTAAAGTCCCTACAGTTAAAAGGAAGGTCGAATTAGGTCGGAGATAGTTGGGTATATTTGTTCTTTTATTTTTGGTAAATTACTGTATTAAATGCTTTGGCTTCTGAATAATACAGCATATTTTGGCTGTATGAGTACGGTATGTGCGGGCATCTTGTTCCCGTGGCTGTGCCTGATAATAACGGAAAGCCCTGTATAGTTCTCTCGATCATTATGGGATGGGGATGGGCAAATACCAGAAAGCTTCTACAATATAGGTTCTTATTTAGTTTTCCCAACCTCTCCAAGGACTCACCTCAAGTACTCCTGTTGGTGTCATTACTGTTTTGAATAGTGCAAAAGACTTTTGATGACTCCCATGAGCATCAGAACTATTGAGCAATTTTGGTAAAGGTGTTTGTTGAAAATAATCTCTTGCTGATCTATTTATGGGTTCTAAACTGAGGATGACACCATTATTATTAACTGTGGCCTGATAAACTAAGTTCTCAGACCATGTTGGAGTCTGTTGCCAGCTTTGATTAATTTGATGATATAATATTTGGTTTAACTCTTCTAATTTTTGTGTATCAATAATTTCTGAGATGAAGATTTTATCTGCTTCTTCCTTGACGACAGGTCGAAAAGTAGTATTCTGTAACTGTTGAGTATTTAAGTTAGATAAACACCACAATTTAATGTTCCTGTCAGTACTACCACTCACAAGGGTTTGACCATCTGGGGTAAATTTTAAAGACCAAACTGCTTGAGAATGGCCTGTAAATGTTTCTAGTAATTTTCCTGTCTCTACTTGCCACAGATGAATTTTGCTGTCATAACTACTACCAGCAACAATTTTGCTATCAGGACTAAAGTCGACGGATAAAACTGCTTGATCATGGTTTTCTAAAGTACTGTGAAGTTGGCCTTTTTCTATCTCCCATAGCTTAACTTTCTGGTCTTGGCTGCCACTAGCAAGAATTTTGCCGTCAGGACTAAAGGCGATCGCCCAAATTGTCTTGGTATGTGCTGCAAAGGAGTGGAGTTCTTTACCTGTATTTAATTCCCAAGTTTTGATGTTTCCTTTCTTACATCCACTAGCAAGTATCTCTCCATCAGGACTAAAAGCTAGAGCAATTATAGGGTATGGCTGTTTAATTTTCATCTTAAGGGAACCGGTTTTGAGGTTCCATATTTTAATGACACCATTATAACTACCACTCGCCAGGGTCTGACCATCCTTACTCATTGCTATGGCTTTCACATCGTCGGCATGACTTTTAAGGGTCTGGATAAATTTTCCATTTGTAATATTCCAAAGTTTAATGTCGTTATCCCAACTACCACTGATAATAAATTTTCCATCGGGACTGATAACAAGGGACTCAATGGCATCTGCATGGGCATTGATGGTATGAAATAGTTGACCGTTTGTTAAGTTCCAAACCTTAATTTTACCATCATGACTGCTACTTGTTAAGGTTTTTCCGTCAGCACTAATGGCAACTGCATAAATTGGTGTTTTATGTCCGGAAAGGGTGACGGAGGCTTGAGTTTTTGCTTTCAATTCGGTTAATATTGATAGCGATCGCCACAACCATAGTCCACTAATAGCTGTTACTATCATTATGGAATATTTCCAAAGCTTTGGTTGGTTTAGTATAAGTTTAAGTTCAGTCATTGTTATCTTTTGGAAAAGCTTGAAATTACTGTTTACTATTTATTGATTTCTTTAATGATATTGCTACAGCATTTGTATGATTTTTTTTTTTAGCAAGTAGCTTTTTGTTAACAAGAAGGGAAGTAATGTAGATAGTAAATATTTAGAATTTATATCTATATTATGCAATAGTGGTTTCGTTTTTGCTTTTAGTTTTTGCCCATTTTTTTCTCCACTCTAGAATTTTTCTAATAATAAATAAAATTGTTATGCTTGTAATTCCTAACATTGCTAATGGGGTAATATAGCTCCAATGACCCTGCATTTTGTCTATGACGTGCCAGAGTAAAAGAAACATTGCTAAATAAGTCATTTGATGTAGTTTCTTCCAATTCTTTTTCATTATTTTGATACTCCAATTATTGGAGGTTATTGTTAGTAGTGCAAAAATAATGAAGCTGGCGACTCCGGTATATGATATCAAGTATGTTTGAAGATTAAAAAAATCAAAGTATCTCTTGATAATTAGTAACCGTGCATGAGCAACAGTAAAGAAAAAAGTAACTATGCCTATTTGACGACGATATTTGAATAAGAATTTAAGAAATCTTGTTTTTTTTGTTCCTGGAAAAACAATTTTTAAAGTTGTGGGAAGTAATGTTGCAATATAGAAAATTAGTGCTAACAAACCTAAGCAGTTAGCAACTGGTGCGCTATCCAAAACAGACTCTCCTGTGTTTAATTATTAAACTATATTGGAAGCAAATAAAAACTAAAGCTGCTCCAAAATTTATTCTTTAATTTTTCAGATTGAGTTTAAATAGCTTCAAAAAGACTTTAATTTTTCAAAAACATAGCTTTTAGCTAAAAAAGTACCTAAATTTAATAATTATATTTATTGATACTTTTGGATTTATGTTCATTAGTATAAGTAATTTTTATATTTTTTTAATAACATCACTATACAAGTTTTCATAAAAACTATTAGCTATCATAACATTTTGAAACAATTATTGTTTCTAAAGTGGTTAGGGGTAGCTTCCTCTATCTCCTAAAGAAGTCTTTTAATTACTTGGACGTAATATTTGTAGGACTAACGCAGTATATTAAGTTATAGAATCAATCTCTTTAATAAATAATATCAATTTTGGGGGGAAAACATCAAGATTTAAGAATTTCTTACTGTATCTAGGCCGTTCATTCTAGATACGTTAGTGTTGCCTAAGTTTTGATGATTTAACCATAGGTTTTTTGATAGTTGATAATTCTATCATTTGATTACTTTAGCTTTTTGTCATTTGTCACAATTATAAGACAAGTGACATTATGAGATAAAAAATCGATACGCCTAGAGGTGGAAACTAAGGGTAAAGAAACACAGGGTAAAGGGCAAAAGGGGAAAAGAGAAAAGGGTTAGAGAGTTCTCCCGCCATCGCAGACAAGACGAAAACCAGAATTGATGATGTGGACGTCGCGCCTAAGACCGTCGGTGCGAACCGCAGAACGGCAAATATCAGGACTGTTGTTCCAAGAACCGCCCCGCAGCGGTGAGCGTTGTTTGTCTCCATTTAGCCAAGTGCTGCCGTCTATAGGAGCATTTCGATAATTATCATGCCATTCATCACCACACCATTCCCAAACGTTTCCGTGCATATCATATAACCCAAAACCATTGGCTGAAAACTGACCTACAGGAGTTGTTTGCTTTCTATGTTCTCCTTTTGGCTCATCCGCATAAGTCACTGACGCATTATAATTAGCTAACTCTCCTGTGATCGTTTCTCCACAGCTAAAAGGTGGATAACTTTCTCCCTTTCCTAGGCCTAAAGCTTTTCTCTGTGCTCGACAAGCATATTCCCATTCCGCTTCACTGGGTAGTCTATAATTCCTTCCTGTTAATTTCGATAGTCTTTTACAAAATTCTACAGCTTTGTACCAACTCACGGCCTCAACTGGTCTCTGCCATCTATCTATACCTTGGTATGGTTTTTTGAAATAAGATGGCTCTGGGTTTAGGTCTAATTCTACTTTTAAGTCTGTTCGAGAAGCGATCGCTCTCCACTGTCCTTGAGTAACCGGATATTTGCCCATAAAAAAGGGAGAAACAGTCACATTATGCTGGGGGCGTTCTGTATCTCTGTTAAGTTTTTCACTTTCAGGAGAACCCATGGTAAAAGTACCACCAAGAATAGCTACCATTTCTAGTTCTAACTGTTGCGCAATAGTTTCCCTAAAATATCGAGCAAACTTAGTATCTTGCTTAATAATTTTTCCTCCTCGGTCAACTGTTGGCGTTGTATATTCATAGTGAAAAACCTCAAGGTCGGAGGGAAATGAAACCCCTTCTCTTTTTAAACTCCCAACAAAAGTTTTCCTGACAGAACACAATACACGAAAACCAGTATTGTTGAAACGGCTGTAGCTCATATTGATCTCAGAGCAATACGCAGAAAGGGACTTATCAGGACGGCTGCTCCAAGAACCTCCGCGGAGGGGTGAACGGTTTTTATTTCCATCTAGCCAAACACTTCCATCTACAGGAGCACCATTATAGTTTTCATGCCATTCATCACCACACCACTCCCTTACGTTTCCGTGCATATCATATAACCCAAAACCATTGGCTGAAAATTTACCTACAGGAGTTGTTTGCTCTCTATATTCTCCTTTTGGTTCATCGGCATAAGTCACTGACGCATCATAATTAGCTAGCTCTCCTGTGATCGTTTCTCCACAGCTAAAAGGTGGATAACTTGCTCCCTTTCCTAGGTCTAAAACTTCTGTCTCTGCTCGACAAGCATATTCCCATTCTGCTTCACTGGGTAGTCTATAATTCCTTCCTGTTAGTTTTGATAGTCTTTGACAAAATTCTACAGCTTCGTAGCAATTCACGTTTTCAACTGGTCTCTGCCATCTATCTATACCTTGGTATGGTTCTTTAAAAGTAGATGGCTCTGGGTTTAGGTCTAACTCTACTTTTAAGTCGGTTCGGGAAGCGATCGCTCTCCACTGTCCTTGAGTAACCGGATATTTCCCCATAAAAAAGGGAGAAACAGTCACATTATGTTGGGGGCGTTCTCTATCCGTACTACCTTTTTCACTTTCAGGAGAACCCATAGTAAAAGTACCACCAGGAATAGCCACCATTTCCAAATTAATACCATCCGCAAGAAATTCCCTGAAATAAGGAGCGATATAAGCTGTTGTGTTGATCACTTCCCCCCGTCGGTTAACTGTGGGCGTTTTATAAGCAAAAACTTGATTTTCTTTAGGAAGTTTTTTCCCCTTATAAGCAAAAACTTGATTTTCTAACTTAGGAAGTTTTTTCCCCTCAACATTCTCAGAAATTTCATTTTGAGACCTTTCTATTTCCCGAGCAAAATCAGCATAAGGTCCTCCTAATCTTTTTAAAACTTTAGTTGCAACCGTAGCAAAATATTTAACATCTAAATCTAAAACATTCCTCTCAGTTTTTAACCTTTCCAACTCATCAGGTTTTTTCAATAAAGCCAAAAATTCTCGAGGACTATTCCCCAGTCTATTAGCAAAATCCTGAGAAATCATAGTAATAATTTCCTGAGCATTCTTTCTCGGACTATCCTTCAGCAAAATATCTCTAATTTCCTCATCAATAAACTGATATTGAACCTGATCAAAATCAATATCAGGAGTAATCAAAGATTGAGGTTTAAGAATATTACCGAGAAATACCTCAGCCACATGAACCTGTTGAGAATCTCTCAGAAAATTCTTTTGAATTGACCGTACAATAGGTAAATTAATCACTGGTGCAGCAGAAAGATACTCAGCTAACTTTTGTGCTGTTTTTGAAGAACTCATCTTAAAATTATACAGCCGTTTTTCACCTGTTAAATTTGCTCTTTCTTGGTCTGAGACTGTTTGATTCTGGTCTAGTTTTAATAAAGAAGAAAAAACAAAACCACCAGCACCAATAATTCCTTTTCCTACCACCATTTCGCTCCAAGTTTCTATTAGTTCTGGTTCCAAACTAAATACAGGAACTTTGATTCCAGTTTGTAAATTATCATTACTCCCAAAAAAAACTTCCCTAACCAATAAATTAGAATTAGGAACCCTAGGCTGTAAACAATCCAATTGTACCATTGCCCCTAAACTCAGAGCCGTTCTTAACCACAAACGTCGAGGTAAAACTTGGATAATTGCCACAATATTGTACTTTCCCCAATTTTTTAAGAGAGAAAAAAACTGACCATTACGCCAAATCTTGCTAACACAATCACTAACTACTAAAATCAAACGACGACCAGTAGGATCGATAAGTTTTTGAGGATAAAAAAGATGATGAGAATAAGGATTTTGTTTAATCCCTTGTTTAAGGCAAATTTTTCCCTTTGTGTCTGTCAAAATTCTCCAAGTTTTTACATTCCGAAAAATACCATAACGTTTGAATAATTGTTGTAATTCTTGAATATTTTTATCCCAAAAAATCATAGAATCACTTTGGTCAACCACTAAAGCCAAATCAAACTGAAGTTCCAGAGGATATTTGAGAATAGGAACACAAAGTCCTTCTAATTGAGCAATATTTTCAACTGTAGCTTTTTCATCTAATAAAACTGCTTTACCATAAGAAATATATTCCATTAGAGGACGAAAAGCGCTAGCAATTTTCAAAGGGTGACGCAGTGAAGAAACATCAGGAGCTTTTATGGATAAATCACTTTTATTAGAAGAAGTAGAATTAGTTTTAGGAGTAACTTCAGCGTAGGAATTATTTTCAGGAATTTTCGGATAAAAACTATCTTGAAATTGTGTAGTAGAAGATCTTGTAGAAGATATTGTAGTATTTACTTTTTCACCTGTAGTTATTTGATTTTTAGAGGGTATTTTTTTATCAACTGAAGAGGGATATTGACGCCGCATTGCCAACCAAAGATTTTCGGCAATTTCTGTACCTGTTAGTTTTAACTCTTTTTCTAATAGTCTAATTAAATTATCAAATTTATCAGTTTTTTTAGTCATATTTATTAAACGTAGGTTGGGCTAACGTACGACAACCAACATAACTAAATTATATCAATAAAATACACTCAACATTACCAAAATTATCCTGATGTTTGACTTCAGTGTCGTTCTGCCCAACCTACATTACTATTGACATTGTTATCAAAATTCATCCGTAGTTGATAAACCCTTCAATAATAAAGCTTGTAAGTCATCAGTAAAAGCTTCTGGACTAAGGTTATTGCGAATATAAATAGCATTCAATAACTGATCCGTTGCCCGTTCCTGTTCGTCCTTTTCCAAAAAAGCTTCAATAAGTTCCTCAGTTGTTGTCTTCAAACTTTCACCTTGTTCCTCATCCTGAAAATGAGCCTTAATAATAGTTTGAAGAGCTGCCGCACCCGGGTCTGGCATTCTTATTCGGAGACAGCGGCGCACAAAAGCCGGAGGAAAGTCCCGTTCCCCATTACTAGTCATAATTACAATAGGAAAACTAGAACAATGAACTCTTCCCCCTATAATAGAAGCTTTGATACCCGCATCTTCCGTCCGCACTTTTACTTTTGTTGGTTGATCATTTTCAGAACTTTTTTCAGACCTATCAGCCCAACGGACCAACTCAGGAATTTCAAACCTTCCCTCCTCAAATAAGTGAAGCAAATCATTCGGCAAATTAATATCACTTTTATCTATCTCATCAATTAATAATACTCTCGGATATAAAGAAGGTAAAAAAGCTGTTCCTACCGGGCCCAAAGTGACATATTGGCCAATATTTTGTAAGTTCTCCCTATTTAACTGAGAATCTTGTAACCGAGCGATCGCATCATAACGATAAAGTCCATCGACCAAATTAGAACGAGCTGTAATGGGCCAATTCAATACGGGCCCTAATTTTAATTCCTGTGCGATCGCATAAGCCAAGGAAGTTTTACCCGAACCAGGGTTTCCTGTGACCAAAAGAGGCCGTCGTAAATATATTGCAGCATTTACGGCATCAACAACATTAACAAGTGGTTTTTGACCATCATCTTCCTCAGTTATTTCTGAGGAATAAACACGAAATTTTTCACCCTTTTCTCTACCCCTTTTATTATCATCAGACTCAGCTAAAATTTGAATATTTTGCCAATCTTTTTCCAGTTGTTTTTTTAATTCAGAATCTTTTTCTATCTCTTGAAATTTTCGCCAAGGGGGAGGATCAGGAAGGTCAGCAATATTAACATTATGTGTATTTCCATCACCATAGAAAAAAAGCCAGGCTTGTTGATTTTCCATCATATTATTTTGGGGATAAATTTTTACCACTGCTTTCTCCTTTTTTAAGAACTAATTATTTAGTTGATTAAAATTGATTAAAAGCAGGAATGTTGATTGGTTTGCGGTCATTACAATCACATAAAATTCTTAAATGGTAACCTAAAGATTCTGTTTTAGAACTATCAGCAATAGCCAGGTCTGTTTTACGAATATCAAAAATTTGTGTATATAATTGATTAACATCTGACAAATTTTCTAATTCTATTAAATGATTGAGCTTATCTATTAAAGATTGATAATGGGAATCATTTAAATTATCCCTTTGATTTTTCCTTTTTATCCATAGACATAAAGGAACTCCCTTTTCTAAAATAACTTCAAATAAATTAAATGCTTTATTATTTCCTTTAGGTAAACCACAGGATATTTTCAGGATAATTTTATCCTCTAATTTATTTCCTAGCTGTTTTCTTTTTTGTGGGTTAGACAAGAATTCATTTAATTTATCTTCCACTTCAAAAGCTAAAATATTATTTGATATAACTGGTTTTTTCTCCATAATTTTCCAGTTTTTTTTGCAACAGTTTAGCCAACTAGTTTTACCTGGTTGTAATCGTTCTAAAGAGCGTAAAATTACAGGATATTCTTCACAAATAGCTTTTTGTTTTGCTTTTAAAGCACTAGGAATTTTAAACTCAAAATCTTTAATAAAAAGTTCTCTCTTTAAAAATAGCTCAAGTTTTAAATCATAAGTTTTATTTTGTTGCACTAGTTTACGCAAATATACCTCTTGAACCTGCTCAATGAATTTATAAATAATATTAGGAATTTGCTTTTCTGAATATCCATTTTCCTCAAAATCTTCTTTCTTCAGCTCAACTTGAATATTTTTAGTATGACCCCAGTTTTCAATAAACTCACCTTGAACATTAAATGTTTTTTTATGATTTTTAATCTGACTTCCCATAGGAAAAATAGTTATCAAAAGATAGCTTTGGAGATCAGATGGTTTGTCTTTTTTATCAGGAATATTTATATCTGAGCAATTTGTTTCTATCCATTTTCTCAATCTTTGCTTGAGATAATCTCTAATATCTTCAGCATTCAAAATTTTAACTAAATATTGTTCTACAAAATCTATGAACTTTGGATCATAGTAAAAATAAAAACTATCTCTATCACTAAAAAGCAAACCATTACCATTTTTTTCAGTTTTTTCAGTTTCTTCAGTTAACTCTAATAAATGCTCTTCTAATTTATCTATATTTTCAAAGTCCCCAAAAAAAATCCCAAAATTTTGGTTTTCTGAAAAAATTTTTTTTAGTAAAAAAATAAGAGTAGAAAGTTGTGAATATGTTTGGTAAAGTTCTTCAATTAATGGATAGTCCTCACTAACAATTTTAACAAAATCAACAATAAGTTCTGTATTATTTAGCTCAATGATTAAATTAATCAACCTTGTATGATAGGTATCTCCTTTAATTTTATTATAAAAATTAGCTCCAAATTTCTCTGGATATTCAGAAAATATACTTGTCAGTTTATCCTCACTTAATACCCTTTCAATCTCTTCACGAAATTTGATTCTTTGCTTATCAGTAAATTTCATTTGCAATGTACTTACATTACTATTTTATCTACTATTTATAAATCTTGAGCAAAATTATGATACTCATACCTAACAACTTTAATAAAATCAAAAATAAGTTCTCTATTATTTAGCTCAATGATTAAATTAATCAACCTTGTACGATAGTCACCTCCTGGAATTTGATTATAAAAATTAGCTCCAAATTTCTCTGGATATTCAGAAAATATACTTGTCAGT
>JAGGDU010000160.1:55989-84214 GCA_018457135.1 Trichodesmium erythraeum GBRTRLIN201 | reverse complement strand
TTATCCTCACTTAATACCCTTTCAATCTCTTCACGAAATTTTCTTCTTTGTTCCCCCGTTAAACTCAAGAAACCATTTTTTTTCTGAGTTATCTCCATAGATTCTTTGGCAAATAAATAACCATCTAAAGCATTCATAAACACAACAGGAATTGCAAAATCTCTTGCCTCATAACCCTTCTCAATACGCAACTTAAACCGAGCCTTCTGTACCGCCATCTCAACAGAATTACCATCTATTATTTTTGAATAAAACTCCTTCACAAAAATAATCGCCGTTTGATTAGAAACCTTATATTGCATAGCTATAACCACCGGAATTCCCTCAAGCATTAAGCGAGAAGCCAGACTACTAAAAGCATTAGTTTCAGATTGTTTTCCAGTTTCACAAGCTTGTAAAATCACAACTTTAGGTTGATGACCAGTAAACAATTGACAAAACATTTTAGCATCTTTCCAATCAGCTTCACCAAACTCATTAACAAAAGCAACCTGTCCTAAATCTTCTCCATTTTTCTCAACTAATTGACCGTGACCAATAAAATGAAAAATATCCGGTTTCTCAGTTTCTAATCTTTCTACAATACTATAGAAATCTAGAGAATTCATAACAGGTAAAAATTTAACTTGCTCCTGTTTAGTATCTATACTTTTTAAGTATTTATGTACCTCATAATATTCCACATCACTTAATCCAGAATCAGCCGTCGGTTTCGAGACAACTAAAGCAATTTTTAACTGTTCATCCTGATTAATTTTAATAGATAATTTATTTGATTCTTCTAATTGATATCTACGACGGTAAAAACTTAATTTACGATTAGTAGCGAAATAAATTTGACCTTGATTATATTTCTCAGGTAAACACATTAACTCCCAAGGATAAGCTACAACTTCCGGCATAGCTTCCTCATTTATTTCTAAAATAATTCCCAAATTTGCATCCTGTTGTTTGAGAATATCTTGATAGTATGCCAAAAAATATTCTCTTAACTGAGCATCAAACAAAGCCTCAAACAAAGCTTCTCCCACCTTAGTAATTTGTTCACCTTTCAAATTAGTAGGAGCTTTAATAATTTCTCTAATCTTATCGTTAATTTTGTCAAGATTTAACTTACCTATTAACTGCTCTTTAGTAGCTAACTGAGGAGTTAATTTTATGAGTTTAACCGTATTTTCATTAGAAACAATAACATTACAAAAACATTGATTCATCGTCATAAAAATTAAGAACAATCAAAAAGTAAATAATCTACAGTTTTGGTAAGCTAATTTGTTTTTCCCACTGACTAGTCCATTCTTCCTTTATCCCAACCGCAAAACTCTTAGCTGCTTTATCTTTACTCCCAAACAAATTTTTTAAATGACCTGGTAAACTTGATATTACATGAGTTAATTCACCATTCAACCAATCAATGTTAGGTTCAATCCAAGCATGACCAATTAAATCAATAAACTCCCATCCCTTAGGAACCTTAAAAATAACGCTAAATTCTACAGTAGACTTATCCTGAATTTCTGGTTTTTCAAGCCGCCATTCACACCAAGAATTATTTTCCCCATGAGCAGAGATATTAAACTTACCAAATCGATAATTTAAACTATCAAAAACAATAAAAGTTTTAAATTTATTTTTAGCTCTTAAATCAACTTTTAATTGATCATAATTAGGAAGATTAGCTATTTTCATTAACTCAGAACTATCACCTCCAACTCCCACATCCAAGTTAGCATCTAATCCTAAATTAAAGTTAACTCCTGCACTTAATATTGTTTGCCATTTACTATCTGGAATAATACGATGAACTATTGGCTCCTCTTTTCCTTGAGCACCAAAATCAAGCCGACATTCTAACTTTGAAATTAAAACACTTGGTTGAGGTCTTAGATCAATACTCACAACCATAGAATAGAAATCAAACCGCTTCATTAACTGTTTAACTTCGTAATTTAACTCTATTCCTTCTGCTTCAAAACCTTTTGCAGTAAGAGGAATTAATCTACTATCAGGATTACCAAAAGTAACAGTAGTTTCCTTCAATCTTTTAACCGCAGTTGCTCCTCTTTTTAACTCTTGAGCTTCCCCTCCCCCTAACTCATTTTCCTGGCTTTTTACTTTTTCAAATAAATCATTAAGTAAATCTTCTGCCTTCTCAAAATTAGGTAGATTCAATTTCTGATTTGTCATTAATTTTTTGGGAAATACTTTTTAGGAAATAAGGTTTGACTTAGACGTCTCCAAAAACTAAGATTTAACAATATGTTTAAAAGACTTTCTCATTAATTATTCAGAGATGTCTATTGTAGAGATATTTAATGAAACATCTCTACATTTTGTGGACAAATTATTCTATAGTAATTGATTGAGGACCTTCATCTTTAGTATTATTGCTTGTATCTTTAGGAGAACCATTAGTGTAAGTATCACCTGTCTGATTATTAAGCCAAGTTTTAACAGGGTCATCATTAAGATTTAGCCGCAGCATACCAGAAAAAAAGCCTCCGAAGAAGGCAGCTGGTTGTTCAATCAATTCTTTTATAACTGGGGTCAATTCATCTAAGAACATAGAGTTTTTTCTGCTCCATAAAGCTGATATAAAACGTCACAATAGGTGATATTTTAATGTTTACTCCCTGCTTCTATCAGAACTGTCACTAGCAGCCTGTCCACAGGTATTCACGGTCAAAATAACCGCAATTATCAAATTTTTACTAATGTATAGTATACTTAAACATCTAATTTTATAATCATTTTTTCATTAAGTCAACGCTCTTTGCCTTGAGTATATGTTTTTATAGTATTGAATGATACGGGCAAGCTCCCCCCTTAACTTTACCCGCTGCATCTTACATCAAATCAAACTTATGAACTAGTTTCTTTTAACTTGAAAATTTTACTGAAAAGTTGGGTTTAAAGCCTCACCAATAAGTGCGCAACTTTTTAATTGTTTTTTTTTGAATATAGTATGTTAAGATATTAATTTGTATAAGTAAAAAGTTAGAGACAAAAAGACAAACGTAGAGACAAGGGTAGTCCATCCTAGCTCACTCCTAATATCTCCCCGAAAAGAGAACAAGAGTGGGTGTAGTCTCGCCGTAAAGCACTCAAAGTGTGCTAAGTTAAAATCTCACCTATGCTTGAGCTTCTGCTGGCAATAAGCCCCCTATGCCTAACAGCGGGGGAAGACGCCAATAATTAATCCTAGAAACAACTTCCATATTTAAGACAGGACGCTTAATCATGTAAATAATATAAATTTAAATTATCAACTAAGGCCAACCAATATTATATCTATATCTATTTGAAGAATTATACTTTAGAGGATGTTGGCAGAAGTTTCTGTTGCTCTTAGTACCAGAATAAAGCATAAAATTGGCAATTAGAGTCGAAAGTTTTTTTTGATCACTGATTATTCTGACATGATATAAGTCATGTAAATTCCCATAAGTTATTACTATACTTAGATCATACTTAAGTTATTAAGTAAGTTATTAAGTAATAAACACAGGTAGAATAACCTTTTTGCAATCAGAGCCAAAACAAATTAATGTTAATTTCATAAATGTTTTATATCTCTACTCTAAGTGCCAAGTTAAAAAGTTTCTGAGAAAAGCTTAAGGCATCCTTTGCCATCCCATCTAGCCATCCCATCTATTAGTTCAGCTTCTCTTCTTCCCTCAAGTCAACAGGGTTGCCCAGAAGTTACCCCCAATTAAATTTTAATGGGGATACTTCAGAAGTCGATACTAATAACTAACTGTTTCCCTAGGTGACATGAAAAACATAGTTCCTCCGGAAAAGGTTAACTAATAATTGATAACTAAAATAAGGGGATGAAAAGAAAAAACTATTAATATAGCAAATATTTCAGGGGTCCGTACTTATAGCTGATAGCTCATAACTGACATGACCAAAATCTCCTGCCTTTTTTCTATATTACCTGCTCTGAGATAGCTTGGCCTCCTGAGCAACCTGTTCAACTTCATCCTCAGCCAACTGTGCTATTATCTCTTTTGCTTCTGGGGTTCCTAACCTCTCTAAGGCCTGTAAAACTCTATAGCGTATTTGCCAGTCACTGTGGACAGCAAAGGGTTTGAGTAAAGGAATGGCTTCTAAATTTCCTAGTTCCCCTAGAGCGCTAATGGCAATAGTCTGTATTAATTCATTCTCTGAATTGAGAGCATCCTCAAGTAAAGAAAAAGCTTTTGGTTCTCCCATTTCTCCTATTGCCGCAACTATACTGAGTTTTACTAACCATTCTGAAGTATTTTGGTATACCCGCACTAGGTCATCAAAAGCTTGAGTTATTTTTAATGCTCCGATAGCATCTGCTGCTGCTGCTTGCACATCTGCTTCTTTATCTTTGAAGAGACGCTCACACAATATTTCTTGGGATATTGTTAAGTTTTGCTTTCCCAAGCTTGACATTTGGCTGACGGCAGCGTACCTAACACGAGTATTTTTATCCTTGATCGGAATTTGAATTAATTCAAAGGCGATCGCAGGTTCTATTTGACGTAATTTATTAACTCCTCGCAAGCGATCGCCTAGTTCTTCGGATATCAGTAGTTGCTTAACTGAATTTGGGTTAACACTCATTTTATATTTGTTTTCTGTACTTAGTCCGTATATCCTAGCTCCTAAATCAAATCCAAATCTAGGAACAGCTTTTTGGGGGTAGGAAAGCACTTATACATAAGGGCATAGGATTTTTCCAATTTTGACCTGATTTTATGCACAGGACTTACACAATATTAAATCATAAACTATCTAGAAGGGGGTTGACAAATAAAAATATTACTAGTATTTGTATTCATGCATAAGTTTTCATCCCAATATTATCCCAACGGAGTTGATCTCAAAAGCATAAACTTCAGCTGTTGATTTTTTACCATCAAATTACACCTCACTCAGCTGCCATAGCTCTAATGATGTCACCACGGGTTAGTATACCAATAACTTTGCCATTTTCATCTACCACTGGCAAACGATGAATACTACGCTCGTTCATAAGTTTAGCTGTTGCCGAAAGTCGTTCTTGTGATCTAGTAGTCAAAGGATTTTTAGTCATTATCTCCTCAACAGTTTCTCCTAAAGCTTTATGAATTTCTTTTTCATAACGCCCTGGATTTTCTAAGAAGATAATACTATCTAGCAGCATAATATAAGGTGGAGGGGTAACTCCACTCTCTTGCCACATTAAATCTGTTTCTGATACTATACCAACTAACTTTCCGTTGTCATCGACTACAGGAAGACCACTAATGTGTTTTTCTGCCAAGATCTTAATTGCTTCTTTCAAAGGCGTTTTCGGTTTGACGGTGATGGGATTAGAACTCATAACCTCTGATACAATTTTGTTGGTCATACTTACCTCTGATTTTTTTTTCTGAATAATTGAGCAATGATTATAGTTATATGATCAAAATTTTGATTTTGACTTTTGCTTTTTGCTTCTATTAAGGTCAGAAAAGAAAGTGCAATTTACTATAGTATTGCACCTTGATTAAATCAAACCTTTATTTTTTGTAATTAATATATATTAAGAATTTATGACTAATGTTAACTCATAAAGGCCAAAAGCAGAAAATTAATTCTGGGGATCGCTATGTATTTGTTTGTCAAAATCATTCTTGTTTGCGCCAAAACTCTCAAGAAGTTCTCAAGGCCTTTAAAGCTGAGACCGAAAACTTGGTTGGGGTCTATATTGAGTCCAGTAGTTGTCTAGGCCAATGTAGTATTAGCCCTACAGTAAGAATTATCCCGGATGAAATTTGGTACTACCGAGTCCAACCCGAGCATGTCCCATTAATAGTTACACAACATTTCGTGGGCAATAAACCTGTAGATGATCTGCTCAACCCCAGAATTCATCCTCGTTTTTACTGATTAGAAAATAATAAAAGCCTATTGCGTATCCTAGAACCTTTTAACTGTTGAGAAAACCCATTCCTGAATTAACTTATTAACAAGATCAGGAGCTTCGTCATGGGGACAATGACCTGCTTTTAAGAAGTATTCTGTTAACTGAGGATAATATTTACGAAATTGGACACTCCGGCTTCTTGTATTGATCCAAGGGTCAGCTTCTCCCGAAAGCATAAGTAGAGGAGACTCTAAGTCACCCAACAACTCATCTACTTTCTTACCAGATGGTGCCTTAAAAATAGAAGCAAAGACTTGAGCTGCACCGGGGTCACAAGAAGGTCGATATATATCTTCTATTAATTGGTCTGTAATAGCACTTTGATCCAAATAAACTTTTTGTAATATTTTTCTAATAGTGCTACGTCGTCGGGTCCATTGAAATAATAAAAAACTAGGTAGGGTTTGCAGAAATAACCACTTTGTGATCCGAGAAATAAATTGTCTAAATATTGGGGGCTTAGGAGTAGGTTGAGATTCGCTAAATGGTCCAGCACTGTTAAGAAGTATCAAACCTGCTGTAGAAGTTGGATATTCAGCTGCTACGCACAATGCTACATAACCTCCAAGAGAATTTCCTACTAAGACTACTGATCTACCTATAACTTGGGTAATAAAGTCATTGATCTGTTGTTGCCATAGCTTACCACTATATTGCCAGTTTGGTTTACCTGAACGTCCAAATCCTAATAAGTCAATAGCCCAAACTTGAAAAAACTCGCTGAGAGCTGCAATATTTTTGCGCCAATGGTCTGTAGAGCCTCCAAAGCCATGTATTAATAGTAAGGGTGGATGGGTAGGGTTAGACTTACCTGCACATAAGTAGTAGATTTGCTGATTCTTCCATAGCCAATAACTTCCAGGAACTGAAATTGTAGTAGTTATAGATTTAGTCAACATACATTAAATATTTATTAAATGTTTATTAAATTACATTAAATACTATATCAAAAATATAATGGAATAAGATTATATTGCTACAGAATAAATATTGTCAATGATCCCAAATCAGAGTCATACTAAATCCCATTTATAGAATACAGTACCCTTTTGTGTAGATAATGAGATGGGACTGTAGTAGAGATCAAGAGGTAAAAAAATAGTTAAAGAGGATCAGAAAAAAAAATGTCTTTTGATAACTGGATCTAGTACCAGAATCAATCTTTATCTTTTAGATACTTTATTTTTCTGAGGAGTTTTGATATTATAGTAAATATGAGAGCAGTAATGCTCACATAAAAGCTTTTTAAACTGTAGAGGAGATTCAGAACTCTTGACAAAAGTAGTTGCTGACTATGCCCCATACAAAAGCTAGGGAGTTTGTTTTAAGTGATTGCTACATCATCACGTCCACGTCAAATATGTCAAAATTGGGTGACAATTAGTTTCGCTTCTACCCTCTATTTGTGTCCTATCCTTAATCTGTTACTAGCTGATGTTCCTAAACAATGGCACCCAGAACTCCGATTAGGACTACAAGAGGCGTTAGTTAATGCTACAAAGCATGGCAATAATTTAGACCCTACTAAAACTGTTTTAGTACGTTTTTCAATTGTTAAAGACGACTATTGGTGGGTGATATCAGATCAAGGTTCTGGTTTTCAACCACCCATTAGAGCTAACCAATATCGGCAACTAATTGGTGATACTCCTGAACAATACACACATGATGAGGATGAAAAAGAATGTGGTCGAGGAATATACATTATCTACCAGGTCTTTGATTATATTGAATGGAACTCCAAGGGCACAGAGTTAATGCTATGTAAAAAAGTAAAGAATAACTCTAGATTGCCCCTGGTAGGATGAATAATTAATTTAAGTTAAAGTTAAAGTAATTTATTTTTTATGAGAACCATGACTTGGACACGGAGGTGCTGATATAGATTGATTTAACCATTTAGTTGCTTGCTGTAGCCGTGTGATCGCTTCAGTAGTTTTACCCTTAATCATAAAAACTAAGGCAGCTATAGTTAGCTCTAATGCACGAACCTGGCGATTAGATTTGAGTTTATGCCAGTCTCTTTCTGGTATTGCAAGTCTTGCAGCTAATGCTTGGGCTAGTTCTAGTGTACTATATTCTTCTAAATCTCTATGGTGAAAAGTATGTACTTTATTAGAAGTGTTTGTAGAAATAGAGTTAGGTTTAAGCATATCTATCTAGATAATGTTTTTCAGTAAACTTACTATATTAAGTATGACAGTATGAACTCTTCTCCAGAAGATTCTCCGAAAAAATTAAATGATGAATTTTCAAATTATGTCCCAGTTAATCAAGACTCAGAAGTTACGGAGACGAAGTTAGCACAAGCATTGGCAGAGGTAGAACATAACCTGAGTTCGCTGAAAGAACGTTATTCCCAAGTCCAGTACTACCAAAAACGCAAAGTAGAACTGCAGCATCGTTTAGAAGAAGTACGGCCGGAAGTAGGTCGCCAAAAAACTCATAAATTAGAAGAAGAGTTACAACTGATACGGACAGAATTAGAAACAATAGAATTAAATCTAGAAAGTAGTTTATTTCGTTTTGATACCATAAAAAAACCATTTTGGCAAGCTGTAAGATTTGGAGGTTTAGGAATTGTTATTGGTTGGCTTTTAAAATCTTGTACTGGATAATATCAAGTCTTTATATTTTTTTTTGTAGATAGTTAAGAATAAAAAATCATACTGGGAATTAGATAAGGTAAACAGATCTTATATTTTTTTCTTTAGAACTGCCCGTGTTGAGTCGTACTTGCGCCATTGTTACTATAAGTGGCCGAGTTCCTGATCAGCCAATTCCTATCTAGGTATTGTCAATTAACCTCTGTCACTAAAAGCGAGGTCTCAAACCTCTTATTTCAGGGTTCGGAGAAAAAAATCAACTTTAATATTTCAATCTGGATGTTGAGCACTGCTAGGTACTGACAACTAATAGATAAATGCTAATAACTAAGATGTCATGTTTAGTAAAAGCGTTTACAAGAAGAGCTGATAAAAATCGGGATATACTTCTAATATAGACAAATCTTTACTATGTATTTTTAACAAACGTTAGCACTTTAAATCAGAGCATAAATTTAGATGGAAAAAAAATTAAACTAGAAAAACTATGATACAAACCAATTTTTCTGAAGCGCAGGAGCATTGTGAAGCGCGAAGAAAATCTTGATCGAAGTTTTTGGGACTTAGAATGCAGTTTAGACTGGGGCTATGCTTGAAAACTTAATAGATGCTAAAGTAGTATATTTGACTACTGCTCATAAAAATTGGAAAGAATATATGCTCTACTGGAATCAGATAATTAAAGATTTTATCGTATAGATTTTGGCTATAGTAATGGTAACAATGCTTTATGGTTATCGTAACAAAAAGGCTCTAAAGTAATACGAGTTAATACTAGTAGTGGGTCTAGTTTGAAAAGTGTGGGTGAAAAAACCTAGCTCCTCCTTAAAAAGGGGTTGACTGTTTTATTAAGTGTGAAAAACACAAGAGGTTAAGGGGTGTAGATTTAATTTGTTCGCTCCTTACCGAAAATTTTAGTCATATAGTTCTAGTAGCTGGAGAAACAATACCATTTATCAAAAACTCTTCAAAGGGGGATTTTGATTAGAATTAGGGACATTGTCTGCAATGTTTAGTAAAACACCACCTAAGATTAACATTAATTTAGCTGCAAAAAAGTTATTTCCTTTGTGTTAATCATTTTGAATTATTATTCAATAACAGAAGTTTGACAAAAAGTTAGCATTAATACATAAGAATTGGTATGATTTAGTTAAAAAAAAAATTACAGCTCGGAAGCCTTCTGAATGTGCCAGTTTTTCAAAGTCAAGAGCAAAGCTTGACGATCTGCTTGGCAGATATGGAAGGGGATATTTATGCTAGTTTAGCGATCGCTCCACTAGAGCTCAAAACTATGATCTAGCGAAATGAAGATAACTGATAAGCAAAAAGCCAATAACTAATTAGGACTTACTCAGGCACTACCTTATATAGTAGGAAGAAGAACAACCTTAACACACCTAATTTTGGTGTATAGTTACACTTTGAATACATAATATTATGTCCGCCTGAATACTTATACTTTTACTTTGGTGGATAATTTTTCTGCTTTATTTTTATAGGAAATTTTTATGCTGTGGCGATCGCTCTATGGCCAAACTCTAGGACAGTGAATGCACAAGCTGATATTAAGACAGATAGAGTTCCTAATGCTTGTTGGTTATAGAGAAAACTTAAGAGTTTGCTTTCTCAGTATCAGTATTATTGCCTTTTCATCTCAGGGATAGCTGACACCTAAGCTACTGGACTGACACAGCTAAAATGGTGCAATAAATTGGGGTTGGGTTGAAAGACATTAGCAAAGCTTATCCTTAGAATAAACTAAACCAGAATAAAGCACATATTGGATTTCACTTAGTTCTATAAGAGCTTACATTCTTAAGGGAGTCAGTCCATTAGTCTAGATTTAATATTACTTTGACAAACAATGTCTAATCCCTATTTATTAATTGAGTGAGACATATAGTTAGGTTTGCATCTTACCATTCTAGTGTGTCACTTTTGCTTTTGCGACATGAAATACTTTTTTAGCGACTTGAAGTATGTATGTTAAATAATTGGAGAATTTCAGCATAAATGCAAGATTCAGATGACCCAGACTGGGACAATTAAATATTTAACCTCTCCAAAAATGCTAATTTGGTAACGACGGGATCAGATTTTGGGAATCTTTTGGTGGAGATATCTATTAGGTAAATGCTTACCACCTTTATCTTGCTTTATCTTGTTGAGCTTTAATGGTTCTTTTCCCTTCAGTTCATACCATGCTTATGCTTAAGTTAGCTTTTGTGTTGTTTTTTGAGTAAAATTGGCAAGCCATATCAAAGATTTGTTCTTAATAGTTAATAAAAATATTATTTATTTCGTTGTGATGTGCCTAAATATAGCAAATGAGCAAGCAAACGACACACAAGGGAAATTACGATAATTATAAAAGTTCAGACATCTTGCACGGTAGATGTGTACCTCACAGACAATGGGAAACGCTTTAAATATCTTTATTTAGGATAGCATCTAAACTTATGGAATTTTTCCTATGAGAGATACTGATCATAGCATAATATTCTATAATAGAAAGCCAAACTACACCAGATGGTTAAGGCCGGGATTTATCTCGTACTGACGCTATCCCTTGCAGGCGTAGGGCTTTTGCCGGATAAAGCTAAACTTTATAATACTATAAAAGCAGGATTAAATATATGACAAAGCAACGAATTGCAAAAATATTAGGAAGCGGTCAACCTGATGCCAAAGTAACAATTCAAGGGTGGGTACGCACTAAGCGAGAATTGAAAGAGTTTGCTTTTGTAGAAGTTAATGACGGTTCATGTTTAGCTAATTTGCAAGTAGTATTAAATCCTGATCTACCAAATTATCAGGAAAGTTTGCAGCAAATGAATACAGGTGCCTCAGTAGAAATGACTGGTATTTTGGTAGAGTCCCCAGCAAAGGGGCAAAGAATTGAATTAAAGGCAGAAAGTATTACTGCTTATGGTGATGCCGACCCTGAAACATATCCTTTGCAGAAAAAACGTCATTCTTTTGAGTTTCTCCGCACTATTGCACATTTGCGAGGACGTACTAATACTTATGGAGCAGTTTTTCGGGTAAGAAATACTTGTGCTAATGCCATTCATCAATTTTTTCAAGAACGAGGTTTTTTGTGGGTTCACACTCCTATTATTACTGCTAGTGACTGTGAAGGTGCGGGAGAAATGTTTACTGTTACTAATTTAGATTTAAAGAAAATTCCTCTCACAGAAAAACAAGATATTGATTTTAGTCAAGACTTTTTTGGAAAGTCGGCTTTTCTGACAGTTAGTGGTCAGTTAGAAGCAGAAATTATGGCAACTGCTTTGAGTAATGTTTATACGTTTGGTCCGACTTTTAGAGCAGAAAATTCTAATACTTCTCGGCATTTAGCTGAGTTTTGGATGATTGAACCTGAGATGGCTTTTTGCGACTTGGAAGGAGATATGGATTTAGCTGAGGAATTCTTAAAATATATTTTTAAATCTGTTTTAGAAGGTTGTCCGGAGGATATGGAATTTTTCAATAAACGGATTGATAAAACAGTTTTTGAAACCGCGGATACAATTATTAATAATAGTTTTGAACGGATTACTTATACTGAGGCAGTTTCTTTATTAGAAAAGGCGGATAAAAAGTTTGATTACCCGGTAGACTGGGGTTTGGATTTACAGTCAGAACATGAACGTTATTTGTGTGAGGAGTTGTTTAAAAAACCTGTTATTGTGACTGATTATCCTGCAAAAATTAAGGCTTTTTATATGCGGTTAAATGATGACGCTAAAACAGTTAGAGCAATGGATGTTTTAGTGCCGAAAGTAGGAGAAATTATTGGTGGTTCTCAGAGGGAAGAACGTTTAGATGTTTTGGAGAGGCGCATAGATGAACAGGAGATGAATAAGGAAGAATTATGGTGGTATTTAGATTTGCGGAGGTATGGTACTGTCCCTCATGCGGGGTTTGGTTTGGGATTTGAAAGAGTGGTACAGTTTATGACAGGAATGGGGAATATTCGAGATGTGATTCCTTTTCCGAGGGCACCTCTAACTGTGGATTTTTAAAATTATAAATTGTTGGAAAAGTAGGGGACGATATAGTTTAATTAATGGGCAAAAGTTAAAATTTAAAAGTTAAAATGTAAAAGTCTAGTAGGGTGCTTTATACAGACCTAATTCAGGGTATAAAAACTATTTAAAAATATATCGTAACGCACCATTTATATTTCTTAAGTCTACTACTTTTCGCAAAATTTATAGTGTTCCCACAGTTTAATGGTAAGTAGATAATATACATAATATATAATCCTATTTTGCTAATAGTCAAAATGATAATTTGCCTGAAGCTATTAATGCATTATCTATGGGAGGTTTGGTTGGCAAGTAATGTTAGGATATAATATCTTTAATTAGATCAATAAAAAAACGATATTTGATATAAAATTATGGTTTATAAATAGAATAAATTTAAATAATTGAGTCAATTAATGTTAAAAGTTTGTGTTAATTACCCAGATTTTATCAACAGTAAAGTTTACATTAGGCAAAGCTTAAATTATGTTAGTTTAACTGCACTGAAAACTATGGGCAATTTCATAATTATTTGCAGCAGTTTACTGGTAAATTTCCAGACATTTTTGAGGAATATTCACCAAGCAAACTTCAAGATCGTTATTCTGGTGTTGGTAAATTAACATCAAAAAATCTAAATATGGCTAAACATAAATTTTTTTTCAGTTAATAGTTAGGCGATCGCTATTAAAGGATAATCACGTGCCAAAATCACTAACACCCTGATTTTGAGCATAGAGCATATAAGAGAATTTTTACTTATTGGTCATATTTAATTGTTATATTAGACATTTCTATGAGGAGAAATATACAGGGCATTCGGTGGTTTATGAGGTACAGTAGTAACAGTGTTGAAAATATTGTTTGAAGTGGTTAGTCTTTAAACAAAAGTACAGTAGAAAATATTATACCAACCATTTTTGCAGTGGTAGTCTGAAACTGATACAAAAAAAATGTTCTTATGTAAATTTCAGTCTATTAATACTATACTTAGGGCTTTATGAAAAACTATGCATGGGTTCGCCTATAACTCAGAACTCAGGAGTATTTTATCCCCCCTTCCTCCTCCTGAAAATCCTCTGTTGAAGATAAAAGATAGAAATAGAAAAGTTTTTGATAAATGGTTGAAACTCTAGAGCAGATTTCATCAATGGTGATGTAAGGTTTTAACAGGCAATATTATTTTACTACAAAGGTTTGATCATTAATATTTATACAACATAAATTTGGAATTCCCTATAAACTTAGCTTGTTAATAAGTCGATCAAGTCCTCAGTGATAGGACAACCTGTTTACTTTTTAAAATGAAAAAATATTGGATTAAGAAAGAGGGAAATAAACAAATATCTAAATATTCAGCTATTATTTATTTTCCCATAATAGCTTATGTGATATTGATTCTAGTTCAACTTTATACTTAATACTTATTATAGTTATGAAAAGTAACTAAGATACCTTTTAAAATTTTCTATCAACCCATATTAATTTAGTAGATATTAATCATAGATGACTAAACTACCCAATGATATAAATGAGGCAATTGTCCAAGGAATGGAAGCGACTAAAGCAGCCCTCCAAGATGGTTATACTAGAGTCCAAATTGAGATAGTTGTTCCAGATATAGAACTTCAAGCTCAATCTCTGGCAAAACAATTTATCCCTGCTTTGCTCGAAACAAGTACTAAGCTCAAAGTCTTTTTTCCTGACTCGGGAGCAGCAGCTTTAGCTAGACGAGATTGGCAAGATGCCACGTTTAAAATAGAAGATCTTGGTACAAGTAGATCTCCTGTTGACAAAAAAGTTGAACCTGAAGACCAATGTTTCTTATTAATTGCTCCTTCTGCTATAGAAGTGGCCCAGACTGAAAAATTGTCTAATCTTGCTGGCGATCGTCCAGTTATTATGTTAATCCCGAAATTGGAGGATGTTTCTATTGTGGGAATTGGTTATGCAGCACGCCAACTTCGAGAAAGGTTTATCAAAACTATTGAATCTTGCTATTATATTAGGTCTCTTGGTGGGGCAGCACTATATCGTTGTTATCCTTCTCCCTGGCAAGTTTGGCTTGAAGAAAACGGCCAGTATAAGTTAATTGCTGAACAACCAGAAAAACCAGTAGGAGATGAAGTAGATATGATTTTAGCTAAAGCTACTGGTACAGCTAAAACAGATAACTCTATTTCATCTTCTCAGACTATGAATAGTTCTCCAAAAAAGAAAAGTTTATTAACCGAAATTCAAAAATTTTTCCGTGCTTTGAGTAACTAATTTTCTATAAAGACCGAAGGTATTGATGATATTTATGTAGTCTGAAAATACCTTCCAAAATCATGTGATATACTATCAATAATTAAGTATAGTATTAAAATATCTTTACTATACTTGAATGAAAACTTAAACTTAGTATGATGTAAAATTTTTTCTTTTGCCTACTTTAATAAGCAAGGAGATCAGGGTATGATAGTCAAACCTATTAGAAGCAAAAATGAACCAGAGACGTATTATTATTGGCGATATACATGGGAATTATGATGGCCTAATCGCTTTATTAGATATGGTAGCTCCTGGCATAGATGATATGGTATATTTTCTAGGAGATTTAATTGATAGAGGTCCGAAAAGTTCTCAAGTAGTAGAATTCGTCAGAAATAGTCCTTATCAGTGTGTCATGGGAAACCACGAACACATGATGATTCAAGCTCTTTCAGATACAGAACTCAAGCATGAGGCATGGCCACATTGGTATAATAGTGGTGGTCTTGAAACTGTGGAGAGTTATCGAAAAACAGGAGCAATGCCTTATGATGATTTAGAGTGGATGCGATCGCTACCTCTATATCTAGACTTAGGAAATATTTGGTTAGTTCATGGAGGAATTAATCCTAAACTACCTATTGAAAGGCAAACTTCCCATGAATGTTGTTGGATTCGCCATGAGTTTCATTCTGTGAAAAAACCTTACTTTTCTGATAAATTAATTATTATAGGTCATACTATAACTTTTACTTTTGATGATGTTGAACCCGGAGAATTAGTTTGTGGACAAGGTTGGTTAGGTATTGATACTGGTGCATATCATTCTCACAGTGGGTGGCTCACAGGGTTAGATGCTGATAATAATATTATTTATCAGGTTAATATTAAGGATAATCAAACTAGGAAAGTACCCTTAAATGAACTTGTGAAATCTTATAAATCTAGGAAAAAATTTTTTCAAAATTTATCAAAATTTTCTCAATAATCAAACAAAACTAAGAAAAGTTTAAAGTGAAAAAATATTGGTTATAATAGCCTGAAGCCATCAAATAAAGTCAAAATATTGAAGATAAAAGATTTAAATTTTATTGAGTTGCCAACATTTTTTTGTAGTCATATAAATAAAAGCTTTTTCCATAATTTTGAATCTTATTTATTCTGGCTTCACTTCTACTTTATCTACTCATATAGTTGAAATTAATGTTGAATGGAAATAGGAAAAAAACAACAATTAATTACTTATTTAAGTCAATTTATAACTCCAGCTCGTCGGGAAAAAATCTTATCAGTTTTACAGCAACGAACCCGCGACATTACTGTTATTTTAGAAGATATTTATCAGCCCCACAATGCTAGTGCAGTCCTGAGAAGTTGTGACAGTTTTGGTGTACAAGATGTGCACATTGTAGAGAATAAAAATATTTTTACAATCACTCAGAGTGTAACTATTGGTTCAGATCGTTGGTTAACATTATATCGTTATAATGAACAAAGTATAAACAATACAGAAGAATGTTTAAAGAGATTAAAAAATGAGGGCTATGTAATAGCAGCAACAACTCCCTATAAAGAGCATATAACCATTGAGGAATTATCTGTAAATACAAAAGTAGCGTTAATGTTTGGTTCAGAAATAAATGGGTTATCAGAATATGCTAAAAACAATGCAGATGTATCGGTCAAAATTCCCATGGTGGGGTTTAGTGAAAGTTTTAATATTTCTGTTAGCGCCGCTCTATGTTTATATAATTTGATGAGTCGCCTCAAAAAAGAGCATAATAATTGGAAATTAACGGAGACAGAAAAATTAGATTTGGAATTAAATTGGTTGCAGAAATCTATTAAAGGCGGGGAACTTATTGAGAAGAAATTTTTCAGAGATATTTATCAGACTACAGGCGGTGGGGAGTAGGAAATATAGGGAGATAGAAAACAATATTTAGTCAGGTAGGGTGCGTATTTACGGCTTAAATTTAAGCTGTATTTCTCTCACGCACCATTTTAGCTGTGTTAGTCTGCTAGGGCAGCAACCTATTTAAAATTACCTGATAACGTCTATCATCTAACCCATCACCATTATAGGCAAATTCAGGATTAATCATTTGTTTCATCTGAGAAATTCGCGTCGATGTTGCTGGGTGAGTGCTAAGAAAAGATGGCGGCGAAGATTTTTTCAACAATTTTTGCATAAATGTAATTGCAGCATATTGAGCATATCCTGCTTTTCCTAATGTTTCAATTCCAATTTGATCAGCTTCAAATTCTGCCTGGCGGCTTTTGGGGCGACGTAATGCTAATTCTACCGCTATTTGAACTGCAACACTATTATCTACACCTGCTGCAGTCGCTAAACCTTGTGCTAATAATGTTTGACGTAATTGTTTTAGTGCATGGCGATCGGCAATATGAGCAATTTCATGAGCAATAACACTAGCTAATTCTGCTTCATTATCGGCAGCTTTCATTAAACCAGTATTGATGTAAACAAAGCCTCCCATAGTAGCAAAAGCATTTATACTATCATCCTCTACTACCTGAAAAGTATAGGGAATATCTGAGCGGGGACTTGCTAAAACTAATCTTTGCCCAATTCTATCAATATATTTCTTAGCTGCGCGATCGCGATAAAGTTTAATATTTCCACTTTCCAATAACTGTTGATTAATTTGTTTACCTAGTTCAACTTCTTGAGTTTTAGACAGGTTAGAAATTGAGATCATTTGAATACTGCGAAAAATTAATTCTCTCCAGGGAATAGCTTGGCTGGGAAGTACTGTACCTGTCCATAAACTAACAGCGACTATCACAGATATTAATGGGTATAATATTCTACGATAGGAGGACTGAGAAATCAAAGATAGTTTTTTCAACATGATGAATTTTTTTTATTTAGAGGTACTAGATTTTGGGTCTATCAAGATATCATAAATTCGCAAACTATGTTTTGCTAATCTTGTTATTAACTACAAAAGTTATATATAGGTTTTCCGCAAAGCAAAAACTAAATTTTTTCTGGAATATAAGGGAATTTAGCTAATAAAAACTTCCTTATCTTCCCCCTTAAAACTAATTTTTATCCTAAGTTACTGTGTAAGCATTCAGCCCTCAGACATCAGCATTTAGCTATTATAAAGATTTCCTAAAGTCTTGGCCGTATTAATCTCTAAATTTTTATCAGCATATCAAACCATTCTAGTAATATTTTATGAAATTGGGATTTTAATTTTTATTAAAAGTAATACTATACTTAAAAAGTAGTAAAAATTATGTAAGCATTCAGCTCTTTAGCAGTCAGCTTAAGCGCTTTTCCTAGACCATTGTGCGCAAAAAAAGATGAAGTTGAGCTGCTGATCTTTTTTATGTCGAACTTTTCATTCTTCTTGGAAGCTCATTATTTTTTCTAGCTAATTTGGAGCAGTCAGCTTGAGGGCTTTTCCTGAAAAATACGGGAAAAAAAGATAAAGTTGAGCTGCTTATCTTTTCGGTGTCAGACTTTTAATTCTTCTTACAAGCTAATTCCTCTAGCTGATAACTGATAGCTGAATCCTTACAAAATTACTAGAAACATCACAGAGGTTAGTCAACAATAAAATTACCTCAATAAATAGTATTTATAAATATAAAATTTAAGTATCAAAACTTTTTTTGATAATTAGTATTAGCTATTAATTGATAGTTTGCTCTGTAGCAATTATTATTAATATATTTAAGGATAATTAAAAGTATTATAAAAAAAATCCCAAGAATTTTTTTTTACTTTAATATGTTTAAAAAAATGAACTTTTTTTTGATAATTAGCATTGGCTATTAATTGATAGTCTGCTCTGTAGCAATTATTATTAATATATTTAAGGATGATTAAAAGTATTATAAAAAAATCCCAAGAATTTTTTTTTACTATCCATTTTAATATGTTAAAAAAAATGAACCTTTAGCTCTTATTACCTCCTCATTAAGTATAAGTTACTAAGAATTAATAATCGAAATTATCTTGACTTATAAAGTATATATTTATTATTTATAAAACAGCTAAAAATGACTGCAAGCGAACTTAATAGTTACATCATTGTGATTTCTTTAAAAAGATGTTTTTCTGAGGAGTATTATTAATTTTATTTACTGCACCTTTTTACATACAAGAATACTCATGATACTCATATAAATTTTCCCACACTGTCTACAATGGATAGTTTATGTGGTAAATGTAGAAAAGTGATTAATCTTGACTTTGTGCTCAGACAACTAACTATATAGTATATGGGATATGTTGGAAGACTATAAAAAGCTCACTTGATAATTGGGCTATTTAATGTTGAGCAGTTTACTTTTGTAAAAATTAAGTTATAAAGTTATGAAAATTTTGGATTCTCAAGGACGATTATTTGGTAAAATCAGTATCTTAGACCTTGGTGCCGTGTTAATAATTTTTATGGTATTGGTGGGAATATTTGTCTTTCCTGGTACTAACAAAAATTCTGTTGCTCAAGTGGGCAATGTTATTACGAAACCAGTTGAAGTAGATGCTATTGCTTTAGGTTTAAAAGGTCGTTACCCTGAAAAATTATTAAAGGAGGGGGAAAAAACTCAATTAATTATCCGGAACCAACCTTATGGAGAAGTCGACCTAAAATCTGTAGAGTTTTTGACTCGAAAAGTGGCAGTTCCTCAACCGGATGGAACGGTAAGAGCTTTACCAGATCCTAGAGATAAAGAACTATTTAGTAGAAATGTTTTACTAACATTAAAAGGTCAAGGCAGAGTTACTAATGATGGTCCTGTTTTAGGAAATATTAAGGTAAAAATTGGGATGACAATTGAGCTAGAAGGTAGGGACTATAATTTTAATGCTAGTGTAATTGATGTACGAGTACAAGAGTAATTTATACTATTTCTCTGTAATAACTTGCTTAATAATTGTTGCTTATATCTTATTTACACTGACTATTTTTAATCTTGAGATATTATACAAAGTGTCAAAACAAAATTTGAATTTGTTTTAATAATCAGTGTGATTAAAAGACTTTAAATAAGATTTCTCTTTGGCAAAAAAATATAATTTCTAACCTCAAGAATGGTATTGCAGCTATTTATTATGAATCTTAATTCCTAATAAATGGTTCCTAGTAATTTGTAGCCAATATTTATCATTATTGCTTAGTATTACAGTATGTTTAATAATCAGTGAGATATACTTTTGCTAAGTAAGATGCTCATAGTAAAATATTTTACTATTCACAGATTGTAGATAATTTTATTATCAATGCTGTATCTGTAATTTCCTATAAGTATTAGACTACTTAACTCCTAACTCTCAAGAAGTAGAAGTTTGGTAACTGAACTTCTACTTTTGCTATTAATCAGAAATTTATTTAGTTGCTACTACTGCTAAATTCCAAGCAAATTTTTTAATTAAAGGCAACTTTTTTAACACCACATCCAACTTTTCTAATCTCCTATACATTGGTTCTAATCTTTGATGTTCAATAATAATCTTCTTCCAATAACGTTCTTGATTTGGATTAACTTTTTCAATTAAATAAAACCTGAGAAAAATCCACAGAGTTGCTAACCAAAAAGTATCATAAGCTGTTTCTGAATAAAGAGATTTGATAAAATCAATAATATTAATATCCAGAGGCGTTTCATCCTCAGTTCTCACTTTTGTCGCAATGCGTCGATAAATATTAATAACTGGATTATGTTTTAATGGGTCCCAAAAACAAGCTTTACCGCCAGGTTTAAGAACCCGATGCATTTCCCTAATTGCTAATTTTGGATTTGGTAAGTGGTGAAGTAAGTTAGAAGCATAGACAAAATCAAAGGTATTATCAGGAAATTCTAATGCCATAGCATCCATAACTTTACCTTCAACTTTTACACTATTTTTTTCTGCTAAATTAACAGCAACATCTACCATCCCTGAAGAATAATCTGTCGCTAAACACCGTGCTCCTTTTTTGGCAAAATAAACACTATTTTCTCCAGCTCCACAACCTAAATCTAACAAGTATTTATCTATTAAATCTCCCATTTGTTTAAGAATAAATCTGTTTTCTGGTGCGGTACAACTTTCAAAATAATCAACTACTCGGATACCTTCAATATCAATAGTTGATGCCCAAACATCGTGAAATTTTCGCTCTTTAGCTAATACTTTGTCTTCCATTGATTACTTCCTGATATTTTAAATATGTAAAAAAAAATTGCTTTTACAGTAACATTAATTATTGTATTTGTTTTCAACCCAAATGATTACGGGATTTTAAATTCAATTTAGGTCTAAATTTTTATTGGATATAAATAATATTAAATATAGCACTAGTTGTTAATTTATTGATTTTTTTTGACATCTAATTCCCTTTAGCAAATTGTTGTTCGATCACCTTTAACTTCTCTTATTACTACATCAGTAACAGGATAGGAATTTTCACTCAAATACAGCGCTTGACCTTGTTATCAGGTATACCCCGCGGGCAAGATGCATGCACTACATAATTTTCACAAAATATAGCCGTACATTATTTGCCTGATCGGATGCTGTATATAGTTTGACGATCTAGAGCTAATTTAGTACTTTTCTTAAATTCATCAAATAAATTATATCAGTATTTACCCATAATAACCTTATGTAGTAGAGGTTTTCATATTGTGGAGCATGAGCTGCCATTAACCCCTACAAATGCTATATATATAGTTGTTTTATAGTAAATGGGGTTTTTCCTAATAACTGAGCGTTAGCACTCCCAAATACTTGAAGTTTTAGTAGGTTTTACCGAGTTTATTGCCCTAATTATTATTGTTCAAATCAAGAAATTTTGTTAATAAACCCGGTTTCTACAATAAGTTTTAAGCTAGTCAACTACCAGCTACTACTTCCGTAGGTTGATCCTTTGGTAAATTTATTTTCTCTACACCTCTTTGCAAAACTGCATACAACCGATTTAAAGCACTTAGATAAGCCTCAGCAGATGCCACAATAATATCAGTATTAGCAGCATGACCAGAATAAACCCGCCCTTCATGGCGCACGCGAATAGTGACTTCCCCAATAGCATCAATACCAGCAGTTACAGACTGCACAGAAAACTCAACTAAATCATTTTCTACATTCACCACTCGGTTAATTGCTTTGTACACAGCATCTACAGGACCAGTACCAATGGCAGCATCAGTTAATTCTTCCCCATTGGGAGTGCGGATAATAACTGTAGCTGTAGGGCGAGAGCGATCGCCACAAGAAACCTGCACCAACTCCAAACGGAATAGTTCCGGTGGTTGTTGAATTTCAGCATTAACAATAGATTCCAAATCCCAATCTGTTATTTCTTTCTTTTTATCTGCCAAGTCTTTGAACTTGATAAACGCCTTATTAATTTCTTCATCTGAAAGTTTAAACCCAAGCTCTTGCAACCTACTTTGGAAAGCATGACGACCCGAAAGTTTACCCAAAACAATCTGATTATCTGTCAACCCAATTGACTGAGCATCCATAATTTCATAGGTCAGTTTATTTTTGAGTACCCCATCTTGGTGAATACCTGACTCGTGAGCAAAAGCATTAGCACCAACAATAGCTTTATTTGGTTGCACGAACATTCCTGTCAAACTAGAAACCAAACGAGATGTTTTGTAAATATGACGAGTATTAATATTAGTTAGTGGTGTTTCTGACTCTGGTGGGCGACCAAAAAATGGGTTGAAATATTGTCGCCGAACGTGAAACGCCATTACCAATTCTTCTAAAGCAGCATTACCAGCACGTTCCCCAATGCCATTGATAGTACATTCTAACTGACGAGCCCCATTTTTCACTGCTTCCAGAAAATTAGCGACTGCCAAACCCAAATCATTGTGACCGTGAACTGAAATAATAGCTTGGTCAATATTTGGTACATTTTCTTTAATACCCCGGATCAGCCCCCCAAACTCAGCAGGAGTTGTATAACCTACAGTATCAGGAATATTCACAGTAGTAGCTCCAGCAGCGATCGCCTTTTCCAATACTTGATAAAGAAATTCTGGGTCAGAGCGACCCGCATCTTCCGGAGAAAACTCTACATCGTCTACAAAGGTTTTAGCATAGGCAACCATTTCTGAAGCAATCTCCAATACTTCTGCTCTAGTTTTCTTCAGTTTGTAAGCTAAGTGAATATCAGAGGTAGCAATAAAGGTATGAATACGCGCTTTAGCTGCTGGTTTAAGGGCTTTACCTGCTGCCTCAATATCTGCACGAGTTGTTCTTGCCAAACCGCAAATAGTTGGGCCTCCTTCTACTCCCACTATCTCAGCAATTTTTTGTACTGCCTCAAAATCCCCAATACTAGCATAGGGGAAACCAGCTTCAATGACGTCTACTCCCAAAAGAGATAGTTGTCGAGCAATGGTCAATTTTTCATCTATATTGAGAGTTGCTCCTGGAGATTGTTCTCCATCCCTGAGGGTAGTATCAAAAATAATAACTCGGTCTTGACTGGTGATCATTGCTTTTTCTTCTTTTACTCTATAATGTTAAAGGGAAGTTGGCTTTATTTTATGCAATTTCTTTTCAAGTCCCTACACAAGCGACCGACTATAAAAGTTACAATACAAGACCGGACTTAGTTTGTAAACTTTTAGCTAATAGTCGGTAGGACTTATGCACGCACTTTAAATTATACACCAAAAATAGGGGTTAAGAACCAAGTGCTATGGCAAATGAAAACCTCTACTATTTATGGTAATTATGGGTAAGTCCTAGTAGGATTTTTCTTTAACTGCTACTTATATTGTTCAAGCTTGGCCACTATCTCTAGTTGATATTTTCCCCGGCTGTTAGGCACCCTTAAACAACTGACCCGTGGCTCTGATGAGAGTTAATGTTTTACGGTTAGCCTAACCCACCCCTCTTGGGAAGTGAACCGTCCATTTAAAGTCTGAGAATGCCTGAGGGCGACTTACTAAAAATTCTTGTTTGTCTTTGCTTGTTTCTTCAGGGTGCGAATTTCTCCGAAACCTAAAAGCTGCTCAAGTTCAACTTGAGGGTACGCGGAGAGTTTCTTAGGATCTCTTCTGTTGGAGGGTTTTTAGTGATACAAGGCGCGTGTTCAAAAACTACTTATTAAAAAGCTTGATGGGCGGGCGAGGCTTTAGAGCAAATTTTTCCCTAAATTTTAGATAAATGTTAGTATAATCTGTGAAAATTATAATCCACTTCCATCTCCTCCCAGGATTTGGAGTTTTAGGGTTATAGCACTTTACTCACTATTTTATGGTAAGATAAATATATCAGTTTTACTAAGCTCATTACTTTGAGTTTAGTAAAAGATTTATTGAAAGCATCTACTAAACCTATTCAATAAAAAGATTTATTGAAAGCACTGACTGAATAAATCGACTAAATAAATATTTAAAAGGACTGGTTCTACTATCAAACTAGGGATAATGTACTGGCAATTTGAAGTTCTATAAGTGCTGGCGATCGCTGATTATTAGAAAATAGTTTTACTATCTTAAATTTAAGTTGCGATCGCTCAATTTGATCAGTTTTCTATACCCTACCTTTTCAACCTTAGTCGGTCTAAAACAGATATTTTAAATTATTTTTTTTTAATTGATGGTATTACTCTATTGAATAAATTTCTCTCGATCTGAATTAGTTAAAAATGGATTGTATTGTTCATCAAAATGTTATGGTAATTAAATTACTAATATGTAGATGTATACTAAAATCAAAAATCAAAAAATTATATGTGTAGATTATTAGGTTATCTTGGTGAGCCAATCTTATTAGAGTCCATTCTTACTCAACCAAAACACTCGTTAATAGTCCAAAGTTATCAACCCCAAGAAATGCAAGAGTCATTACTAAATGCTGATGGATTTGGATTAGGTTGGTATGATACTCAAAAGCAGACTTCACCTTTTACTTATAAAAATACCCAACCTATTTGGAATGATATAAATCTTAAGAGTCTTGGTGGTTATATAGAGTCAGGCTGTATTCTAGGTTATGTTAGAAGTGCAACTCTTGGTCAAGGAATTGATATCAGTAACTGTCAGCCATTTAATTACAAAAATATACTATTTATTCACAATGGCTATATTGATCAATTTCGATCTACTCTTTATAAACCCATACGGGATTCTCTCCAAGATATTCCATATTTATTGATTAACGGTAATACGGACTCTGAACATATTTTTGCTTTGTTAATTAATGAAGTTCTTGAAATAATTAAGTATAACTTTCAAGAAGCTTTACATAATATATTAATGTTTTTGAAAAAAATTGCTCAGGAAAATAAAGTCAAATTTTTGGCAAATACAATTATTACAGACGGACATCAATTAGTTGCTTCTAGATTTGCTCAAGAGGCAAGTTCACCTAGTCTTTATTGGTTAAAAAATTCTTCTAAATTTCCTAATTCTGTAATTATAGCTTCCGAACCTTTGTTTGCAGATGATTGGCAAAAGTTTCCAGAACAAAGTATCACTAAAGTCAGTGAAAATCTTGATATTCAGATCTATCAAATATGAAAGAGAAATATGAGATATTTATCCCAAGAAAAATATCTCTATTTTAGATATTATATTTTAAGTGAAGTTAATTAATACAATAACCCCGATACAAAATACTATTTTGGGGTCAAAAAATCGACCATAAGTGAATTATAAAAAATTGCTTATTTTACCTGGTAAGACCTAGATATTATACTTAATACTTGAGTATTAGTGTCTGAAATTAAATTAAATAAAGGGAGAGCGATCGCCTGTTTAGCACAAAATATTTTTTTTAGAAAAAAAATATAAAATTTAACCATATTAAACTTCATGAGTAGTATAATTACTCATTAAAGAAAAGAGAAGCTGACTTAATATGCAGTGTATAGTGCATCTATAGACCTAAAATTTATTGTATGGGTAAAACTCTACACAATCATCTGAATTCTATATTTTTGAGAGAATCAAAGGATGATGAGTATCCTCAGTAAATTACCAATTAATTAAGACAAAAGGAGAATAATTAGTGTCTAAAGTTGCTACTAAAAATATTACATTCTGGAATACTACTGGTTATAATTATCCAGGATTTGGCAAAACCGTAGAAGTCCCTGATGGCCTAGGTGGCACAATAAGTATTACTTATAATCAAATTGATTATAATGACCGTAACTGGAAAGCCAAACCAGATGGCAGTGTTCCTGTGACAGAAAATCGCTTCCTCTCAGGAGAAGTAGGGAATAATTTTAGCTTAACAGGCCAAGTACAAGGCATAACTGCTACTATGCCTCTTATAAGAACTCTAGGAGCTGAAAATAACTATTCTGTCACTTTAGATTTTAGTAAATACAAAGCCTCCGCAGGAGGTTCAAAAGCAACTGATGGTGCAACCTCTGGTGACACCTATTTAGCCATATCAAGATTTTTTAACGGTAGCAAAACTGGATATACAACCATTAAAGTCACTGCAAGAACTCTCGATGGTAGCGAACTTAACCTAGGTGATTGGAAATTATTCAACAGTGGAACTCTCGGCCAAGGCAATAATGCTCGGATATTCTTAAATGCAGCTACTCAAATTCTTTCTGGTAAAAACTCTCAAGGCAAACCAGAATTCTGCCCAACTCCACCTAACCCAAACTCTTCTCTTGGTAAAGGCACAGGGCTAGGTTTATTTGAGTTAGCAAGTAATCAACGTTATGTATCTATTACTCTTAGCTTTAAACAAAAAAAAATTACAGGTTCTTTGCCTAATGATTTACACGATATTTATGTTGCTAGCAATACTAGTTCTACAAGTCCAATTGATGTAACTCCTCCACCGATGGATATAAATCGTGGTTTACAAGTACATTTGCCATTGAATGAAATAGTCAAAAATGCCAAATCAAAAAAAGAAGTAGTTGATATTTCAGGAGCCCAACTCAATGGCAAAGTTAATGGTGCAAAAGTTGTCGCCGACTCAAAATTTGGTCATTGTCTAAGTTTTGATGGGGTGGATGACTATCTTGAACTACCAACAGCAACTATTCCTCAAACAGGGGCAATCACAATTAGTTTTTGGGCTAATGGTGATAACTCTTTACCCAAGGATAATTCCATAATAGCTGCATACGACCAAAGTAATAACAGGGTGATTAATATTCATTTACCTTGGAATAATAGTTACATTTACTTTGATTGTGGAAATACGGGAAACAGTTATGACAGAATAGAAAAATTAGCTAAAGCTGCTGATTTTAAAGGGAAATGGACTCACTGGGTATTTACGAAGAATGTTACCACTGGAGAGATGAAGATATATCTCAATGGTGCTTTATGGAGTAGTGGTAAGGATAAGAGTAAGCAAATAAGTGGCATGACCCTGGTGAAGCTTGGTTCTGGTTATGGATTTTATCATGGTCAAGTTGCTCATCTGCGAATTTATGACCGAGTGTTGTCTGCAGAAGAAATTAACGAATGTATGAAGGTGGATGTAACTCCTCCACCGATGGATATAAATCGTGGTTTACAAGTACATTTGCCATTGAATGAAATAGTCAAAAATGCCAAATCAAAAAAAGAAGTAGTTGATATTTCAGGAGCCCAACTCAATGGCAAAGTTAATGGTGCAAAAGTTGTCGCCGACTCAAAATTTGGTCATTGTCTAAGTTTTGATGGGGTGGATGACTATCTTGAACTACCAACAGCAACTATTCCTCAAACAGGGGCAATCACAATTAGTTTTTGGGCTAATGGTGATAACTCTTTACCCAAGGATAATTCCATAATAGCTGCATACGACCAAAGTAATAACAGGGTGATTAATATTCATTTACCTTGGAATAATAGTTACATTTACTTTGATTGTGGAAATACGGGAAACAGTTATGACAGAATAGAAAAATTAGCTAAAGCTGCTGATTTTAAAGGGAAATGGACTCACTGGGTATTTACGAAGAATGTTACCACTGGAGAGATGAAGATATATCTCAATGGTGCTTTATGGAGTAGTGGTAAGGATAAGAGTAAGCAAATAAGTGGCATGACCCTGGTGAAGCTTGGTTCTGGTTATGGATTTTATCATGGTCAAGTTGCTCATCTGCGAATTTATGACCGAGTGTTGTCTACAGAAGAAATTAACGAATGTATGAAGGTGGATGGTACCGATGCCACATCAACTACTGATGAGACTGATACCATATCAACTAATGATGTTACTGATGTCACCCCAACTACTGATGGTACTGATACCACATCAACTACTGATGGGACTGATACCACACCAACTACTGGTGGGACTGACACCACACCAACTACTAGTGAGACTGATACCACACCAACTACTGATGGGACTGATACCACATTAACTACTGATAGGACTGGTACCACATCAACTACTGATATTACTGATGCCACATCAACTACTGATGGGACTGGTA
>JAGGDU010000160.1:0-55889 GCA_018457135.1 Trichodesmium erythraeum GBRTRLIN201 | reverse complement strand
CAACTACTGATGGAACTGATACCACATTAACTACTGGTGGTAATGATACCACATCAACTACTGGTGGTAATGATACCACATCAACTACTGGTGGTAATGATACCGCATCAACTACTGGTGGTAATGATACCACACCAACTACTGATGGTACTGATACCACATCAACTACTGGTGGGACTGATACCATATCAACTACTGATGGTACTGATACCACATTAACTACTGGTGGTAATGATACCACATCAACTAGTGATGTTACTGATGCCACATCAACTACTGATAGTACTGATACAACCCAAAAACCTATGGAATATCAGATTTATCAGGTAAAAGGTAATCCCACAATTAAAACCGGATATCAAGGATCAGAATGGACTGCAGTTATTGCTGGATTTAATTGCGGAGCAAAGAAGAAACACAAAGCAACAGCATTCACTATCATGCCTGTTCTAGATGATGGAGAATGGAAAATTAAGTGCGATATTAAGGATGTAGATGATCGCTATTGGGATGTAGCAGTTCTATTTATCAGGAACAACATGGTAAATATGTTAAACCATTTTCACCGTTAAATAGCTGTAACTTAAAACCGTATTTGATAGATTTTTTAAGGGTAGTTTTTTATAGCTACCCTGTTTTTTGTAGTCTAGGCTCTTAATAGAAAAGAATAAAGCAAACTTTTATAAAAGACATCTCCAAAATCAAAACTAAGCTATAATTTTAGTTAAGGTTTTGATAAAAAAATATACTAGTGAATAAAATATAAATAAGGACCTAGAGGATACTAAAATAGTTATTAATTTTCTTTTAATAAATAATTGAAAAAATTAATAGAAAATGCTTAAATTATAGTCGACAATAAAGAAGCAAAAGCAGCTCGAAAAAATTGCCTAGTGTTTAGTATTTCAAGATGAAAAAGTTAGCATTTTAGGCATTCCCATGGCATAATAATCAGGAGAAAAATACATCCGACTCCCAAGAGTGGGAGGGATTAGAGGTGGGTAAATTCACTGTTCCTCTGTAAGGAAATTCCATGCAAAGTTTCTACCTATCTCCCTAATCCTTAAAATAGTTTTTCAGCAAACCCTACTAAGTTTTCATCGGGCTTTTAATTAATAGGAAACTCATATCACAAGAGTTATTTAGAACACAAACTAATGATAAATATTATACTGATAAATGTTTTTCCTACTGTTGTATACTACCTCTAATCATATCTCTCTTCAATACAAAAAAGAAAGGTTGTGGTACACCTTTAAAATCCATTAAACCTAAAACTGTATTATCGTCTATTTTTCTAAAGATATCGTTAATGGGTAAATTATCATAAATCATGGTGGCACTAACCTTTTGACGATACTCCATCATACGAATCCTGGCCTGACTTTTCTCTGTTTTTAACATCAAGTTCATCAGGGTCAAAATAGGTTTCATGGCCTTATTTTTGAGACCTGACAAACTAAGTCCCAAATTCATGGCAATTGGACTTGGCTCAACCTTAAATATATTATTATTCCCATCTGAAAATAATAAAGGATGAACAAACTCAGCATCAACAAATTCTTTTCCATACCAACCACTAGCTTCTAACAAGCCATCTATTGGGTGATTTGTAGGAAATTCAGCTCCTTGCCACCTACCTATCATAAACTCCAAGTCTACCTATTCTAACTCATCAAAAAATGTTAAGGCTTGCTCTGTACTATACCCTCCATTTTCTAGAGCTGTATCTAATCTTTCTAAAGTGTTCATGTTAGCTTTTTGATTACTTACGATTAACATAGTATATTTGTATTCAGACTGATAGATTAATTTTCTTTAGAGTTAAAGATTATCTTTATTAGTCAGCAGAAAATTATTTATTTGTTTGGGAAAAATTATATGCACCAAATATTAAAAATAAAACAAATCCTCACTGGCACTTTAACAACAATGGCCAGCATTACCATCATTTCAATTGGAAATATACAGAGTGCCTCAGCAGCAGAATCTCATACTAAATCTGTTCAAGAACTTTATGAGATGCGCGATCGCATCGTAAATCAATTAGAATCTCTACCTACTCCTAGAAAAACATTATTTTTTTCTGAGCAATATCAAACAACATTAGAAAAACAACAAAACTTAGTTCAAAAATTACAAGAAATTGATGTTCAAATATTAATTGAACAGCGAGCTAATGATAATTGGAAACAAGCATTAAATCTAGGTGCTCAAGCTGCAAAAGTATCAGTATCTCAAAATCCCAGCCTCAAAACTAGAAAAACACAAAAACATCTCTGGCAACAAGCTATTTATAACTTAGAGGAAATTCCTACCGACTCACTTATCGGAGAAAAAACTAATAAAAAACTCAAAGAATATAAGCGCAGTCTCAATGATTATTCTGATCAATTAAACCTAACTAAATCCAAATTTTTAGAGAGAATTCGTAAAGACAGTGGCCTATCAAGCAAAGCGATGATTACTGTTTGTAATCTCCAACGAGAATGCTTAGATTTAAATGGTAATAAACCACCAGCAAGTGCTGCAAGTTTAATAAAAGTTCCTATTGCTGTAGCATTGATGCAAAAAGTATCCAAAGAAAATATTAGTTTAGATACTCCTGTTTATGTGAGTCGAGGTAATTTTACTGAGGATGGTTCAAAAATTCGAGCTAGAAAACGTTATCCCTTGAAAACTTTGGTCGGAGAAATGATTGACCATAGTAGTAATATTGCCACAAATCAACTAATTGATTATTTAGGGCAACCTTATATTAATAAAGTTCTCAAAGATGATGGCTACAAAATTATTCGGGTCAACTACAAACTAATGGGCAACCGTATTAGGCCTAAAAATCCCGGTAGAGGTCGTAATCGTTTAACCAGCAATGAGCTAACAGATATGATGGTCTCAATATATAATAACGAGTACCCAAATTCTGATGTATTGATAGAAGCATTAGCTAATCAGAAAGATAGGTTATTGGGATATGCTGGCCTAGAAAAATTGCCAGAAGCCAAATGGTTAGGTGAAAAGACTGGAGAAAATTCTCGTGCTCTGGGTACTACTTTAGGATTTAGTATTAATGGCCAAGTTTACGTAATGACTGTAATTGATAATCGTGGTGGACGGGATCCTCAGATTCGTGCTTCTGTTAATAAGTTGGCCAAATATCTAATTGATAATGATGGTCTGCTATAGATAGATGGCGAGATCGATATTTAACCACAGGCTCAATAGTCCCTAAGGCCAATGTACCTCCTCCTCAAATATCTAAAATTAAAGATTGGGAAGAATTTGAAAAATTTCTTGAGGCTAATCATGAGCAAACTCAAAAACAAATGGCTGGAAAATGGGGAAATTATAGTCGTTTTACTATTAGTAGAGGTTTTAAAAAAATTGGTTTTACTCCTAAAAAAAACATCTGGTTATCAAGAAAGAGATGAATTAGAAATAGAAGAGTTCATGTTGAAACTAAATCAAATAGACAACAAAAGTATTGTCTATGTAGATGAAGCCGGAATAGATAATCGGGAAGATTATTCCTATGATTATGGAGTTAAAGGAAAAAGATTACCAGGTATGAAGTTAGGAAAAAGGACTGAGAGAGTAAGTTGGATTGCAGCTATAAATCAAGAAAAAATGTTTGCTTCTTTAACATTTATAAGAAGTTGTAATCGTGATTTATTTGAGAACTGGTTGGAACATTGTTTACTACCAAAATTACACCCAGGGCAAGTGATCATAGTGGATAACGCAACGTTTCATAAGTCAGTTGATATTGAAGAATTAGTAGCTAAAGTCAAGTGTGAAATCTGGTATCTACCACCTTACTCACCAGATTTTAACAAGATAGAACGTTGGTGGTTTGTACTAAAAAATTGGATCAGACCAAGACTCAAAGAATTTAAGAATTTTAGAGACTGTGTAGATGCAGCTTTCATAATCCAATCCTCAAGTTTTTTCCTAGGGAGCAAAGATATGCTATAGAAATAATTAGTGTAGTTGCTCTTTGAGACGCTTGCTATCACACAAGAATGTGATTTTTGACTTGTCTGTTAAATCAACAGGATTTACGCATAACCACTATATATCCTAGGGTTAACTGCCGTTGACCCCTACAGATGATGTATCTTTGCATTTGCGTGGGTAAGTCCTGATCAAGTTCCAAGGTGCGAGGGCGAGAGAGTCATGTCAGTGATAGCAGAATGGATGCGAAAGCAACATTCATGCAACAAAGCCGTTATGAACTATAAATTTTAAATCCATTACACGCATCCTTAAAACTTTAGTGTTTGGCGATCGCCTAATTTATGAAAGAAAAATGCAGGTCATACAGTACACAGTACTACATCAAGACAATCTTTGTAATATGTAAATATGCCAGCGCTCATTGCTATATTACTCTACATTATATCTAACAGTGAGTAAGTCAGCTTTATAGCTTTTTACTCAATCCTACTCCTCCTAAAACCTACAACCTTATGTGTATAATTACCTTGAATGGCTTCCTAGCTTTTTGACCTATATTACTAGGATGTTCTAAGAGGGTTTTCTTGTTCCCTTATTCCTTTATTGCGACTGATTTAGCAGAGTAAAATCTCCCGGAGGGTTCTGTATGATAATAATTACCAGCCCATATAATTATCCATTGACCCCCTGACCTTTTGGTCCTAAATTCCTTAGCTGTTTTTGGAATGGTCAACGCTAATGAGAGTTTAATTACCTTCCTATTCTTCTGCGTATCAGCCTTTGCTAGCAAACTCACTCATTTGACAGTTAGAGCTTTGTCCGCATTTAAACAAGCTTTACGGATTGATGTTCAGTCTCTACCGTATGGTCTACGCTGTTAACCCAACAACAAGGTAGTAGAAATTTTACCTACAAGGATATAAGAGTTTGCCATGACCGATGTTTTACCATCATGTATTGGCATGGAAGAATTATTATACATGCTTTACAGCGGTTTTGTGCAAGCCAACAAGTCCCACGACGCTGGAGAGTTTCAGGTGATTTTGTTGGGTCTCGAACTCCAAGCTGATTGGGGGGAAGTGGGCTATCTTGACGAACTGCTTGTTGCCAAGTTTTGGGTTCTACATTTGCAAAAGTTTTAATTTCAGCTAATTTTTCTAGTGCTTTTGCCATATTTTCGCCACGATTTTTTTGATTTGACTCTGGTTTCTTTAAAGTATTAATGATTGATTTTCTAGACTTTTTGCTGAGTCAAAAACCTGGTCGTAATTCGGAAAATTCATCTGACAAGGAAGAAGAAAAAAAAGTTTCTTTTTATGAAGCAACTAAAGAAATAGCAGGCGCTCTTAATTTTTGTCCCGGAGACTTAGCAACCAATAAGAAATATTTGGAAAATCTTGGTAAAGAATGGATAAAAAAGTAATTATAGACACAGGTGTTTTAGTAGCTTATTTGAACAAACGTGTTCAATGATCGGTTTGGCAAAAATAGATAAACTTAGTTTACTCAAGGAACTAGGCTGCGCGATCGCTATTGATAAATAATAGAAATAAACTCGTTTTTATTGATTTTAATATATAGCTTTATGATTTTTTAAGGGGGCAATATAAAGAAAAAAAAGTGCTATAAAAAGAGTAGTTACTAACAGTATTACTGATGTAGGAGGCTCTAAGCACACAGTTATTTGAGTAAGTTTTTTTCTTCATTCTAAATTATAAATGATGAGGTGATAGGGCTGATACTATACTCAACGATACAGCTAACGCCACGCTCGGCAAAAGCTTTTTTTCATAGATGTAATACCACTCTTTTTTTTATGTATAAGCCATCTATTGGCATGAGAGTTTCTTGTTAAATTGGCCAAAACTTATGTTAAATCCATATTCCTGTTTTTAGATCAATATCCTACTTTTAGTGTTTTGGAGGAAATTTTACTTTTGTTGCGTCAATTGTGGTAGTCTTTTGGGACAGCAAATTCTCGGATGTTAGAAAAAAACAGAAATAAGAATGAAAGTAGTTATTCTAGCGGGTGGTATTGGTACTCGTCTGAGAGAAGAAACTGAATATCGTCCTAAACCATTGGTGGAAGTGGGAGGATATCCCATTATTTGGCACATAATGAAGCTTTATGCCCATTATGGCTTTTTAGATTTTATTATTTGTTTGGGCTATAAGGGCAATTTAATTAAAGATTATTTTCTTAATTACGAAGCCATAAATAATGACTTCACTATTAATTTAGGTCGTTCTCAGAAAATTACTTATCACAAAGCCTATAATGAACAGGATTTTCGGGTTACTTTGGTCAATACCGGTCTGGAAACTATGACGGGGGGGCGAGTGGTTAAGGTCAAACCATATATTGATGAAGATTTATTTATGGTGACTTATGGGGATGGTCTGGCAGATGTTAATATTAGAAATTTGGTGGAATTTCACAAGGGTCATGGAAAAATGGCTACGACTACTACGGTGCAACCCCTTTCTCGTTACGGGGTTTTAGATGTTGACAGGGAAGCTAGGGTTTTAAAGTTTGGGGAGAAGATTAAAGATGATAAAATGGTCAGCGCTGGTTTTTTTGTTTTTGACCGTCGGGTTTTTGACTATTTATCTGGGGATAATTGCGTTTTAGAAAAAGACCCATTAGAAAAGTTGGCGACAGAAGGTCAATTAATGGGTTATTATCATTCTGGTTTCTTTTACGCCATGGATACTTTTAAGGAATATCAAGAGTTAAATAAGATGTGGAAGTTGGGTCAAGCGCCTTGGAAGATTTGGGAATGAGATATAAAAGTAAACATTTCCTCGGGCTTGTTATAAGCTCACAATCTGCCAATTATTTTTGTTGACTTGAATACAATTTTAGGAAAAAAACTATGGAAGCTGAAAATCTCAAAGTGCAGATTTTAGAATTGGTTAAAAAATATTACCAAACAGCTCATCAAAAGTCTGGTTTTGAACCAGGAAAAAGTCGAATTAACTACTCAGGAAGGGTTTATGACGATCAAGAATTGGTCAATTTAGTAGATTCTTCTCTGGATTTTTGGTTGACCGCAGGGCCTTATGGAAACAAATTTGAGTCTAAAATGCGCGATTTTTTCAGCAGTAGAGACTTTTTGCTTGTCAATTCTGGTTCATCGGCTAATCTACTAATGGTAAGCACTATTTGTTCACCTGAATTAAAATCCCAAAAGGATACTCAGTTACAACCTTTAGAACCAGGTGATGAAGTTATTACTCCGGCTGTAACTTTTCCTACTACTTTAGCCCCTATCATTCAAAACCGCTTAATACCTGTTTTTGTGGATTGCGAGGTGGGCACTTACAATATTAATCCCCATCTTATTGAGGATGCTGTTGGGCCTCGGACAAAAGCCATTTTTATTCCTCATACTGTCGGTAATCCTTGCAATATGGAGATTATTATGGATGTAGCTAAACGTCACAATCTATGGGTATTAGAAGATAGCTGTGATGCTTTAGGGGCAACTTTTGATGGTACTTTGGTGGGTACTTTTGGGCAAATGGCTTCCTTGAGCTTTTATCCAGCGCACCACATGACAATGGGTGAAGGAGGAGCCGTTATTGTTAATCAAGCTAGTCTGAAAAAAACGGTACTCTCTTTACGGGACTGGGGTAGAAGTTGTTGGTGTCCTCCAGGGATATCTGATAGTTGTAGCAAAAGGTTTAATTGGGAATTGGGCGAACTACCATTTGGGTACGATCATAAATACATTTATTCTAACATTGGCTATAACTTGAAAGTTACTGATATGCAGGCGGCTATTGGTATTGCTCAAAAGGAGAAGGTTGAAGGGTTCATTGAAAAAAGGCGTCATAATTTTTGGCGACTGTATGAAGGCTTAAAATCTCTCGAAGAGTACCTAATTTTACCTAAAATTGATTCTAGGGCTAACCCTTCACCATTTGGTTTTCCTATTACTGTGAAGGAAGGAATAAATCGTCGCGAGCTAGTTCAACATTTGGAAGCTCATCAGATTGAAACTAGGTTGGTTTTTGGAGGTAATATACTAAAACAACCTGGATTTATGAATATTGAACGTAGAGTTCACGGTACTTTGGAAGAATCAGATATAATTATGAATCGCACGCTTTTTACTGGTGTGTTTCCTGGATTAACTGATGAAATGATAGATTATGTCATTGAGCAATTTACTGTTTTCTTTAAAAAAGATCCTGTTAATTCATCGGTTACTCTTTTGTCATAAATTTTCAACATAATAGAAATAATGGTAAATACTATCCAAACAGTTGTCGAGAAAGATTTAGAGTACATCTGCACTCTTCTTAAGGAAGAGATGTCTTGCTTGGCTGGAAAAAAAATGTTGATAACTGGAGGTGCAGGTTTTTTAGGTTATTACTTGGTTAAGTCAGCTTTATTCTGGAATCAGTCTGTAGAAAAGTCTCGAAAAATAGATTTGACAGTTTATGACAATTATATCCGTGGCGTACCTAGTTGGTTAACCGATTTAGAAGAAAACAGTTTTAGCTTGGTAAAGCACGATATTACTCAACCACTGCCTAGTAATATTGATGATTTTCAGTACATAATTCATGCAGCTTCCATAGCTTCTCCGACATACTATCGTAAGTATCCTATTGAAACGATGGATGCTAATGTTAATGGGTTAAGGTTTTTGTTGGAATATTGCCAACAACAAAAACATAAACCTCAACCAGTGGAAGGTTTCCTATTTTATTCGACTAGCGAAATTTACGGCGATCCGACTCCTGAAAATATCCCTACTCCAGAAACCTACAGAGGAAATGTTTCTAGCACTGGTCCGAGGGCTTGTTATGATGAATCTAAACGCTATGGTGAAACTCTGTGCGTGAATTTTGCCCAGCAGTACAATTTGCCGATTAAAATAGCACGTCCTTTTAATAATTATGGCCCTGGGTTAAAAATTACTGATAAAAGGGTAATTCCTGATTTCGCTCGCGATATCCTGGCGGGTAAGGATATTGTCATGCTTTCTGATGGTTCCCCCACTAGGACTTTTTGTTATGTCGCCGATGCAATTATTGGCTATTACAAGATTTTAACTAAGGGTAAGCAAGGTGAAGCTTACAATATCGGTGTGGAAAAACCAGAGATTTCTATGCTTGATTTGGCAAATAAGATTGTGGAGTTAGCAGGAGATTTATTCAATTATTCTGGTAAAGTTGTTCGTCAAGCTAGTGCTGACCAAAATTACTTGGTTGATAATCCTAATCGTCGTTGTCCTGTCATTGCTAAAGCTAGAAATGATTTGGGATACAATCCTGGTATTTCTCTTGATGAAGGGCTAAAAAGATCGCTGATATGGTATCAAGATAATTCAGAAGCAGCGGAGGCATAAATGAAAGTTTCTATGATTGGTACGGGATATGTAGGTCTAGTGTCTGGGGTTTGCTTTGCCGAAAAGGGGCATTCGGTTATTTGTGTAGATATTGACCAAGATAAGGTCGATTCTATTAATCAGGGCATTCCCCCAATATATGAGAAGGGTTTGCAGGAGTTGTTGCAAAAAAATATTGGTGATGGCTTACAAGCTGTCACCGACTTGGGACAGGCAGTACAAGAAACTGAAATTTCTATGATTGCTGTTGGCACTCCTTTTGATGGTAAGGAAATTGACTTGGGTTATATCAAGCAGGTTTCTCAGCAAATAGGGGAAGCTTTAAGGAATAAAAATTCTTATCATTTGGTCGTTATCAAAAGTACGGTAGTACCAGGTACTACTGAAAATGTGGTGTTACCAATATTAGAGGAAACTTCTGGCAAAAAAGCAGGGGTGGATTTTGGTCTGGGGATGAATCCTGAATTTTTGAGGGAAGGGGAAGCTATTGAGGATTTTATGTTTCTTGATAGGATTATTTTAGGTGGAATTGATGCTAAAAGTATTAGCTTACTGGAGCTTTTATACCAAGTTTTCGAGGGCATAGAAAAGCTAACTACAAATTGCACTACGGCAGAAATGATTAAGTACACTGCTAATTCACTTTTGGCTACTATGATTTCGTTTTCTAATGAAATAGGTAATCTCTGTAGTGCTGTTGGTGGTGTAGATGTGGTTGAGGTGATGCAAGGAGTTCATTTGGATAAACGCTTTAGCCCAATTACGGCTAGTGGCGATCGCATTACTCCTGCTTTTCTGAGCTACTTACAAGCAGGTTGTGGTTTTGGTGGTAGTTGCTTTCCTAAAGATATAAAAGCTTTAACTGCTTATGGCAGTAAACTGGGAAACCAGATGGAAATTCTGGAGGCTGCGATTAGAGTGAATGTTGCTCAACCTCAGAAAGTTTTGGATTTGTTGAAAAAGCATTTTCCTTCGACTGAGGGGGTAAAGGTAAGTGTTTTGGGTCTAGCTTTTAAACCTGGGACTGATGATATCCGAGAGTCTCCGGCGATTCCTATCATTGAATCTCTCTTAAGTCAAGGTGCGATAGTTAAGACTTACGATCCATTTGCTCAAAAGGAGGCTCAAAAGTATTTTTGTGAAAATGAATTGCTGTTTTGTGATGATTTAACTGATGCTTTAGATGCTGTAGAGGCAGTAATAATAGTCACTTGCTGGTCTGAGTTTGAGGCTCTCCCACGGCTATTAGCTGGTAAGGATAATCCACCAGTTGTGGTTGATGGCAGAAGAATGTTGGGTAAACAGAGTGTTTCTATCTATGAAGGAATAGGTTGGTCCTCCAAATCAAAGTATTGAAAACATGACACAAACAATTTTAGTTACTGGGGCTACAGGATTTGTGGGAAGTCATTTGGTTAGGCAACTCCTGAATAAAGGCAATCGAGTTATTATTCTCAAGCGTAGTTTTTCTGAAACTAAAAGGATTGAGAATTGCCTGTCACAGATAACTGCTTATGACATAGATCGGTGCAACATAGAAAAACCTTTTCAAGACTTTGGAAAAATTGATGCAGTAGTTCACACAGCAACGGCCACTGGTCGCCGTCAAGAGAGTCTTATAGAAATATTTGAGGCTAATACTGCATTTCCTTTAAAATTGTTGAAAACAGCCAAAGATTTCCAGACCAAGACTTTTATTAATACGGATACTTATGTTAATAAAAGCAATATATTATATCAAGGATTAGAAAGCTACTCTCTTTCAAAAAAACATTTCCAGCAGTGGGGAAAACAAATTGCTCTAATTCATCAGATAAAGTTTTTGAATGTTAGATTAGAATACGTTTTTGGCCAAGGGGATTATCGTAACAAACTAATATCTTACGCGAGCCAGCAGTTTTTAAGCAATGCCTCTGAGTTAAAATTCACTTCGGGGGAACAGCAACGAGATTTTATTCATGTTGAAGATGTAGTTTTGGCCTATCTTTTGCTGCTAGAAAAAGAATCGAAACCCTCACAATATTATCAAGAATATGAAGTAGGAACAGGTAAAGCAACTTCATTGCGACAACTTCTAGAAATGTTGAAAGAATTAATGCAAGTTCAAACAGAATTAAAATTTGGAGCTTTACCTCAACGTCGGGGTGAAATTATGTTTTCTCAGGCTGACACTAAGACCATTGAAGAAATTGGTTGGTATCCGGCCAAAAGTTTAAAAGAACGTTTGATGCAAACCATTGAAGGTGAAAAAAAACTCAAAGATTAACTAGGTTGGCTCAAGACTATTTTTGACACATCAGCACATTGCTGATAGAATACTAAAATTGTTTTACTTATATTATATTATTATATTCAGGACTTATGCAGAACCACTATATCTAGTAGGGGTCAACTGCCTTTAACCCCTACAGATGGTGTATATTTTCATATTTTGCGTAAGTCCTGCATATTATCGAAAAAAATAAATGACTCAATCAACTTCTTACTCTGAAATTACTAAATGCCGAGTTTGTGGCTCCGAAAAACTTACTCCAGTTTTAAGTTTGGGCAGCCAACCTCTCAGTGGAATTTATCCGTCCCCTGACTCTCCAGATCCATCTACTTCTCCTTTAGATTTAGTAATTTGTGATAGTGAGGAAGGCTGTCGAACGTTGCAACTAAAACACAGTGCAGATGCATGGGAAATGTATGGTGATAACTATGGTTTTCTCTCCGCAACAAGTCCAACAATGTGCCGTCACTTACAAGGTATTGTTACAGAAGCTTTGGAACTGGTACAACCCAATCCTGGGGATGTGGTTTTAGACATCGCTTGCAATGATGGTACTTTACTGAACTTTTATCGCGATCGTAACCTAACTCGCATAGGCATGGATCCATCAAGTAAAAAATCTGCAGATAAATTTGATGCAGACATTCAAGTTATCTATGATTTCTTTTCTGCTGATGGAGTACGGGAAATGGTGGGGGATAAGAAATGTAAAATCATTACTTCCATTGCCATGTTTTATGACCTGGAAGATCCAATAGACTTTATGAAGCAAATTCATTCTGTTTTAGCTCCAGATGGGATTTGGGTTTTTGAACTTTCCTATATGCCCCTGATGTTGAAAAATCTGACCTACGGCCAGATTATGCACGAACATTTAACTTACCTGGGTTTGCAGCAAATTCAATGGATGGCAGAACGCGCTGACCTTAAAATACTCGATGTCAGTTTGAATTTTATGCATGGTGGTAGTTTTCGGATTAAAGCTGCCCGCAAGGAGAATCCGATGAAGCCTAACCATGAGGCGATCGAGAAAATTCTTGATGCCGAAAAGCCCCTGGCAACAATGGCTCCTTTCGAGCGATTCCACAATCGGATTATTCAACATCGGCATGAGATACGAGCATTTTTTGATCTGATGCGATCTTCTGGTAAAAAAGTCTATGGCTATGGAGCTTCGACTAAGGGGAATATTGTTTTGAATTATTGTGGCATTACCCCACAAGATTTGATAGCTATTAGCGACCTGGAACCTCAAAAAGATGGTGCGGTTACGCCAGGAACTCGGATTCCAATTATAAGTCACGAAAAGCTACGAGAAATCCATCCTGATTATGCTCTGGTGTTGGCTTGGCATTATCGTCCAGAAATCATTAATAGTGAGATTAACTACTTGGAAAAAGGTGGGAAATTGGTATTTGATTTACCGCGTCCCCATACTGTTAATTTGGAAAATTATCAGTATTATTTGAATGCTTCCTTTGAAGACCTAGCTTTTTCTTTATAGATTAAAGAATTGCTGCTGTTTTATGTTGGCCCGTAGAACAGACATCTTGTCTGTTCTGTGTAGGTTTTCATTGCCCTTTAAGTATTGCGGTAATTACTCTTTTCAATTTATCTATATTCATTTCAAAACCATTGAGCGTTTGGTCGCAATATAGTGGGTAAAAATTATGTTGGCCCAATACAGATACAGGGTAAAAAAACCTATCTATAAGGTATCTACCGGTGAATATCTCGACAACAGTGGTATTTGGATGACACATAAGAATGCAGCTCAACCCTGCGCCAATAGCACCAACTAAAACAGAAGTGTGGTGCATTAACATCGCTTTCTCCTCAAAACTCAACCTTTCGGCATAAACAATCGAAAATCCCAAACTCGCCATCAATTCTTCTACTTCTACCTCGTTAGCCATCGGTCGGCGAGGAGAATACCTTCTGGAAATATACACATAACGAGCGCGATATTCTGGAGGTATATCCGAACGCTTTGCAACAATTGATTCTCTCAATTGTCTGTAAAAATCAATCCTGTCTATATCGTATTGATAACGACTAATTATCAAGTATTTAAACTTCTGCTCTTGCTTTACCAAAATTTTCTCTTTTGGTATGTTCAAATGACTAAAGATTTCCCAGTGGCTATCCGTAATTTGGGGAACAAATATTGGGCAGGATAAATTCAGCTTTTGATAGAGAATTAAGCTAGGAATTTGGTCTAGGAGTAAATGGGCGTAGTTCTGATATGCACCCCAAATATGACCGATAACAGCCAAACTGAAAATTACATCATCTTCGTAATAATTATCCAGTACTGTTTTCCTAATAGCAATCTCCTCTAAAGTTGCTCTAGTATTTGCCATCTGACTATAATTATCATCTGGCGCAACGTCTTCCCTCGAACTGGCAGTCTTTTCACCAATAAATTCCTTAACAAATTTATCAGATATTCTCGGGTCACAACGATGAAAAATATATCCCTCAGAAACACAAAATGGAGACTCGCAAATAAAATCCTTAAATATCTCTATGGTTTGCCTGCTTCTCAACTTAAACGAACCTGACAATTTCCGCACGGTAGCTACAAAATACTCCTTATCTCGATCCATTAACTCGGGTAAATATTTGACCGTAGCTTGTACCTGAAATTTTGGCACCCGTTCGTCCGCGCCCATTATATAGCGTACCGACGATGACAAACCATCAAAACACAACTTATCCATCAATGGCAGTGGAATTTCCGAGCGAATTAGTTTAACCCTTTTATACTCGCTACTATTTAATCTCTGGGATTCTTCTTTCAGAAGTTGGATAGCCATATTGAAGTGTTTTAATATTAACAAATAGGACTTTTTAGGAACCTCTTGAGTAGCAATAACTTGGGAAAACAATTCTTTTAATATCTTTAATTTTGGCAGCAAGGGAGGAGCATCCTTCGCTACGGGGGCAAGATGATTACTTCTCCAATAAAATAGTACTTTATCTGTTAAGTTAGCTAAAGAAACAATATCCTTAATACTATCCGGTTGTTTCGTAACCAGTCGGTCGAGCAGCAAACCTAATTCCTGAATAGAAGTTAAAGATGTCCCCAGTAGTTTAACCTCTGGATATAAACCACGCTGCTGATGGAAACTTACAATCTCTTCGTACTTGGCGATCGCTTCACTCTCCCGACTCAAATTCTTTAACTCCACTGCCGCCAGTATATAAGCATCAATAGCTTTTTGAGGATGATAAAATTTAATCACTCGCTCAAATCTCTCCAGAGCTAACTCTCTATTTCCCTGTTGACTGGCTAAAATTCCGCCCTGGAGCAAGGTCGTTAAATCATTGGGATTCCTTTGCAAAGCCTGTAGAAATTTTTCCTCAGCCTCCGCAAAACGCCCCATAGCTATCAATTCCTTAGCCGCCTCACAGTATGCCGGAATATGCCCAGGGAACTTTTCGATCGCTTGTTCAAACCTTTGCCAGGCAAACTCCCGATTTCCCAACAGCCTCGCCAAAGCAGCACTTTTGTATAATCCTTCATGGCGAGCGGGATATAAAGCAATAACTTTTTCCCACCAAATTTCTGCTTCCTCATACCTAAACAAATTAGCCAGTACATCCCCTTTTTGCAAATAAAAATTAAAATGGCCGGGAAACTTAGCAATAGCATTTTCCCAACGCTCCAAAGCCAACTCCCAATCCCCTAAACTCTGAGTTAAAGCTGCACAACGTTCATAACCATCAGGCTGATTTGGATACTTTTCTATTAACTGTTGAAAAACCGCTTCTGCCTCATCAAAACGAGATAAATTGATTAAAGCATTGGCTTTTTGAACTTGAAAATCAATATTTTCGGGAAATTTGAATACCGCCTCCGACCACCGTTTTAATGCCAATTCCCAATCCCCTAAACTCTGAGTTAAAGCTGCATAACGTTCGTAACCATGAGGTCTATTTGGATACTTTTCTTTTAATTGTTGAAAAACCGCTTCTGCCTCATCAAAACGAGATAAATTGATTAAGGCATTGCCTTTTTGAACTTGAAAATCAATATTTTCGGGAAATTTGAATACCGCCTCCGACCACCGTTTTAATGCCAATTCCCAATCCCCTAAACTCTGAGTTAAAGCTGCATAACGTTCGTAACCATGAGGTCTATTTGGATACTTTTCTTTTAATTGTTGAAAAACCGCTTCTGCCTCATCAAAACGAGATAAATTGATTAAGGCATTGCCTTTTTGAACTTGAAAAACGATAGGTTTAGGAAATTTAATAATCGCCTCTGACCACAATTTTAATGCCAACTCCCCATCACCTAACCTATGAATTAATCTCGCATAATTCTCATAACCTTGAGGTTGATTTGGATACTTTTCTTTTAAATGTTGAAATACCGCTTTTGCTTCATCAAATCTGGCTAAATTGATTAAAGTATTACCTTTTTGAACTTGAAAACCGATATTTTCGGGGAATTTAAAAATCGCCTCCGACCACCGTTTTAATGCTAGTTCCCAATCCCCTAAACTCTGAGTTACCCTGGCATAACCATCATAACCATCTGGTAGTTCTGGATAAAATTTTATTAATTGTTGAAAAACCCTTTCTGCTGACTCAAATTTGCCTAAAGTCATTAAATTATTACCACAACTACGATAAATAGACATCGGTTGTTGAGGATTCAGAATTAATGCTTGTTGATAAAATTCAACAGCTTCCTTGATCTTTCCTGCCTCGTTTAATTTATTCCCGTTATCGATACAATTGAGAGCAATATCTGTTTCCAAGCGAGAGATTTTTTGAGTTGCCAGAGAGTGATTTGGATGAAGAGAAAGGATTTTTTGCCAAGTCTTGAATGCCTGCCATAAATCTAATTTAGCCTCATAAGCTAAGGCTAAAGTTTGATTATAAATAGCCAAGTCTGGCTCTAGAAAAATAGCTTTTTGCGAATAGTTAATAGCCTCATCTAATTTCCCTTGCTCTATTAAAGCCTCCGCTAAACTATTGTGCAAGGTAGCAGAATTAGGATTGAGTTTAATGGCTTTTCTATATTGGGTAACTGCATCCTGCCATTTTCCTTGTTGAAAAAACAACTGCCCCAAGTAATAGTAATTCCAAGCAAAATTGGGCTGTAATTCGATGAGTTTTTGATACTCTTTTTGGGCATCTTCTAATTTACCCGCCTGCAATAATTTGTTAGCGATTTTAAGGGAATTATTTGTGGCCATAACTTTTGGGGAACTTTGGGTCTTAGGATTTTGATTTTACACCATTTTTAATTAGGGTTTGCTGATTAAATATAAAAAACAGATAAAGGTTTTAGCCTTTTTAAGTCCTAAAAAATTACCTGGGTTTTGACTTTTGTCGTCACTTTCATGCAACAAAGCCCTATTTAATCTAAGTTGTGTAGCCACAATCTCTAAAGCGTTGCATCCGCCGAGGGCAAAAAGGACTTGACGTCAAAAATAACTTGCCCGTCATTCTTAGCCAAAGGAAGCTGTTTAAATTCATCGTGGGCAACAGCCAGTACAATTGCCTGATAGCTAGCAAGTTTTGGTAGATCGCTTAAAATATCAATATCATGCTCCTGCTTAACCTCCTCTGGCAATGCCCAAGGGTCATAAACATCTACAACACAACCAAAATCTTCTAATTCACGAATTAAATCTATTACTTTAGAATTACGAATATCCGAACAATTTTCCTTAAAAGTAATACCCAAAATTAGAACAGCAGCACCCTCAACTTTTTGCCCCTTTTTAATCGCGAGCTTAACAACCTGCTTAGCAACATAAATTCCCATATTATCATTGAGGCGTCGTCCTGCAAGAATAATTTCTGGGTGATAGCCTAGTTCCTGGGCCTTGTACGTTAAATAGTATGGATCTACTCCGATACAGTGTCCCCCCACCAGTCCTGGTTGAAAAGGCAAGAAATTCCATTTAGTAGCGGCTGCCTCTAACACTTCCCTAGTTTTGATCCCCATTTTATTAAAAATAATCGCCAACTCATTGACAAAAGCAATATTAATATCTCGTTGAGAGTTTTCAATTACTTTAGCTGCCTCAGCAACTCTTATAGAAGATGCTAAATGGGTTCCAGCTATGACAATCGTATTATAGAGTGCATCAACTTTTTGAGCTATTTCAGGCGTCGAACCTGAAGTGACTTTTTTAACTTTGGTAACTGTGTGTATCTTGTCACCAGGATTAATGCGCTCAGGGGAGTAACCACAGAAAAAGTCTTGGTTAAATTTTAAACCTGAAATCTTTTCTAACACAGGAACGCATTCTTCCTCTGTTGTGCCCGGATAAACAGTAGATTCATAAATGACTATATCATCCTTTTTAAGAATTTTACCAACTGCTTCGCTGGCTTGAATTAAAGGAACTAAATTTGGTTGTTTGTGTCGGTCAATCGGAGTTGGTACAGTTACAATATAAATATTGCAATTAGCAATATCCTCAATAGAGGTGGTGACGCGAAATCCTGTTTCAGATATAACTGAAGCTAAATAATCGTTGTCAACTTCGAGGGTGCTATCAAATCCTTGATTCAGTTGTTCAACTCGCGTTTGTGAAATGTCAAACCCAAGGGTTGGAAACTTTTGAGCAAATTCAACCGCAAGGGGTAAACCAACATATCCTAAACCAATCACAGCTATTTTAATGTTCTGCATTTTTTATTTGATGAAAAATATACTTTATTTTTTTGCACAAAAATTAATCAACAGACCAGCTTTCAAAAAAGGTTGCATCTGTTGGAAATTTTTTAAAGTATTCATAATGGCTAACACCTGATATTGAGATCATCACAACCGTTTCATAAAAAACTGGAAACTCAAATTTAAACCCCTGAATCTTAGGTGGATGTTTTGATGAATCGAAGTGATGCTGATCTATGGGAGCATTAATCGACTGTACATGGTTGTCATCAGAGGACAAAATTGGTTTTTTACCATGAATTGAAAACTTCTGCAAAAGCCCTTCATCTTTTAACTCCTTCATTAACTTAAACAAAGATAGAGTAGTCATCTGATTCGGATGTCCAGTCCAATCAGAGAAAAACAATTTGAGTCCATTTTGGAATAAATAACCATCCGCATCAAAATAGGGTTGCTTGATAAAAACAAAATCAGTAGATACTTGGCAAGCTTTTCGTACAAAAGCTTTAACATCGTTTTCGCTTGGCAAATTCTGAAGTAAGTGGGAGAGAACTGTAAATCTTACCAGTTTTTTTGTAGGAATATTGTTTATATCAAATATCACAGCATTATGACCAGCAGCTTTCGCTTGAGCTATCTTTTTGGGATCGATATCAATTCCCAAACCCTGTTTACCACCAAAAAGGCGTTTGCTCCAGTTTAGGGAATTTCCTTTTGAACAACCAAAGTCAAGATAGTCAAAATTTCCTTCCCGCAATATTTTTATGAATTCATCTCTTGGGTTAATAGATATTTTTTCCGCATTGGATATTCTATAATTTTTTGTATCATCAGAATCGGGGTTAATAACAAATTCTTTAATTCTCTCAAATGCAAATTTCCAATCCATTTTTTTTGTTGTTTCTAGCCCTCCTTTGATAATTTGCTCCCTTAGTTGGTTATTTTCTAATAAACGAATAATGTTTCCAGCAACATCATCGGGTAAGAGAGACGATAACAGTGAATTTTGTTCGTGCTGAAAAAGCCATGAAGTTCCTAAGTTATAATTACTAACTGTAGCACAGCCTGAAGCCATATATTCAAGAGGTTGGTAGGATGGATGTGGGGTCAGCATAAAGACTAAGCCCACATGACTATTTCCATAAAGCTCTGCTACTTTTTCCAAGCTGTCAAGCACACCTAAGTTCTCAATAATGCTTTCGAGGCCATAATCCTTGGGATTCCAATCGCTACCAACAGAGACGATTCTTACATTGTCCTGGAAATGTAACTTGACAAGCTTTAAAGCCTCAATCCCCAGAACAAAAGCATTTCTTTTATTTTTCGGTCTGCCATAAAATACAACTTGCCACGGTAGTTTGTTTTTACTATAAGGTTTCGGATAATAAATACTCCGATCTATTCCCGGAGTGAAGTATGTTACATTATCTCCATATTGCTTGTACTTTTCCGCTATTCCTAAAGAATTGGCAATGCAATGAAAACCAAAGCGGTAAGTCATATCAATCGTTCCACTCACGCTACCAGCTGGATAGAATAACGACTCATCATCTTGCATAAAGTAAAATTTGGCTTGGCAATTATTGTATCGAGCAAGTAGATAAGCTGTATGCCAAGCTGTGCAAAAAGCTATATCTGTTCTGGGAATTTCTTTTGGGTTATCATCAAAATTAAAAACAATTAATTCAAAATTTAGGTCAGGGAAGAATTTTTTTATTGTAGATTTGTCTAAAAATACCTCTGTCGGAGAAGTCATTTGAATTAAAAAAACGTTTTTACTATTCCAGGACCGTGAAAATTCCTCGGCTACCATAAATACAGTTCTAATTCCTCCCGCTAATATATTTCGACAGTTAGGGATAATCCATAACACTTTTCCTGGAGGCTCTTCTAAGGGCTTACCTCTCATGTTTTCAGTAAAAACGCTGTTCTCCTGTAGCTCCTGTAATGAAATTTTTACCAGCAGTAGCTCTTTAGGAAAAATTACCGAATTTATTTTTGTGAGCTGACTTAAATCGTAGTTGGCTAATTTTTGGGGAGAATCTGACGGTCCAGAGCTTTCTGGCAAATTTGTGCTTTTCGGTAGATCGGAGCTTTCTGGCAAATTTGTGTTTTTCGGCACAGATGAAAGTTTAGTAAGTCCCTTTTCTAGAACTTCAACGCCATAATACTCCCCAGCATAAGCCCGTAAACGTTTAAGAAATGGATGAAAATTTAGAGAAATCACAGCTCTTTTGATTCGTTTCTCTCCATGTCTGGCTCTTAGTGCATTCCCACCTGCTTCAGCAAGGACACTTCTAGTTTCCGCACCAAAACTCTTTGATTTGGCATGAAAAACATAGCAATGGGTTGCCAATGCATGGGTAAAACCTGCATTCAAGGCGCGCATAGAATAATCATCTTCCTCCCCATATCCTTTGGGAAAAGCTTCTTCATCAAAGTAGCCAATAGCATCAATAACTTCGCGCTTTATACCATAACAAAAACCATTAATTAAAGGAACCCGGGGGAAATGCCCAAACCAACCGTATTGCTCGCAGAACTTATCCATGTCAGCTACAGTCTTGCCCTCTGGAAGTTCATTGATTATCATTCCACCGTTCTTTGGATCTTTGACAAAAGGTAATGATTGCCATGATGCTGCATTACTCATGGGACCTACTACACCTATCAAATTACTACTCGTTGCAGTTTGCAAAAGTTTCAAAGCCCAGTCTGGGCTTACTATAGTATCACTATTTAAAAGAATAACAAACTCCGCATCAGCAATCTGCATTCCTAAATTTGCAGATTTTGTGTAACCCTTAGCTATCTCATGTCGAACTAAAGTAATGCTATGGTTTTGTGCAGCAATCTGTTTTAGGTAGTCCCAGGTGTCATGATCAGAACCGTCATCCACAATAATAATCTTATGGCTTGGCAAAAGATTGACAAGCACAGAATTAATACAATTTTTAACATGCTCAAGGGCATTGTGTACACAAATGACAATATCAATAGGAAAAGCACTTATGCTTTTTAAGGAATTTCGATCGTAAGGCTTAGTTTTTGAGTGCCAAAATGGAGTTTGTTCAAAGGCAAATTCTTTAGGCAGGAAAGAGGGTATCTGATAGGGGATATCTCTTGTGGTAGATCTTAACCCATGCTGAAAGAAGCCAAATCCTGGGTGGTTTCTTGTTGATCGCCCTTTCTTCATCAATGGAATCCACTTTAAGTCAGTTTTCCATAGAGCAAACATTACGGAAAGCTGGTCTCTTTTACTATATTTTTCTATTTCTTCCCACCATAAATTGTGCAAGTTCCTAATACAATTGTCGTTATGTTTACGAATCATAACACCTGTCTCTATTAATCCTAATTCATAGGGCAGACCTTCCTGTTGATAGTGAGTAGTTTGCTCTTCAATTGTATCTTTGTCGTCTTTCTCTTGCTGGCTACATATATTAGCTTCTTGATAAGTACAATTCCTATATGGGTGAGGGATAGCTGCAAACAATTGCTGATTTTTGATAAAACTATTCAGAAACTCCTCCAGAAAATTGGATTTAACCAGAATGTGCGCATCTATCCAGATACTATACTCATAGTTATTGAAATAAATATGAGGATGTGTTTTTACATATCGAGCAGTGCGAGTGCTATCTTCATGTATGTAATCGAAATGACGAATTTCCCAACAATGCTCCCCTGGATATTGCGCTCTATCCGTAAAGCAAACATAATCCCAGTCAGGGCATAAAAACTCTGGTATTTTTAATACATCATAGTTATTGCAAATGGCTGTATAAACAACCACGTTCTTTTTTTTGGACTTTGACGCCTTTAAATATTTCCGCACCCTTTCTAGCAACTGCTTATCTGCAATCTGTTTAGGACTTACAGACTCAGTATCAATCTGTTGCCCCCGCTGATAAACCTTAACAGCCTCCTCCCTCTTCCCCAACTCCCTCAAAACATTCCCTAAGTGCTGCCAAACCACGGCAGATGCTGGATGCAACTCCGCTGCCTTCCGTAACTCAATCTCTGCCTGGACCCAATACTTCAACTGCATCAAAGCATACCCCAAATGATGCCGAAACTCAGCCGACTTCGGATTAATTTCCACTACTAACCGATACTTAACAACCGCCTCCTCCCATCGACCCAACTGCGACAAAGCTTGACCAAACCCAAACAAAAACTCCTCAGACTCATCAAACAGATGTGCGCTCTGACGATAACATTCCACAACTTCCGACCATCGTCCCAACTTACCCAAACTTGCAGCCCAACCCATACAGCATTCCAATTTACCATAATTAGTTTCCCAACTCTGACGATAAAATTTCACCGCTTCAGACCATTGCTGTTGCCCAAACTTTATGTCTCCCAAGTAAAAATAAGCCTCTGATACATAGAATGTCATTAAGGAAGTTCCATATACCTGCTTTGCCTCCTCCTCTAGAGGGAGAGAGTCAACACAGAAGTCAACCACCTGATAGAGAGATTCCTCCGCGTCCGACCATTGTCCCAAATGCACCAATGCCCTCCCTAAACTTAAATAAAACTCCGGCACATTTGTTTTCTTTTCCACCGCTTGCCGCAAATAACCCACAGCTTCCTTATACTGGCCTAACTTGTTTAACATTGCCCCTAACTTATAAAGAGACCAAGCAGAATTAGGGTTGATGGCCAATGCCTCACGAAAAGCAGCAGCAGCTTCTTTGATGCGTCCTGCTTTGATCAATGCCTCTCCTAAATTATGGTGAGAACAATAGAATTGGTTACTTTTAGTGGTGGCCTTTTTGTAAAAAGCGATCGCTTCCTCTATTTTTCCTTCCTTAAATAGTTGATTTGCCTGAGCGAAAGAAGTAGCAGTCATTTTTTGAATCTTAATTTAAAAATAAGTTTTAGGGACTAAATTCTAAGCTTAAAGTATAAGGCGAGCTGTAGTAATGGAAGGAAAATGTACGCGCTTGGCTGTAAAGCATACCCTTCAATAGATGATATATTTTGTCTAAGTATTTTGTTAGTTATTATGGGCCTTGCTGAATTTAGGGATTAATGTAGAATCTAACTGCAAAAATCACTAACTATACACCACTACCTATGATTTAAACAGGACTTACGCATTTTTTTGTGCACATATAGTGTTGACCGTCACCAGAGATATTAAGAAGTTCAAACCCTACTTCAGCAAACATTTCTGAACTATAATCATAATCCAACTGTCATAATAATTCTTATTGGTTTTTATTGATAACTCTCCTTCAGTTTTTTTAGTCAAATTAATTGGTGTTATTGAATTAAGGGATGAATCTATAAGGGAACAGACACATTCCAAAACTTGTCGAAACTCTTTCATACAATATCATTCCGATACGCAAATACGTAACTCCAATTAATTTAATTCCTTAGTCCATCTATTGGAATTTTTCGGACTTGAAGTATAGTAAAAGTTATACAGCAAATTAAGTCGTATATAGTCAAATTAATATCAAATATTTTCGCGCTATTTTTACTAACCAGCTACTAAAATATTTGACAAAATTTAATAACTATCTCCAATACGTTTAATAGTAGAATCAAACTATCTAAGAATTAAAGAATAAATGACAATAATCATAAAAATTAATAAATACTCAGAGCATATAGTAGAATCAAACTATCTAAGAATTAAAGAATAAATGACAATAATCATAAAAATTAATAAATACTCAGAGCATTTAGTGATTTGAAATCCTTAATTTATGAGATTAGTTAAGAGACATATTATTCAGAAAAATTATCGGTTTTATGCTTAAATTTACCCACTGTATTTCTTGTATAAAAATCTTTATAACTGTGCTAATTATTTAATTCGTAAGTCGGGGGTCCTTGAAAAGACTTATCGTCACTATTATGAGCTACAAAATATACTGCAATCCCAACCATAAACTTAAATTTTTAAGTATTTTTTAAGTAGGTATAATATTTTCCTGATTTTCCTAGTGTGATGTCTTTTTCTATAAATCCTGCTTTTTTAGAATCATAGTATAGGTTTAATAATTGAGTAATTGAAGTTTTACTGTGTGTTGTTCTAATAACTCCTCATTTTCATAAAAAAAATAATCAAGAATAGCATAACATTCATTTTTAATTAATTCAGTAGTCGCAATTCTTTTATTAACAATACCATTATCCAATTTCACTAAATTATCTCCATAAGCATTAAAAGCACTAATTATTAACAGACCTCCTGCTTGAAGATATTTAGAAACAAAATCCAAGCTTTTCTGTATATATCAAAAACTAAAAATGTGGCTAGCCAACATTGTTTCTGATTTGGGATTGCTATTTAAAAAAAAACGTCTACGCAGCACCACGAGAATAAGCCACATCGAATTTTTTACCAATATCTAACTCAGAAACATTTTGAAAATATAAATCAACTTTTTTTCCTAGTCTTTTTTGAGCTTCTTCTAATAAAGATTCACTAGTATCAATTCCAGTTATTCTATAGTCAGGTTCAATTTGCAGTAAATTTTCTACTATTAAAGCAGTACCTATTCCTATATCCAATAAATCTCTAGCTTATCCCATTATTTGAGCAAGGTCAGTAGCAATTTCATAATAATTTCTATTTTTTTTGAACAGCATCACTATAAAATTTAGCAACTCCTTAATATTAATTGTTCATTAGTTCAAATGCTCCTACTTAAAAATTATATTTTTTTCTAGTTTACGGTACTTTTTAAGATAGTAAGTAGAGTTTATTACTAATCTTTTTCCCAGGTTCTCTCAACCTATCAAACTTTGTAACTCATTAACTAAAAAAATGCTGTAAATTAATTTAATTCTTTAGTCAATATATTGAGATTTTCTGGAGTTGGAGTATGAATATAAGCATGTTTTTTAGATAAAAACTTTGCCCCTGTCTCCGTTTCCATTTCTGTAATTATTCTGGCAAAACCAGCATTTTTAGTTACTTCATGAACTTGATAAACAATCGCATTCAAAACCTCATAGCGGAACTTTAGGTGTAATTCGATAGTAAAAATCCACCCTAAATCACAATCTTTTTTCCCTTCTGGTTTATAAGCAGGAATAACAAAAAAAGCTCCCAGAATATTGTTATCTAAATCTAGTGCAATAATATGCTTTATACCTTCTTGATAAGGTTCCCTAAGATTTTTTAAAGTATGTTCTGCTCGACGAGTTCTGACAAAATTATCATTAAACTCTGAATCTACAAATACTCTATATAAAATTGCGTCAATCTCATCCCAACAATTGAAGACAAATTAATAATCAACAACTTTTATTTGATAATCTCTTTTTGATTTATTTAAATGAAATGTATTATTAGTTATCTCTGACATAATTTAGTTTATACCTTTAGTAATTAACATTATTAAAAACTTGATAACTATCTAATTCGATTATAATAATCAAAACTGAAATTTATCACCCAAATAATATTGACGTACTAAGGGGTTGTTATAAAGTTCTTCTGCTGTTCCAGATGCCAAAATTTGTCCATCTCGCATAATATAAGCTCTATCTGTAATTTCCAAAGTTTCTCTCACATTATGATCCGTAATTAAGATGCCCATCTTTTGTTCTCCTAACTTTGCTACTATCTTTTGAATTTCCGAAATAGCTATGGGATCAACCCCCGCAAATGGTTCATCTAAAAACAAAAATTTCAGTCCATCTCGGTTAGAAGCTAAAGCTCTAGCTAGTTCTGTTCGCCGACGTTCTCCCCCTGAAACTTGAGAACCATTAGTAGAAGCTATTTTTTCTAAACGAAACTCATTTAATAGAAACTCTAAGCGCTGTTTCCATTCACGACGAGGCACTTTTGTTTGTTCTAAGACCAAGAGAATATTATCTTTGACACTAAGGTTACGAAAAATACTAGGTTCCTGAGCTAGATAACCAATACCAAGTTTTGCTCTTTTATCCATTGGTAAAGCTGTTATATCTAACTCATTAAAAAAAACAGTACCCAGGGAAGGTTTTTCTAGACCCGTAGCAATATAAAATGTAGTAGTTTTACCAGCACCATTAGGACCGAGTAAGCCAACAATTTCTCCCTGATCAATAAATATATTAACTCGACTCACAACGGCACGACTACCATAATATTTGTGAATATTCTCAAGAACAATTTTCATATTTGAGTTAGAAGCCAACTTTTAAACATAGAATTATATATTAAACCTCAATAATTAAATCCAATGTGTAAATTTTTCAACAAACTATATTAATAATCAATATCCCATCAATTCTAGACTAGTTTAATAAAATTCATTAACAAAAATTGCTAACTATATTAATTACCATATTAGTAATAGTAAGGGTGATAAAGATTTATTAAATAAGGTAGAGATATTACATACAACGTAAGTACCTTAAGACAAGAAAAAGTCAATATTGAAAAAGAGGGATAAAATGATAGAAATAGCTGTCTCAAATGAATTGGAGCAGCTTTTTTTAGCATCTCTGATCGAGATTCTAGACGTACTATGGTCAGGTGCATTCTTTATTCAAAGTATTATAAATAAAAAGACTTTAAGTTTTAGGCAACAGCCCCAGAAAGCAACCTGGAATAGGGAATAATTTAGATTATGGACTAATTGGAGTTTTAAAGGCAGGCTTAGGATTAAATGGTGCACTAACAGCACCTTCTATATCTGCTCCTTGACCAGTAGGAACTACATATACAGACTCTACTTGCCCTTGTGACTGGGGTAAAGCAATAAAACGTCCTTCATCTATTAGATAGGTGACAGTTTCTCCCCGAATTGTATTGCCATCTTGTAGTATAAATACATCTCCACTAAGAACAATTCTACGCTCTCGGCTGAAATATTGAGCTTGAGCTGCTGTTGCTTGAATTTTGCGGGCAGGGTAGTTAATTTGGACGTTACCACGAGCTGTAACAACTCCTGTTCTAGCATCAGCTTCTTGAATATCGGAGCGAACAGTAAGACTACGACCTGAAGAATTTTGATTTCTTGGGGGTTGGTTAGGGTTAATTTGAGCAAAGGTAGGATATGTAATAGAATTGAATATACTTAGAGGCAATATCAAGAATAATCCTTTTAATACCAGTGATTGTGATATTTTTTTATTAAGTATCATTTGTCATTAAAATTAGGTGAAAAATTGTCAAGTGGTCCACCATCTCAATTATTGGGTATATAGCGCTACCCACAAGTCAGAACTCAGACCTCAGAACTCAGAAGTTATTTTTGAGTAAATTTCAGCATTTATAAATGTCCTAATCTTGAGCTTCGACTGGTATAAATTAAGCATCTGTTTATTTTACCGAAAAATTGGGCTTAAAGCCTCCCTGTTCTAGGACTACTTTTTAGTTGTTTTTTATACATCTGCTATTACTTTATTTTCTAACAGCCGGAGAGAATATCAAACAATTTTCAGATGTAGTCACCATAGACTAATACCCACACTAAAGCAACGGAGATTACTTTTAAGATATTTCAGTACTTCTGAGATAGGATTAACTTAGACGAAAAATTTCATTTACCCTTTTGCCAAAACTTCAGTAACTCCTTAAAACCTTTGAATGTCTCTCGCTCTTACAAACTATATAAGTCTGCTCCACAGCAATAATATGTGTATAGCCGATAATAATGAGGATTAAGCTTCATTTGAGTAGCCAACCATGGACTTTATGAGAACTTCTCTGCTTTCAAACTATCCCTACTAAGCATATCTCAAGTGGATTTATAGAACTTATTTGAATCTGTGTATAAATACTCTAATACAACGGTAATTCCTAAATTGTGAGAAAGCTAATTTACTTGTGCTATAAAAGGTTTAGCCATACTTTGATTATATACTCGAGATTTAATAAATCCCTTAAGTCTTCTTGCGGCCACTCACCACAAAATATGGGGTTACCAGACTCCTGCTCTTTTTTAGATGCGCCCAAATTACCACTTATAAAAATATAATTTTTTCAATTTAAATCTTATATTTTGAAATTATTGTAGCATTAACAGGAATGTTTTCTCTCTCAAAATTTTCTTTCAATCTGTAGCAAAACTCACGAGCTACATTCCACTGTTTTCTTGGTTTTGTTTTGACTCTAATTGTAATTTCTACATCCATTTTATTAATACTATTAACGGCTAAAATACTTGCAAAATCTATAATTTTATCTCTCCAATTTGCATCATTTATTAACTCATTATTAACTTTATTAATTAACTTTAGTGCTTGACTTAAATTAGTATCCAAATTAACTTTTATTTTCAAATCAATACTTGCCCAATCTTTAGTAAAATTATTTATAATAGTAACTTTACTATTAGGAATAGTCGTTAAACTTCCTCCAGTATTACGCAATTGTGTCACCCGAAAATTCATATCTTCTACATAACCAATAGTATTATCTAAGTCAATCAGGTCCCCTATTGCATATTGATCTTCCCCCAAAATAAAAATTCCACTTATTATGTCTTTAACTAAATTATCACCACCCAAAGAAACTGCAAAACTAATAATTCCTAAACCAACTAATATGATAATTATAGAAATATTTAATTGGTAAAATATCAAAAGTATACAAATAAAAACCAATATAAAAATTACCATTCCTTGCAATGTATGGGAAAAAGTAATTGCTCTTGATACTGTTCTCTGAATATAAGATTCCATATCTAGTATATGAAAACTATTAATGGTAAACGAGTTGATTACAACTGGACTAATTTTAATTATTAAGTAAGTACCGATGATTATAGTTAATACTGTGGCGTAAGAAAGTAATAAAATTTGTAGCCAACGACTATAAGGAAAATTTCCTAAAATCCAGCTAATACTATACAGCCATAGAATTATTTTAGTTACTTGCAATAAACTTCTAAAAAAAGAATTTTTATATTGCTTTTGTTCCCAGATTAACTGTTGTTTTTGTCCAATGTTTAATTCTGGTTTGACTGAAGTTAATTGTTGCTGATTTCTCAACTCATCTATTTGTGTATAAGAAAATTTTAAACCTTCTATTAACTTTTGGAGTTTTTGATATTTCTCGAAGCAGTATTTTTGCCAAGTTGATATGAGAAAGCTCAACAGTATCAAAGTTAATATTATTCCTGTAGAAATTAAAGTTTGCCTGAATAAATAGTCTGGTTGTCGCTCTCTCTGTGCCCTAATTAAAGCATCTCTCATAAAACCAATAATCTGATTAGCTAAATCTTGTCTAGATATGCCATGAATCTGAGCATCTAAATCTGTAATAGCAATTAATTCTTGATTTTTTAGTTCTTCTGCATCAGAAGCAAATACTAAAGTCTGGTTTTCCAGGATTTCAAGAGTTAATTTTAAAGTATCTGCATCAAAGCAATTTTTAATCGTTTGTATAAGATTATTTTCATACAGTCTGACTCGAATATTTAGAGGAGATGTATTGCTATTTCCTTGAATTTCTTGCCCTGCTATTGCTGCGACTTTTAATATTTCTCTACCGTCTATTTTGATAGGTTTATAAACTATGTTGCTCCGAGGTGTTAATAAGTTAAAAGGGGCGATATTTTCAATATTACTATTTTGTGTTTTTTCTGAATTATTAACTAATGCTAAGTTACTTTTGTTAATGGTAAGAATGAAGATTGACAGACTCAACACTATTACAGTTATAATTTTTGATATTTTATAGCAATTGTAGAATAAATTTTTTTTGATAAGCAGGAGGTTTAATAAAATAAGTTTAAAAATTTGCATAAGCTATTAGATATACATAGGACTTACAAAAAAAACTGGCTGGCTCGACCAAATTTTCCATAAGTGCGAAAAACAATGATCGGGGCAATAAACCTGGTTTCTTATTAGGTATGTAAGTCTTGATAAAATTAGTCTACTGATTGATTTCTATCCGGAAGTAGAAGTATCCGGACAGAAGTCTTAGTGTTTTACTAATTAGTTAATGAGATAAGTAGCTAGGTAAAATTTAAGGTAAAATAGAAGGTAGTGTCATATATATAGTAAGAAGTTAATTAAATCATTAACTTATGATATAATTGTCCTAAATATTACTTGATAATTTGTTGAAAAATAAAATTTTGTTTCTTGGACGATATAGCGGCCAAACTTGCAACAGCTATATCACTTCCTGATAATTTTATTACTACATCTGCAGGACGGGAAAATAGAAAATATTCCTCATATTAATTTGAGTATTCAGCTATTAGTTTCATTGTCTTTAAAGGATAAATTAGTATCCTCATAATTTTAAAAAATTCAAAGTACTAGTAATACTAAGTTTGAAAAAGAATGCACTTCACTAGGTGTCTTTTAATAAAAATAGCTGAAAAAGATCATATCTAATTAATTTGAGATAGTTATATCTATCATTTCTCCTTTGGTTTTAATATTTTCTCCTTCTTCCTTTTTCTTTCGGATGTAGAGACATTGTATCTAACACCTCTACTATATTTAATAAACATTGATCACACTTGGTCTAAAAGCCTAGTTGAAAATATAATTAATAATAATTAGCAAAAAATGATACAGTAGGAAAATAATTATTAAAATTTTGCCGAAAGTAAAATGGTTACAGAAGTTTCTTTGATTGAAATAGCTAAAACCACCCGCCAAGCAGCACAAAAATCAGCAGTGTTATCCACAGAAGCCAAAAATCAAGCTATTGAAGCAGTTGCCCAGGCATTAGAAAAAGCTACACCAAAAATTATTACAGCAAACCAACTTGACTGTCGAATAGCTGAAACTGATGGAATTGCCAAACCCCTATACAATAGATTGAAAATGGATGAGGCTAAACTCAACAGTGCGATCGAAGGTTTACGTAACGTTGCTACTCTTAGGGATCCTATAGGTGTAGTACAAATACATCGAGAACTCGATGCAGGATTAATTCTCAAGCGTATTACTTGTCCCCTGGGTGTTATTGGTGTCGTGTTTGAAGCCCGCCCAGATGCTGTAATTCAAATTTCAGCTTTGGCAATTAAATCAGGAAATGGCGTCATTCTTAAAGGGGGTAAAGAAGCAACTAATTCATGTCTTGAGTTAGTGACAGCAATTCGCCAAGGTTTATCTACAACTTCTGTTAACCCTGATGGGGTACAGTTATTAACTACCCGGGAAGAAACTCTGGAGTTATTGAAGTTAGATGAATATGTGGATTTAATTATTCCCAGAGGTTCTAATTCCTTTGTGAAATTTGTTCAAGAAAATACCCAAATTCCAGTTTTAGGTCATGCTGAAGGAATTTGTCATGTCTATGTAGATAAATTTGCAGATATTCAAAAAGCAGTAAAAATTACTATTGATGCCAAAACTCAATATCCTGCTGCTTGTAATGCTGCCGAAACTTTGTTGGTACATACTGATGTTGCTGCCAAGTTTCTCTCAGAAGTTTTCCCAGAACTAGAAAAACGTCAGGTTGAGTTACGGGGTGATAGAGCTACTCAGCAAATTTTATCATCAGTTAAGGAAGCGACAGATCTAGACTGGGCAACAGAATACAGTGATCTAGTTTTATCAGTTAAAGTAGTAGATAGTTTAGACTCAGCGATCGCTCATATCAATAATTATGGTTCCGGACACACAGATGCTATCATAACTGAGGATGGAAAAGCTGCGGAGATATTCCTCGCACAAATAGGTTCTGCTGGGGTATTCCATAACTGCTCAACTAGATTTTCTGACGGTTTCCGTTATGGTTTTGGCGCTGAAGTCGGAATTAGTACACAGAAAATGCCACCAAGAGGTCCAGTAGGTTTAGAAGGATTAGTCACTTATAAATATCAAATTGTTGGTGATGGTCATATTGCTGCCACTTATTCTGGTGAAAATGCTAAACCATTTACTCACCAAGATTTTTGACGCAGAAATAAAGGCCTTGGTCAATTTAGCTATGATTTTCCTGCTTAGGGGTTAAGGAGCATTGACTTAATCAAAGAATAACTATATAAGTAGAGACGTTGCATACAACGTCGGTACAAATTAGTTCCTTCTTAATTGAAACTTGTACATCATTTGTCCAAAATATGCTGTATAATCAGGTTTATTACCCTGACTATTTTTGTTCAAACCAAGAAATTTCACATTATTAAGACTTACGCAGAGACTGCTTATATAGCGTTCAAAACTATAACGTTATAGTTTTTAGACTCTATATATAGTACCTTGGCGTAAGTCCTAATTATAACCTGACCACTGCATAATATCATGTCCGGATAATCAGTGATCAAAAAACTTTATCCCTTCCAACCTTTTCTTCCCTTCTGCCTTCTGCCTTCTGCATAAGTACCCTCCTTTCTCCAAAGTGTAACTATTCAACTGGACATGATATAAGTCCTGATAATTTTGTTTCTTGTGTGGGTAATTAATGTTAAGTTCAAAACTTGATGGTAGATTTATGTATGATGTATATCCAACAAGAGCAAGAAAAAACTTATGAAGAAAAAAGCTTTTTGCTTCTAGAAAGTCTTCTGTCTCAAAAATAGGTTGCAGCGATCGCCGCTAAATTATCAAGTACCTCTTGGAAAGAAATCCCAGGGACAGTTTTGGAAGAAGATGGCAAGACATTACGAGCAATTCATGAAGTTCCAAGCAAAATGGGTGTATTAGAAAAGATTTCTCAACACCCTAAACTTGTTGAACCTGCAATGCAAATTCTGGGAAGTCAGGTCTACGTCCATCAATTAAAAATTAACTTCAAAGCTGCCTTCACAGAGAAAGTTTGGCCTTGGCATCAAGATTTTATTTTTTGGCATAAAGGAAGACGGAATGCCAGAACCAAGAGCAGTAAATGTTGCTATCTTTCTAGAAGAAGTCAACCAATTTAATGGGCCACTTTGTCTAATCCCTGGCTCCCATAAAGAAGGAATAATTAGCTCTCTAAATCAGATTGAAAGAGATTGGGCATCTATAGAAAATGATGAATGGACTTTGAATTTTCAGGCAAACCTCAAATACACAACCTCTGAAAAAATCGTGAGTAACCTCGTCGAAAAATATGGAATAGAAGCTCCCAAAGGTGTGGCGGGTTCTGTGCTATTTTTTCATCCCAATATTGTTCATGGTTCGACAAATAATATCTCTCCAATTTCAAGAAAAATGGCTATTATCACCTATAATAGCCTTGAAAATATTCCGGTTTCTGTGGAAAATCCCCGTCCCGATTTCATAGTAGGTCGAAACTATGCAGCAATCAAGCCTTTGGCATATCAAGTCCTAAACAATATTTGACCAAACAATTAAAGCAGAGATAGAATTTAAACCTATTTTTTAGTTCTGTTTTGTGTATATCCTACTAACACAGAGGAATATCTACTATGACTAATTGGGGCAATAAATTTAAAACTAAAGATATAGATCCTGAAAACCTTATAGATCACTATAATCAATATGCTGAAGAATTTGATGAACATGTGAAACATGAATTGTGTGGTAATGGAGAAAATATTCCTGTTGTAGTGACAGCAGAACTATTTGCAGAAACTGTTCCCTACCAAGAGTTGATGAAAATATTAGACATGGGAGCAGGTACAGGGGAACAAGGAGAACAACTGACTAAACTGGGTTACAAAAATGTAGAACTTACTGCTTTTGATCCCTCTGAAGGAATGTTAAATATCGCCAAAAAGCGAAATATTTATTCAGAGTTTATCCAAGGTTATTTACCTGATTCTGGTTTGGCTTCTGATTGTTTTGATGCTATTATTTGCGTAGGGACTTTTACTCCAGCACACGCTCCTGCCGAATCTCTCCACGAGCTGGTTAGGATTACAAAGAAGGGAGGCTATATTGTTTATAGTATTCGGAAGCACTTTTATGAAGATATAAATAGTCGCTTTCAAGCCGTAGAAGAAGAACTAACACAAGCTAAAAAGTGGAAAATGATTGCTAAAAGAGAAGATGAATATCTACCTCTTGAGAAAATCAAAGCCTATTACTTTTGTTTTCAAGTGTCTGGAGATTGAAATCTCGGTTTGAAAGCAAAAGTCTTTTCAAAAAGAAAACTAAGAAGAATATGGTACAGAGCAAACATATTGCTATGTGGACAGCTCCGAGAAGCCGTTCTACTCTGATTGCTAGAACCTTTGAACAGTTAGATGAGTGCTGGCTGATTGATGAGCCTTTTTACCCACCATACGCTTTAAAAAACGATTTTGGCGAACCTGAGAGAAAAGCAGTTTTAGAACTGTTTGATACCAACTATCAAAATGTGATTAAAAAGATAACAGGAAAACTGCCGAAGGATAAATCCTTTTCTTTTCAGAAGCAGATGTCAAAGCACGCTTTACCAGAATTTGGATTTAGAATGGTTGCCAAAATTGCATAACTTTTTTTTGATTAGAAATCCTAAAGAAGTAATTCTTTCTTATCAAAAAATATTACATAAAATTTTCGGGAAAGAGAGAAAAGTCAATCAGCACGATGTAGGAATTCACTATCTTTACAAACTATTTAAAGAAGTTGAAGAAATATTAGGAGAACCACCTCTTGTTATTGACTCTACTGATTTAATTAAAAATCCTGCATCTGGTCTAAAGGTATTGTGTGACAATCACCTAGGGGTGACATTTTTTCCAAAAATGTTAAGTTGGGAATTGAACTTAAAAAATTCAAATCTACTCTACACCGGAGACCTATTGCCTTATGCAAAATTCTGGTATTCACAGGTGAGTAATTCTCAAGGATTTATGCCCTATAAAGAGAAAGAAGTGGAATTTCCAGATAAACTTCTTCCTCTTCTAGAAGACTGTTTAGTCTTATACCAAGAAATGTATCAACATTGTACGTTATTCAATAATTAATACTAATAAAAAATGAAAAATTTATTTGAGATGCAACAGTAGTAGTTGGATAAAATATCTGTTTTGGTTGTGAAAGCATCCTTAACTGTAGCTGTAACTGCTTAATCTTTAACAGTCATAAACTCTAACTTAAAAATTGTTCTAATTTTTTAGAACAAATCTGCCACTCCTCACTTCCAGATTTTTTCTATATTTTTCAAAGCATTAAAGGTTTAAATCCATGCTTAACAGATAACTTTCCAATCAATTCCATTTTTTCTACAGTAATTAAATTCCGTCCCCAAGAAAAATTAGTATATAGCTTTTCAAATTCCAGTAGCATTGACTCTGCAAAACAAGCAAATAACTGACGACCTGGTACTTCCATATTGACAATTTTCATAATTTTCCAGTCAATATCAAGAGAATGTTCTACAATTCCACCATTGAGAACATAGATTCCTTCTTGCTGAACCTTAGTAGCCATGTTTTTAGGATAACCCCCATCAATCAATAAACAGGGTTTCTTTAAAACATTCGGGTTAATTTCTAAAGCTTCCGGTATACTAGCTACCCAAACTATAATATCAGCCATAGGTAAAGCTGAATTTAATTCTAATATTTTGCCTCGCTTTAATTCCTTTTGCAGAGCATTAAGCCTCTCTTGTTTACGAGCTATCAACAACAACTCTTCTACTTCTGTCTTAGTATTCAACCAGCGACATACTGCGCTACCAATATCACCAGTTGCTCCACATACTGCCACTGTTGCTTTTGATAAATCAATTCCTAACTTTTGTGCCCCTTGTTCCACTTGCTGACAGACAATATAAGCAGTGTGAGTATTGCCAGTAGTAAAACGTTTAAATTCCAATGTAATGTTCCGAATTTGCTTAAACTTCTGCAAATTAAAATTCTCAAAAACAATTGATGAAAACCCACCCAAAGCAGTTATATCAATACCATGCTTCTGAGCATGGGCCATAGCATTCATTATCTTACGAGTAGCTGCTTTAATTCTGCTAGAGGCTAGCATTTCTGGGAGAAAACAAGATTCTACATACTTGCCTTCAATTTTCTGACCCGTAATACTTGTTACTTTGATTGTATCGACTATTTGAGGAGGAGCACTACACCAGAAGTCAAGACCTTGATCTGCATATTCTGGATATCCTAAATCTCTTGCTACAGATTGGGCGTGTTCTAAGTTAGTTAGATGACCAATTAGACCAAACATTAAAATTGTAAGTTTTGATTATTAGTAAGTTATTGTTGATGGTATGTGGAAATTAGAGTGGAATTTGTGTATCTCAATAAAATTGGAAATTAGCAAGTATCATTTTTACTATGAAAAATTTTTTTATTAAATTCTATACCATTAGTCATTATGATACTATTTTGCTAATATTTTTTGACAATTCACAGTAAAAGTTTATCTAGTTACAACGTCTCTCCCAATGTCTACGAGAAAACCTTATAAAGGCTTTTACTAGTTATCTTCCCTTGTTTATCAATTCAGCAGAGGTAAACACATTGCTTAACTAGATGAGCGGTAACTTATCAGGCATAAGGCCACTTACTGGCCTCATATACAAGCACCCTTAACTAATTAATTTCTCGAACTTTAGCATAATTAGTAGCTTTGGAACCAAAACTATTAATCCCATTCTAATTTCCACATTATTAATTAAAATTAACTATGCAGCAATCAGACCATAAGCTGACATCCGCATAATTTCTCCAGTAGTAAAACCAATATTGTTTAGAGCTTCACCATAAGCAATCATAAAATCCTCAATTAATGCTTCTTTTTCCATCTCCAAAGTCTTAGCATCTTTCTCTACCTGGTTTAGCATTTTCCATACTAGAGGCAAGTTTTGGCGATTTGCTTTTTGTAGCTCTTGTTTAGAGTCTTCAAAATATTCTTTTAGCCATACTTCACCAAAGTTGAGGTGACTATATTCATCTTTGACCACACTTTCAGTAATTTTACGAGCAAAGGGGTCAGCCACAGGTATATAAATATTGTATGCTGCGATCGCGAAGCATTCAATAATTAGAGATTGAATTAACAAACAAGTTACCACATTCCCTGTAGCTGCTGCTGTTTGGAAATTTTCATGAAGTGGCTCAAAGAACTTTTTGGCAAACTCCATATCAGGTGTCACATGAAGATTCCGACCGCAAGCTTCAAAGCCTTTTTTGTGACGATTTTCCATTTTTGATAGCTTAATCAGCTCATCCTTTTCATCTGGAAGCATTTCGGCAAGTTTAATATAATTTTTATAAGCTTCTTGCTCTCCTTCAATTACTATTGCATTGATTCGGCTATAGGCATCTTTGTAAGTTTCAGTTTCAAAGTTTATTTGATCTCCTTCACTTTGAGACTTCACTTTTTCTAGTTTAGTTTCACTTTGAGAATCCATAGTAGGAATTATTTCAAGCTTTGGCATGTTAGTTATCTCCTCATCACAAAATAGCTTCAACAGGGTAAAGAAAAATACTTTATTAATCTTAACTTAGCTTATAGTTTACTGTACTTACTTTCTGGAATAATTGGCTAATATAGCTGTGATTTATCTCTTTCTTGGGCCTAGTTTTTCTGACAACCTCCATTTCTATCAATTTGAGTTTTTGTTTTAGTAAAAATACTTAATAATGGAATTATATATCAATCTATTGACATTTTTTTAATTATCAAACAGTTAAGCTTTAGTTTTATTAGTAATTAGCACTTTTAGCATATCTTCTTTTTTTGTCCATTTTATAAGATATATCCTCATTTAGCACATAATGGCCAATCATTACCATCCTGAACTTTAGTTATTGTCAGTAAATTTTGGTGTAGATACCAAAGGTTTATCTCTCTCATCCGTTAAAATCCTTGATTTTTCTGCCCTCGACTCCTGATATGGGTCTGAAGGTAGAGTCCGATCTTCTACAGGCTCAGAAAGGTTAAGCCAACTTTGCCAAATACTAATTTGACTCTGAGCTGAATTATAAGCTAGAGTACTCGTCGGAATTTTCCTAGCAATTGAGATGGCTCGTGGCACATCTTGCTTCACAACCTCCATAGCAATTAACAATATTTGTTGACTCCATTGATTAATCAATTGAGAAGCTTCTAATTGCCTAGAACTAGAAGTTGGTACTTGTTGTGCTAAACCAATTGCTGTAACATAAGCATCTGTTGTTGCTGTTTGCGCTACTTGACGAGCACTTTCTAATTTAATTTTGGTATCTTGTTGAGCTTGCCACTGTTGAATTTTAGCTCTGGCTTGATTATAGAGGATTCTACCTGATTTGATTTCTTGAGCTTTGGTAATTGCCTGTTCTATCTTACCTGAAGACGCTAGAAGTTCTGCTTGAGCAATAATTGGTTGGTCTTGAAAACGTTCAACTTGTTCTGTCCACCTATTAATTTGACTTTGAGCTTCCTGATATAGAGTTCTACCTCTACCAATTTGACTGGCTTCAGAAATTGCTGCTTGTAGAGAACTCATATCACCAAAGCTTGCTAATTTTTTGGCTTTCTCCAAAAAAGGCTGATCCTCTTGTCTCTGTAGTTCTTTACTCCAAGCTTTTATCAAAGTAGTTGCTTCTTTTCCACGAGGGTTATAGGGAGAAATAGTCTGAACTTTAGCGATCGCTGCTTTAAAATCACTAATTCCTCTAGGTAAGGCTAGTTTTTTTCCTTCTTCAATAATAGTCACATCTGCTATTTCTTGTTCCCAAAGACTAATTAACTCTTGAGCTTTGCTGTAAAAAGGTCGTTCAGCCTTAAGTCTTTTTACTTGAGCAATAGCATCTTTATATCCTGCTATTGTAGATAAATTAGCTGGGGAATGGGCACGAGCTAAAACTTCTATATCTTCTACTAATTCCAGTAAGGCATCATTTTTGGGAACCTTATTGACATCTTCAAGTGCCTCTTGCCAATTTCCTGCGTTTAATTTGACTAAAGCTATATCTATTACTTTTTTTCCCAAATTTACTATTAACTTTTTAGCTTTCTGATAGAGATAGCTATTTTCTTCAATTTCTTGAGCTTGTTTAATCCCATTAGTCAGATTATTTAGTCCACCTGCTTCTCCAAGTTCTCGTACTTCTTCTAATTTAGCACCCTCTTTACGAGTTTTTTTAATATCATTAATTAATTTCTGATATTTTTTTGTTCCCCAGTGAACATTTGGCACTGATAATAAACGAGAAGCTTCTATTGAAGCTTGATGCCATTCTTCTTCACGCAAATATTCTTGAGTCTGCTGGTAATTTCCTTCCGCTTGATTCCAAGTTTTTTGCCACTCTTGAATCTGTTGTTCTACCAGTGAGTAAGCTGGCACTTTCTGGGGGACTCTTTCAGCAATGGTAATAGCTTCTTCTAATTTTCCATCTTGAAAAGCTAAATCTCCCAAGGACAATATTTTTTTTGACCACATTTCAATATAACTATCTACTTGTGGACGCATTGGATGCTCATTGGATAAAACATCTACTAAATCAATTGCTTTAAGCAAACTATCAAGAGTTGGAGAAGTCGCTAACAACTGGGCACAATAAAGACGTTTACTAGCAGATGCAGTACGCCAGTAAGTTGACTCACAATCTTCATTATAGGGTAACTTCAATAAAGCTGAGATAGCTGTTATGCTAGCTCCAGTCGGAACTATCACCAGTAGTAGTATCAATAAAGGCCCATAGATAGACCCTAGATTGTTTGTAGATTTCCCTTTTTTTGACTCAGTTTTTTTGATTTGGGAAACTGATTTTTTTTGTTGATTGGAGTATTTTGCAGGAGATTTGTAAGTCTTGATCTGACTACCATTTGCTCTAATTTCCTGCAGCCTTTCTTGCCGGTTTTTCCGAGGTTCAGACAATTGCCATTGAGTTTCGTCTCTTGGCTTCATCTGTGATAGTATCCGGCCTTGGCCTATAGTTTTGTGCTTTTCATTCATATATGCTTTATCCTGAGCAGCAAGCAATGAATACATTAACGTCTCATTACTTTCCGGTTGATTTAGCCTACAAACAAGCTTTCATCTAAATTCAAATTAAATTAATTTAATTATATGCGGTTCTTAGATATACACTACTTTTGGTCAATATGCAACCTTAATATGTTATGATAAATCTTAATGTCTATTCATAATACAGAAATTAAATCTATTTTTATGAATACTCAAAATTTATTTCTCAAAAAGTTGCTTCAAGACCCACATTATTTTTTCTATAGGAAGTATAGTGTAACCACACAGCTAATTTTATGGGTGAGATTTTCCAGCTAATTTATTTCTAAGAATTGTTAAACTCTTTAATTTAAACTAGAACTCACCCCTACTATTAGGACATTTTAGATACCTAACTCCAATAGTCTTGAAAAACCAATCAATCTAGAAGTAAAATCTGACTTTACTGAATAAATGAGAGTTTACTGAACAAATATTAAAGCACCTGAATTATTCTTAGAATAGACTTCTCCTTTTTTCTAATTATTATAATTAATTTAACTACAATTTTCAATAATTAAACAATACTCAAGATCAGGTTTTTATGCAAATCAAATATAAAATTAGATAAAAAACATCTTTAAAAAAGAAGAAGACGCGTTATTTTTTCTATTAATTTTCTTACCATATTTTAATAGATTTAATTATGCAATATAGATAATATTATCATTAGCGCAGGTTGCATATATGATTAATTTATTTCATTGATTTTTTTTATGTGCTTTATTTATTATAATTTTGTTGTTTTTTTTATCTTCATTTTTCTTTTTTTTCATCCTTCGTTTTGATAATCATATATAAATTAATTTGATGTATGGGCTTCAGCACCTATTCTTTGTCTAAGATGAACCAAATTTGAGGGGTCGAAATTTGGTTAATTACTATAGAACTCAATGGCTATAAAACATTGTCAATACAATCAGTTTTCTCCCCAAAAAAGTTTTACAGCTTCTTTATGACTAAACTCTAAATCTTCTTTAATAATTAACGCCCCTAATGCCATTCTAAAATTTAACTCAGGCACTCCTATTTATATAGAGAAATTGATCGCATATTCATCGACCAAGTCCTGTGAAGCAATTAAACTAGCTATCACTACCCAAGGATTACCTAGAAAATGCTGGCCATTAAATGGCAGCTCAAAATTTTCTGGTGCCATGTCACACTGGCCTACTATTCTGTATGTAGAGCATAAATTATAGATAGCTTATACTTGATACATTTTAGCTAAAAATAGGGTATAATATCTGATGTAAAATACCTTAAATCCTTACTATATCAGTTTTTTAGATTTAATCAGCCAGCCGTAATTAAAATGCTCATCAGGGTCGCCATAAAGCATAATACCAGAAGTTGACTCATATGCTGTTTTCTAAAGTCTAATTTTATAGATAATCCTAGACAAATATCTACAGTAGAGAATGTTTAGTGGGCTGATCAACTAAAATTTTGCTAGAAGACTCATTGCTAAATACCTTTTACAGCTTAAATTTTAGATATCAATATGCACCACATTACACAATGGAACTATTTTAGCAATGTTATTCTAATAAATTGCCCAATAGTTTTTTAATATTAACATTTGATAAGGATACTAAAATCCTCTGGTTCAAGCATCAATAATGGAGTTGACTTGTACTGGGCTGTTTACTACTTCCTAATATATATTTCATAAAAATCCAAGAGGAAATATCACATCCAGTAATTGAGTGGCATATTAACCAACTTTTCCAGTAGGGCGGTGGAAATATAATTCAAAAATCACTTTCACCTCGCTGATGGGAGGCATATTTAGAGATGTCTAGATATTTAGAAGGTATTAATGAGATGACCTACGTAATTGTCCAAGAGGAACTTCTGTAGAAGGTTGTTGTAAGTCTTGAATAATTTGTGTGAGCTCTTTTGGACTTGCTTGATACAATTGTGAACAAAATTCACAGGTTACCTCGGCACCCTTATCTTCTTCAATCATATTTTGTAGTTCGTCTACACCAAACATTCTTAAAGCCCGCAATACTTTTTCCATAGAACAGTCACATTTAAAACGAACTATTTGAGCTTCGGGTAATATATTTAAGCCCATATCTCCCAAAAGTTCTTGGAAAATTTCTGGTAATGTCTTGCCTGAGTGCAGTAAAGAAGTAAATCCTGATAGAGAAGCTATACGAGATTCTAAGACTTGAACTAATTCTTCATCTATAGCTACTTTGGGCATAACCTGCAACAAAATTCCTCCTGCCGTCTGTACTCCTTCTTTATCGACGAATACTCCTAGCACTAAAGCTGATGGCGTTTGTTCTGATTTTGCTAAATAATGGGTAATGTCATCTCCAATTTCTCCAGATACTAATTCTACCGTACCGGAGTATGGATAACCATAGCCGATATCTCTTACTATATATAAGTAGCCTTGATTGCCTACTGCTTTTCCTATATCATGTTTGCCAATTTTATTTGGTAATAGCTCAATGGTAGGATTATTAACATAACCTCGTACAGTTCCATCTAGGCCAGCATCAACTAGTACCTCTCCTAATGGACCATTGCCCTGGACCCTAATGTTAACTCTTGATTCTGGAGTTTTCATACTAGAGGCTAATAATAGTCCGGCTGCCATTGTTCGGCCAAGAACTACAGAGGCTACCCAAGAAAGCTTATGTCGTTGTCTTGCTTCTTCGGTTAAGCGAGTGGTAATTACACCAACAGCACGAATGCCGCCTTCTGCTGCCATAGCTCTAATTAGTTGATCTGCCATTGGAGAAATCCTTACATTGCCTAATAATTATGACTTCTTTATCATAACCCTGTTGGAATACTACAGGTAAAATTTGTCTGGGATACAGCAGATTTTAAGTATATGAATTACAAGGTTTAAGAAGATATCGCTCGAGCAAGCGACTTTTAAATAAAAAGTTTCGTATCCCGGGCATGTTGTCTACTATAGCTGTACCCCACCCTTAGAGTTATCTGCTGTAAATTGATATCTACTGTTACTAGTTACTAGATTATTATGTTAGGTACTTTTCAAAAAAGCCATCTCAGGATTGAGATAGAAGCTGCCGAAGCTACCATAAGAGATAGTTTGTTACGTCCATCTCAGTTACAAACATGGTTATGGCCTCAGAATTTTTCTCCTGGACTACCAGAACAATTATCTGAAGGTGTAAAGTTTCAAACTTCGGTTGGCCTAATAGAAATTAAGCATTATGTTGATGTAGTAGGGCCTAATTGTTTGAGATTACTCCTTAGTCAAAGCATTGATGGATTTCATGAGTGGTACTGGGGAGATGGTTGGATACAGTCTCGTCTAGAAGGAATATCTATGTTTCCTATAAATTTGGGTCAAACTTTTAGTTTGCTTCGTTTGCGAGAGTTTTTGTCTGGAAAAGAATAAGTGGTTAGGTTTTAGGTTATCACAAATGAAAAATAACTAAATTTCCCAAGTCCTTTGGAAATTATCAGCAGTTTTTTACTCATTATATCTCTCCACAAATACCAATTTGGGAACGGGAACATAACGGCGGGAGAATCTTTAAAAAAAAAGTCTATTATTAATCATTAATTTGAATACTATGACTTTAAGTATTTCCTTGCCGGAATGTTCTGCAAAAAATTAGATGTTTAATTCAAAACTATTGGTTATAGCTGTAAAGTATTTCAATTTTTAAGCAGATAGCTTCAAGGGTGAGGTATAGTTTTATCTAGCAATATACTTGCGCTACAAAGGTTTGATAATTCTAATTTTATAGATCAATAGGTAGCAAATTCGTGGAGATGGAAATAGGAGATTTGTGTAAAATTTTAGTCTCCTAATTTGTCTGGAAAATTAGGATAGGTACTATGATCATTTATATTAACTATGCGACTTTCATCATTTGTTGCTGTTAGGTTTTCATAAACTCCTTGATCTCGTTTTACTAATTTACTAAATCCGTGGCTTTTTAGATCACTAATTCCCATTTCTATTATTACTCTAGGGGCACTGATCATACGTTTCACAGGAGTGTCTTCTGAAGTTTCACCGACATCACATCTAGCTAACTTACATAGCTGACCCCAAGTTGTGACATTTTCATTTATGCTGTGCCAAACTTCTAGTTTTTGGTTATTACTTGGACAGAAATAATCATATACAGGCATAGTTATAGCTTCTATATTAACAGTTTAATTTTTAATTATTAAGTAACAGTTAACTTTTTAATTGTAAATGATACTCTATTATAGTAGAAATTATTTATAAAAGTTGTAAACAAAGAAAAATCTAAATAAATTACTTTTTTTACTATTTACTAATAAATTTAAGTTGTAAGATTACAGTTATTATCCATATTATTGGATGGCATATATAACGTTTTTAAATAATATCTAAAAAAAATCTGGTTATTCTGGTTATTTAAGAAAAAACAGTAAAAATTCTGATAAATATTCTTGCCTGTTGCTTATTACATTTTGACTAAAAGCAGCCAGTATTTGACACAACTAAAATTAATTTTCTATAAACATAATATTCTCTTATTTGTTTTTAAGATTAACCAGGAATATTTATTGAGTTGAAATTTTATTTTTATAAGTTTTTCAGAGTTATATACAACTGATAAAAATTTGATTCTATTCTCATCCATAATTGATAACTTAAAGTATCTTTAAAGTTAATATATATCATATAATATATCATATAAATATATCTGAAATAATTTTAGGGAGAATTGATTAATGAGCGATTTTAAAGTAAGGCCACAAAGTGATTTAACTACCATTCAAATGTTAGAAAGATACAACTTACAGGATGAAAAAAACCTAAAAAGTTGGGCTCAATTACATAATATTGATAGTAGTCTGGGTTACTATAGCCCAGATGAAGTTGATTTAATAGATCATGTACACCATCATATTTACAATCTTGGCATGAGCATTATTGAATATCAAACTTTTATAGAACATCGTCAAATTAAGTCACAAAAATCTGTCCAAGAATACAAAAATAATCTGATAGATAATGGTCAATATAATAATTATACCAATGATGGAGTAAATGATACTTTAGAACAAGTTAATAATGAAGGTTATGCAGCAATAGAAATGTTGAAAGATCAGTATTCGGAAGCAATTGATGTAATGGGAGAAAGAATTGCTGATCATTTTATAGATGAATTAGATTTATCTGTAATGCGACATCTAGTTAAAAAAGTAAAAGCACGTCAAAAACTTAATGGTAAAGTTTCATCAAATCGTTTTATGAAAACAATTAAAGCTGTTTTACAACCTCAAAATGGTAATTTTCTTATTCCTGAAGATGATGAGGATGAGTCTAGTATAGAAGTAGAACAAAATCATCGACTTGATTAATTAATTTGTATATCGCTAATGTTTGTTAATCACAGAAAATAAATTTTTGACAATTGTTTTTGTTGGGTAATATCAGTACTTGGGCAAAAAAAAATTAAAAATAGCATCAAACACTGACAGAGTAAATGTTTTATATTTAATTAACCTGTTTCCTGATATATCTAGCTAAGTTTGAGTTATTTTTATAAATAGATGCCTAATAGCTGATTATTTACGTTACCTGAAAAAAAGTAACTGCTTGGCATTTTTACCCTTGAAAAATGTCAACGTACTAATTGAATATCTTGTTCAAGATAATTATACTTAAAGAGAGGTTGTTTTAAGTACATATTAAAAACTATTTGTTACTTATTTTGTTTGACTAATTATTATGTTTTTCACTTTTATATTTTCTAGTGATTTCTAAACTTCAGTAGCTAAATAGTTAAATTTTTTCGCGTTTACTATACAACGATAAACTACAAAAAAAATGATTAAATCTTGGGTAATAATTGGCAGTGTTACTTTCTTAATACCATTTAGTAGTAATTTCTTTATTCGTTCTAGTGATGTTCAATGGTTTAGACGTTTACAAAGACCAAGTTGGTTAACTTTTGAAAGATTAATACCCTTAATTTGGACGACGATTTTTATTTGTGGCGGTTGGTCTGCATATATTATTTGGGAACAAGAACCAGGAACTCAAAAAACTTGGTTATTGATGGCACTATATTTATTATTAGAAATAGTGACAATAGCTTACACACCTGTTATGTTTAGGACACAAAATTTGCAGGTAGGAACAATTATTGGGGGAACTGGTTTTGTATTAAGTATAATCCTAATTTTGAGTATCTGGCAAATTAATAGTTGGGCAATAATTTTATTATTACCCTATATATTTTGGAGTCCTATTGGTACTTATACTACTTGGGAAATGAGTAATATTAATTCTGAGAGTTAGTAATATTGACCAACCTACAGTATTAATATTACTCAAATTAATTAACTAGCTATCAGCTTTAGAGGTAGAGGTTTAAATCTCATTCTTACACATCAAAAAAAATGAACTCAATACTTAAATTTTGAAGGCTAATTTTTTTTGATTTAGAGATATTTTTATGGAAAAAATTGATTATATAATTGTTACAATTTATCTGTTATTTATAGTAATCTTTGGATTTTTTATACAAAGAAAAGCATCGACAGGAATAGAGTCTTACTTTCTCGGAAATCGTAATCTTCCTTGGTGGATTTTGGGTGCTTCTGGTATGGCTTCTAATACTGATTTAGCTGGTACTATGCTATTAACTTCTTTAGTCTATTCTCTGGGAACTAAGGGCTTTTTTATTGAAATTCGGGGTGGAGTTGTATTAATTATGGCGTTCCTAATGACGTTTATGGGAAAGTGGAATCGTCGGGCTCAAGTAATGACTATTGCAGAATGGATGGAGTTACGTTTTGGTAAGAATAGGGAAGGAAATATAGCCAGAATTATTAGTGCGGTTGCTAATATTATTTTTGCTATTGGTACCATGAGTTATTTTGCTCTTGGAGGAGGAAAATTTTTAGGAGGATTTTTAGGTATTGATGATAGAGTTGCTGGAATATTGCTGATTTTATTGGCTCTTATCTATACAGCTGTAAGTGGATTTTATGGGGTTGTTTTGACAGATGTTTTCCAGGGAATTTTGATTTTTGTTGCAATTATATATATCTGTTTTCTGGCTTTTCAAATAGTAAACTTACCAGAGAATTTTGTGGTTTCAATTCCAGGTACGGAACAATTACAAGAATTGAGTTTGAGAGAATGGAGCAGTCTTTTTCCACCAATTAAAATTGACTTACCAGGAGATTATAGTATTTTTAATTTGTTTGGTGGCGTGATGTTATTTTATGTTTTTAAAGTATTTCTAGAAGGCGGTGCTGGAGGAGGTGGTTATATGATTCAACGTTACTTCGCTGCTAAGAATGATCGGGAAGCTGGTTTACTTTCTTTATTCTGGATTTTTTTACTATCTTTTCGCTGGCCTTTGGTTACATCTTTGGCAATATTAGGAATAGATTATGGTTTGAAAAATCAGATAATTTCTGACCCAGAATTAGTCTTGCCTACTGTAATTTCTGAATATATTCCAGCGGGAGTTAAAGGTTTATTGGTTGCCTGTTTTATTGCTGCTGCAATGTCAACTTTTGATTCGATAATTAATGCTAGTGCTGCCTATTGGGTAAAGGATATTTATCAAGCTTATATTAAACCTGAAGCTAATAATCAACAATTGGTTAATCAAGGTCGTTTAGCTTCGGTTGTTATTGTTAGTTTGGGATTAATTTTTAGTTTTAATATTACGAATATTAATGATATTTGGGGATGGTTAACTTTAGGGTTAGGAACTGGGTTGTTTATTCCTTTAGTATTGAGATGGTATTGGTGGCGATTTAATGGTTATGGATTTGCCATTGGTACTGGTGCAGGTTTAGTTGGAGCTATTTTGACAAAAGCAGTTATTTTACCTTTTTTGAATCTGCCTCAACTTCAAGAATATATTCTGTTTTTAGTTCCAAGTATTTGTTCTTTTTTAGGATGTATTTTAGGAACATTGTTAACTCCATCAACTAATTTGGAAGTGATTGATAATTTTTATCGGGTAACTCGACCTTTTGGTTTTTGGGGAGTAGTTAGTAAGAATTTACCAACCAATATTCAAGCAAAAATTAAAAGAGAAAATCGACGAGATATTCTGGCAACATTTATTGCAATTCCTTGGCAGTTGGTTTTATTTTTAATGGGAATAATTTTAATGATGAAACAGTGGGATAGTTTTGGTATTTTATTATTAATGTTTATTTTGTTGTCGATAGGATTATATTTTACTTGGTTTAAGCATCTAGAAAAAATATAGAAATCAAAAATAATTTTTTGAGAATAATTAAATAGGGTTTGTCGAAAAAAAAACTGAAAGTATTTACAAATGAAGCTTTAGCTTTTTTTGTCTGAAAAAGATACAAGCTTTTTGCTATTATCAGCCTAAAATTATCAATTTTTAAGTTATGAAGAGCAGAAAAATTGAGGTAAAATAATTATGACTACATCCTCTGTAATGTCTATTTATTCTAATTATTTGCTGACTACATTCACCCATAAAACTTATTCAGTAAGCTCTAAATTTTCTTGCTCTCTAAACATTCGTTTTTTAATTTAATTTTTTTTTATTTTATAGGTATTCTTTAGTAAATTTTAACAATGCTAAAAATATTTAGGTAATTACTCAAATTAGTAAACACTATATGGTTTTATTAGAAAATTTATGAAAAAAAACTATAGGGGTTTGGTTATATAAATCCCATTTTATAAATTTCATTTTAACTTTAGTTTAGAGGCAAAACTCTCTTTTCTAAAATGTTGCAACCTATCCTAGGAAGTATATATACCGTTTCTGATGTTAATGAAGTATAGTTATTTTTCTTTTTTTTTCTATTCTTATTTCCGATTAAAAGCAAATTGTAAAAATACTTAATACTACTTAATACTAATTGAGTAGAATTTTCGTTAAGCTGTAAATCAGTCGCTAGATACATTAAGGTAAAAGTCGATGACAATTATTTCTCCAAATCTAAAATATAATCAACAACGTTGGCAAACAATAGTTTGTTTAACTCTAGGTTTCTGGTTAAGCGCCTGCATAGTTTTAGACCTAGTAATTATGCCAAGTATGTATGCTTCTGGGATGATGAATACACCAGATTTTACAGTAGCAGGTTCAGTAATATTTTCTGTATTTAACCGAGTTGAATTACTTTGTGCCAGCTTAGGTTTAACAGGTTTATTAGTGTTAAGTACTAAGGCTAGTAATTTTATTAAAAAGAGTAAAACAGCAATTATTTTTTCTATAATATTATTAGGAATAGTTCTAATTGATACCTACGGTTTAACTCCTCAAATGACTGCTTTGGGTATTAATCTAAGTTTATTTGAGTCAGTTAAAGAAGTTCCTGTGGCAATGAACCAAATGCACGGCGGATACTGGTTATTAGAAATAATTAAATTGGTTATTGGTGCTACTTTATTCGGTTGGTGTTACCGACAACCAACAAAGATAGATTAATAATTATTTTTACCGTGCTAGAAAATAGTCAAAAAAATTAGGGTGAGTAAATTTTATTTGAGATCTAATTATCTCAATTAGTAAATATTTACTCACCCTATTAGCTTTAACTAAAAAAAAGAATAGAAAAATAATAGGTAGTTTGTTTTGTGTAATGGTAGAAGTAGATGAAAAACTCTACTACCCCTGTCGCAAAGAAGCAAGATACTCCTCATTTTTATTCAACAAAATAATATAATAGACTACCTTTAGAATGGACAACTACTAAATAAGCAACGTCGAAAAAATAATGTTTTATAAAGGCTAGTAATTTTATTAAAAAGAGTAAAACAGCAATTATTTTTTCTATAATATTATTAGGAATAGTTCTAATTGATACCTACGGTTTAACTCCTCAAATGACTGCTTTGGGTATTAATCTAAGTTTATTTGAGTCAGTTAAAGAAGTTCCTGTGGCAATGAACCAAATGCACGGCGGATACTGGTTATTAGAAATAATTAAATTGGTTATTGGTGCTACTTTATTCGGTTGGTGTTACCGACAACCAACAAAGATAGATTAATAATTATTTTTACCGTGCTAGAAAATAGTCAAAAAAATTAGGGTGAGTAAATTTTATTTGAGATCTAATTATCTCAATTAGTAAATATTTACTCACCCTATTAGCTTTAACTAAAAAAAAGAATAGAAAAATAATAGGTAGTTTGTTTTGTGTAATGGTAGAAGTAGATGAAAAACTCTACTACCCCTGTCGCAAAGAAGCAAGATACTCCTCATTTTCATTCAACAAAATAATATAATAGACTACCTTTAGAATGGACAACTACTAAATAATCAACGTCGAAAAAATAATGTTTTATAGTAGATTTACCCTAGAAGAAGTTCTGGCAAATTTTAATCTCAACTTGGTCGAAAAATTGGGTAAATTTAATCAACTACCAGAAGTTTATCCCAGTAAATTTATTCAAGAAGCTTTAGAATATTATTTACCATTAGCAGTAGCGATCGCTTCGGAAAAAGCTTGTTCAGAATTTATTATTGCGCCGATATTAGCAGAATTAAAAAAATATCTAATAACCAGATAAGTTTATTTTCAGGGATTGAGTTTAATGTTAATCCAGATTTAGGATTAAATGTTTTTTGTGACTTTATTATCAGTTTATCAACTCAGCAAATAGTTCTCAAAGCACCAGTAATAACTTTAGTAGAAGCTAAAAACGATAACCTGAGAAATGGTTTAGCTCAATGTATGGCAGAAATGCTTGCTGCTCAAATTTTTAATCAAAGCAAAGGCAAAGAAATTCCCAAGATTTATGGAGTTATTACTACTGGTAATGCTTGGCAATTTATAGAGTTAGAATCTAAAACAATAGTTATAGATTTAGAGGAATATTCTGTTTATAACTTACCGAATATTTTAGGAATATTAACCAGTTTTGTTTGTTAGTATTTAAGCATTTAGTATTTCCTTGTTTTTCTTGTGGCATTAGTTTTTCATAAATTTGATTGTTAATATACTTATTTACTAGTTTTATTTTTGGCTATTGTAAAAATTATGCGAGAGTAATTTATTTAAGCAAATTCACAACATTAGCATAATTATTTTACCTCAATGAAATTTTTTTCTATATTTGTTAATTATATCTATTTTTGACTACCTACTCATCTATTATCAGACTTAATTAATGCAATTAAAGATGTAGCGTTCATAAATAATTGGTAAAAAAAAATTAGGGTTTTAGTCTTCCAATGTCATTTTAACTTAGGTTTTAAAACTTAACTCCTATGATCAAATATTATACTAAGTTCAGTTATCAAAAACATATTTATTTTAATTCCTTTCAAACCCTTATACCTCCTGTTTGCCCTATAAGTACCTTGCCTTCATAAATATTAATTAGTGTCTCAAATAGATTTAATATTAGAAACTATTTCAGATTGCTATAGCAGTGTCTATACTATTAATACAGAACTTTCCATTGTTATAAAGTAAAGCTACAGTAGTAAGATGCTCACACTACATTATTTTCACTATTTACTGTATACATAATTTGCCAGAAATCTGCTGTAAATTTTCTCTCCTATCAAATTTACTAACCGCAAGAATGTAGAGACAAATGGGAATTTGCTCCTACTTCATTGGATAAAAAATATAGTTTCAGCAAAGGTAAAAGAATAAAATTGTTTTCTTGTTTTTCTATTAGAGAACGTCGCTGCAAAGATTTAATTATGTTCAATAAATCTGAAAGTGGTATTTGTAAATTATCTAATAAAGTTGAAATAGCCACTGCTTCAGTTTTAGTTGCTAAGTGAGAGATTATTTGTTTTTCTAACTCTGATAAACGGGCAAACTGCTGATGTAATAATTCTTTGATATCTGCATCTAAAAATAGGGAGTCATATTGAAATAATTCTGAGACGCTCCCAGCAAATAAATCATTAATAGTAGTAGCAATTATATTTAACCAAGTCGGGTTGCCTTGATAAAAATTAATTAGTTTTTGCCCTTGAGCGTCTACTTCTAGATCTTGGTCTTTGAGAATTTTTATAGCTGCTTCCTCATCTAAACCTTTCAGATGTAATGAGCGAACAGATGTATTTTTACCACTGCTAATTTCTCTAAGTTTTTCTCTACTAATAATTAAGCAACAACTCTGATGAGAGAGTTCGCCAATAAGTTGGAAAAATTGACTGTAGTTTTCATATTCTGGCAGGTAATGACTTGCTAGTTTCCTACTGCTAAATATTGTTTGGATGTCATCTAGTATTATCAGGCAACGGTGCTTTCTCAAATTTTCTAGAAGATAGGAATTTCCTGAAGTTTCAATAGTCAATTTTTGGTTAGAAATAAATTTAATGAGGTTAGTTTGAATTGTTTTAAGAGGTGGGGAGTCTCGCAGACTTTGCCAAATTATATAGTCGAACTTATTTTGAATATTTTTGATTAGTTGGAGAGCTAATGCTGTTTTGCCAATACCAATTATTCCATGGAGAATTACTAATTTTTTTTGTTCTTGGAGAATCCATTTTTTCAGAGTTTTTATTTCCTGATTTCGACCATAGAATTTTTTATAGTCTGGTGCATCTGATAGGTTTATTTTTGGTCGAGGAATAGTCTGGCATTTGTTAATATTTGGCTGAGTCAAATTTTCAGGTTTTATAGTTTCTGAAGAAGGGGAAGTTTCCGGGCAAAAATTTATATTTTTAATTCCTATAAAGTCTTTTTCTATCTTTGGAGATGAAACTATTGAAAACTGCCATCTTTCAAATGTGGTACGTAGATTAGATTTATTTACTTGTTCTCCAAAAGTATCTGAAAAAGTTTTCCATAATTCTGAAGCAACATCCCTGACATGACCGTTAGTGCATTGACATTCTTGAGCTATTTCTGAATATTTTTTACCTTGAAAAACACCCTTTAATATAGCTTGTTGTAGGTCTTCTAAATGTTTTCCTGTTTTGTTAAAGATGAGATGGTCAGCTAAATTCAATATTTCTTGGATATCCATAGATGAGGTTAGGTAAAGGACTTTATATGTATTGTAGTCCTACATTATCCTACACAACAATTTTTTTTACCAAATTTAATGATAAAAGAGACTTTTTTTCATCATTAAATTCCCTACTTATGCCGACTATTCCCTACTGACAATAGAAAAAAAATGTGATGCAATAGAAGGATAGTAAAAATTAAGTCACTAGGTTGATTTATGAAAGAAAGGGAATTATCTCGCTTATTAAAAAAACCATTCTATACAGTTATAAAGTATCTACACCAAAAAGATTTACCAAAAGAAGTAAAAAATGCTTTGAACGATATTTTTAATGTTTTAGAAATTGAACCAGACAATGATATTTCTAACAGACAGGAAGTTTATCAAAGCATTGCCAAATTTCTGCAAAAAAACTTGCCTCAACCAAGATCTGAACCTTTAAGAATTACCCAATGTTTAAGAATTACCTATAAACTTTGTAGAGAGTTTGACGAACAATTAGTAAAAGAAGGATCAGAAATTAACCCGACACTTCTCGAAGCCGCAAAAGCATTAATTTTAACTATTAAAGTAAATTATGAACCTAAAGTAAATTATGAACCTGAATTACTCAAAGTTCAAACTTATAATCGTCAAATAGAAATTTATTACATTAAAGAAAACAAACCAATAGTAACAAGAATAGAACAGGAATTAGATAGAGATAGTTTACCTGAAGATGTACGTTCAGAGTGGTTACGCGAGGGTGAAAAAAAATTAACTTTTAAACTTTATCCAAAGGAGTAAAATTATGCCAATTCCACTATTTATGTGGGCTATAGCAGGTGCTTTAGGGGTTTCAGCAACTTTCGCATTAATATTTTGGGATCAAATTTTAGGCTGGGCAGAAGATAGTCTTTTTCCTTGGATTAAAAATAATATTCCTTCAATTGAAAGTGCAGTAAGAAAAGCATTTAGTGCTTTAGATAATCAAGCTGTTGATACCCGTAAGATCATTCGCAAAGCCTGGAAAAAGTTGCGTAAATTTTTGTTAAAGCAAGTAGTAACACTAGAAAGAAAGTCATCAAACAAATGGATAAGAAGAGTTACATCTTGGGTAATTAAAGTTCTCGAGTCTGGTGAAAAAGTTCCTGTAAAAGTAGAGACAGAAGAGAAAGTTAATTGGGATGAATTACCTGAAGATGTGCGTAAAGAATTTCTCAGCAAAGGAAAAAGTGAAAGTGAAATTGATGTAACAAAAAATCGCGATGACGAAATGGATATGTCTGCTTAGTTAACTAGTATGTTTTGCTCAAAAAAATTAAGTATTTAGGGTAAAAAAAAATGAATCAAATCAAAATTGACTGGCTTGCCATTTCTATTATTGCAGTTATAGGAGTAGGTATAGGTATCTATTTTTTAACTAAACAAAGTGAAGCAGAAAATCGCAGGAATATTGATAGCTGGTTTGAGGAAAAATTATCTATATCATTAGCAGAAAAATTAGGCATACCCAGTCAAGAAATATTACAAACTATTCGGGGTATAGCAAATCCTAAAATAATTGCTAGGATTAACGAAATAGTTGATTATGCTAGACTAACTTTTACTAAATTATCATCTTTTAATGATATAGAAATTCGTCTAAATTTAGATTACAAAAACGGTACATATTTTTCCGTTGCTAGTAGTTGGAAATGGGATGAACTACCAGAAACAATTAGGTCAGAATTTCTCAGAAGTGGTAGTAATATTGTGACTCGTCCCTGGAATTTTCCCTGGGATAACTAATAGATATAGGAGAATAAATATTATGCGTTGGTTAGTCGCAGTAGGTATGTTAGTAGCGGCAGCTGTAGGAACATTAATTGTTGTTAAATTATGGGATGATATACGAGAAATAGTTGCTAAATGGTTACGTCAACAAGGTTTGGCAAAAAGTGATTTAATGGATGCTTGGGTTAAACTAGATTCAATGGTTGGAACTGTGCGTTCTAGAATCTTTATTAAAACTGAAAAAACAGGGAAAACTATCATATCAGAAACTGAATATAATATGAGTGAAATAGATGATGAAGATGTTATAAAGGAACTAGAAAAACAAGGATATTATAAGCGCAAAATTATGGATTTACTTGACTAAAAATAAATTAATCTGTAGCCAGGAAAAAAATTTAATAGTCTAAACTTTTAACTAACTACTTAATTTTTCAATATTTAGCAAATTATTATAAGGAGAATTAATTTATGCCTACAGGATGGGAAAGACAAAAAAGTACAAATACAAAAACAGAGGAAATAAAAACTACAAATATTAACAAACCTCCTCAACAAACTCCCACCAATAATTCCTCTGATAAAACAACTGAAATAAACAGAATGGAAATGTTTATCCCAGAAGAACCTCAGAGAAGTTTAGACGATCTAATAGTTCCCTCAACCGTCAAAAATAGAATTGATACAGCACTGAATAGAATTAAATATCACGATATTTTATATTACCAATGGAACTTAAAAAGTATTGACCCCAGAGGTAAACGTACCGCAATTAATTTATTTGGGTTACCAGGTACAGGTAAAACTTTTTGTGCAGAAGCGATCGCTCACATTTTAAAGAAAAAAATCATCAAAGTTAACTACGCAGAAATTGAGTCTAAATATGTAGGTGAAACCCCAAAAAACATTACCGCAGCTTTTAAAAAAGCCCAAGAAACTGACTCAGTTTTATTCTTTGATGAAGCTGACTCTATCTTAGGAAAAAGATTAACTAATGTCACCCAAAGTTCCGATCATGGAGTTAATGTTAGTCGTTCCGTAATGTTACTTCAACTAGACAAATTTGATGGAGTCGTAATTTTTGCCACGAACCTCGCCAAAAACTATGATGGAGCATTTGTCCGTCGCATTTTAGCACACATTGAATTTGAATTATAGCAATCGAAGCAAAGGTTAGGACGTTAACTTAACAGCATAATCAACTCTC
>JAGGDU010000159.1:189-17582 GCA_018457135.1 Trichodesmium erythraeum GBRTRLIN201 | reverse complement strand
GGAGTAGGCTCTGGTGTAGGTGCGGGAGTAGGCTCTGGTGTAGGTGCGGGAGTAGGCTCTGGTGTAGGTGCGGGAGTAAGCTCTGGTAATTCGTCACTGACTACATCTAGTTTGACGTTTTCGGAATTAACTTGAACTTGATAAGTTGCTGTATCGCCTGCCTGACCATTCTGATCTAGATCACCAGAGAAGGTGACATCGTAAGTTACATTTGGGTCTACATCTAAACTATAACCACCTGCATCTAGAGTAGTGGTAGTAAAAGTATTAGCACTATTAGTAGTATCAACTGCCGTAACTGTTATCCCTTTTATTCCTTCACCGACTGTATAGAAATCGTCATTATTAACAGCATCAGTATAGGCCACACCTGTAATAAATGGGCCACGATCCCCAGAAAAAGCAAATTTTTGGGTAGTCATGACTGCGTTGTAATTTTCGAATTGTCCCTGTAGCGAAGAGATTCCGACTTCCTTAAAGTTACCACTCATCAGGTTTCTCCGATGACCCGGACTGACGAATAGGTTTTTGTGGTTACCCTCCACAAAAGTGGTTAAGTCTGGCGTACCTGTTGTTCCCCTGTAAGCGATATTTTCCCCAGTAGACCAGGGAGGTGCGAGGACATACCCCGCAGCCTGCATACGTTGGGTGGGGCTGCTACCACCTTCTCCTGTGTGACTAAATACGTTATTATTTAGCATCCATTGACTATGATCTTGAGCAGCACTATGGAGTTCGAAATTAAATACTAGAGGTTGTTTGGCATCGGTGGAAATTGTATTTGAAGGAAGTCCTTGATTTAGGTCTCCATTTAGATATAAATCAGCTTCTCCTTGAGGATTTGCTCGACCTCTGTTTACCAATTCGAGCATATATTGGTCTTGAGCAGTGGGTTGTGTCATGGTTTGTATTTAAATATAAACGATTGTAATTGACAAAGCAGGAATTATTTTCCAATAGACTCGCAGAACTAAATCACATATATAGTAGGGGCTTTTTGGCGTTTGCCCTCTACAGATAGGTTATTATTTATAAGTTTGAGTAGACCCCGATTAATTTAATGTTAGCATTTGAATCAACAAAAAGTCAATGAAAAATTACTTAATTTCAGCTAAATATTCGGAAAATGCCAAAATAGCCGTACCCTAGTCCCTTATTATCTTGGGCTAATTGGAAAATGCTAAAAGAGGCGATCGCTAATCCCTCATCACCTTGCACTCCACTCACCGATGATAAGGGAGAAGGAGGCGATCGCTAGTTCTTCTCTTCTGTACAGAAGCAAATTTATGAGAGTTTGGGTGGTACAAAAGAACAGGACTTACGCAAATTCACCTTAAAAACACCAAATGTAGGGGCTTTCTGGCATTCGCCTTCACTAGATATAGTGCCCGTGCGTAAGTCCTGAGGAATATGATTACGAGGTTTAGAAAAAGTTCGTAGACTGGCAGAAGATGGCATAAAGGGGGGAGTGGTTCTCCGGTGTTAACTTGTAATGATAAGCTTGTATGGGGAACCTGCCCAGTTTATTTCAGTTTGTATTTCGGTTTGGAACCGCGCGGATAGATGTTGGGCGATCCTTCTTCTTTCGTACGTGGGCTTGTAGCTACTAACATATAGTTATAGTAGTTGTCAATGAAGAAATTTGGGTTATGTTTTTTCCGGAAGTTTCCTTAACTCTACAGAAAAGAATTTTAAAACTAGTTTGAGTTTGAAGACCTCAAAAATTATCGTGACAACCAAAACCTTGTACAGACATTCCATGGAACCTACCTACTGTACCCGACTAAAATGAAAAACGCTGTAATTATCGGGATATTTTTCAGGTTCAAGCCCTACTACAGACTAGATTTTTTTGTAGGGGGTTTGGAAACTAAACGCAAACATTCAGCTATCAGCAGTCAGCTCGAACACTTTACCTAGGTCATGCTGGGAAAAAAACACATAAAAGTAACAAAATACTTGCATAAAGCTGATCATCTTTTTTGTGTCCGACCTTTAATTATTCAGGACTTACGCAAATTCACCTTAAAAACACCAAATGTAGGGGCTTTCTGGCATTCCCCCTCACTGGGTGTAGTGCTCGTACGTAAGTCCTGTTATTATTGGAGGCATTTCACCTCCTTCTAGCTAATAGCTGAATGCTTACAACTAAACCCCTAAAATTTAATCTACTAATTCGATAGCCCGCTTAGTCAAAGTTTCAGCAGTAATACCATTAAAAGCCATCACCTCACCAGCACTAGAAGCAGTCTCCCCTCGACGCCAAGCAAAGGTATCCCGCTTAACCTGACTCCGTAACATAATTGGTTCTAACATCAAACTGGCGCCACCAGTCACAGCAATTAAAGCATCACCACCGAATAATTCCTCAAAACCAGCATCATCCAAAAAACCGCCATCAGCTTCAGAACAAGTATTCCAACCTGTATCCTGGGGACGGTACAAGCGCCGGGGATTAATTACTGAAACTATCCGTACCCCAATACCTTTAGTTTCCAAATAGGCAGCAGCTTCAAATACTGGAATTAATGGCAGATCTCCCAGTACTGCAAACACAACAGTCTGACCCCCTTTAACCTCTTGAAGAATAACAGCACCATCCTTTAACCCTTGTCTTGCCTGTTCAAAAGTAGTCCGAATAGGTAAAGGTGACTTACTAGCAGTAATAGTCACACCCTTATTTTTAGTACTCAGCGCCCAGTCATAACAAACTTGAATACTATTAGCATCAGGTGGGAAAAGGGCGAACACATTTCCATTCCGCATCATCGCAGCAAAATAAGCTTCAATTTCCGGGCGTTGGTGAGTCCAACCATTGCGCCCCTGTTCCAATGCTCCAGCAGTAAATAATGTAATTGTCGAAGGAGTCAGGTGACGTAACTCCGCCATTGCTTGAGTAACAGTTTGCCAAATAGGTACCCCGTTAATAGCAAAAGATTCATAAGAACACCAAACTGTCCGGGCTCCCATCAATGCTAAAGCAGCAGCCATTCCAGCACAAGCGTCTTCGCTCAAAGGTTCATAAACCTGACCTCCTGGACCTTGGAAATAAATATCGTCAGGGGTGGGGTGAATAATTTTCAATGCTTGGTTAACATTATTAATACCTGATGCAGCGTTACCATCAGCATTTGTTAGCAAGAAATGAGGGTCTTTTTGACCGACATGAGCTATTAATGCTCCCATGGCAGTTGTGGCAACTTTGGGGTCCCCACCAACTGTATATTCTTCTAAAGGTAGTTGACCTAATTCTGTTAGTGGATACTCAAATTCAGTCACAACAGTCTTAGATGCCGGACCTCCACCAGCACGTTCGCAATTTTTTCGTACTAACTCCCAAGCTGCTACTGATAAGGCACGTTCTTTGAGAGTATTGATAATTTGGGGACTATCGAGGGTGTCTTTAGGATAGAGGTTGTGAGATTTTGAACCTCTGGCGTGAACCCCGGCCCCCTTGAGTTGTTTGATAATAAAAATCGTGAGTTTACCATCAAGAGCAGATTTTGCTGCTTTGTCAACATTTTCTAATACCGCTTTGGTAAATTCTAGGCGTTTTTCTAAAGAGAAGGCACTACTGTCAATATAGTCTCCTGGTTGGTTTTGGTCGTCGAAGTCCTTAGCATCTACCAGTATGACTTCTGCAAAACCGTTGCCTTTCCAGTAGCTAATCATTTCTGCATTACTTTTTGTGGAAACCATGCTGTGGTGTTCTTGACTATAACCGTTCCATACTAATACTGGTAAAAAGTTGGTAACATTAGGATAGGCAGTGTTAAAGTGCATCATACTGCTGACTGGATATGGTTCTCCCATACCACCGTCCCCTAAGGTGAAAGGAAATAGGGTGTTTTGATGTAATAATGCTGCTGCCATGGCGAAATGTTGACCTTGTCCCAGTGGCCCGGCAGGGTTGAGTAAACCAGGAATATAGCCAGATAGGTGTCCGAGGAGTCCGTGCATTTCCCGGAAGCGATCGCGCATTTGTTGGACACTGAAGATTTTCATATCTTCTAGGGAGCGGTCAAGAAATACAGCGCTATAAAATCCGGGGGCGTGGTGTCCGACCTCTGTGAGAATATTTTTGTAGCCTAACATTACTAGGGCTGCATAAGCTTCGGCTTGACTGGCAAAACCGCCTGGGTGTCCTGATGCTTTGCTGCCTGTTACTTGTAACATTAAATAACGCAGAGCATCAGCGTAGAGGAGGGTTTGATATATGCCAGTAGGGTCACTTGGTGAAGCGATCGCTTTACTTCCTTCTGCTATTGCTGGTGTTTTACCGTAGGTTTCAAAATCAGGCCAAGCTTTTCCAAAATATTGGATACCTTCACAAAAATCCGGGACTGTTGTTGGTTTTGGAGTTGTTGTAGTCATAGCAATTTTCCTGTATTTTGCTCTTTTTATCTCAATTTAACATCTACGGGGATCGATTTTAATTTCTTTTGACTAATTATTTGATGTAGTAATAATACTAATTCACTTTTAATATGTCACAAATAAATAGTTTGCAACTTTAAATTTCAAATGATTTCCTGAAAGTAGTGTATAATTAAGTGTTTGAGCAGATATAACCCCTACAGGTATCTTTTCGGTCCAAGGTTATACTAAGTAGCAATATAGCTGCCGCCACCATCCTCCGCCAAAGCAAATTATTTAACTAAGAGGTTGGTCAATGCCATATTCTGGTAGTTTAGCAGATAAAGAATGGGTTCTGATTGAACCATTGTTGCCAAAAAAAAAGAAAACTTGCCCCATACATAGGGAGTAAAAGATAAATATTGGACGGTATACTTTCTTAACTGAAAAACGGTTGTTATTGGTCTAATAGAATAAAGATTTAAGTCCTTACTCCATCGTATTTTGGCATTATAAACAGTGGCGAGAATCAGGAATAATAGAACAGACTAGAGATGTATTACACTCTCAAGTACATCAACATGTAGAAAAAACGCTCCGGGACAACTCTAATAAATTAATTCCCAGATAGTAAAAAAATACCTGTAATGTTAGTGTCAAGTTCAAGGGATTCAGTTTCAAGTAGACTACTAATGGAATTTATAAGGCACTTAGCAGAAAATATCTGGGCTTTCCTTTTTTTGCTTCGTAGCACATGCATCGTCAAAAACTGATAATATGGATTAATTGAAATGTTGTCAGACAACATTGACTACTTTAAGTCCAAACCTGTAAAAATTCGTAAAATCACTATTTTACTTGATAATTGATACTACCTCGAAAAAATTATACAGTAGTTAAAGACAGTTTATCCAGCAATTATGACCAAGATCAGGTTTCAACTTTCCGCTCAACCATCAAAAGTTGAGAAAGAAAAACAAGGAAACACGATATTTGTTACAATTCAAGCTAGATGGGTCATAGAAAGAACTAACTCTTGGATGGAAAGATATAAAAGCTTGACTAAAAAAATTGATGCGAACCCTAGAAAATACCACCGCCAAGATTAATCTTTGTTTTATCCAAACTAATGCTCAAAAAATTGGCGTTAGCGGAGGATGGTGGCAACAGCTATATCGCCTAATTCTCTAGAGAAACCTGTAGGGGTTCTATAAAATCTAGCTTTTAACTTTTAACTTTTGAGTTTTGACTTTCGTGAAACGGTTAAGTCTGGGTAATATTGGTAAAGTTGTAGACAATCAAATAAAAATTAATACTTATAATAATTAGTATAAGTAAAAAATCACTCAATTAAGAATATGACAATGAGGCAACTGCCAGGTCCAAAAGCTCCTACTGTGATTAAACTGCTCCAGTTGGTTGCTTAACCATTGACATTTATACAAAAATGTGCATAGCAATATAGCGACATATTTGAAGTAAAATTGGATTACCTAACAGTATTTATCAAGCATCCAAAGGCCATTGAATAAATTTTCCAGGCTAACCCAAAACAGCTCGACTATGGTGTAGAAAATCAATTGTTGCTAGCATTGCTAGGAGAGCGATCGCTCTCGTTGCTAGACATTACTCCAAAACTTAAGGTTAACTATTGATGCCATCTTTTCATGGGGAAAGGATGCAAGCTTGTAGGTAGAACAAATCGCACTTTTTTATCCTTATTAAACCATTTTTCTGCCATTCCCCCTACTATTCTCAAACGGTCTGTATTTTGGATAAATAAGGCAACTAATAGTTCTTTTATTCTTTTTCTTTTTGTTTACTTGATTCTTATTATTGTACAAATAAAAACCCTTAAATGATTATCTGAAAATTATTTAAGGCTTGAGGGTCAACAAAATTAACTCTGGTATAAAATGTTCTTCAAGATCTGCCCAGTGTGAGCTATAATTAAATTATATTGTGGTTTATATGTTTGAGGATAATGCTTCAATTATGGAAATGTAAATGGTATAATATTACTTATATTCACAAATAATTATAGATAGTACCTATACTTTGCATAAAACAAAAAATACTTGTGGAGAGATGTACTAAAAAAAATATGAAACTTAATCAAGATTCATTGCTAAGGAGAGCTTTGAAGCCTACTTTTTACAAAAAGTATTGGCTCAATTTGGCAGAGTATGCTAGTGTAGCCTTCTCTGTATTTGGTGCTTTTGGAGTAGCAGCTTCGGGGCAAGCATTTTATGCAGTTGCCCCTATAACATTAGCCTTATCTCTGAATATGGCTAACAGATACAGACTTGAACAGCAAATGCAATTATCTCAAATCTCTGAGATAGAAAAAATTCAAAGCTCAGTAGAAAGGTTAGAAAACAATGCTGTAAAGGTAATAGTTAAACTTCGTCAACAGCTTTCTATCGAAATTGAATCAGTTCGTGAACAATTTTCTACTGAATTAACACAAGCTGTAAATTCAGAAATACAACAGCAACTAACTGCACTAGAATACTCAGTTTCTTCTGTACAAAAAAGTTTAGCATCTGTGGATCAAAAATCTCTGAGTAAATCTGATTGGGAAATAGTAAATGGACGTATTTTGGTGATTGAAGAAGCGATGGCCAATCTACAAAGGGATACGGAAATATTGGTTAAAGAAGCATCTGTAGATATATCCCAGCTTCACACCAAAATTGACGATCTGGAAACACAGAATACACAGGTAATAAAACCTCACTTGAAACGCCTAATTATACTTATCAGGCAGTTACAACAAAAAAATTATTCTAGCCCATCATCTCATCATCATTCTATAATTTCAAAACAACCCATTAGAGAACATACTGGGGAATCAGTAAAACAATCTGAAGGTATATTTTAAATATATAATAATTTAATATAAAATTTCCGGCTGGAAAAATAATAACAGTTTATAGCTTATAGATATTAAATAAACTTGACCAGAAAACAAGGTTAATTTTTTCCCTTTCCAGGGTATAAAAAAAATAAAATTTAGTATTTCAACCCTCCTTTTTCCAAAAGGTAATTTTTCGCGACGGGATGTGAAAAACCCAGTTTCCCCTCTGGAAGCTAACTGATAACTCAAATCCAATCTGAAGGTAGGTTTTAAGTATATTATGATTGCATTTAAAATTTGCTTTATAAAAAATAGTAATAGCTAATAAATATCAAATAAACTTGACCAGGAAAGAAACTAAATAATCTTCTATTTAAAGGTAATAAAAAAAATAAAATTCAGTATTTAAATACTCCCTATTCCAGGAGTTACTTTTTGACTGTGGGATATAACCCAGTTATTACTCATAAGGCTTATAATATTTATTAAAACAATTTAAACTTGACTATTGAGTAGTAGATTAAGGTCGGGACTTGGCATGCAAGATCCATAAAATATAAGAATAATTAAGATTGAATTATCTTAATTGTGCGAAAAAGTAATTCACTTTGTGTTAATTATTTAATAACTAATAACTGAAGTGACAAACTAATATGAAAATTATTACAGTTTTAACTAAATGATTGAACAGTTTACCCTAATATTTGATGTTGATGGCACAATAGCCGATACAGAAAGAGATGGCCATAGAGTAGCTTTTAATCAAGCTTTTGCTGAAGCAGGTTTAGATTGGGAATGGTCAGTTTCCTTATATGGAGAATTACTGGCGATCTCTGGTGGCAAAGAACGAATTAACTTTTATATTAGTCAGTATAAACCAAAGCTTAAATCGTCAATTCCACTGCTAGAATTGATTTCTAATCTACACTCAAGTAAAACAAATTATTACCGAAAATTATTAAGTACAGGTGCTATACCATTACGGCCAGGAATAAAAAGATTATTAACAGAGGCACGAAATAATAAAATGCGTTTAGCGATCGCTACTACTAGTACTATTACAAATGTGACAGCATTATTAGAGAATACCTTGGGAAAAGAAAGTATTTCTTGGTTTGAAATAATTGCGGCAGGGGATATAGTTCCGGCTAAGAAACCTGCACCAGATATTTACTATTATGTATTAGAAAAAATGAATATTCAAAGCAATAATTGTATAGTATTTGAAGATTCACACCATGGTTTACAAGCTGCTTTGCAAACAGGATTAAAAACAATTGTAACTGTTAATAATTATACTATTAATCAAAATTTTACTGGCGCAACTCTAGTATTAAATCATTTAGGAGAACCAGAAAAACCATTTACTATTTTGGCTGGAAATGCTCTAGGTAGAAATTATTGCGATCTAAAGTTAATAGAGCTTCTCCAAGATTGAAAAAATGTTTTATCTAAATGGTTTTGTTCCTAATAATTTTTACAAAATACAGCTGTACATAATCTGCTCTGTATCTGCTATAAATATAAATAGCTGGGAATAGATGCTTATATCAACTAGGAAACTTTTGTCACATAATCAGTAAAAAAACATGAGATAAGAGAGAATAAAATTATATAATTAATTTTGTTAACCACTTCAAAATGTCCCCTTGAATAAATAGTTATAATTAAAGTTTCTATTGGGGTAATCTCTCTATCTGTATTGTTGATCAAGCTCTACTACAAACGGTATACTTATTTCTCTAAACATGATATAATTTAGTACTATATATTGTAGTTAAGCTACAATATTTTTAGACAAAAAAATGATGAGGATATCAAGATAATCAGTCTATGAGCCCTAATACAACAGTTACAAAAAAAACATTACTAATTGGTAAGGGATTACCCCCTTTTGAATCTATAAAACCAGAAGATGTAGTACCCGCAATAACAGAATTACTGACAGAATTAGAAAAAGAACTAATCAACTTAGAATTAATAGTTAAACCAACTTGGAATGACCTAGTAGAACCTCTACAAAAATTAGAAGATCGTTTAACCTGGAGTTGGGGAATAGTAGGACATTTAATGGGAGTTAAAAATAATCCTGAACTACGAAAAGCTTATGATCAAGTACAACCCAAAATAGTAGAGTTTATTAATAAACTAAATCAAAGTAAACCTCTTTATCAAACCTTTAAAAATTTAAGTAATAGTGATAGCTGGCAAAACCTAGATTCAGGACAAAAACGTATAGTTGAAGCTGCCATCAAAGATGCAGAACTTTCAGGAGTAGGTTTAAAAGGAGAAAAACGAGAACACTTCAATGCTATTGAACTAGAACTAGCAGAACTTTCTACTAAATTTTCTAATAATGTTCTTGATGCTACCAAAGCTTTTAGCCTAATTTTAACTGAAAAAGAAGAAGTAGACGGTTTACCACCCAGTTTGTTAAGTCTAGCTGCTCAAGCTGCCAGAGATAATGGATCCGAGAATGCTACACCAGAAAACGGACCTTGGCGGATAACCCTCGACTCTCCCAGTTTTTTACCCTTCATGCAACACTGCAAAAGACGGCAGTTGCGAGAACAACTTTATAAAGCCTTTATTAGTCGTGCTTCTAGTGAGAAGTTAAACAACTATCCTTTAATTGAACGTATTCTGGAGCTACGTCAGCAAAAAACAGAAATTTTGGGCTTTAATAGTTATGCAGAATTGAGTCTTGCCAGTAAAATGGCTCCTAGTGTGGAAGCAGTAGAAAAGTTATTAGAAGAATTACGCAGTGTTAGTTATGATGCTGCAGTTAAAGACTTAGAAGAACTAAAACAGTTTGCTGCCAGCCAAAATGCACCAGAGGCCAAGGAGTTTAAACCCTGGGATATGAGCTTTTGGTCAGAAAGACTGCGAGAAGAAAAATTTTCCTTTACTACAGAAGAGTTGCGACCATATTTCCCCCTGCCACAGGTTCTTGATGGGTTATTTAGTTTAGTCAAGCGTATATTTGGCATTAATATTACTGCCGCAGATGGGGAAGCTCCAGTATGGCATGAAGATGTGCGCTATTTTAAAATTAGTGATGAAACAAACAGACCCATTGCCTATTTTTACCTTGATGCTTATAGTCGTCCTGCTGAAAAACGAGGTGGTGCATGGATGGATGACTGTATAAATCGTGCTAAAATTGTAGAGAATGGTCAAACTACTTTGCGTTTACCTGTAGCTTATTTACAATGTAATCAAACACCGCCTGTAGATGGTAAACCTAGTTTGATGAATTTTAGTGAGGTAGAAACTCTGTTCCATGAATTTGGACATGGTTTACAACATATGCTGACAACAGTTGACTATGGAGGTGCTTCAGGTATTAATAACGTAGAGTGGGATGCGGTAGAGTTACCTAGTCAGTTTATGGAAAATTGGTGTTATGACCGCTCCACTTTATTCGGAATGGCGAAACATTATGAAACAGGGGAGGTTTTGCCAGAACATTATTATCAGAAACTTTTGGCTGCTAGAAATTATATGAGCGGTAGTGCGATGTTGCGCCAGTTGCATTTTGCTTTAGTTGATATTGAGCTCCATCACCGTTATCGACCAGCTGGGGAAGAAACAGTGCTAGATGTGCGTAAGCGTGTTGCTGAAACTACTACTGTTTTGGAACTATTGCCAGAAGACTCATTTTTATGTGCATTTGGGCATATTTTTGCTGGTGGTTATGCTGCCGGTTATTATAGTTATAAGTGGGCGGAGGTATTGAGTGCTGATGCTTTTGCCGCTTTTGAAGAGGCTGGTTTGGAAAATGAACAGGCGATCGCTACTTGTGGTCAGCAGTTTAGGGATACAGTTTTAGCTTTGGGCGGGAGTCTGCATCCGATGGAGGTATTTAAAACTTTCCGAGGTCGAGAACCTAGTACTGAACCTTTGTTAAGGCATAGTGGTTTGGTAGCTACAGCTTAAATTATAGAGCTTAAGAGCAAGTTTAGAACACACTCCTAAGAACAAAAACCTTTATAGAGATTTTCAATAGAACGTCTCTACTATAGTTTACTTCAGTGAAAACTGCTATAATTTAAAATTTATAGGGTGTGTGACGGCATCTTTTGTTAGATGTTGGTTTTTTTAGCTGTCTTTAACGTCACACACCATTAAAATCATTATGTGTCAGGGTTTTTCAATTAAGTTAACTATAAAACCTTTATTGCTTTAGGGAGACCTTAAACTTTTTGTTTGTAGTAGGGTCTTAGTCCTCGAAATATCTATCTTAGGGTTAAAACTTTATTTGAGCAGAGCAAGTGCAGCAGCTATATCGCCACAGAGTAGTCGCGATCAATTAATAATTTTATAGTTATTCTATTGTAACAATATTTTGGGAAATTGGTATAACAGACAAAAAGAGACTGAATTTTTTCGTGTAAGGTGAACCATAGTTTGGAGGTAATTTATATTTAAAAGACATATTATTGGTTCCAAGCGATCGCTCCTTCAATGTAGGAATTTTTAACCTTTGGCTGAGAATTTTCAGGACTTTTGCATGCTACACTATATTTGGCGGATAACAATTTGACAATTTTATAACTTTATGGGTGCCCTGCTAACGCCACTGGGAGTTAATACTTAACTATTTTTATTCTAAAAACCTTCAGTTATTCAAGTTAAAATTTATCTCATTTTAATTCAAAGACATTTCAATTCTGAGGTCAGAGCGATATAATAAGAATCCTTTTTATCATGTTTTTAAAGACTCTTTAGCAGTTGGCAACAGTTGAAATAGACACCTCTGAAAACTAATTGTCAACAGAGGTAGTCTAAGGGTTTGAAATTAATTATCGGACATATCTAATAGTCTTAGGGTAGACTTTACCTTAAATTTAACAAAATATTAACAGTCTCATCTAAATCTTTTCCAAAACAAATAATCCCATCCTCATGACCAGCCATTACTAATATTTTTTCTACTCCTAAATTCTCTTCATCAAATAAACGAAATATTTCTTTTGCCATTTGTGGAGTACCATAAGGAACATCTGGACTAGAAGTAGGAACTTTAAACATAAGTTTTTGCCAAAGCTGATAATTATGAATATGAATAATACCCATAATTTCAGGTTTATAATAATATATAGCGGCATGAGTTAAAGACTCAGAAGAAGCCTTAATAGGTCCGCAACAAGTTAGGCTATTTTCCTCTATATTAAAATCAGTAACAACTGTATAATATTCCGGTTTTAAAGTTGAGATATGACCAGTTTGAGTCCCAGAAATTATAAACTGATTGGAATTATTTATTCTCTGACTAACATTACCAAAACCAATGCCATTGTCATAAATACCAATTAATCCTAAGGAATGCATTAAGTCGCGTTTTTTCATTAAATCAGTGATAGGAGCGATCGCCACAGATTCTCCTTTTATCCAATCACAATGATATTTAATTACTCCCTCATCCATAACCATAAACTTAATAATTAAAATAATGTAGATTTGGTCTCAGAAAAAAACCCAATAAATTCGAGTAAAAAGCCAGCTTATAGTTAGGTTTTAGCCCACTTTAATGTATCATATCAATTGTTAGTATAAACGAAATATAATACTTGTTAGATTAATAAGCTATTTTATAGTTTAGCTTTAACCAAGTCTAGTGTATCATATTAATAGGGATATCTATTAGCCTGATTTTTTATTAATTAGGAATTTTTAGTTATTTATGCATAATTCCTTTCTTTTAAGAAATATTTAAACTACTCTAGAGTTAAACTTTTGAGCCCATAATAAAATCTTAAAATTTTAAATTTTGACTGTTAACTTCCGTGAAATGAGATAAGTCAATGTTCTTCACCATTGTGAGAATTGCTATATAACAGTTTTAATTTAGAATATTTTCTACTCCAACTACATTTTTTATTACTGCCTGAACAATAATTATTCTATACTGTAATCTCCATTATAGAGCATTAGAAATATTAATATAACCCTGCTGTGGAGGTTGCCTAATTATTTTCTCAGCTAGAACTTTACGTCCTATTTAATCTAAAGGGAGATTACTATATTCCAAAAATCCTATTACATCATCTTGATTACCATTACCACTGATAATTTCTATTAAACCCCGTATAGTTTGATAATTTCCCGTTCTTGCCTTTGCTACAAAAATCGCGTTTTGAATATTAAAACTTCCTGCCTGTAATTCGCAATTATCTATTTTTTTAGATACAAAAATAAGTAAATTATAACCTAACCCATAAACTTTTTGACTAGCATCTTAAAACGGACAAGATGATTGTGGTTGTCCTATATATTTTACCTTTAAATCTACTTCTAATTCCGGAAAATCTATGCCACTAGCTGCACTGCCTGGAGTATATAAATACTTCTTTCCTAAATAGTTAGTTCCCACTGCTTTACCATCAGTAATACCATACAAATCAAAAATTATAGTAACACTTAAATCTCTCACAAAAGTTATGGTCTCCGTTTTAAATAATAATAGAGTAAGTTCTTTCATATATTGATAAATATTGAATTAACTAAATAACGTTAACTGTTGCCAAGTTTGAGGCTTAAATCTAAAGTTTTGTCTGCCAATTCTTTTACATATCCATTCTACACAATCAGGCACAACCGAATTACCATATAAAGCATATTGGTGATAAATTTTAACAACTCGACACCAATTATCAGGAAATCCCATTAAACGAGCATATTCAATATTAGTTAAACGACGAAATTTATTACCTACTTGATATCTTTCATAATGCCTAGAAGTAGAAGAAGTTAATGTAGAAGTAACTCCATTAATGCCAAATATTGTATAGCCAAGACGCGCTCCTCCACCTTGATTATATAATATTTCCACACCATTATAATATCTATTTACTGCTTTACTCTGTTTGATTCTTTCTAGGGTTTCAGAAGTAAAATAAAATTGTGGGTTTATTTCTGATTCATATTGTAGAATATCTTTAAGTTTTTGTCTGGGTTTTATATCAGCCATTAAAGGCAAAGATTGACTATACATTTGATTTTGATAAGCAATACCCCAGTGATAGTTTTTACTACTAAAATCAATAATAGCCTTCATATATTGTTCTATTTCGCTATTTTCATTCCAAGGTAAACTCTGAATATCATTATCTGTTAAAAATACAGAAAGGTTTTCTAGATCGAGAGTTTTTTGTGTAGACTTAATACAAGTACCAAAAATAAAAATTCTGTCTCGGTTCTGGGGAATACTAAAATTTATAGGGTTAATGATTCGCCATTCAATAAAGTAGTCTAACGAAGCAAGGGCATTTAAAATAATTCGGAAATGATACCCTTTTTCCATAGTCAAAATTCTTTTAACATTTTCTAATAAAAAATATTTCGGCTTTTTAGCTTGGATAATTTCAATAATTCGTTCAAAAAGTGTTCCCCTGAGTCTATCTCTAATTCCCATTTTTTTACCAGCTTGACTAAATGGTTGACAGGGAAATCCCGCTGTTAAAATATCGTGTTCTGGAATTTCTAATAAATTAATTTTATTAATATCATCTAAGACTATTGAACTACTACCAAAATTACTTTGATAAACTTGACAACAAAGTTTACTAACATCATTCGCCCAAATAGTCTTAATATTCGCAGCCCTCATTCCCAAACAAAAGCCACCTATTCCAGCAAATAATTCTATGGCTTTTAGTCTATTTTGAGTCAACTTTATTCTCCCTTTTAGCCAGACAGAAATATAAAAAGCCCTGTAAATGTAGAGTATAAATTTCTCCATTTTTTACACACTTTGATACCAACGAGACTTACGGACTCCTCCAACAAAGTGTTCATGAGCTTTGTCCTTATATACTTCAGTAAAGGTGCTAAGAGCAAGGATTGAAATGCTTGATCATTTAATCAGAGTTAATACCCTTAGTAACTTATCCTGTTTTAAGGCCCGTTCAATATTTAGTATTTCTAAGCGCTAATTTTTTCTTGACATATGTTACTTTTTTTCCAAACAATTCTATTATATAGAACCTGCTTAGGAGCTATGTAAAATTTGAAATAAATTGTTAAATCTAGCTTCTATCAAAAAAACTTTTCAGGTTATTTTGATACGATTCCTTATATAATATATATTTATAACTCTATAGTAATTTCAATATTTTATCTCCTTAACTCCCTCTTTTCCCAGGATCTCCAACAACTCTAATAAGTATTAAACAAATTTGAGTCAGAGATTACTTCTAAGTTATGAGTTATAAGTTATGAGTTCTCAATTCTAATTCTATTAAAAGCGCTCACCAATACCAAAGTGGAAACGAGTGTCACCTTCATCATTAATAGCATAATCAATTCTAATCGGACCCAGAGGAGAATTCACCCGGAGACCACCACCATAACCTATGCCATCTCCTGGCTTCTCCCGCACACCTCCAGGATTACCAATAACAGATCTTTGACTATCAAATACTGTTGCAGCATCAACAAATAAAGCACCACCAAGAAATTTAAATACAGGAAAGCGATACTCAACAGTTCCTAAGACAAAAGTACGACCTGCTGCCACCGAACCCTCATCATATCCACGGACTGTATTAGTACCACCCAGAGCAAAAGCTTCATAAGGAGGTAAGTCTCCTATTATATGGCCTGCTTGTATATTAAAAGCTAAAGCTTGAGGTCCATCAGTAAAGTTAATAAAACTTACTGGAATAAAATAACTGAAATTACCCCGCAAACGATTCAAACCAATTTCTCCTGAGCCTACAGGAATAGACTGTTCTGCACCAAACCGCAACAAACTACCAGAAGTAGGTTGTCGGGGATTATTGCGTCGATCATTGACAATACCAAATTGAATAGTGAATAGATCATCTTTCCCAGAATCATCGACTGTCAATTTATTGCCCAACTCATCTCTAGGTTCAACTTCACCATCACGATCCTGAATTTCCACCCGTTCATATTTTAATCCCAGAGAAGCAGTCCAATCTGGATCAACAAATGGATTAGGGATAAACGGACGAGTAAAACTAACCCCACCTCCTGTACGAATAACTCGTGGGTTATCACCATTAGGCAAATCGACATCACGCTGATCGTCATCATCGGAATCAAAAATCACTGAAATAGTTCGCCGTCTGAAGGCATTCACCGTGTAAGAGAGTCGATGATCGTCTCCACCGATCCAAGGATCTGTAAAACTAACATCTGCTAATACTAATCGTTCACCAACCTGAAATTCACCACCTAATTTTTGGTTATTACCACCAATATTTTGTTGTTGATAACTTACTGTACCAAACAACCCACTTGCAGAACTAACCCCACCACCAAATGCAAGAGAACCGGTACTTTTCTCTACAATATTCACAACAATAACTGCCGTATTAGGATCATCTGGTGCTGGTTCTAACCCCAATCTCACATCTTCAAAAATTCCTAAATCAAACACTCTTCTAATGTCTTTTTCTGCAGTCTGTCGCTGAAATATATCTCCTGTTTTCAGTTCAATTTCTCTAGTGATAATATATTCACGAGTACGACCTTTTATGACATTACCTTCTTCATCTACTGTTTCTCCTTCTGAATTTAGGAAGCGTACCTGAATATCTTTAATTTTTCCCTCTGCAACTTCTAAGGTAACTGTACCATCATCACCAACTTGGGGCGCACCAATAACTTGTCCAAGAACATAACCATTGTCTTGATACCATTGGTCGACTTGTTCAACACCTTGTTCAAAAACTTTCAAGTTCAAAGTTTCACCATATTGCTCATTGAATATTCTCTCTGTTTCACTCTCAGGAAATACTTCTGCACCCTCTATTATTACAGAAGTCAATATAGGGTTTGGTTCGACTTTAAAAATAATTCTTACACCTAGAGGAGTATCTTCAGGTATTGCTTTCACATTTTGGAAGAAACCAGTAGCAAAAATAGCGTTAATATCTTTTTGTAGTTGAGAGCGAGTGGTTGTTTCTCCTGGTTGAGTGTTAATGACTCGGTAAACTTCATCTTGGAGTTCTCCGTCTACTCCAGTAACTACAACTTCGGCTACTAGCACTAGGGGTTCTTCTTCCTCTGTAGAGGTTTGTGCTTGTTGTGATTGAGGGGAAATATATTTTTCTGATTCTGTAACTATTTCCGTAGTGGGAATATTGGCAGTAAACTGTTTATTTACTAAAGGTTCAGATTTAGTTTCTGTTGATTTTGACAAAAC
>JAGGDU010000159.1:0-89 GCA_018457135.1 Trichodesmium erythraeum GBRTRLIN201 | reverse complement strand
TTCTCAACTATTTTTCCTTGAGGAATATTGGCAATAAACTGTTTATTTACTAAAGGTTCAGATTTAGTTTCTGTTGATTTTGACAAAAC
>JAGGDU010000158.1 GCA_018457135.1 Trichodesmium erythraeum GBRTRLIN201 | reverse complement strand
CCTTTATTTGAAGAATTGTTAGGGTTAATAATGAATAATAGCAGCAACCTTTAACTAATTATCAATTAAATCTCCTAATAAATCACTTATATCCCCTGTGCTTTGTTTAAATTATCATCACAAATTATCAAAGTTTTCGGGTTAGCATGATGAGAAAATCCTGAGTTTTTCTAATATTACCACTATGTCGTCTTGGAAAGAGGTAGAAACTGCTTACGAGGATCTTTCCCCTCATTGGGGAGGCGAAAACCGTCGTCAACACGAACAGCTATGGTTACCTGTGCAAGAACAAATAAAAAATTATCTAAATCGTCAAAGTCCTTCCTATACAGATTTTTTAAACTATAAATTACAAGTATTAAAGAGGTATTTAAGCGGTGGATAATTCTCTGAAAAATGCACTTTTATCCTATGAAACTGCCTTAAATCAGCATTTGCTGGTTCTTAAGGAAGAATTTGAGATGCTAGAAACAGCATGGCGATCGCTAAATGATGTCTATGAAGGATCAGCAGCAGAAGATTTCAAAGAAGTTTGGACAAAAACCATGGCCGATTTTGAAGATTCTGTTGGCAAGATAGAAACAATACTTTATTTTATCCGAGAAATCACTGAAAATGCCTAATTGATTTAATATGACCATTCAAGATCCCCGTATTCTCATTATCCTGCTCAATGACTTACTTGAAGAACTCAAACGGTGGACAATTACCACCCGTGAGACTTCAACTGATATGTCATGGTATCAAAATCAAGCAGAAGAAAAAGTTATACAAGCTCAATATAATGCTGCAATTATTCAAGATCAGGCAAGCAATGATCAAAAAGCAGTCGATCAGGCTAATGATGAAGTCGCTCAATTGTTGTCTAATTGTTATCAAGGGTTGGAAAATGCTCAACAAAATTTAAGACAAGCAGAAAACAGTGAACATCAGGCGCAATCAACCTTAAAGAATTGGCAAACTGAGTTAAATCTTGCGCTGGCTTGGTTAGAAAAAGCAGAAGCTAGATTACAATGCGCTATAGAGGAAAGAAAAAAAGCAGAAATTGATGTACGCAACGCAGAATTAGAATTACAGAACGCACAAGTGGCCCTCAGCCTTTGCCAAAATTCTGGTTCTACTGATGATAAGGGGCGATATCATGCCCCAAATTGCTATCGTCAGGAAGCAAGAGTGATTCGAGCAAAAAATGCGTGTAAAGATGCTATTCAATCTTTAAATCAAGCCATTGAAGAAGAAGCGGGAGCAAGGGATGAATTGGCCCAAGCACAAGTAAGGGTAAATTGTTGTCGTAGTGCTGTGGGATATTCTAGACAAGCTGTTCGCACAGCAAATATTGCTTTAAATCATGCTAATTCCGCCCTCAGTTTTGCCGAACGCAGTTTAGAAAATGCTCATGCTGCCAAACGTGAAGTGGAAAGAGCACAAATTGAAGCAAAAAATGAGCAGGAAATAGCAAATTTAATGTCTTTAGCCGTTAATACAGCGCAAAAACTGACAGAAGAAGCTAGAAGTGACTTTAAAGAAGCAGAAAACTTAGGAAACCTTGCCCAACGCCTAGAAGTAGCAGTTTCCAGAGAATTAGAGGATAGGGTAGAAAGTTTGATTGAGTTAAATCGTCCACCTTTATTTTAAACAATTTGGAGAGTAAAACAGATGGAAATGGGAGACACCCTTTGGAGAATGAAACAGCGATCGCGCACTTTACAAGAGTATCGTAAAGATATTCGAGGTTCGTGGCAAGATGAGGCAGCAAAAACTCTTAACCATCGTTATCTTAACCCCCACGAAGATGATGAACAGAAAATGATAGAATTTATGGAAAAACAGGTTCAAGGTTTAGAAAAAGCTAAGAATGAGTTGAAAAAGGCAAAAGAATACGCTTTAGAAGCCGATCGCTACTCCCAAAAAGTTGAACATTTCTTAGAACGAGAAAAGCAAGAAGTAAAACAAGCTAATCATTCTTATGATCTGTCTATAGAATATTATGGTTTAACTCAAGCAGAATTGCTTAATATTGACGAATTAATTCAACAAGCTAACCGCAGTTGTGGTTAACCCAACTTATTGCTATATTCAAAGCTATATTCAAACCCTATCAATGACCTGCTTAAAAGACTTAGAAAAGTCATCTGTAGGAACACCCACCATCAATGCCGAATCATGCCGTAGATGAATTTCCACATCCCGTTTTCTTTCCAAAAACAGACTCGCTTCCGATAAATGACGGGGTGAGAGAAAATGAACCACCTGATTAGAGGAACCTCGCCAACCTTTATTATCATTTAATTGCTCAATATATTGTCCGTCAATGAGAACATCTACTAAAGTCAGAATATCATCAATTGCCTGATCTGATTGACTTTGCAACTGCTGAAGAGAAAAACCCGTAAAACAAATAATTGAAATCTGACGACCCTGGCGAAGATAGATGAATAATTCCCTCAGAGCGATCGCTTGTAACATTGGTTCTCCTCCTGAAACCGTGACACCTTCAGTACCGGGAACCGACAAAATCATCTCAGCTAACTTTTTTGGCTCTATCAAAGTAGCTTGTGTTTGAGGTATCCATTCGGGAGAAACACAACCCTTGCAGTTAAAACAGCAACCTTGTACCCAGATCGCAAATCTTTGGCCAGGACCTAAAGTACGAGTAGCAGAACATATTTCAGCAATATTGAGTAAAGTCATATCAGTACCTGTACAAAATTAATTGAATATTTAGCATAAGTAGCACCAAAAGCAATTAGCATTTTTGCTTGATTTTGTATTCCTGATTCTAATTATAAAATAATAGAATTTTTCGTTTTAGCTTGTTCATTCTGACGACGAGCTTCAGCCAATTCTCCATCAATTTCTGATAATAAATTTCGGATATTTTCCATCATTTTTTCAACTTTATTCTGGTCTATTGGTAGTAAAGTTCCTAGAGCCTTATTAGATTGATAATGGGTATTTATAATAGCTAAAGCTTCCTCAGTAGCAGTTTGATACTTTTGAAATTCAGCATTTGCCGCTTGTAATTGCTCCTGCACCGAAACATATTCTTGTTGTTGCTTTGAGAGTTGATTTCTTTGTTCTTGGAGAAGATTTAACTCTCTGGATAAAGCAGCTGATAAATCTTCTCTTTGTTGTTGAGTTATAGTTATTAATTCCTTCACAGTTTCCGTAGTTTTAATTTCTCGATTATTTTGCCGAGACTGCCAGTATTCAATCTCTTCCCTCAGAGTAGTTTGCTGATGTTCTAGAGCAGTTATTCGATCATCCAATTCTGCCTTTTGTCTCTGTAGAGATGCTAACTTTTGCTTTTGTGGTTCTAGGTAAGCAGCTTGAGATTCGAGAGCTTCTTGTAAATTATTAATATCCGTTTCTTTGAGTTCTATTTCTATTTTCTGTAGGTGCTTTTCTTTTTGTTTTAAGTTTTGCAATTCCTGACTTTTTTGCAGTAGTTCTGCCTCTTGGTCAAACAGAATTTTTGCTGACTCTAGTAGCTGAGATTTTTCTTGAGTAATTTTTTGAATAGATGCAAAACCATTATTAATTTTATCTCTCATTTTGGGTGGAACTGACAACTCTTCTAAATGAGGCAACCAATTATTGAGAACTTCTAATTGTATATCCAGGGTTTTTCTCAGAGCGATCGCCCAAGCTTCCAAAGTATCTGAATCAGTATCTGCTACCTGTTGTAAGATTTCAGCAGTAAAGCACATTTTCCATAAAATTACTCCTAATTCTACCAATTCAAAAGGCAATTTAATGGTATCAAATTCCGTGAAATTTTTAGATAGCTGAAATTTCTGAATTAGTCTAATAAATCGTTGTATTTCTTGTTGCATTTCTTGTTGTTGTTCTGGTAGTAAATTCATCACTTAATAATAGGTATAGTAGGTAAATATCAGACAAATATTATATTTTCAATCCTCATCAGGTTTGAGTATATAACCAGGAAACATTTTAGAAATTATCTCACCCAACTCATATTCAATTTTGCTTTCTCCTCCTTGACTTTCGATTACTAAATAAGCTATGTGAGAGCGGTCTACCTTCATACCAACTCGATATTTTGTATTAGGAGAATAATTAGGTAACTCAATCATATCTGCCAGAGAGTTTTGATGTTTAAAACCTTTAGATTGAATTTGGACCCACAAAGTAACAGTTACTCGTCGTTCTATTGGTTCAATTTCTTTCTCATAAAAATTTGTCTCTGCCAAACTATCTAAACTAGAACCTCCTTTAATCAAAGGAATATTTATTTTATCTCTTTCTCCTGTAAGAGCAATTGTTTCTAAGATAATACCTAAAGTATGAACATATTTTTCTGTAGGCTCAACTAAACCATTAGCAATCAAACAAGCACCATAAGAGATAGCATAAGCACTATTAGTAATATTAAAACTTTGCTCAATTCGCACATCATTTCTCTCAAAACCCAAAATATTTTTAATCTCTTCTTGCACTAAAATAAACTGAGAAAATCCACCCACCATAAATAAACGATCTATTGAATAACCTTGGATTTTAATTTGCTCAATAACTCGTTTCATAACTTTTTGAATTCCTTGAGCAATAGGAGTAAATGCTTTCTGAACCTCCTCTAAAGAAACCGAATATCCTTCACCAAATTTATAAGCTTCATCATTAGCTTTGTCTTCTGGAGCATCCAAATAATTTATGAGTCTTCTAGTAGCTTTTACATGATTAGCAATTTTAACATTTTCAAATTCTCTAAGTAAGCGAATAAACTTTGAATCATTTTCCTGAATCTGTTCACCAAATTGTTTTTGATATGCTATTTGAACAATATTTTTATCGAAAGCAACCCCAGCAGATTCTAACCCTTTATCTCCTTCTCCATCAAAGTAGAGAACTTCAATTTTATTGTTGCTATAAATTCGACATAAACTCACATCAAATGTCCCACCTCCCATGTCGCAAACTAATAAGTTACCCTGAAAAGGATTAGTATTTTCTTCCTGAGCACGACGCTGCATTTCCCAAGCATAATAAGATGCTGCTGCTATAGGTTCGCTTACCAGTTGAATTAGTTGTTTTTCTAATCCTAAATCTTTCTTAATTAACTCCTGTAAACGTTCCCTACCGAGATTATAAATATCCCGCTGCCAAATTTCTGGCACTGAAACAACTAAACGTGAAATTTCTCCTTGTTCTTTAGTAAAACTATAGTCATTATCTGGAGAAATTAATAGTTCTTTTAAGTAATCAATAGTAACACTGATAGGAGTACGATTATTCTTAAAATATTGATTAAATTCAGATTCTGGTAACGGCAATCGCATTTTAAATTGACCGTAAGTTTCAATCTCAGGATCGTAGACAGCAATTTTCCGAGCTGAAGACCCTATTTCAATACCTTCTAAGTCATAGGCAATGAAAGAAGGAATATACTTTTCTCCATTTAATGGTGGATAGGAATAAGCTTCAGGTTTATCGTTAGTAATAAAAGAAATAATTGAATTAGTAGTTCCGAAATCTAAGCCAATTTTCATAATATATAAAGAAGAAAAAAGTAGGAAGAAGGAAAAAGGAAGAGAGAAAGTAAATGAGTCTATAGAACCATATAGTTCAGTTAGGGATTTTTTTGATCGCCATTTAATCTGAAGAGCTACTCTAATGGTTCCATAATTTATGAATTTTGGTATTACTTAGTATATAGCAATCGTCAATGATTTGTGAAAAAAAACTGTAGGGATTTGGTTATATAAATCCCATTTTCGGGCTTTTATGGAGACAAAACCCCTTTTTTATAAAATGTTACAACCTATGGACAAATTGGTATAAGACTACCTCAAGTGGCAAGATTAAAATATTATTGGTAATAGTTTCATAATTTGTATAGTAAATATTTGGAATTTTAATTATGATATACTATTACGAGTATTATATTGACTCATAAAAAGAATTAAATAGTATGGAACAATGTCCCATATGTGATACTAAATTTACGAAAGGAGAGGTTAATTATTGCGCTACTTGTGGTTGGGATTTAACTCCATATCCGATAAGTTTTGAATTACCAGAGTCTTTTGTTCAGAAGGAACGGGATAAAATTTATTGGGCTAAGAATTTATGGCAGAAAATGGAATCTCAATCAGGGCAATATAAATCCGATCTATCTCAACAACAATTTCAATTCTCTGATGCCCAATTAAAAATAGAAAATTTGGAGGCAGAAAATAGAGATTGTTTGTTTAGGATAGAAGGGTTGAATCAACAATATTCTGACTTACAAACTCGTAAAAAAGAAGTAGAAGAGCAATTAGAAAATTCCGAGAATAAATGTTCCCAACTCCAAAGTAAAATAGAAAATTTGGAGGGAGAAAAGATAGAATTTTTATCTCAAATACAAGAGTTAAATCAACAACATTCTGACTTGCAAACTCAGAAAATAGAAGTAGATGGTCAATGTTACCAACTGCAAATTGAAATAGAAAATTTAAAGGCAGAAAATAAGGGATTGTTGTCTAAAATAGAAGGGTTAAATAAACAATACTTTGACTTACAAACTCAGAAAAAAGAAGTAGAAAATCAGTTAGATTCGTCTCATAACAAGTCTTTTAACTTGCAAACTGAAAATGAGAGACTGGAGCAAGAAAACAAAAGTTTTTTGTCTCAAGTAAAACAGTTAAATCAAGAACTATCAAATGTGAAAAATGAGTTATCTGAAAAGAAAAGAGAATTAGAAGAACTTGAACAAGAATTATTATCTTTGCGATCGCAACAACCAAGTACAAACTTAAGAGGAAAAAGAAATATATGGGATATAGAAAACTAATTACTCATTAACCTCTAGTTTCCTATTGCTATTCTCGATGAGGAAATTTATTTTGTACGACTCTAAAAATTAACTCAAATCCCAATCAATTTGGATCTTTTTTCCACTTAAATAAATATCTGTACTACTTAAATCTTGTTCTCTAGCCAGTACATTTATCATTTCTATAGTTTTTTGTAATTGCATTTCTGCTTGTCCTAAACTTTCGTTCAGTCTCTGAATTCTACGTCTATTAATCCATCGATTAAATAAATTACTTTCCAGAACCTCAAGTTGATCATCAATTTCTGTGAGTTTTTCATCCTGTATTCGTGCTTGTTCTGTCAGGATACAATATAAGACAAAAGCTACAGGAATATCAAGATTTCTAGGTTCAATTTTTCCATTATCGCTATTTTTAGCAAGCTCCTTACCTAAAGTAACTGGACAGATCATTACTAACCAATCAGAGTTAGGAGCAAACAAAGGAGGAAACATTTTTTTGACATCTTCCATTAATTCTATTTTGTTTCTATGATAACAATAGTCATACTTAGTAACAATAATAACAATTGGAAAAGTTTTTTTTCGAGCTGGTCTTCTATTGATATTCAAATATTGCAGATACTGACCCATGAGGTTAGCTTTACTTTCCATTGCAATCTTTTGCAGATTAGCCTCAGTAACTGGCTCCCTTAAATCTTTGCCTGATATACAGAAGAATAAGCCATTAGATTCAGCAGCATAATTTCTAAGTGTCCTAACGTTATCATCACTGGATATGTCTAACATAGAACCGCCACGGTAGTCCAGCCATTCAAACTCTATTAATGATTTGTATGCGTAGCAAAGTTCAAAGTTGTAAATTTGAGGTGTATCGGTACCTCGAGGCCAACGTTCCTCACCAGATTCGCCCACGATCGTTGACCATAAAGTAGCCATTTCAACGCCTTCATCTGGATCGGTTGCCTTGAGACTGAATTTACTACCATTTTGAATAGCTGCATACATTCCTAACATAAAGCAGGTTTTGCCTGAACTTGAATCTCCTAGCATCAAAATTTTAATTTTCTCAGACATGTTGCTCTTTCTAACTTAACTAATTGGTATATATAAATTTTAAGATCAACGATAGTTGCTTTTATTTTTGGTTTTTGAAGTCATTCAATTTTTAGTTGTACTGTTCTCAAATACTCTTCCTAGATAAAAACCAATTAATATACTTATAAATATATCTAAGATATATATTTTAAAGATAAATAAGAGCATAAAAAAAAGAAAAGCTGAGATTAATAATATCCAAGTTATATGTTTCCAGAAAATAGAATCTGATAATCTTTTTGCAAAAGTATCTATTGAATTATTATAGACATCTTTTGTGCTATTGGAATCATCTTTAATGTCAGGTTTTAAGGAATCATTTATGACTTTTGAATTCGGTTTAACTAACTTTATAAGTTGAGTTGCGTCAGAAGTTGTAGCATTTAAAAATGGTCCTTGTAAAACATCTTGCTTTCGAGGAATACCTAGGCAAAGAGAAAGAGTTATATATTTATATGGATAATCAAAGAACTTACAACAACTTTCCCACAAATTGTGTCTATATTCTGGTTCGTCAGGGCAAATAAAAGCTTGATTTTCTCCTTCCGAGCATGGTATAAAATTTGGGTTTATAGATTTATTTAAGACATTAATATAATCTCTAAATTCTGTCACATTAGAATAATTTAGTACTAACTCATACGGATATGCATGAATCTTTCCTTTAGTAAATTGGTAATCTTTTAGATACCACAGGTTTTTTAAAGATGTTAGTAAATACTCAGACTTAAAAAATTCAAGGTCTTCTAAGCCAGGCAAAATCTTCAATGAATTAAAAGAATATTTGTTGATTCTAGCAACATAACCAACGAAAATATGGAGCGATCGCCCAGCAGCATCCTTGGCCAGATATTTATATTCTGGTTCGGAACCAATTAACTCCCTAACCATACAAGTCACGCCGAAAATACAATGCTTATGATTCTTAAATAGAGACCAACGAGGATTCCCCCGTAACTTCTCTGCATAGACTGTAGTCCCATGAATATATTTGCGTGCCCAATTCTTTTCTTCTATTCCAAAATCATTGGGAATGGCCAGAAAACGATAATCGGCTTCTTTGGTTCTACCGTAAACTATTACAGACCATAAGTCCATAAATTTATACCTCTAGCTTTGTATTTAGGGACACTAATTTATATATTATCTACTGTTTTATTGAGTTTTCAAATGAAGACCTCTTTGCCAACTCCTCGCATACGAATAGGAATTTTCGATATATTAAATATCTCTACTATCATAATAACTGTTATAATTAACTGCAAGATTTGGAATATTTTCGTTAAAACTGTCCATTAGACATTTCAAAAAGAATATAGAGTGTTAAATTCAATATTCTACCTACATCAATATTCTACATACATAAGGTATGAAAAAAGGTAGATAATTTGGAGAGATGTCTATTGTTAAGAACCTAGAATATTACAATTATTTTAAGATAAAAAAATAAACTAATTATGACAAATCGCATTCGACCTCGCTCTCGTCGTCAGAATAAACCCCAAGAAGAGCGTGATATAGCCTTAATGGTTGTACTGACTTTTTTCAACCTTGGTAGTGGTGCCACAACTATCTTGGGAGCCATGCAAATATTACCAATCAAATATTTAGCTTGGACTCTTGGCGGTGCTGTTCAACTAATGTTGTTCATCTTACAAGCAGGATTAGCGGCCAATCGTACTCCTTTACGCAAATGGTTAGCGATTATGGTATTAGCTACCGCCAGTGTTTATACTAGCTTTTTTACTTATTATGACAAACTAGCTCAAGGAACCAATGAAAAGCGGGGTATGGATATGGCACTCAAAGCTCATAATAGATTAATTTCAGAGGTATACACGCCAATGGAAGACCATCTTCGAGATTTACAACAAGAAGCTTTAACTCTTAGAGAAACTGCCAAAGCAGAAAAAGACAGAGGTATTGACACTGGATTGATTGGTTATGGAGATCAAGCAAGGAAATTTGATAAGCTAGCTCTAGAGAAAGAGATCGAAGCTAAAAATTTTCTGAATACAGTTAATCAACTTCGCCCATTGTTTGAATACAAGAGCAGAGACCTCAAACCAGTGGATATTTTGAACAAGGATAGAAAAGCTCTATCTTCGGCACCAGAAAACTTTCGTAATAATTATCCTGAATTAAAGCGTGGTGACTATATAGATGAAGACTTGGAATTTTCCTTACTTGCCCCATATCTTAAAGTAGTAAAGAATCAGGAGGAAGCTGCTCTCCTAGCTTTGATAATTGCAATAGGAGTAGATGGGATGGCAATTATGTTGGGAACAGCAATTGTTGTCAAGTTGATACCACCCGAAGAACGTCGCTCTCCTATTGCTATTGTTGGTAATTCTATCGCTAATTTTATTAGAGATATTAAAAAATCGTCTGCCAAAGTAGATAATGCTAGTAGAGAGTCTTTCCTAGCAGAAGACGAGGATTTGCAGGCTGCGGTAGAATATGTGACTTTGAACGTGAAAGGAAAAGGTTCAAATTTTCTCAACGATTTTTACTATGCTATCTTGGAAATAGAACCACATACTATTAATTATTCAGCACTGACGCAAAAATATAGAAATTATGATAATATGCAAAATCCAGTCCGAGCATTCATTGATAAGCTAAGAGAGCCAAGAAGGTTGTGGGTAATAAGAAACCAGGAAAATACTGAGTGGATGGTGCCGCCAGAACATTATCATCAACTTGTAAATTGGCTACAAAAAGAAATTAAACGCCAAAAAAGCTTAGAAGCAGAGAAAAAGATAGATTATGGTTTTGGATTTTCTGAAGAAGAAACTACTATCCAATTTCAAATGCCTAAAATGCCAGTAAATCCTAATTCTAACTGAGTTACGACTTAAGCCAAAGATGAAATAATATACCATTTGTAGGTGTTGACTGCCGTTAAACCCCTACTATATATGGTAGTTATGTTTAAGTTTTGTGAGTGTTATGTCTGATGACATCCATAATTATAGGGCTTTTGAGATTGATAAACCACATCGCCACAACCAAAACCTTGTAGGGAAATTCCTAGGAATGTCCCTACTGTAGTCTACTAAAATAAAAACGGCTGTAAGCGAATTTGATATTACTCAAATAAAAAGAGGAGAAAAATTATGAGCGGTGAAAAATGTAAATATGTCAGGGTTGAAGAACAAGAGTTACGAAGACTACGAGAACAAGAAAGTCGCTTACGTTCGGTACAAAATGATTTGCCCGAGCGATTGAATGCTGTAAGAGAACAAGCACGACAAGAATTTCAACAACGACTGGCACCACTGGAAAATCGCGCTCGCCAGCAAGAACAAGAAACTCAAAAGCTCAAAAGTGGTTTAAAAGATTTGGAAAAACAAACTCAAAAACGCTTACAAAGACAACGAGAAGAATTTCAAACTGCAGTAAAAGAATCAGAATCTCGCCAAAAGCAGGCCCTACAAAGAGAAACTAATCGTTTGGAGTCTGCCATGGCTCAAGGTTTTGAGTCACAACGTCGCGAATATTTGCAAATTACTCAGCAACAGAGACAAGAATATATTCAGTTGCTCGAACACCAGGACACTAAATTCACTCAATTGATTGATGAGGAGCGACAAGCTCGACAGGAACAAATTAAACAGGTCGTGGCCAATATACAGGAAGAGAGAGAGCGCAAAGCACAACTTGCTACCGATATGCTAGCAGATGTAGAGACAGTTTGGGAACAAATTAATCGGGATTATCAACACGAAAGATTTGCACCAGGAAAATTAGCAGATTTGCGTCGGGGACTGGAAATGGCCAGGAGTAATATTCAGTCTGGGGTGAATGAGGCAGCGATCGCTAATGCCCAACAAACTTATTTAGACTTAGCAGATTTGCGCTTGGAGTTGGAGCAGAAAGAACAAGAGTGGCAATTACTGTATAATTCAGCCTGGGAAGATTTGCGGAGTTTAATTGCTGAAGTGCAAGCCAACCGAGAATGTGAAATTGAAGTTGGTAAAGATAGTGAGACTGAGAAGTTTAAGTTTGAAGTAGATTATTGGGTTGATGGGCGTTTGAGTAAATACGAGGAGCAACTTGCTGAATTAGAGTCGCGACTAAAAGCTGGAGAATTAACCTTAAGTACAGAACAAGTAATACAGTTAGGAGCAGAAATTACCGCTTTACAACCAACTTTAGGAGAAATTGTGGAACAGGCAAAGTTGGCAATTTTAGGTTCTCAGTTGCGAGCGGAAATTGCCGATCGCGTTGTGGAAGTTTTAGATTCTTTAGGATATACTTTGGTAAATTCTGATGATGCAGTTTATGAAGGAGATGACGAGCGGAATGCTTATGTAGTAAAGGTGAAAAACATTGCTGGGGATGAAGTGGTAACAGTTATTAGTCCAGAAAAAGAGTTTGGAACAAATTCAGTTTCGATTAATTCTTTTAGTCAAACCTTGGTTGATGAGACAGCAACTCAGGAAAATGCTAAGGCGATTTTTGATTCTTTAGAACAGGAGAAAGTTCAGGGTGTTGGGGATGTGGAGTGCAATCAAGAAGCACGACAGGATTATTATAACATGAGAGAAGTACAGCAGCGTTCTCAAGAAGTAAAAAAAGGGGAAAGAGGAAGAAATAGTTGAGAATTACCACCCTAGTTATTGTTGATTATTCAGGACGTACACAAAATATGAACAGGACTTACGAAGGCAAACTCCGCAAACCTGGTTTTTCCTAGATATTTATGTGTTAAAAACAACGATTTACTGTAGAAACCGGTTTTTTTGCGTAAGTCCTAATGAAAATATACCCCATCTGTAGGGCTTAACAGCCGTTAACCATTACTAGATATGGCGCTTGGTGCGTAAGTCCTGTTATTGTTATATGTAGGGACGTTGTATCCAACCTCTCTACCCATACCCCCGCTCAATAAAATATTAAATTGTTAAAAATGACTGTAGAAAGAATTACAACAGGATTAAATTTACAATTTGGCGATCGCTTCCTCATCCTCTATGGTAGTAATACCAGCGACAGTTTTTGTACCCCCGACCTTCTATTACAAGACATTGAACAAGTATTGCATCAATATCTGCAATCTCAAAATTTTCAGAGAATTCTCTTTTATTCAGGAGTGCAAAAACTCTACTTTCTCGATCAACAATCCCGCGATCTCTGTCGCCAGCAGCCTCAAAATACAGCCCATAATTCTGCACCAGCACCAAAAATGCGAGTAAAATCTGGTCCCCTGGGGCGGAAACGTCGCTTGTTAGAGCAAGAAAAACCGACACCCACACCTGCGCCCACGAATTCAGCAACACCAAGATTACAAGATACTCAAGTTATACCAATCTGGGAAAAAGTGATGACAGATAACCAACAAAAATCAGCCATCGTTTTCTCTAACGCCGAAGACCTAGCAGAATTTGATAATAAACGTGAGTTATTTGGGCGATTTGTGAATTGGTCTCGACTACCTCCAAGCAATCACAATATTTGTATTTTGATTTTTCACCACGAAAACCGTTCCGAGCTACAACAGTTTTGCCAGACAATAGGATTGACATTTTTAGCTAATCTCATGGCTAATCGCGATCGCTCACATACACAATGGTTCAATTTTCATCGTCTAAACGGACCCAATATTGGAGAAATTATCGCTCTACAAAATTATTTTCGACTAGAACATCAAAAACCTGTAGATTGGAAAAGTGTTGAATCCTTACCAGTATATATGGCAGCAGAAAATCGCTCTTTAAATTATTGGTACGATCGCTATTTAACTTCGGAAGAAATTTCTCTAACTCAAGCACGACAGCAAAATTGGCTCTCTGGGAATATTAGCACTCAACCAGCTTTAGAGCGATTAGAACAAATGATTGGTTTACAGACAGTTAAAGATAAAATTCGAGGGTGGATGCGCAAATTGGAAGTTGAGAGCGATCGCCAACGGCAAGGATTAACACAAGAATCACCCCGCTTACATCTAGTATTTAAGGGTAATCCCGGCACTGGCAAAACCACTGTAGCCAGGTTAATTGGGGAAATATATCGCGACTTAGGATTACTGGCTCGAGGTCATGTGCGGGAAGTAGCACGGGGAGATTTAGTGGCAGGTTATGTGGGGCAAACTGCAATTCAAACTAATGAAGCAGTAGATGATGCTTTAGACGGAGTGCTGTTTATTGACGAAGCTTATACTTTGAGTCAAGGTGGTAATGCAGATTTTGGTCAGGAAGCGATCGATACATTATTAAAAAGGATGGAAGATAATCGCGATCGACTAGCTGTCATTGTGGCAGGATATCCAACACCGATGGATGAGTTTATTAATTCTAATCCTGGTTTGCAGCGACGCTTGGCAACAGAAATTGTGTTTGAGGATTATACCCCAGAAGAATTGCTAACAATTTTTCGTCAGCGAGTCTCGCGGGTACAGTCTTCTATTGCGCCTCAGTTAGAAGATACTTTGAGAAAATTATTGACGCAGTTGTATGAAAGTCGCAATGAGAATTTTGGCAATGCTGGTTTAGTGGAAAATCTATTTAATAAAATGGATAATTTACGAGCATCTCGGGTAATAGAAGCAAATCTTGACCCTATTCGAGAACCGTTTCAGGTTGAAGACTTGCCACCCCAGTATCAAGCAGGTGGTAGTAAAGAGGAGAATTTAGCAGATTTGTTAGAGGAATTAGAAAATAAAATTGGTTTAAATTCCGTCAAATCAGCAATTCGAGAGATAGTCAATAATCAGTTAGCAAACCAACAGTTGGAAGCAGCAGGGTTGCCAGCGGGTGGAACTGAGACATTACACATGATATTTTCAGGAAATCCGGGAACAGGTAAAACTACTGTAGCGCGATTAGTGGGGAAGATTTTTAAAGCTTTAGGGTTGTTGCGTCAGGGACATTTTACTGAAGTAGTTCGTAGGGATCTAGTAGCAGAATATGTTGGTCAGACCGCAATTAAAACTGCTGAAGTGGTGAAGTCTGCTTTGGATGGAGTTTTGTTTGTGGACGAAGCTTATGCTTTAACAAGGGGGAGTTCGGCAAATGATTTTGGTCCAGAGGCGATCGATACTTTAGTGCCAGCATTGGAGAATTATCGCGATCGTATGGTAGCAATATTTGCCGGTTATTCTCGTGAAATGGAACAGTTTATAGCAGCAAATCCTGGTATAGAATCTCGCGTTGCTTACAGAATAGAATTTCCTGATTATTCTGGTAGAGAAATGCTACAAATTTTTCTGAGTATGTGTCATCGGGATCAGCGTATTTGTCCGTCGAATGTATCAGTAGTTTTAGGGAATATTTTTACATATATGTATCAAAATCGTGGTGCAAATTTTGGCAATGCTCGTGATGTTCGCAACCTTTACGAACAGATGGTAAAAAGATTAAAAAATCGGATTGTACAATATAATCTTTTGGGTGAAAAAATGCTTAAATTTACTATAGAAGATATTCCGAATAAGTATAAATTAAATAAATAGTAACTCTAACAGGTTTACCCGATTCTAATCCTGGGTGTAAGTATGAATAAAAGACTATAGAATTCTTAAGAAAATTAATTGACCCTATCAACAGGAGTGTAGTTTATCAATTATGTTCTGCTACCAAAAAAAATCCATGGTTTGCCCAAAATATCCCACTAATTTTTTGTGTTCTATAGAATTAATTTGTTTAATTTATAAATTATGATGATAATTCATATAACTTTTTGCGTAAGTCTTGTTTATTATGTACCAAATATTTAATGCATTTACACTATAATTAATGTTTTTGCATAAATCATGGATATATAAATCATGGATAATATTAATATTAAATATGTGAGACCTCATATTTCAAGTTTTGAATTTTAATGTATGTAGGTTAATTCAGACTGATTTAAAATAATCATCTAGATTTAAAAACAACTATAATTTTAGGTAGTGAAAAAGCAAATACTGATTAAGAGTTTTTATCATTTTTGTTTTCTCATGAATACTATAGTTTTATTTCTGAAACATTAATGGTATTAAAAAAACTAAATAATCTTCTCTTATTCATAACTCCAAATACCAAAATTTCTTTGTGATCACAGGCTTATTTTATCTATAGAATAAAATTCTATAGTCTTAGCAAAGAAGTAATTACTATTAATTACCTAAACCTTAAACATAATCAAAAAGTTTTAGTTATTAACTAGAATTAAATAGATAATTAATAATATTATGATTATCTATAATTCACTATTCATATAATAATAAAATTCTGTTTTTTAATACTGTCTAGTATGGTGAATAATTAAAAGTAACTATATCTAACACCATAAATAATGTAAAAAAAAAATGACTATCTAGGGGATTAGATGACAATTCCTTGAAAGATGGTTACTCTTAATTCTTAAGTATTTTTAAAGATGTCTAATTATTGGCGCCACAAATCACAGCACAAATAGGAATGATTACCACATCAATCAGAAGATGATTAACACTATGTTCTACACAGGGATCTATTAAAAAATGAAAATGTTTTCCACGGATGCTATTGGTGAGTTAGTAATAAAATGTAAGTCCTACTTATATTAAGTTTTATGTGCGTTTGCCTAGTAACCTACCTTAAAACCCTAGCCATTAAGTCGTCTCCATCAAGAAGTAGGGTGTTCTCTAAAGTAGAAACCAACCCATCTCCAAATCCTTTCAATAAGGCATCAATGAAAACTATATCTTTATCTTTTAAAATAGCACCTTTGACTGTTAGATGATATTTGCTAACAAATTCTAGTACATTGATGTTTTCTGAAAACATATTAAAAGTTTTCTCCACAGGAAATTTAGTATCCCAAATATGACCAAAGTGTTTCAGGAAACTAGCAGGAGTTTTATTACCATCCCAAACTCAAATTTCACCTCCATCTAATCTTGCTTGCTCAATGGGATTAATGCTAAACATAATTTTATTTCAATTAATCATCATAACATTAATGTCAGCTACCTATATTTTTATGCCTATAGTAATACCATTAATATAAATTGGTAGTACACTCGTGAAAAAAAACTTTAAAACTCATGACTGGAAGGCCCACAAAGTAAATGTTATCTGTGAAGGTGCTGTGGTTGCAGAACATTTAGGCCAGATATATATATTCACTCCAATAAATAGCAAAGCAATATAGAAGCTTCGCTTTAGTATGTGAGTAAAAAGGGACAAATCATAATGAAAGTAACTACAGCAGACCGACTACCTTACGTTAGAAAAGTGTCTGTAAAAATAGTGTGGTCCATCGACGATTACTATGTAGACGTAGAAGCCGAAACTGGTATTAAAGAACTAATCTATATATACGAAAACCTCACAAAGTATGGGCAAGTATTTGCAGCTTATACAAACTCGCTGGAACTAGGCGGTCTCGAATACGATGATGCCTGGGGAAAAGTTTATGATTGGTCAAAAATAGCAGAGAATATTTCAGTAAAACACGCAAAAATATCAAACGCAAAGACCAAAAGAAAGTTCAATAACGAGCCACTGCCTAATTGGTCTGGTGCTAGTGTAGAAGACTTAAGCTCAGAAGATGCAATTGTCACAATTCATGGTGGATCTGTTTTTATTATGAAGTGCACTGAGGCTTCGCCGAAAGGGTAAAGTTAAGTGGCTTAGGGTAAAAAAGACCCCATCTAACAAACATTAAGAAGTAATGGGGTAGCTCGTAAAAAAAAGCTACCCCATGAACATGCTACAAAAAACAAAGCTAGGTAATATCATGAATATTATAACAGATGCACCATCAATAGAACACTCTAATGTTTTCTTAGACATAAACAAGAAAGACGGGAAATACAAAATTTTAACAGCCATGGCTTTTGACTCTACATTCACTAGAGTTGTTGGGAAATAACTTAGGAGAGAAAAAACTCAAACGAAAACTTGACAT
>JAGGDU010000157.1 GCA_018457135.1 Trichodesmium erythraeum GBRTRLIN201 | reverse complement strand
TCCCTGAAGCTGGTTTAAAAGCGGGAAAATACCAGTTACCGAGGAACGATACCGCAAGCAAAGGTTGACAAGTGGACGAACAGGAAGGTAATTAAACTCTCGTAAATTGAAACCGTTCCTAAGGTAGCTATGGGATGTAGGACGAAAGTCAGAGGGTTAATGGACATAATTATTAGTTCGATTATGTCAACAACCATATTAATCCCTCCGGGAGATTTTACCCCACTAAATCAATCGTAATAAAGGAATAAGGGAACGAGGAAACCTCTTTAAGACACCTAAGTTAATAGGTCAAAAACTTAGGAATCCATTCAAGGTCAATCTACACAAAAGATGTAGGTTTTAAGGAGAGTAGGATTGAGTAAGAAGCATAATGTTTGCAGACGTACTCACTGTTAGACGTAATGTAGAGTAATAACTAGCTATGAATAAAGCTAAAACCCTAAAAAGAAGTTTAGAAAATCCTAAACCATTTTTAAGCGTGGCATGGGATACAAACGATATACCAGATCCATGTAGTGTTAATCCTAATCTTAAATGGAAGGACATTAACTGGAAGAAGGTGGAAAAGTATGTGTTTAAGTTGCAAAAATTAATCTACAGAGCATCCAGCCGTGGCGAAATCCGCAAGATGCTTAAATACCAAAAACTTCTGACCAAAAGTTATTACGCCTTGTTGCTAGCTGTTAGACGGGTGACTCAGGATAACCAGGGTAAGAAAAAGGCGGGTATAGATGGTATAAAAAGTCTACCCCCAATGCAAAGATTTAACCTGGTAGATGTATTAAGCAGCGTAGCAGCCTACCCTGGACAGAAAGAGTATAAAAATTTAGAGAATAATAGAAAGGAATTGGTGAAAAAGATATATTCAGAAAATTTAGTATTTATAGATGAAACAGAATTTAGTAATTATACATGAAATAGATGTAATGCTAGAACTAACAAGAACCTATATACGTTTATACTAAAAGGATAATAAGTTAATGAAATGAAGCTATTTTATTGATGCCATAAAGTTACAGTAATTGGTGCAGTAAATATTAAAGAAGTAGTAGAGTTAATGACAATAAATAATTCAATGGCAACCATGGCATTTAAAGTATTTATTGAACATTTTTTTCTCTGCTAGAGTTATGGCTAGGAGAGATAGTTGTGAGGGATAATTTATCTGCACATAAACTAGTATTAATTGAAAAAAAAAGCACGGAAGCACGGGAGCAGGTCGGGATGGAGCAATAGCTTGGTCACCAACTCCGGTATAGTAAGAATTGCCTTCTGATTTTTCTGCGGCCAGTGTGTCCACTCATCCGATCCATGCATGAGCTTGAGCAACCGAACTTCTGGTACTTTTTAAGACTTCTTAACTTGGCTAAAGCTTTTATTTGTCAATGCTTTGAGAACTAATCCACTAGCCTTAACTGTTTTCTACTATTTATTTATTCCTTAATAGGAGATATAGGTTGAGAATTAGAGGGATTACGGTTATAAACTTGGTCTATTATTCCGTATTCCATTGCTTCTGTGGCTGACATAAAAAAGTCTCTTTCTGTATCTTCGGTAATTTTTTCTATAGATTGGCCTGTGTGTTCTGCTAAACATTCATTAAGATATTTTTTGAGGTATAAAATCTCTTTTGCTTGGATTTCAATATCTGTGGCTTGACCTTGGGCACCACCTAATGGTTGATGAATCATAATTCGGGAGTGGGGTAGACTCATTCTTTTGCCTTTTGTTCCTCCACTCAGAAGAAATGCTCCCATACTAGCAGCTATTCCCATACAAATAGTACAGACATCAGGTCGAACGTGTCTCATGGTGTCATAAATACCCATCCCGGCACTAACAGAACCGCCAGGAGAGTTTATATAGAGATAAATATCTTTTTCTGGGTCTTCTGAGTCTAAATATAATAATTGGCCTACGATTAGGTTGGCCAATTCAGAGTCTATCGCTTCTCCTAGATAGATTATGCGATCGCGTAATAGTCGAGAGTAAATATCGAAGGCTCTTTCGCCACGGCCAGATTGTTCAATAACGGTTGGAATCATATTTTTTCAGCTAAAAGTTAAAATTCAAAGTGAAAATTATTGGTGCTGTTTAATATATAATATAATATTTGTCAATATTTTTAAGGTACGGTTATTTTTATTTTTTTTCTATTCTCTTTTATCTGTTTCTGTAAGTATTTGGCTCTCAGCTATCAGCTTCATTACTTTTAGTTGAAAGTAGAGCTGGTCGTTTTTGTACTTCAATTATATGGTAAAAAATGTAGTATAAGTTAAACAAATGCTTGCTTCATTTATTAAAATGCTGAGAGCTAACTGTTAATACTTAAATACCTTTCAGTATTTCTAGAATTGGTATTTCCTTATGGGATGTAAATTACTAATATTATAGCACAATAGTTACTATAGTTAGTAGATATTAAGTATTAAATTATTATCTTATAATACCATTTCTCATATATTAATTCTACCCTTTAAAAGTAGCTAAAATAACTACAGAAATCACAAAAAGTAGTTAACCACAAATAATGGTTAATAAATAATTTTTCAAAATATCAAGCTCAAGTTGAGCAAAACAAAGTTTTTCATAAGTTGGTATTCAATAATTATATTTTAATCAATATCTAATTTGATTGAGAGTTTATTATAACTCTAAGCTACTTACACTAAATAAAATTTCCCATCAGTATTTTTTTATTTAATAGAATAGATAATAATACATTTAAAAAAATATTATATTTGATAATTTTCAACTAAATTTATAACCAGTTAATTAATATTAGGAACATATAATATCAAAATTTTGATTTGACTAATAACTACAAAAAGTTAAGAATAAATTTTATCCTATTTCCTTATTTTTAACATATATAGAGCTGATATTAAATCATTTTGATTGATGAATCCACACTTTGAGAAAATCAGGAAATTTTTGGTCAAATAAAGACGCTCATAACTATAAAATTTCTCAAAAATAACATTACTTAGTTCTGTGATATATTGAGACATTTAACTAATAACTATTCTTTGATAAAACAAGTGTAATGAGGCTTACAAGTTAAAAGTTTTTAGAATATCTCCTTATTAAAATGAATTTAGTGTAACTAGAGAAATACAACTTATTTTTTGCCCGTTTAATTATCAAAATTCAAAACTTTTTAGGGTCAGCTACATAAAATTATTAGCATTATTAATTCCGGAATTTTATTATTAATTATCAGCTTAAATTATAGCTAATCTTAAGTTAGTTATAGTTATAAGGAAGAGTATAAAATTATCTTAATTAATGTTAATTAGAAAATATGTTTATATTTAATGATAAAATCAACATATAGCAATTTCCACACTGTTAAGATACAAAATTTATTTGTTTTACTAGGGAAGCTGCATGAAACATCCATTAAACAGTAGTAATTTTTAAAACAGAGTATAGAAAAGAAAAAAAACTTTATCTCAGTAAGTTGAGAAACGTTATATTAAGACGGATTTACTCAAACAATAAATCCTGTTTATTGTCCTAATTATTGTTTTTCATATCAATATCTATCAGACCACTTTGACAAATTTTATAGACTGAATTAATAAGCACTTATACAAAATTATTGACAAAGTACGGTATTTACACAAGTGTTTTATTTCAGTTTCAATCAATATGTAATTCCTAATTGTTTACCTACTTAACTACTTTTATTTTTATGGCTAAGGTGCTGATAGTTGATAGCTGAATACTTACTTTCTTTAAACTTTAATAAACAAACTGCGACGATACATTAAATCAGAAATTTTCCACCAAAATAATAAATTGACAATAGCAAAGAGTAAAGAACCATTAAATGAACCTGCCCAAGATTGAAAAAAATGTTCATATATCCATATTTTAATTGTAGGGGAATTTTCAGCTCTATTAATATTATTATAAATCATTACCCTGGCCAAAAATCCAGAGCCAATAAATATAAATATGGCATTTAATCCCATCACTTCAAATGGATGTCCCCATTTATGCCAGCCTCGAACCTCCATGGCCTGATAACAAATAGCTAAAAACAGCAAGGCCCATCCGGCAGTAAATATTACATAAGAACTTGTCCATAAAGCTTTATTAATGGGAAAAAATAGTCCCCAAAGATACCCGACTACTAAACAACTTAGACCAGAAATTACCATATTTAAGGTAGTACGACTGTTTGTTGATTGATGTTTGAGCCATTCTCCTGTAAGGTAACCAATCAAAACAGTTACTATAGCTGGTAAGGTGCTAAAAAGTCCTTCTGGGTCGTATTGTTTGCCTGCCCACAAATGTTGTTGAGTTAGGATCAAGCGATCAATATAGGCAGCAAAGTTTCCTTCTGGAGAAAGGTTCCCAAGACCATAACCAGGAACAGGTATTAGTTGCATGGCTATCCAGTATCCAATTAGCAGGGTAGTGGCAAGTCCATAAAGTTGTTTTCGGGACAAGTTAAGGATGGCTATTGCTGCGAGAAGATAGACTAGACTAATACGTTGTAATACTCCCATAACCCTAATAGTGGCTAAGTTGTAATTAGGAAAGCCATTTAGTAGCAAACCAAACAGGAAAATTATGAGGCATCGGCGGAAAATTCTTTGGTAAATGTGTGGAATAGGTTGATTTTTATCGGTGTATTTTGACAGGGAAAAGGTCATAGCTACACCCATGATAAATAAGAAGAAGGGAAATATTAAATCTGTGGGAGTACAACCATGCCATTTTGCATGAAGTAAGGGTGGATAAACATGATTCCAACTGCCTGGGTTATTAACAATAATCATACTAGCAATTGTGATGCCACGAAATACATCGAGAGATTTTAGGCGCATTTTGATTTTAGTTTTTATAGTAGGAGATTATACTAAGTCATTTTGGTTATTATTGGCAAGAAAAGCTATTTTATTAAACAGGTAAATAATTAGGAATTATCAACTTAAAAAACTAAAAATATAATCCTTTTATAGGTATCACGTTTTATCAAAAATTTTATATCGGCAATTATAATTTATTAGTAAATATTATACCTTTTAATTTATATATTTATTGGATTTCATATTTCTCTATAAATTAAGTTGATTTTGACTGTAAAAATAAGGTATAATTTAGTAAGTAATAAAAAAATATTTAATCAAATAATATAATTCAATAATTATAATTTTTTGAGAAATTAAATTTAACTATGGCTAATAATAAAACTGGTATTGAATGGACGGACAGGACTTGGAATCCTACCACAGGTTGTGATAAAGTTAGTCCTGGTTGTGCTCATTGTTATGCAGAAGCAATTACAAAACGTTTTACTAATAATTTTCCTGAAGGGTTTACTTTGAAACTGCATCCTGAGCGTTTAAAGCAACCATTAAGTTGGCGTACTCCTAAGCGAGTTTTTGTTAATTCAATGAGCGATATTTTCCATGAAGATGTTGATCTTGATTTTATCAAACAAGTATTTAAAATAATTGGCAAAACCCCTTGGCATATTTATCAAGTTTTGACGAAAAGACATGAACGTTTGGTTGAACTAGCACCTCAATTAGAATGGCATGAAAATATTTGGATGGGTGTATCGGTGGAAAGTCAAAATTATGTTCATCGTGTTGATTATTTACGGCAAGTACCTGCTAATGTGAGATTCCTTTCTTGTGAACCCCTTTTAGGGGATTTACAACTTAATTTAATTGATATTAATTGGGTAATTGTAGGTGGTGAATCTGGTAATAAATATCGTCCGATGAAAGAGGAATGGGTAAAAGGTATTTATGAACAATGTCAAGCTGCTGATGTAGCTTTTTTCTTTAAACAATGGGGAGGTAGAACTCCTAAAACTTTAGGCAGAATTTTTAATGGAAAAGTTTGGGATGAAATGCCAGAAGTGTGGAATAAATATCAAAAAAAATGGAGGGGGTGCAAGGTAGAATATAAGGGTAAATCTAGAAAAGAAAAGATTTATGTTTAGGGGAATATAACTTCTACTTTGTCTCCAAATGTATCTTTTTTACGCTTAGATGGGTTTGTAATAATTTTTCCTTCAGCTTCCAATTTTAGTAGGGTATCTTTGTAATTCTTTTTAATATATCGCTTGTCTACATGATGTTGATCATAGATATCTATCATTTTAATTGTCTGACCTGCAAAGTCATTTAAAAGCATATTTTTTAACTCATCAAGTGGTCGGAATAGTTCAAAAAGTAAAGGTTGATATTCTGTTGCTGGATTATACTCAAAAGCTGGTACGCCTTGTTCAGAAGATGAACTTTCCTTAGCCATAATTTCTTTCATAATTGAGTATCCTCGAATATGCTTTGATATAAAAATAAGATGATGGCTAGTTCTTCTTCCTTTAGCATTTCTAAAGCGAAAAGGTAATACATATTCACCACCAATATTTTTGAGTTCTTGAGATATATTTTCAATGATAATTAATTCTCTCTCGTGTGGCTTAATTCTTTTTCTTTTAATTTCTTCTTTAAGCTTATTAAATCTTTGTTCACCAAACAACGCTTTCATGTGTTTTTCTACTTTCTGATTTTCTAAGCCCATATTTATTCTGTTGTAATTAAAGAATAGTATACAATCACAACCCCAATCTTTAATTACTAAACGTATTAGTTCACGAGATATGCCTTTATAACCCCAAGGATCAATAAAAAAAAGTTTAGGTAGATTACTAATTTTTTTAATTAATTGAAGAAATTGTTCTCCTACTTCTGTATTTAAAATTTGTGGTTGATGTTTTAAATTTTCGATATTTTCGAGAGATTTTATTGCTTGTTAAAGCGACTTTGTATTATCAGAATTTTTATCGTTAAAAATAGTAATTAGTTTCTCTCCCATGTCTTGATCAGCAATAGCACGTTCTAAAATTAGTAATGGTGTAGATTTTGAACCATCTTGATAACGACCTGGCCCAGAAAAAAGATCGATATATGCAATATTTGTATTCTTTTTTTTCGCTTGTGGTATTATGACCTTTGCCCAAGCCCAAAAATATTTAGCTACAATTTCAGCTTTGACTAAAGATGTTTCTGTAGACTTATCAAAAAAAGAATTATTTGTCATAATTTAGATATTAGTATTATTTATAAAATTAAATTTTTGTTAAAACTCAACAATTTTAGGCTAGATGTATTCTAGAGTTTAAAAAAAAGGTTAAATTAATTAAGTATTATATTCAATTATATAGCAATCCTATTGAAGTTGTAATATTTTAGTCAAACTCAGGAGTCAGGAATCAGAATAAGAGTTAATATTAACTCTTATAAGTGCTGATACAAAATTAATTAGCTAACTTTATTCCCAGTGATTTTTACATTTGTAGTCTGTTCAGTAGCTCAAGTATTTGTAATTAATTTTGTATAACTTATTAAAAAGTATTATAGCCAATGGGAGGACTGTTATATTTTGAAAATTATTCAAAAATTTAATTCTATTTACTATTTAAAAAAAATCAGCTTAATATTAGTACTAGGATAGAACTATGAACAGAGAACAAAAAAGAAAAGCAGTAAAAAATAAAAGTCAAAAAATACTCAATAATAATATCCCAGAAAATGCCTTATATCGTGCTTTATCTTTTCATAAAAACGGAGAATTGCAAAAAGCAAAAGTTATCTATGAAAAAATTATTCAGTTGGAACCAAATAATTCTCAAGTCTTAAATTATCTGGGGGTACTTAAAGCACAAATGGGAGATAATAAGAGTGCTATAAGTTTAATAAAGAAAGCTGTTAATCTAGAACCATTAAATTTTAAATACCTCAATAATCTCGGCAATACTTATCGCGCCTTTGAACAACTTGATAATGCTATTGACTGTTATAAACGTGCGATTCAGGCAGATAAAAATTCTGCTGAATATCACCTAAACTTAGGTATTGCTTTGACCGAAAAAGGAATCATAGAAGAAGCGATCGCTTCCCTAGAAAAAGCTTTAACTATTAATCCAAATTATCAGCAAGTTAACATGGCTCTAGGAGATATATTTCAGACTCAAGGGAAATTAGATAAAGCAATATCTTCTTACATAAAAGCTCTCTCAATAGATCCAAAATATTCAAAGAATCAAAATCCCAATAATTTTGATGCTCTATTATCTTTAGGCATGGCACTTTATCGCCGTGGAAACCTCAAAGAATCACAAATAACTTATGAACAAGCATTAGAAATTAATCCTCATTCCACAGAATGCTTGACTAATATTGCTGCTACTTTTTATGAGCAGGGAAGAGTTGATATAGCTGAAGCTTGTTATCAAGCTGTTGTTGATTTAATTCCTACTTCTACTGATGCTCATATAAATTTGGGTTTTCTGTTAAGCCAACAGGAAAAATATGACGAAGCAATTGAGTGTTATAAAGCAGCATTGAAGCAGGATCAAAATTCTGTTAATGCTATAGCAGGTCTAGCAGAAGTTTTCGGAAAAAAATCTGACTGGAAAACAGTCTTTCAACTATATCAAAAAATTCTGAAACTTGATTCTAACTCTGCTGATGCTTATGCAAAACTAGGAATATCTTTGCGAGAAATAGGTAAATCTAAAGAAGCAATTCCTCAATTTGAAAAAGCTATAAGTATTAATAATAGACATATTAAAGCTTATGCTAATTTGGGTTTAGCTTTGCAAGATGTAGGCAAACAGTCTGAAGCTAAATTTATTTTTGACTATTCAGAATTAGTAGCTAAATACCAGTTTACTAGTATAGAAGGATGGCAAAATTTGACAGCTTATAATCATGACTTGAAAGATTATATTGTTCGACATCCTACTCTTTTAAAAAATCGACCAGGCAAACCCATAAATAAAGGTAGTCAAACTTATGAAATTTTTACAGATAATACTCCTGTAATAACAGCACTAAGAAAAAAAATTAATAGTTATCTAGAAGATTATTTTAGTCGTTTCACTTCTAATTCTAACTATCAATTTTTTCATAATATACCCTTAGATTGGAAACTCAGTGGTTGGGCAGTTGTTTTAGAATCAGAAGGATTTCAATCTTCTCATATTCATCCTGAAAGTTATTGCAGTGGCGTTTATTATATTCAAGTTCCTAATACTATTAAAGAAAATAATTCTGAAGCAGGTCACTTAAATTTTGAAACTTGCTTTTCTTCAAAGTTAGATATGAAAAATTCAGATAAATATCAGGTTAAACCACAAGCAGGATTATTAGTAATTTTTCCTTCTTATTTTTGGCACTCTACTATTCCATTTATTGGAGATAGTGAGAGAATTTGTATTTCGTTTAATATGGTTCCTGTGAGTAGCTAAAATTCTCTGATGTCATGGTAAATGTTAATCATGTGTCTGAGTTTCTGAGACTCTGCTATTTAATTTTATATATATAGAAAATCGCAAAATTTGTATTTCATTTATCTACTGCCGAATGGTAAATCAAATTTTCTGATATTTGGCTAAATATTAGTCATCTGTTCCTAGGAAATTTCCAGATTAGTCAATTTTATCCATCATCTCTAAGAAAATAATTTTGGAGAAAGTTACTGCAATTTTTCGACTTTATTAGCCTCAGAATTAGACTTAAATAAATTTTTCCTTTGCTTGAGAGTTATACCATTTATAAAAAAGTTTTCTACCTATATCTTCAGTAGGGGAGAAGGGAAGTATTAAACATTTATAAAACTAATATTAACTTAGCTAAAGATAGCAATAAGATTATTATGCCTATCTCAATTCTTTAACAACTGAAGTACTAACCAAATATAGTATTAATGCATAGGAATTAGTATTAAACGGGAAAAATGAGGCGAATAAAATTCTCTAAATTTTGGGTAAATATTAATCATCTGTTTGGAAATTCAATGATAGAGTTCACGTTGACTGAGGATCGAGATATTAATTCAGCTCAGGTATGCTTGACTTAGGCCTGGGTGTAGGAACGATATCTTTAGATGCCTAGTCCCTTAGCTCTACTAACTTAGAAGAATAAAGCAACTATGGGCCTGGAATCTTACTATTCCCGGTGCTAATTCGTGGAGCCCGAGTAGTTCATCCCAACTCTTGATATACTCTTTTTTAGTTAATATGGAGAAATATTGTGGATTTATCGTTAATTCCGGCTCAACCAAAACCTGGACTAATAAATGTTTTAATAGAAATTACTGGCGGAAGTAAAAATAAATACGAATTTGATAAAGATTTACAAGCTTTTGCCCTTGACCGTGTACTATATTCTTCTGTACAATATCCTTATGACTATGGTTTTGTCCCTAATACCCTAGCAGATGATGGTGATCCCCTTGATGGAATAGTAATTATGGATGAGCCAACATTTCCTGGATGTGTTATTCCAGCAAGACCTGTAGGTATGTTAGAAATGATCGACGGAGGAGATAGAGACGAAAAAATTCTCTGTGTTCCAGATAAAGACCCGCGCTATACTGAGGTTAAATCTCTCAAAGATGTAGCACATCATCGACTAGAAGAAATAGCTGAATTTTTCAGGACTTATAAAAACCTAGAAAAAAAGGTGACAGAAATACTTGGCTGGAAAGATGTTGAGCATGTAATGCCATTAGTAGAGAAATGCGTTAAAGCTGCAAGTAAGTAATATTAATTCTAGTATCTTCAGAGTTAAAAAAAATTTAGGGGTGGGTTTTCTAGAGATTTTACTTGAATAAAAACCTACCCCTACTTTTTAAAAAAACTAGTTAATTTTTTAAAAATTCTCAAATGATGGCAGTTTTTGTAGTTATCGTAATTTTTAATAGGAATAAAATACTTTTTTACCCGAAACTATTTTACAGCAAGAAAGCAGTGTCTTAATTATAACTAAAATGATTATAGTAAATAACAATAGGGAAGTGATATGGAAAGTCTACAAAAATTTTAGATAAAGTCCAGCAGCATCATTAATGTATAAAATAAGGTAATAAAGAAAAAACATTTTTCCTTCAGTATAAATATCTTTTGCTACAAGGTATTAAAATCATTAAAATCAGAAGTTTTAGTTAACTCAAAATTAGTTAGTTCTATTCAAATTTTTATAAATCTTGTAGAATTATCAAAGAAATTTATTTGTTGGTTTACAAAAAAATATCCAACATATTCAATTTCTACTGCATATTTATGTGCCACCATATCAACCAATTCAGAATCGTAATATTTCCAATATTCTTCTCTATTTGATTTATTGCGGATAGGGAGCTGAAAGTTTTCTAGTTGTAATATTTGGGATAGTTTTTTAAAGTCGTTTTCAAGAGATTCAAACCTCATAACAAAATTAACTTAAGGCTGGCTTAACGGCAAGCCATTACTATTTAAATAATAAAACATTGTTGGTACTTTTCGCAATAAATTAATAAACTCATCTCTATTCCATTTTTGAGTTTGACGATGTGGCGAAAAAAAATAAGAAATCATTCTTTACCAAGAGTTTCTAATAACGGCAAATTTATAAAGAGAATTAAAAATATCTGGTGACAAAACTTGATAGTAGTCAAGTAAAGACAAGTGTTTATGTATGTGAGAAAAATTTTTATTTCTTACTTCAAATATTTCTACATCATCTTGCCAAGGGTTAAAGAAAAAAATTTTATCTTCAAAGTAATGCTTTAGAAAATTATGAATTGAATTACCTACTGTTTTAGGAATGTGAATAAATAAAAACTTTTTTTGTATAGAAAGCATTTTTCAAAGTGACGTAGTAAACATTTTTGGTTTGTTCCCTATCCTCGGACTCATCTATCCTACTCCCTAATAACTTAAAACAAAAACAATTAATAATCAACCTTTTCCTTTCTTCTTTTCTCCTCTTTCCTGACAGGATAAAATTTCAGCAAATAAAGCTTCATAACTATTTAAAGCATTTTTAGATCCAAAATTTTCTTCAGCATATTTTCTCCCTTGCTGACCTAGTTCCTCAAGTTTTTTTGGATTTTCATATAACTCTAGAATGGCTTGTGCCAAAGCTGAAAAATCTTCTGGAGTAACCACTATTCCACCACCACTTTCTTTGACAACCCTCATTGCTGTACCTGTATCTGGAACAGAGGCTATTATGGGACGACCACTAGCAAGAATAACAGGAATTTTTGAAGGTAAATTAAAAGCAGTAACAGTCTTTTTCTGTATTACTAAACCAACATCAGCAGCAGATAACATTTCTGGTAATTTTTCTCGTGGTACTAAAGGCAGTAAAAGTATATTATCTGCTTGATAATTATTACAACATTCTTGTAATTGTTGACGCGCTGTTTCTTCTCCTAAGATGACAAAAGAAATCTCTGATTTTTCTTTGAGACTAGCAGCAGCTTTAACTACTGTTTCTAAACCTTGAGTTAAAGCAATATTCCCAGAATAAATCACTACAAACTTATCTTGAAGGTTATGCTCTGCTCGGAAATAATTATTTTTATTGAGAGGTCTAATAAAATTAATATCTACCCAATTAGAAATGCAAACAATACGATCTTTACTAACCCCTTGTTCTACCAACTTAGTAACAAAATCTTCAGTAATAACACTAATTTTATCAGCTTTAAAATAAGCTAATTTTTCCACTGCTTGAGCTAGACTTACTATCCAACTATTTTTGTTCACTAGCCCAACTCTTACCGCAGCTTCAGAAACAATATCCTGAATATTTAAGACCACAGAAGATTTAGAAAATAATCCGTAAAAACTAACTGGTAAAGAAATTAATATAGGAGGAGTAGTAGCAAAAATAATTTCAGGTTTCCAGCCATTAAAAGCTTGCCATAAACTAGAAACAATAAAACTACCATCTAACAATAGCCGAGCTAAAACCCCCGGTTTAGAACCTCTGACATGAATATAACTACGTTGAACTGTCACACCATTTTTGTATTCTGTCAGAAAAAACTTCCCTTTATATCCATCATAAACTTTACGTTCAGGATAATTTGGCATACCAGTCACTACACGAACTTGATGTCCACGTTTAGCAAAACCTTCTGCAAGTTCTGTCATTAGGGGTGCAATACCAATTAGTTCTGGGTTATAGTTGTAGGAATAGATAAGAATACGCATAATTTAACTAATTATTCTTGCTACTCTGGAAAGGTAGTAATACTTTTTTACCCCGACTAAGGCATTCAGAACTCAAAAGTTAAAAGTAATATTTTGTATACTGTAAATTTTGATTTTAAAGTAACTTTCGGTAATTATAGCTAAAGTCAGAAGTCATAATTTTATAAATTTTAGAAATTTTTCGCAGTTTATTATCTATAATTAAAATTTTCACAACTTTTCAGAACTAATTTAGGGTTTCTGTAGTGGACTGACATAGGTAAAATACTACATTAGCTTTTTTATTTTAATCTTTAATTAGATCAATATTCTACTATTTTCCTTAAGCAAAAATTATGACTTTCCACTCTAAGAGAGAGCAAAAATTTCAGAATTATTTAGTTTAAAAATCTACTGTATTTGTAGTGTATACAATTAGTTATAGTTAATTATAAGGCCAAAAATTAACTGTACGCCTTAAGTATTACTTTAGTTAATAACTATACCATAAAGAATGAAAGGTAAATTATAAAAAAAGATAAAAATTTATCTTTCTAATCAAACAAGTTAGTTTTAATTTTTTGATATTCTTTATTCTTAGAATACAGTTACTACCCAGTAGGTTAACATAAAACTAATAAGTTAGTTTCAAGAAATTAAAATTTAAAAAGATAAAAACCACAACAGTAAGTATCTTATAACAGTTTTCATTAAAATAAAATACAGAGATTATAGCTATTAGGCACCTATGCATTTATACAAAAGGCAGAAGTTTTATAGTCATGAAGTGAAAACCAATATAAGTCACTCTAGTAGGCCCCACTACTTTTCTTGAATAGAATTACTACAGTCCTAATAATTAACTTTATATCATACATTAGACTCCAATTCTTTTGGTACTTTAAGTCCAACCTAATAATATCTTCAAAATTTTTCACTTGAGAACGACCATTAACTTGCCATTCTCCTGTCATGCCAGGTTTAACATCTAAACGTTGCCATTGAGGAATTTCATAACGTTCTACTTCATCAGGAGTTGGAGGTCTAGTTCCAACTAAACTCATATCTCCTATTAATACATTCCAAAACTGAGGTAATTCATCCAAACTCTTTCGCCTCAAAAAGCTACCAACTTTAGTAATTCTTGAATCATTTTCATTCTTAAAAATTGCACCTTGAGCTTGATTTTTAATTTGACCCTTAAGTTGCTCTGCATCTTCACACATAGATCGAAATTTCCACATTCGAAAATGCCTTCCCATCCAACCACATCGTATTTGACAAAAAAATATCGGACCAGGACTATCAAACTTAATAGCAATAGCTATTGGTATAAACAAAATACCTGTAATAAGTAATCCTACCAAAGCGCCAACAATATCAATTAAGCGTTTTACCAAAGATTTAATAGAAGAATGAGTAACAGGAAGTTGATTTTCTTCAGGTTTCCAACTACCTTTAATCTCTGTTTGTTTAGTTTGTTCAATAGTAAAAATTTTATCTAATTCAGTTAGGTAAAATATACTCATCACCTGAGAATTAACATTATCAAGAATAAAATCTATATCTTTTTTCCTTGCTATCTTGAGATTTGTCACCAAAGAGCCAACACCACAACTATCCATAAAATTAGTTTGACTAAAATCAATAATAATCTTACTTGTAGTCTTCTCTTGAGAGAAAAGTTCTTGGCAAGTTAGCTTAAATAATTTTGCCTCTGAGACAGTAAAACGAAGAGGCAAATTAATCACAGGAATTTTTTCCCTAAAAGTTACTTCTATATCTCTTTTTGAATATGTTTCTGATATTTTGCTGACCATGAAATTTTGATTCCTATTTTATTTAAGATTATACTATTATTGTTTCTGCAAAAGTTATTTCCTTGAAAATGAAGATTTAAAATTTATTACTTCGGACAAGGAGTTACTATAACCCCACCACCCAGTTTTTTATATTTCTGGCTGAATTTTAATCGCGACACATAAATATGCCGCAGTGCCGATGAGAATGAATCTTATTTGATCATTTTAGTAGCACTTTTTCCTAACAATAATTTGAGAAATCTTGACTTGTACCCCTATTCTATTCACAGCTATTGTCTTCTGTGGAGCATTTAAGTTCTACGGATGACATAAAAATAACGTTTTGATAGTTAAAATAGTTAGGAATTGACCCTATCCTAGATCATAGATTGATTTGCTCAATCTTGTTTTTCCCTAATCCTTTTATATTTAAGTTTTCGTAGGTAATAACTTCAGATTTAGATAATAACTTTCTAGGGCGAGAGAAAGTAGAAATATTTTCTTTTCTCTACTATTTTTTTGATTTTGTCCGGCAACTTTTATCAGAGCATTCAGCTATTTTTACTTCTATTTAATAAGATGATATAAGTCTTTTTTTTGAACGCTTTTAATACCTTTTTATCTTTAAGATAATACTGAGCTTGTCACCAAAAAATCTTTTAACCCTATATCAATTACTATAGTATTTCATACTGTAGGTTTACTATCACACTTAAATCTAGGAAATGATTTATATTCTAAATACCAAGTTACATAATAAACTTAGTTTTAGGATTAATAGTAAGAATTTTTATTTTAAATAACTCTAGTAATGGTCGATGTAAAAGTAGCTTTACCTTAACTATTTTGGGTAAGTTAATCTTTTTTCTTAAAAGCAATATAGCCTAATTATAATATAAGTAAAATTAGGATAAAACTACTTTACCTTAAACCTTAGTTTACCTAGATTTTATTAATTTTAATCTACATTAAACTACCCATCAAAGGTAAATTTTAACTGCCTAATACAATCTTGTAATACCTGATAATTAATTAATTAATTGATATTCAAGAAATTTATCTTTCCCATTGACAAAATCCTATTTCTAATAGTACTCTTTATAAGAGTAATAATTTAAGCTATCTTTAAGTTGGGGAACTTGTATTATTAATTGGCAAGGGTTCACTAAACAGTCACTTTCTTTCCAACAAGAGGAGTCTTCAGAGCATCTATAGTTGTACTTTTTATACAAAAACTACAGCCACATTTCTATAATTGTGGCTTATGATTTAATTGGCTTTAGCCTGTACTTATAAGCTATCATCTTGATAGCAAGATTAAGTTTATTATTGTTATAGTAACATAAATTTTTAGTATCAAAGTTAAGAATAGTTTTTGTCAGTTATGGGATATCAAGTTTAATTGATTGACCAAAAAATTTAGTGTAAAGCCTCTATTATCAGCGAGGAAATTTTTAGTTGTTTTTTATAAGGTTATAATCTTATTAATTCATTAGTCACAGGGGAGCAGTCCGAGACAAAATATGGAAATATCAGACAACCTTCGGAGGTGGGTATAGTAGTCTGTTAGACATTAAGCTACACCAGAGCTTTATTTGGCAAGAACCTCCCCACGCCTAAAAGTCGGAGAGGATGTCAATTTTTTGATTAACCTAATCATATCTCCATAATAACACCAAAATAACCCATATCAATTTGAGTGGGTTGTTACTCCCGATTAAGTCTAGTTTTGATTAGTTTCCAGCTAACCCACCCAATATCTCTTGTCTAGTTATATATATTTTCAGAACGTGAAGTTTCACGACTTCCTTTTACTCTTGCCTTTGCTTTAGCTGCACTACGTTTGATAGCTTGAAGTCGTGCCTCATATTTTGCCCTCTGCCGTTTTTTGGGAGTTTCTTCGATTAAAGTTTTCAGAGCACTACCTAAGCTTTTATAAGCATTGGGAAGCGAATAACCAAAACGAGTTGCTAGAACGATCGCCTTATCATCTGCTTCTATGGCCTCTTTGAGATTACGCTCTCCATTATTTTTCTGGTATAGTCTATACCCAGATACACCACACAAAGCCAAGGCCAGAACTAAAAGTAGACCATCCTGTACCCATAATTCACCAACAGCACCCCCCAAGCCTATAGCAAGGGCGGCCATTTCCCAACCATCCCTAGGAATTGTATCGTTTTGAATTCTGGCCACTTCATGCCAAAATAATAAGTTACGCTGGTCTAATGCTAATTGTTCCCAACGTGCTAGGTCAATAGATACCTCTACCTGGTCTTTGCCTATTTCCTCACTGCGAATAAGTGAAGGATTAACTTCAAGAGATTTTTCTACCATTACCCAACTTTGTAATTCTGGTGGTAGTAACCCTTTGAGACGCCTAATTTCACTCATTTCTGCTCTGGCAGTAGTAGTAGCATAAGATGTCATAGTTTCTAATAGTCCTATAGATTTTTCAACAGATATCATCTTTTCTTTAAATAGTTTACCCCAAGATTTCGGGCAGTATGTTTTTTAACCTTACTGAAAGAATTAAGTCAAGCCACATACTTACTTTTTGGAGAATAAACTAGAGGTAATTCTAATTGATGACTCAAGTCTTCTTGATAATGGATATTCTTCATATTGAGGAAATCAAGAATAGTTTTAGCAACTCCTTGAGCCGCTAAATACGGTACCCCATTACCAATAGTTTGAAACTTATGGCTGAGAGTCATATTATTTGATAAAGCAAATTTTTTAGGTAAAGACTGGATAGCTAATGTTTTTGCTGTAGAAAGATGACGGACTTTATCTGGATGTAAATTAACTTCATTATTTCTATAACAAGCAGCGGGAAAATAACGCCATCAATGAAGATGTTTATCAGATTTTTGGTGGTCCTGTATATGTAGTGATAAGCCAGTATAAATGATTATTTATTGACATTAATCTTGAAAACATTAAGTTTTTTAGGCTTAATAATTTAAAATTTTTATCTAGGCGATCGCTACATAATAATCAGTTATCAAACTATCAGGAATTAAGCT
>JAGGDU010000156.1:5044-18538 GCA_018457135.1 Trichodesmium erythraeum GBRTRLIN201 | reverse complement strand
TTCTATAATAGGTTACTTCTAAAAGTGTAGCTTAAGTTTATGAAATTAGTATTACTTTTTAGGAATAGGTTTTGATAAATCGGGTTAATGGGTAAGAGATTCAGAGTTTATTTCTATTTTTGGTAATTGTGATAACCCATAGGAAGATTGCTATATATATAGCAGTTTTTTAATCTATAAGGTACAATCTTATATCTCCCTCTAACTCATGTTAAAGCGGATAAGCTTTTCAGGTAATTCCTGAAAAATGTAGGCTTTATAAACCTCTTTCTTAAACAAAAAACTTGGCACAATTAAAAATTAATGTGTTTGTAATTAAAGGGATATTTATTAGCATTAAATTTTTTTAAAAATGTGTTTTTTAAAACCCTTTTTTTATGTCATTTTCCCTTTATAAAAACTCCATATACTTATCCATTCTTGAGAAAATATTTGAAGTTTTTTATGATAATAGATAGATTACAAATCTATATTTATGGGTATCATAAATGTGCAGATAACTATGGGAATTGGGATAAAAAATTAAATTAATTGGTTAAAAAATATGGCAAATGAATTAAGAGAAGGTGACAAAACTCCTGTTGACTATAGTAGTTTATTAAAACAGATTTTAAATGAATTACCAACAATGAATCCATTTAAAGTATCTAGTAATAAGAAAATTTTAGAAATAAATATTGATGATATAGCTGCTTGTATTGCTAAGACAAAAGTTGAAAATCCTATCAGTAATACTATATCTGTTCGTTCTGCCACAGTAAATTTTGCTAGTGAAAAAAGTTTTTCGGAAAAAATTCAAGAAATAAAAGGTTGTCTAGAAACTCATTTCAGTTCGGCTTTACAAGGAGAAAATTTAGTTTATTTTATTGAAGGTTTAACTACTAATTTAGAATCTTTTCAGGGACAAGCAAATAAGTTAGGTTTGTCTTATCCTTTTAATGAAGAATATAAAGGACTACAAACAAAAGAATTAATTTTAGATTCTAATAAAAATGGCAGTGATTCTATACTGAGGTTTGCTAAACTAACAATTACAGTAGAGAATACTAAAAAGTTTATATCTCAGCTAGAAACAGGAATTAAAAATCATATATCTGATTCTTTTGAAACTGATAATCAAGGAGAAATGGAAGGTGCTTTAGATATTTTAAATAGTCAGATAAACGAAGAATCATCAAATTTTAATTTATTGCAAAAACTGGTGGATCAAGAAACTCTAGGAAAACTGAAAAGAGAAGCAATTATTACCTATTTAAAATATATTGAGCAAAATGTTGACAGCAAATATAAAAATACTAAAGGTTTTATTTATCTACAGGATTTAATTCGGCGACTAAAATTAATAGAAGAATATCTAGACGAGCAAACTGATGATTTTGAAGTTTACTACGCTGGAGTAACTGTTAATTATAAAGATGTTTTTGCTCGTGGGGAAGCCTTTGATGCTCTCCCAATTATTCCTATTATTGAAGGCAATTTAGGGGAAAGTAGAGATAAAGAAGTAGGAAAAGTTCAGTTTACATTAGGTTTAAAACTTAAGTTGAATGGCAAGGTACAAAAAGATAGAGGTAAAACTTCTTTTGAGTATAATTTAGATATTATTAACCCGGAGAATTCTGAGCATAAAGCAAAACTAGCTGATCCGGATATTCAAAGTCGAGAAAGTTTTGCTAAGAAGGTATTAATTAGAGTGTTTTTATACTATTTTATATTTGCCTGTGATCCTCCTTCATTAATGAATGATGAACTTCTTTATAACCCTAGGCTTAAGTTCGAGCAGGTTTTAATTGATTTAAAAAGTAGTAAGCATGATGATGAAAAAAGGAAAATTTTCCGGGGCATAGTCAAAGGTTTTAGTGAATATCGTGTTCAAGAAAAAGTTAATAGTCTATGTCAATTTTTAATCAATTTTATCAACAAAAAGAAAAGGTTGCCAGTATATCATGAAAATCAGGTAATTAGTATTAGTAGAGAAATCCTAAATAAGGACTTAGATAGTATTTCTATAGGAGATTTTTTTCAGGAAGATTGGAGAGAAGGAAAGAAAATTCTTAAATATATTTTCATTGATAAGCCTGGGGTAAATTCTTATACTCTATGTCAAATACCAGTTATTATCAAAATAGAAGATATTCGATATTTTCAAGGAGATAGTAATCCAAAAGAATTCAAGTTTGAATATGACATTCAAGGAATGAAAACATTACCTATGTTTTGGATACCTAATACTAACCCTTGTTTAGATAATTATAAAGCTTATTTTGAGAAAGAATACAAACACATATTATTTTATTATGATAATAAACGCTTAAATCAAGATAGACAAAACCAAGAACATTTCAATTCTACACAAATATTTCTTTATCGTTTTACTTGGATATTATTGTCTTATCTTTGTTTATATATTCTTCTTGAGGAATGTAGTGAAGAGACGAAGGAATTATTATTTATCCCTATGGTTAGACTACATGAGGGAACGCCGGCAAATCCATTTCATACTGAAAAATTTTTAGCTGATCTTTCCAAATTATTATGTCATATATTCAACCAAAAATATCTATGTAATTCTCAAGGGTTCCGGGTAGAAATGAATAAAAGACCTAAAAATTTTCAGATTAGAAATGGCTTAAACTCTCTATATTCTGTATTATCTAAAAAGTTTACCTTAACAGATACTTCTAAATTTTTAAACCTGGAAAAATTAGCAATTATTATTGTATCAAGTCGAGAAAGTGATGCCAAAAAAAATAATAAAAATTCTAATGATAGGATCATAACTTTAATAGGAGAAGTTATAGGTATTGAAAAACTCGAAGATGGCAGTGTAAAAATTCAACCATTAATAACTTTTGATAATAATTATTATCTCAGAAAGATGTACGAAAAGCCACCGATTTTAAATGAAACTGTAAAAGACCTTTATGTTCAGGGATACCAAAATTTTTTATATGTTGCTCAAGCAACTTACACTAGTACTTTACATATTACTCAACAAGAACAAGATGAGAAACTATATTTTATGTCGCCTACTATTATTAAAGATATGAAGCAAGGTCAGAAAAATATTAAAATATATCCAGTATTTTATGATAAATATTATGTACATCCTTTTAAAAGTTTGGATAGCCATTCTTTTTATATCCAAGACACTAAACAGTTAATGAATATTTCTGAAGATAGTAGTCAAGAAGCGGTTGTATTTTTCAATCTGTTTAATGGTATTTTAGTGGGAAATAACGAACGATTTTATAATGGGGTGATTTCATATTCGACTTTGTTAGGAAAATTTTATCCTGGAGTTATGGATGATGCTGATATTCGAGAAGCTTTAGTTTTAGACTCTCAGCTTAAAAATGACATTTTACAATATCTGACGTTTTTCCACTTTTCACGATTTGAAAGACAAACCAAAGTTAGTTTAAAGTTAGACCCATACGAAAATATTATTGGTGATAAATCAGTAGGTGCTTTATCTATATTTCCTCACCTTACAGAAAACATAAATTTTAATGCATTAGCTTTTTTAATAGAGGTTAATAAAGTAGTAGATGTATATTTTTAAAGGAAGAAAAAAATGAAGATGACATATCAGTTAGGATTTTGATTGGTGGTAGGTTTTAATATTGCCATTCTTGTAAATATTAAATTCCACGAATTTACAAATAATTTTGGTAATTGATATCTTCAATATTTGCATTTTTTAAAATTATATAATTATTATGCAATGGGTGAATAAAAATATTCAATTATTACTATTTCAATTTTCAATATTCTCGAAATCCACGGTAAATACAGCCTGTTAATACTCAAGCTTTGTATAGTTATTTCAGTATATTTACTCGACAAACATAAAGACTGAATTACATACTAATAAAACTATTGAATGGGCTATATTTTATTTGTAATTAGTTTCTAGCATAGCAACTTGTGTTGGTATGTTTGTATAAGATAAAGTGTCACTCGTGCTGCACGAATGAAAGTAATGTTAATAGTAGCAAAAATTTCTAGTATATTTAAAGATAATAGTAATATGTAAATATCTGAGCCCTATTGCTATAGTATGAAATTTTGCCTATAAAGTCAGTAAAAAAATCAAGCAACATAAAAATATTATCAATTATGAGTAGTTAGTAATTCGTCTGTATTAATCACACATAAAAGATACATTTTAATTTAATAAATTAGTATTTTAAATCCGGGTGAATAAAATCTTTTATTCGATACCTTGTTTATATTCCCTCATATTACATAAAAGATAAATTGTCATAAATTAGTATTTTTGATAGAGTTTACTAAAATTCTAAATATAGATTTTTAAAGAGAAGCAACAATTTACATAAAAGATAAATTGTCATAAATTGGTATTTTTGATAGAGTTTACTAAAATTCTAGATATAGATTTTTAAAGGGAAGCAAAAATTAATATTACAGACAAGTTAGAATTTTGATTTTAGGTAGGGTTTAATGTTCTTATTATTGTAGATATTCAATCCCAAAAGTTTACAAATAATTTTGTTGATGTATATCTTTAATATTTGCAGTTATTAAAATTACATAATATAATGAAATGGATAAATAAAAATTGATTAAATTATTAATATTAAAAGTTAAAATATTATCGAAATATTGAGTAAATACAGCCTATTATTACTCAATTTTTGTACAGTTATTTGAGTATATTTGCTCGACAAATAGAAAATATCAATTTTAATAAATTAGCATTTTTGATAAAGGTTACTAAAACCGCAGATTTAGATTTTTAAAAAGAAACAATAATGAAGATTACAGACAACTTAGGATTTTTATTTGAAGTAGGATTTAATATTGGTATTCTTGCGGATATTCAACATCAGAAGTATCAAAATAATTTTGGGGATTTGTATGTTCGGGATTTGCAGCAATTAAAATTGCCGAGGATGGTTAAACGAATGAGTCAAAATCATAGCATTATTGACCCTGAAAGTATTAAAAATCTGGAAATATGGAGTCGATATTTTATATTAAAAGGATTTCTAGGGGGATTAATTTTTTTCCGCGAGTATATTAAGTCAACTAAATGGAATTTAGAACCCAAAAAACTAAAAATTTTGTATTACCAATGTTGCTTTCATGGAGATAATAGTTTAGGTACTAATAATAAAGATAAATTATTAGGAATTGAGGAGTTATTATCTCAATTTTTATCTGTTGATGACTTGAATACTAATTTAAATAGATACGTTAATCAATATTTGGGAAAGAAAGGAGAATTTTTACAAGCAGATACATTAATTTTGTTGGGTGATGACCAACAGTTGAGAATTATCTGTGTAGATATGTCTATATTTTCAGTCGCTTCCGAAAAAGATTTGGTACCACTGAATGATAATAAGTTAAACAATTTACGTAAAATTTTGATGACGGATATTAAACATATTCATTCTAAAAGTGTCTTTTCTAAATTGCGGATAGATACAGGTAATACTAAGGATTTTGATTTTGTGTTTTCCTCAGATTTTAAAAGCTTTTTTACTGCTTTTAAGCGGAAGGATAAGGAAACTACTAAGTTAATTCAAGCAGGTGCTTATGCTGAAAGTTTTTACAATTTTCTGCTAAAGGAAACACAAATAATTACAGATAAAAAATCTGTTCTGTTTAATATTGTGGGATATAGCGATCGCAACATTAGTACTTTATGTTTACGCCCAGAAAATCTCAATATTTTAACTACTTGTTCCGAAATATATAAGAAGGAAGATAAAAACAAAGAAACTAAAGTCGCTCGTCGCAAAGTATTAGATTTGATTAAGAACAGAGCTGTTTTTAGTTTTATTAATGGCAAAGCTCTTACTGAAAATTTAAAGACAAAAAAGTTAAACTTTTCAGGGGATGGTATTGCTCGGGTTATTCATGAAGAAAAGTTGAATGATTTTGTTAATTCTATAGATGTTATCTCTGATAAATTAGCAGCAAAATTGGGTTTAAAGTTAGGGTTAAACTTAAGAGATGCTCATGCTGAATTAATTGAAAAAGCCCTAATTAGTGATAATACTTTTGTCTTTTTGACAGGTAACCCAGGTATAGGTAAAACAACAGCTATTGCTAATTTTTTAAAGTCTCATTTAGAGGAAGGTTTTCTCTTTTTTTATATTAGCCCTCGGATTCAAGTTAATCTCGATCTAATCCATAAGTTTAAATCTGAAAATGCTCAAGATCAGGAGCTTTTTGACGACAGATTATTTTGTATCAACACCAATTCAATTATAATTCAAGAAAATGATAACTATTCCACGGTTAGATATTATTCTAATCAACGTCAAGATGATTTTACTTCTAAAAATGTCCGGTTTATTAATTACAATTCACAAGCTGAACCTAGAAAGCAACGTCAAAGAAATTTTCATAGAATTACCGTAGATAAAATTGAAAATAGAAAAAAAATAACTGCTGGAGTTCTTGATAGTGTCTGTAAGGGAATATATGCTATTATTAATGACAAAATATCTAATAATATTGTTGCTACGGTTTCAACTCAATCTTTAAAAATTACTCCGAATGGTAGAGATACTATTGAACATCTTAAGACAATATTCAAAAGTACTTATGACAGAAAAAGAGGTGTAAATCCTGATAAAATGTACGAAATTTCTCAGAGGATAAAGCACTTATTTATAATGATTGATGAAATTACTGGTGATGATAGTGGAGTTCATTTTTTAAAGGGAATTAATAAGTTTTTGGGGCAGTATCAATTAACTAATTCAGAATATGGTTTTAATACTAAAGTTATTGTAGCTGATGCTTCTATTGTGGAACAAGAAGTTATTCAACAGCACTTATCACAAGAGTCCCCAGAACCAGATAAAATTTATTTTAGAGCAGCGAAAAGTCAAGCAGAAGCACTTTCAGTACAGGATTTTCAATTTAAAAATAAACGAGCTGTAACTATTAATGCTAATTCTTACCCAGCTAGTAGTTTAAATATTACTTATAAAGTCTTCATTCAATCCATTAACTTTAATCAATATGACTGGAAATTTAAAGAAAAAAACCAGTTGACGAAAGAAGTCGATTTAGAAATTTTATCAGATATAAAATACTTCTTAGAAAATTATAGTTCTAGTCAGTTATTAGTCTATATTCAAAACAAAAAACGTTTAAAGAGTTTGATAAAAAATATTAAGGAGTCACATAAAAATTTTGATGAATATACAGACTATCTGGAAATACATGCTAGTTTATATGATGAAAAAAGAAAAAAAATAGATAAGTATAAGCAAGATGTAAAAATCGTGTTTATGACATCTTCAGCAAGTCGAGGTTTATCTTTCCCTAAAGCTAAAAAAATCTTAGTTGAAATACCTCGTTTCCAGATCGAAAAAAATCTTATGGAAGTAATTCAAGTAATTTATAGAGCTAGAGGTCAGTATCAAGAAAATGGAAAAAAAATAACTTTAGATGATCAAGAAAAAGAAATAATATTTTATTTTAGTGATTCCGCAATTTATTATCCTAAAGATAATGATACTTCCCTGGAAAATTACGATGAAGAGAGAACCCTTTCTTTGGAAGAAAGTACAATGAATTTATTAGATATGTTATTAATTCTCAAACTTTCAATAATGACTAGGATAGTCGGTGCTGGTAATTTGGGAAGTAAAAAATTTCTGATGGTTCCTATTGGTGGAAAATCTATTTCAACAGCAGGAAATAGCTTTTCAGAAAAGATGACTAACCTAATTCGAGAGTTAAAAAATGAACATAACCGACATCCAGAAAAACAAAGTCTTCAGTATGTGTATTCTAGTCTGACACAAATTCTTAAGGAGGCAGTATTTTCTTTGCCTAATTCTAATTCTGATTCTAAAAATATTACTTATCTTTCCCTAATAGGTTTTTTAAAGACTGAACTTCCAACATTATTTAACCGACTCGATAAATTCTTAAATTTTGGTAATATCGAAACTGGTCATTTGACTGGTAATTTATTGGTAGTACCTATTTATAACCAAGCATTAGAAGAGACTTATCAAATAGAATTAGAAAATCAAATTAGAAGGTTTGCTAATAATGAATTAGTTAATAAAATGTTGTCAATTATGAAAAGTAAAGATTATCCACCTAATATTAAATCTGCAATTGAAAGTCCTTTAGAGTTAATCAAAATTCTTAAGGGTGACAAGGGTAATATTAATACAACTCAATGGTTTGAACAAAATAGTAATAATTTAGACCAGTATTATGCTGTGCCTTTGTTTGTATTTATCAGTGGAGAATTAATGAGTAAATATTTTAAGCAGGAACTTGAAGAAGAAGAAGAAGAAACGGCATTTAGAACTCTCTTATCCAAATATATTCACTCCCTTTATCCCGCATATAATACTCTACCTATTGGTCGGAAATATAAGGAGTTTCCTTTTATTGTTTTTCGCAGCTATAGTTTAAAGGAAATACGAGAAAAAATTTATAGCGATCGCTATCTTTTAACTTCTAATGAGTTGAATGTTCTTAACTTAATTCTTTCCCGAGAGGAAAGATCATGATACTAAACAATTAACAAAATTAATACTATATTTACGCGACGCTTCAATTATTAATTAACCCTCGCTGAAAAAATCTTTTATTCAGTTAATAGAAAAGGGAACAGTCACTATTACAATGGATGTAGTTGTTAATTTTTCGACATTAAAATACCTAAAAAAAAGCTAAAAAATTAAGGATTAAAAACTCAGTAAAAATCCTAGAATTCAAAGCTAGCTGCTGAAATAAATTTAAAAGTATGACAAATGTTGCTAAAAACCACATAAATTATGTCTACTTTTAATTTTATATTATAGGAGTAGACTGACAAATAATCTTTCTGCTTTAAACATAAAGAAAAAAATCAAAACCTGCTCCTACAAAAAAATAACTATCCTAAACTTTTGCCACTTCAGCAAATCTAATTTTCAAATAATCATCCTCCATTTTTGCCCCCACAGGTTGCAATGATGCTAAAGCTTGAGGTAAAACTAAATTCCGACGATGATTACCAATTCTAATATTCAACTCATCTCCAGTTTTATTCAATTGAATTTTCTCTTTAGGAATTCCTGGCAAATATAATTCCAAATTATAATTACCCTTTTCTTGCACTACCTTAACAGTATTTTCCTTATAATAAACCTGACTGGGATCTTCATCTCCATAAAGAGTTTCTTTCAACCTCTTCAAAGCAGCTAAACCACACATTTCTTCAGAATAAAGAGGTACTTCCTTCACAGGTAAAGGTCTAAAATTATCGTGAATTTCTTGCCGATATTGCTGTTGATTTTCCTTCCACTTTTTAAAGAAAGGGTCACTTACAGAATCAGGAATAATTCGATTTGCTACTACTAAATCTGTCGAAACATTGTATAAACTTAAATAAGCATGAGCGCGTAAAGACTCCTTAATTACCATTTTTTCAGGATTAGTAATTAAACGCACAGAAGTCTTAGTATTATCAGTTAAAACCTTTTCTAAAGCCTCAATTTGCTCATAAAATTCATAAGGAGCATCCATAACTTCTTTATCTGGCAAAGAAAAACCAGTAATAGGTTTAAAAATAGGCTCAAAAAGAGGTCTCAATGCTACCGACATTCCCTGCAAAGGTTTATAAAACTTTCTCATATACCAACCCCCCACTTCTGGTAAACTCAAAAGTCGCAAAGCAGTACCAGTTGGAGCAGAATCAATAATTAAAACATCGTATTCCCCCTCGTCATAGTGACGCTTCATCCGCACCAGGCCAAAAATTTCATCCATTCCTGGCAAAATTGCTAACTCTTCAGCTTGTACACCATCCAAACCGCGTGCCTGCAAAACTTGAGTAATGTAACGTTTTACAGCTCCCCAGTTTCCCTCTAGTTCCATCAAAGCATCCAACTCAGCACCCCAAAGGTTTTCCTTCACTTTTCGAGGTTCATGGCTCATTTCCATATCAAAGCTATCTGCTAGGGAGTGAGCTGGGTCAGTGCTGAGAACCAGAGTTTTATGGCCTAACTCTGCACAACGTAATCCTGTTGAGGCGGCCACTGATGTTTTGCCAACACCACCTTTTCCCGTCATTAATATTACACGCATCAATTATTTAACCTTTTCTGAATGATGTTTACATATTTTAACTTTAGCGGGTTTTTTACTTTTTCAGTGTTGAGGAGATTTTACATACCAAAATTGTATTTTTTTGTCAATCAATATATCTACATTGTCGAAAATAAGCTGATAATTATTTACCGAAGAATAGATCTTAATTATATTAATTATTGTCAATATGTGAAGCCTCAAACCACCCAATACCAGAGCTGCTTAGTATTAATCATCGCGCCTTTACACAGGGAAGGATCTTAGTTGAAAAAGCTGTTTTAAAACGTCCAGTCGAGAGATATCCCAATAGTCAATATGACTGTTAATTAGTCCATCTGCATTCAGTTTTAATTCACTCCATCCTGGAATTGCCATTGGAGGTTTCCAGGGGACAGGGGCGGTCCAGCTAAGTGTCCAACGAGTTTTAATCACATTTCCTGACTGACTAATATCGTGCAAGTCAAGTTTAATATCATTAAACCAATTGTTCATAAAACCGATCATTTTTTGATAACGCTCTATGCCTCGAAATTTATTTAGTGGATCTTCAAAGTAAACATTTTCTGCGTAAATACTATAAGTTTGGTCAGCAGGAAATTTTTGATAATCTTGTTTAAGTCTTGAAATAATATCCATTTTGTTTCTTACCTTCTCTTTTTCTTCCTTGTTAAATTAAAAAATTATTGAGTATTTTCTTTAAGTAGTTATGCAAAATTAATTACACATACCTGCTTATGTTTAACAGCCTAAACGTTTAAAAATAATAGTCAAGAAATAATGGTAATTAATTTTCCCTAGGTACTTAGTAGGTAACCATTCAGGTGCCTTCAGTGTAATCACACCATTGATTACCAGAAGCGAAATTATCGAATATTGTTTTTCTTGACAAAAAGAATAAACTAGGGTAAGATTATAGAGTTATTCAATCATAGATCCGATTAAATTTCTGAATGTCGTAAACCATTGTCAAAAACTGAACTGGTTAAAACGCTATTGACTTAACAGAAAGTTATAGATAAACTTTAGGAACTCTCTTGAGAAATTACAACAGACTTAAAACTTAGATAGTAAGATATTCTCCAAGCCTCCATAAACTGATATACTGAAAAAGTCCGAGGATGCTTTAGCAAAAGAGGAACCTCCAAATGATAAGAAAAAGAGACTACCAGGAGGAAAAAATTTTTTTTTACCTTTGGCGATCGCTCTTATTATTTGTTTTCTCAAACTCATTGTTTATTTCAAACCTTACTTTTTAGGAAAATCTTCATCATATAAAGCTTTATCTCAATTTTGAGCAGACTTAACTTGCTCAATAGTCAGAGCTTGAATGCTCCTAAAGTCAGCCTGCAAGAGGTCCATATTTTAGCAATTAACGTTTGGCATATAAGCTTTACTGAAATTAGCTTCATTGAGTTTAGCTCTCGAAAAATTTGTTCCATCTAAATTTGCATTTGATAAATCTGCTTTTGAAATATCAGCAACTTGAAATTGAGCTTTTGGTGCATGAGCAGAGTTGAATTTATCCTCTTCAAGATTAGGCTCTGATAAATTACTTCCATTGTCTCTTAGGATTTTTCGTAAGTTATAGTTGATTATAACTAAGCTAATATTTTCACTATTAAGGTAAGTTATTAATTCCCAGTTATCTTCTCCTAAATTAGTATAATTTTTCACCCGAAGAGTATATGCTTTTAAGTTTTCTAGATTAATTAATTGAATAAAAATTTGCTCTAACTTTTTTCGCTTCTCATCATTTAACTGTTCATATACCTCCTTTGCATGGTTAGCAATTGATTTTTTTACACCACCAATTTCTTCATAAATATTGTGAGTTAATTTAGCATTAGTTTGTTTGTTCCATAGTTGTGTTAAAGTCAATTCTAACAAAGGCAAATTTTAAGCTTTATTATTAAGATTCCCATAAATTATCAAACTATTCAGCAATACTTGATTACTAGACGTAAGAAGCATTTATCCTTATCTATACAAACTTATACTACTATCATAATTATTTGAGCCCTTCTACCTCTTCAATCAGTTTTTCTATTACTTATTATTGTTGCTAAACCAGTTTCCCTAGAGCTTCTTTAAACATTCATTCTAGGTTTTTCGGTATTTTAAGATATCTGGTGGCTTAAATTTCATTTTTCTACTTTAATACAGACCTTTACTTTTTTGTTAGCCTATTATTCTTTAATCATGCTTTCTCAAAAAATAGCTCTAACTCCTATTACTCCTGCCTCCTACCTTCATTTCGCCTATTTCTTTTACTCTCAAGCCGTAGCTCCGATGCAGGTTGACGTCTTAAAGACTAATGCACCCACCCCTAATAGAGGTGGGCAAGGCAGGGCGATCTGTCTATTTAAAATCTGGGAATACCCGAGGGCGACTTACAAAAAAAATTTATGGGTCTTTATTTGTGCTTTAGTGAAAAGAAGCTGCTCCGAAATCTGAAAGCTTCCCAAGTTAAATTCTCAACTTCGGAGAGTTTCGAGGAACCTCTTCTTTTCTACAGCATTTTATGAGATAAGGCACGTATAACAAACCCTACACATTAATTAATTGAAAGTCGCCCGATGGGCGGGCGAGGTAATAAAGCAAATTTTTCGGTAAATTTGGGTAAGAAAAAAGAGCATTTAGTCCTTTAATAATGATGACCAAACTTACAGAAACTTTTATGAGAAAGTCCCAATTACTTTTTTTAGTAATCAAACTTTCTACCCTATTAAAAGAGGCTTTTTCTCTTTTTTTGTACTTTTCTACTGGTCTTTGACATTTCCAGGAGTTGAAACATTCTGGTGTCTCTTGCAAATCAACCGAAAACAGGATTTATCCACATTTTGTTTAAGTCTGTCAACATATTTCTACTGATAATTTAAACAGCTGTCCAGACTTTAACTGGTAATTATTTAACTATAACTATTTAATTAATAGTAATGAGCAATAATACTCAATGTCATGATCGTTACCTTCTTGGGCTCTGAATAAATCAACTAATATATTTTTAGCTCATCCATTCCAGAATAGCTTCTTCTTTTTTATTGGTATGACGCTCTGGAGTTTCACGAGTGAACTGCATATGAATAGAGCGGTTTTGTTCACCATCAACTGCTACTGCCATAATTGGGTAATCAATCAAACCATCAGGGAAAGCCATCTGGAAGCGGAATGTACCATCAGGGTTCAGTTTAATGGGTCGTCCACCGATGGTAACAGTAGCATCAGGTTCAGTTGCACCGTGGATAATAAGTTCAGCATCAGCAACTAACCAGAACTTGCGGGGGCGAATTGGTGGGATGGAGCCAGCAATACCTGACATATTCATACCCATACCCGAAGCAGTTAAACCTACTCCTGACATATTCATACCCATACCCGAAGCAGTTAAACCTACTCCTGACATATTCA
>JAGGDU010000156.1:0-4944 GCA_018457135.1 Trichodesmium erythraeum GBRTRLIN201 | reverse complement strand
CAGTTAAACCTACTCCTGAAGCATTTAAGCCTACACCCGAAGCAGTTAAACCTACTCCTGAAGCATTTAAGCCTACACCCGAAGCAGTTAAACCTACACCCGAAGCAGTTAAACCTACTCCTGAAGCAGTTAAACCTACTCCTGAAGCATTTAAGCCTACTCCTGACATAGTTTGACCAACCCCTGACATCATTTGATTGCCACAAGAAACATTGCTACCAGATGCCCACATCCCTAGACCTGATACCATAGCATAAGAGCTTAGTGTTTCTTCAATCATCTGGCCTGAACCTGGAACCATTTGAACAGAACCAAACATAGAACCAGAAACCCGTTTATCCTCAGCCTCAGCTATGCCAAACATTCCTTGATAAATATCATCATGATTATCATGAAAAGTAATTTGACGACTAGCAGGAAAAAGTTCCATAAAGGTTTTTCCACGCAAATCTTCATCCCAACTAACTGTGATGAATTGCTCGTCAATCCAATCTGAAGGATAAACTGGGGGAATATTTACTTCCTCAGAACGAGACAAAACTAACCAACGACCATCAGCACACCGATAACCTATTTCCACAGTATAGTTGCGATCGCTTACCGGAATAGGTATGTACCATTCACGAGCTAATTCATCACAAGGATATTCCTGAATGCTATGAGGACTTTGAGAGTCTAAGTTAATATCCGTGACATCATATGTACGGAGAGCTAACTGTTGCCCTCCTTGACTACGTAGCTCTTCTTTAAGTTCATTCGAAATATCCCAGTAAGCGTATGCCCACTCTGGGTCCCTTGGCATTAGTACTATTTTACTTTTAGCATACCCGTTAGGCAAGTCAGTTAAACCTTCATCAACTGATGAAAAAAAATCATCAATATTATTTTCTTCGCCTGATTCAAACTTTTTTGCTTCCGCTCTTTCTTGTACTTCTAATTTTGAAAGTGGAGCGGATGAAAGATTATTCATACCTTGAGCCTCTATAACTGCTGCCAAAAGTTGTGCTTTACGCATTCTGCTGTAACGAGAGATACCTAGCTCACTAGCAACTTTGCGTAGTTGCCTTAAAGTCATCTCTTCTAAGGGTGGACGTTCTTGAACCATTGTGTATATTCTTATATTTTTTCTTTCACTGTTTTATATTCTATTTCCCAAAACCTAGCAAGTTATTACAAATAATTCCTTATTTCTTTTGATAACTAATTAAGTGTCACTTAAACCAATTAATGATTTAGGTGAATCCATTAGAACTCTTAGGAGTTTCTAGACATTTGGGATCGCCTTATAAGTTTATATCTTGCAGAAAATCTTAGGTTTGGTGAAGGGTCGTCACTCAAAAATTATGAGCATATATTTGAATTCATAGGCAATTTTAGACTTATAATATTATTTTCCCTTAACTTAACTTAATTTTATGATAAATTCAAGCAAATTGGTTAATAAAATTGCTTTATAGTTTTATTCAAAGTTACTAATACCAACTCTGATAAATGTTTGCTATGAACGTCTAGTAGTCTATCAAGATTGATTTTATGCCCCTTGTTTATTTTTACCTTTTGTTTTCTCAATTTAGTTTTAACTCATAAGCATGAAAATTGACAAACCATTTAGGAGCTTCTTGACCTAACTCAGAAGTTAAGATAGAAATATTCTCAATCTCTATCTATAGTTAATAATTTATCTTGTTAGTCAAAGAGGTATCTTATATAAATTATTGTTATAGCCAAAACTAATTCCAAAATATTCTTCTTTTACCCTTGGTATAATAGATATATCCCCAACAATCTTAACCATTTACTATAACTATACTTTAGCACTTTTTATGTCGTGTACAAAAATGCTATTGTCTTCTTTATCATTATTTTCTACTAGTATTAATAATTCTATTCTTGAGCAGAAAAAAAACTTCTGGTTCAAATTACCTTTTTATAAATTTTATTCTTTCAATCTTTTTCTCAATCTTTTCCCTTGCTTTTGAGATTAATTTTACTTTATTTATTATCTACTTTTTCCACTTATTTAACTACACTTTGTTTCCCTTAAAGATGCATAATTTTAGATTCAAGAGTAAATTAAAATTTCTATTTTATCAGATTATGAACTAAACAAAGCAGTTAGAGAAAACTTAAAAAAAATTTATACATTACTTGAGAATCAAGTTACATTCATTATAAATCTTATACAAAGCAACTACAAATAAATTCATGCTTTAGTGTCAAGACGAAACTACAATTAAATTAAAATTATCACTGGTAAAATTATGACTGCTTGTGGAGTTAAAACCAATCAATAGTCGGAAGATGGTAATCAAACATATGATTACTATTCAGAAATGGTATTAGCACTACTTATCTTAAGTCTTAGTATCTTTTGTCCCTTATTCTGAGAAAATTAAATACATAACACCATATAAAAAATACTATGCCAGAGAATTTGAGAAGTCAATTAGTCACCAAAGGAGTACAACGCGCTCCCAACCGAGCTATGCTGAGAGCTGTGGGTTTTGAAGATTCAGACTTTACCAAACCAATTATTGGGGTTGCCAATGCCCATAGCACTATTACTCCCTGCAACATGGGTATTAATGATTTGGCCATGAGAGCTGTAAGTGGAGTGAAAGAAGCTGGAGGAATGCCGCAGATATTTGGAACTATTACTATTAGCGATGGAATTTCTATGGGTACTGAGGGGATGAAATATTCTCTGGTTTCTAGAGACGTTATTGCTGATTCCATCGAAACAGTTTGTAATGGCCAAACAATGGATGGAGTTCTAGCTATTGGTGGATGCGATAAAAATATGCCAGGAGCAATGATAGCGATCGCTAGGATGAATATTCCTGCTATCTTCGTATACGGTGGTACTATTAAACCAGGCAACTACAACGGTAAAGACCTAACAGTTGTAAGTGCTTTTGAAGCAGTGGGAGAATATAGTGCTGGAAAAATTGACGAAACAGAATTAACAGAAGTTGAACGTAGAGCTTGCCCTGGTGCTGGTTCCTGTGGAGGAATGTTTACTGCCAATACTATGTCTTCAGCTTTTGAAGCAATGGGTATGAGTCTCATGTATTCATCAACAATGGCTGCAGAAGATGCAGAAAAAGCAGATAGCACAGAAAAATCAGCTCATGTTTTAGTAGAAGCTATTCGCAAACAAATTTTACCTAGTCAAATTATTACCCGTAAAGCTATCGAAAATGCAATTTCAGTAATTATGGCTGTAGGGGGTTCCACTAATGCAGTACTACACCTATTAGCAATTGCTTATGCTGCAAATGTGAAGTTATCTTTAGATGATTTTGAAATAATTAGGGCCAGAGTACCTGTATTATGTGATTTGAAACCTAGTGGTAAATACGTTACAACAAATTTGCATCAAGCGGGTGGAATTCCTTTAGTAATGAAAATGCTTTTAGAACATGATTTACTCCACCCAGATGCTTTAACCATAACAGGTAAGACTATTGGAGAGCAATTAACAAATATACCTTCTGAACCACCTTCTAATCAAGACGTGATTCGCCCTTGGAATAATCCTATGTATGCTCAAGGACACTTGGCTATTTTAAAAGGAAATTTGGCGACAGAGGGAGCAGTTGCTAAAATTACAGGAGTGAAGAACCCAGAAATAACAGGACTAGCAAGAGTATTTGATTCGGAAGAAGCTTGTTTAGAAGCAATATTAGCAGGGAAAATTCAAGCAGGGAATATTATTGTAGTTCGCTATGAAGGTCCAAAAGGTGGACCAGGTATGCGAGAAATGTTAGCACCAACTTCGGCTATTATTGGTGCTGGTTTGGGGGATAAAGTGGGATTAATTACTGATGGTAGGTTTTCTGGTGGTACTTATGGTATGGTGGTTGGTCATGTAGCTCCAGAAGCTGCAGTAGGTGGCACGATCGCTCTAGTTAAGGAAGGAGATATGATTACTATTGATGCTCATAAGCGTTTACTACAGTTAAATATTTCTGATGAGGAATTAGAAAAGCGTCGTCAAGTATGGAAACCACGAAAACCCCAATATACTAGAGGTGTATTAGCTAAATATGCTAAGTTAGTTTCTTCTAGCAGTGTTGGAGCAGTAACTGACGCTGGATTAGGTTGAAATTTAGTTAATAATTATTAACTTTTGGTTTGATCGTAATACCATATAGTTAAATACCATAGAATCCATTTTGTATCTTTATTTAAGCGAAAATTAGCTTTTGAAGTGGCTAGTATATTTAATAATTTTGGATGCTTATAATATCCAATTTTGAACTATTAATGTCAAAAATAACTAAACTAAAAAACTTGAAAAGCTTATAACTAGACAAGGAGATATCAAATGGATTCTATACAGTTGAGATAGTTAGATAATGAGATAATTAACTAAAAAAAAAAGGAAAAACTATGGTTACTTAATTAATTTTCTTCTTAAGAAACCGTATATAATCAGTGAATCTAGGCAACCCTTCTATAATCAGGTTCTAATTTTAGGGTTGGTTACCTCTAAACAATATAAATACCATTTTTACTAGTCAATGTTTAGAGTATTACTGAAAATGCAAATGTGGAACTTAATAGTACAAAATTTATAAGTTAACCCCGAAAATTAATTTTGCAATTAACAATACACTAATTATTTTATCTATATAATTTTAAGTAGGAAATAGAGTTCTTACAAATCATATTTTTATTGCACAATTTTTGATTGATATAGATTGAAAAAAGATACTAACAAAATACGACTTTCAGTGGAAATTTTGTCTCAGCTTAAGAAGTTCCTGTACTAAAAAATTGCTTTGTTGTAAAGTTTAATAGCGAGAATAATAAGACTTGGGAAAATAACAAATTTGATAATTAATCAACCAGCACTAAGTAAATCGGGTAAAATATATAATTGGATATATAGCAATCCTAAGTAGGTTGCGGCAAAATTTCATACTGAAAAAGTTTTGG
>JAGGDU010000155.1 GCA_018457135.1 Trichodesmium erythraeum GBRTRLIN201 | reverse complement strand
TTGTCATAACTTGCAGTAGCAATGGTTTTGCCGTCGGGGCTAAAGGCTACTGCATATACATCGGACTGGTGTTTGAGAGTATAGAGATGCTTGGGTAGTTGACTTACTCCATTCCGTAGAGTTTGATCCAGTTCAAAAAGTAGGTCCGAGTCAACTTTCCCATAACGTTTTTTGATATCAAAGTATTGCTTCATTGACTCTATGCCCAGTAATACACCTTTATCAAGTAAAGATGGCTTTTGTCTGATCATTGAGTCAGAAAGCATTCCTAATATTCTTGCTGCTTGTTCCTCTACTTTTCTTTGCCGCTCCTTCTCTTTTTCTTCCTCACGAATTTTCAACTCCCGACTCGCCTCAATAAACTCATAAGCAACCCCATCCAATAAAGCCATTTCATCATATTTTTTCAGATATTCTTCTGCCTTAGTTAACCGACCAGCTCGTAATAACAAACCCTCATTTTTTCCATCTTTTTTCCACTCAGCCGCATCAGCCTCAATTTTTCTTTCCACCGGCAAAGCTTCTTGATATTCTTCCACCCATTCCCTCAAAGTTTTCCAACTTCTAATTAAGTCCTCATGAACAATATCTAATAATATTCCTCCCTCGGAATTATCCTTAGTAATTAACCGATTATTTGGATCAGCTAACCTATCACTAACTGCAGATAAAAGCTCTAAACTATGTCTTTTGTTAGGCAACTTTTCCAAAATTACTCGCCGCCGAGTATCCGTTATTTTCCCCGAACTTATTTCCTTTTCCCCAGGCTGAACTAACTCTAAAAATATCCTCTTTGCCACCGACCTTTCCTCATCATTCAAACTCTGAAAAACTGCATCAGCTCGCTTCGTCAAAGTACCCTTAATTCCACCCAACTTTGTATAAGTTGCCAGAGTTAAAAATTGACTTTTATTCTCCCCTTGAGTCGCAAACTTCCACAGAGCATCCAAAGTATATTCCAGCAGAGGTAAACTACCAGGGTTACGCAAAAAATCTTCCCTTATTTGGGCAATTAATCCCGGCTCAACTCCAACTCCAACTAATTCCGCAGGCTTTTTTATAACCTCATCTATTTCATCCTTTTCCAGAGGAGTTACTAATAATTGATGCCGCTTAATTTGATTAGCTAACCTTCCATATTCAGAACAGCGGTCAAGAAAATCAGCCCGCATTCCCAACACCAAACAAAACTTATCACCTCGTCTTTCCAGAACATCCAAAAAACAATCAAAAAAATCCAGTCGTTCTTGTTCTTTTTCCTCGTCACCTTGACAGAGAGTAAAAACCTCTTCAAACTGGTCAATTATCATTACCACTCTTTCAGCTTCAACTAGGTCAATAAACCTAATTAAATTATCAGTAAAATTATCAGTAAAATTCTCCTGTTTTTCCCCCTCTCTATTAATTGCTAGTTCCAAACTTTTCAGAGGAGAAAAAGTCGGAGTAAAAGGATTTAGATAACGCCATCTATCACTTCCAGATATTTTTTGCCCCTGCCTCAGTTGATATAACAAACCCGCCCGCAATAAAGAAGACTTTCCACTTCCAGAAGCCCCCAAAACCGCCACAAAATTATTAGTTCTAACTCGGTCAATTAACTCATCAGTTAAAAGAGTTCTGCCATGAAAAAAAACCGCATCATTTTCCTGCTGACGAAAATAAGATAAACCTCGATAAGGAGCCAAATTTTTCCAGCGTTCATCCTTATATTCAGTCAGAGTATTAGTAGTAAGAATTATCGCATCCCCAGAATTCTGAAACATCGGTGCTTGAGATGTACGAGACATCTTTTTGTTAATAAACTCTGCCAAAACATAATTAGTTACCCAACCATCAACATAATTTTCTGGGTTTAAACCAGCCAGCAAATTATCAGTAAATAAACCATGTTTTCCATCCAATTTTTCTTCCGCAGTTTGAAAAGAACGAGAAGCAGTAATAAAACAACGACTAATTTTTTTTCCTTCAGTACCAGGGTTAGCTTCTCGGTCAAAATTCAAGAATTCACCACTAAAACAACAGTCTAACCAAACAATTTGTTCTTGAACCGGACTATCTTGTAAGAGCCTTTTTAACCAATTTAAAGAAATACCATAAACATTTTCCGAAAGGTGAGCCTCACTAGTAGCCAAAAAACCTTCTCGAATATCTCCCTTTTCATCCACATAACCATGTCCGGCAAAAAACAGTAAAGCCACATCAGGAGTTTCATTTTTTTTACGAGGTTTAAATAGATTAATAATTGCTTCTTGAAGCTCATTAATTTTCACCTTTCCCTTAGGGTCAAATCTTTCTGTACCTTCCTGATCATAGTTTTTTGGCAAACTTGGCAAACTTGGCAAACGTTGAATTCGAAACTTACCATATTTTTCCAAAATATTAGCAATAGCTTCAGCATCCTTAACAGCAGCCTTAAGGTTCAAATCTCCTAACTTTTTCTTTTTCAACAAAGGATAACGGTTAATTCCAACGACTAAAGCTTGCCTTAAATTTTTTTTATCCATAGTTATTATTAATAATTAATAAAATTTGATTTATTAGAGTTGAGAAAGAGGAGAAATTAAAACAATGCCCCGTGTTTTTTTAGATGTTTTATCGATAGTATTCGTTGATGCCCAGAGAGTCTTTGTATCCACCCAAACGGGAGGGTACTTGTAACGAGATACATCTAGAACCAAAAACTGGTCACTTTCCTCATTATAAGCAGCAATAGGAGAAATATGACCCCCTCGTTTTTGTCCGATAGCCTGGCCTAGATAATTAATTAACACAAAGTTGTTATCATTCACCAAATTCTCGCGAATGAGCCCTCGAAACTGCTCCAAACTAATATCGCTACCATAGAAAGTTTTGACTTCAACACTATAGGTAGCAATGAAGTCCGACAGCTGTGCCAGAGTCATTCCCCGTCTAGTAATAACACTACGGGGGATAACTTCCTCAGTTTTCTCATTAAAAATATTATCCTGGGTAAAATAACGTTGTGGCCAGGGAGAAGGAGCAGTAGAAGGAACTTCTAGAGCATTAAGTACCATAACCGCACTCGCCACACCACAAAATGCTCCATTGACTTGGGTAACGAACTGACTCATCAGAGGAATGTAGTCTGTTTGAGCTTTGCTGGTTTGGAGTAGAGTTTGGCCTTCAGGGGAAAGGAGAGAAGTCAGGTTTTCCGATAGAGGTAGGCGTTGAGCTTGGAGAGGAACAGCAGTAACAACCAAGCTCAGGGGCAGAAAGAAAGAAATAGACCAAAAATTCTTAAAAAAAGTCATGAGAGTCATTAAGCTAGCATTTCAAAAGCTTTCAGTAATTATAGCAGAGGTAGGTTTTATTTCAGACTAAATATCAGTAGTAATATTTGCAAGTAAAGCCCTTTCAAAGTTAGGAGTCGAAGCCGAAAAATCACTACTTGTACACCACCACCAAAGGAGGATACTGATACCGTTTATCCTCAAGCAGAAACATCCCTCACCTCCTCAACAGTTAAACTAAGAACCTGTGCTACTTGTTCCGCACTTATTCCCGTAGCTAATAATTGAGAAATAGCATTTATTCATGCCTGTTCTGCTTGTTCTCCTCATTGACCTTCTTGTTCTGCCCGTTCCCTTGCCTGTTCTGCTATGTTAGCCAAGCGATCGCCACGAACTTTTTATACTTCTACCCTTTCCGCCCCTGTCAACAAAAAAATCCCTTCAGAGTCCCACCACCGTAACCATGATAGAGTTTGATTTTGAGAGGAACCCTGGCATATTCCCAATTCTATTCCCAGAGGTTCAATTAAATAATGACCCCGCTCATTAGGAGACATCTAGCCATAAGAGTCATCCACCAAATGATACATTTGTAAATTGCCAGTTGTGATCATATAAACCCCGTAATAAGATATTTTGACAATACCTTCATATACCCAAAATTTTCCTAGTCTTGTTGTTTCATCATCCAGGGAAAACCAAAAAAGTGTTTAGTCTAACTCTTCTGTTCCATCTCCACTGGCAAACTCTAGAGCAACTAAAAGCGCCATATATTCTCGCCATAGAAAATAAGAGCAACAAAATTCACCATTTAACAGTATCTGGTAATTTAGTATGATCAGGAAAAAGTCGTGGTAGGTCAACTTAGTCTTTTGCCTGGTGCATTTCAGTTATTCCTTATTAGTTCAAGACTTAGGGAGAAACGCCATCATAGAGGCAAATATTACTAGTCCTCTACAGATAGAATTTGCTCCCTACAGATCGTATTTCAGGAAAATATTATCTGAAATTATCTGAAATAAAATAGATCAATACTTCCGTTCCTTTGGTTCAAACATAGTTATTGCCACAGGTCGATAACTGATATCAATACCCGCCAACGAATAATAAGCCAAAGTATGCCGTAAAAACTCCTCATCATTTCGCTTAGTAAAATCTTCCCGACTATGAGCCCCCCGACTTTCCTGGCGACTCAAAGCCGAACTTAAAATTGTCTCCCCCACAACAATAATACTCCGCAACTCCAGCGCCTCAACAATTTCCGTATTCCACAACTTACCCTTATCATCCAAATAAACCTGCTGATATTGTTCCTGTAACTGCTCCAATTTTTTAAACCCCTCCTCCATTATAGCCTGGGAACGAAACACACCACAATGTTGACTCATGGTATCCTGAAACTGCTGCTGTAAAAAATTAATCCGATATTCTCCAGAGCGGTCTAACAACCCCTGAACTTGTGCCCGCGCCTCCCTTAAATAACGCTGTTCCTCAACATCAGGCAACTTCCGACCCTCAACAAACTCAGCGATCGCCGCTCCAGTCCGTCGTCCATAAACCACACATTCCAACAAAGAATTACTTCCCAAACGGTTAGCCCCATGTACCGAAACACAAGCACATTCTCCCGCAGCAAATAACCCATCCACCAAAGTATCCGCACTCGCGAAAACTCTACCATCAGTATTAGTAGGAATACCACCCATAGAATAATGAGCAGTCGGGCGTACTGGCATCGGTTCATTCACCGCATCAATACCTAAAAGACGATGACCCTCTTCCCAACAAAAAGGTACCCGACTCATAATTTTCTCCCGACCCATGTGTCGCAGGTCAAGATAAATAAACGGACCGCCCGCACTACCATTCATATTAATTCCCCGACCAGCGCGAATTTCCAAAGTAATAGCACGGGAAGTAATATCACGAGGTGCCAACTCCATACGACTAGGAGCATAATTTGCCATAAAGCGATCGCCCTCGCTATTGATCAGATAAGCACCCTCACCCCGCACTGCCTCCGAAATTAAAACCCCTGCTGGATATAACCCAGTAGGATGAAACTGCACAAACTCCATATCTTGAAGAGGCAACCCAGCCATAGCCGCCATTGCCAAACCATCCCCAGTCGAAGCATAATCATTAGAAGTAGTATTAAATACCCGACCATAACCACCAGTAGCAAACATTACCACCTTAGCCCGAAGTACAACTATGTCCCCATCCCAAATATGATACATAACTACACCCTTCGCCTGAGTATCTTCCAATATCAGGCGCATTACATACCATTCCTCATAAATATGTACTCCATAACGGCGAAGGTTATTAACTAACTCATGAAGAATAGCATGACCAGTTTTATCCGCAGCATAACAGGTACGGTTGTGAGAGTGACCGCCGAAAGCACGTTGAGCGATGCGACCATCTGGCAACCGGGAGAATAACACTCCTAGATGTTCCAAGTCAATAATTACATCTGGTGCCTCCTTCGCTAAAATTTCTACTGCGTCTTGGTCTGCTAAATAGTCCGAACCCTTAACAGTATCAAAAGCATGAGCTTCCCAGCTATCTTTAGTATCTACATTTCTCAGAGACGCCGCTATCCCCCCTTGAGCAGCCACAGAGTGGGAACGAATAGGGTGAGTTTTGGCAACTACTGCCACATTTAAACTAGGATTTTTTCGAGCTATTTCTACAGCAGCGCGACAGCCAGCAAGACCGCCACCAACTATAATTATATCATGTTCTAACATTATAGGTAAATATCAAATAATTTTCAACTTATATTATCTTACATTTATGATAGTAGACTTCTAAAGAACAATTTAGTTTTATATTTTCCCAAAATCAAGTTCCAGTAACGGATGTAGGATTCTTATCATCAATGATTCTACATTCACCCATATGGTTTAAATTAACAATATTTCTATCATCAACCCAGTAAGTAAACTCTCCTGTAGCGCATATAACCTCCTTCCACTATAGGATCAGGCTTTTGACCCCAACTTCCCAATACCCCTCCCCAAGTTTTAACTATTGTTCCCCAGATTTTTAAACTTTAAGCTAAAATATTTCTTGCTCCATTGTCGTCTCTATCAACAATATAACCACAGTGTGGACATTATACGATATCATGGTGCTGGCCTTCTAGTAATTTTAGGTCAAACTTTTACGATACATTAGGATACATATTTACAGCTAAAATTTAGACTAGGAAAAAGATTTAACCTATCCATAACCTAGTGATAGTAAAAATCTTGAATATTTTTCAACAAAAGCTTAACTTACCAAAAATATTATCTACAATTCTATACAAAAAATCTTTTACATGCAGACATCCAAAAACCTACCTGTCATTATCCAGGTAGGTTTTTCACCCTTGTTTGCTGATAAACTCTGAAAGCGTTAACTGATATTGGCAAGTGCATTTTCTTTTTTGTCTTCAAAAAAGTGCCAGCTTTTCAGCTCCACTTAGCTCACCCACAGAACATATTTTAGACTCACCATGCTAGAAGGCAACAAGAGGCAAATATATCCTATCCTACTACCTCCTAATTAATTTCCATTTCTCCTGAGCTTTAAGTTTAACCCCAACCCATCCATACTTTTTCAGCCAGCCCTAACTAGCTATCAACTTTTAGCATTGAGCTAGCTTCCTAATTCGAGCAAACCCCAAGCGCCAAATGCTTGAGTCGGAGTTAAAAAAATACTCTTATAGTATGTTATGAAAATTATCCTACTAATTGCAAACCGCTTTTTTAATACTTTGAGATTCTTGATTAATTGAGAAAATTATTCACTATCACCATCCCAAAGACTCCGAATATTTAACCTAGAAATGTAGCTGTTTGCTGACCAGGTATTAGCATTTGAAGCTGTTCTTCCTCATTAGGCTCTACTGCAGAAAGTTCAACATGATTTAATAGGGTCGTTACAAAAGCAAATAGCAAAAAAGGTAGAGATAGAACTACCACTAGAGCAATAGCCCCCAGAGCATAGGCTTGGCTGCTGCTAGTCCAAAGAGCAACCCCTCCAGCAATACTCAAAAATACTACTATTAACCAAACAATAATTTGGCCATAAATATCACCGAAGGTAAGGGTACAACTAAGCCGATATTTTTTTGTATTATTCATCACTTTACCTCGTTTTTTAATTTATAGGTTAAACTACTTGTTAAACTAGGGTAAGATTGCTTAATATCTTTTATCGTAATTGTTACGATACTTTACATTAATATTCAACAACTTTATGTCTATACTTAAATTATTACATATAAGAAATAGTATAGTTAAGAAAAAAATATTTTATTTTCTCTTGGAAAATAATAAGCATATCCTAAAAATGACTAAGGTGCCCAGTGAGGACTCAAACCAGTCAGAGGTAATTCTTCTGGTTTAAGTTGCCATTTTGAATCATTCTCTAGTATTTTAACGTCTAAAGGTAACATCCATAAACGACTGATTTTTTCCAAATTTTCAGGTCCTTTCCCTTTTATTAATCTAGTCACCATCTGGTCAAATAATAATACTAAGCCATCTGGTGATAAATCCATATTAACTGACCTTTGATTTGGCAAAATAATTAAAGGTATTAAATAATTTTTCTTAAGATCAAATGCTGCAATATAAAGTTGTTTTTTATCTTCCTCTGTATTCTCAATTCCTTCCGTTAATAAGCAATATAAAATAGTTTTCGTCGGGTCAAATTCTGTACTCAGAATATTATCATAAGGACGAGTTCGTAATAGCTCTTTTTCTTCACCTTGATTCGTCACAATATATAGAGATCGTGTACCATCTTGATTATATTTTACCATTGTTGCCATAGAACCATCTTTGCTGAAGCTTAAGACCCTGCCAAACTTTGGTAAAAATATTAAATCTTCTGAATCCGTTTCAGGATTTATAGGTATAATAGACGTACCTTCCCCTTGTAAAATTACTAAACTCTGGCTATCTGGAGTAATTAAAAAGTCTCCACCTTTTTGAACTTCTCCATCTTTATTCGTTAGGGGTCTGACTTTTTTTCCTAATTCTAATACCCAAGGACCAGCATCAAATACATCTTTTCTATTTACTCGTTGAATTACAATTATTTTACCATCAAGAGATAAGTCAAATTTCAAATTTTGGTACTCTGAATTATCCAGAAGTTTTTCAATTTTACCTACCACTTTTTCTGAAGATTCTGATTTTTCTATTGAATATTGATCATTAACACCAGTTGTGACAGTATATATTTTTTGTTCCAAAGAACTTGGGACACCATTGAACTTTTCAACTGCTGAAAACACAACCTTTTTTCCCTCTGGAAAAAACTTAAAATCTAACACTTCTAGATTTTCAGGAGTTAGGAATATTCCCTGTTGCTGTTCAGTTAAATTAACTAAAACTAACCTACCTTTTTCTTTCCCTTCAATACCTATATAAGCAAATGCGCGATCGCGACTTTGAAACGAACCTTCAAAAGGTTCCATTACCTCTCCCTTATCTAACCCATAAAACTTTTCTTTCGCCCCAGATAATTTTAAAGTATATTTATTACCATAGGGAACAGAACTTAAAACAGTATAAGCCATTCTCCGACCTGCCCAACTTACCTTTCCTGGTAAAGGCGGCTCAATTTGTAAATGTTTCTCAACACTAGCATGGTTCATAGGCCGATTAAAATTTAGTATAAAAGCCGTATCTTCAAAACCTATCTTTTGATCTTGCCAACTAAAATCTCTAACTTTTGGAGCTATATTTCCTCCTACTACAAGTACCAGGCAAATTAACAAGGTTATACAAATAATTAAACTAATAGCAACTCGGTCAAGAGGTTCTCGTAATTCCTCTAAAATAATAGTTTGAGCTTCGCGAAATAGGTAGTTGATTTTTTTTCTTAAATTCACCATTAGTTTTACCCTTGTATTTCACAAAAAAATATCCTATTTTTATTGGGAAAATCCTATTTATTATGTTGAACAAAAAAATACATTAAAAAAAATAAAAACAACCATGATCATAGAATATCATAATTGTTTTGTCAATTTTAGGAAATAACCTTTCTCGGGAATTTTTTTGACCAGTAGGTGTAGGCATAAATAAATCAGAACTTACCCAAATATGTGAAATTATACACCATTTGTAGAAGTAGCTTTACTATATAATAGTAAATAAGTAAGTCCTGTAAACATTAAAACAAAAAATATCAAAAAGAAGCCAAAAGTTACCTTTCAAACACTTGGTTTTTATAATTTTTTTAGGCTTCGATAGTATTTAGAGTAAACTTTTGCACTTCCCTTTTCAGGAAAATGCAAAATAGTTTAGATAAAGTTCAATAGCTTTGTGATTCTTTCCATCCCTCCTTATAAGCTCCTTAGCTTTTATAAAATAGTGACTCAATAAAAATCAAACCCCGAAAAATTAGGATTAATTTCTATTGCTTGACTTAACAATAAAATGTAGGGAAATTTATAAAATATTCCTACATTATAGCATGACAAAAATTCTCAAGTTTCAACCACAAAATTAATGCCCAATTCCCACATACTGAAAACCAGCAGCTTCCAACTGTTTACGATCGCAGAAATTCCGACCATCAACAAACAAATTATGCTCCATCGACTTCACCATCTTCCCATAGTCTAACTTTTGAAACTGTGCCCAGTCCGTCACCAAAACCAAAGCATCACAAGTATCAGCAAGCCTTTCTGAGTCAGTCTCCACAAGTACACCTGTTAAACCATCACGTATACCAGACTGAGAAATAATTGGATCATAAGCCTTCACCTTTGCCCCCAACCTATTCAACTCTTGAATCAAATCTAGAGAAGGTGCATCCCGCATATCATCAGTATCAGGTTTAAAAGTCAAACCCAATAACCCAATAGTCTTACCCTTGAGAATTTTCAAATACTGCTGTAACTTATCCACCACTATCATCCGTTGACGCCTGTTCACCTCAACTGCTGCTTTCAACAAATGTGCTTCACAACCATAGTCATCAGCAGTATGAACCAAAGCAGAGATATCTTTCGGGAAACAGGAACCACCCCAACCAAGACCAGCCTGTAAAAACTTATTACCAATACGAGAATCTAATCCGATACCCTTAGCAACCTGAGTCACATCTGCACCTACGCGATCGCATATATTAGCAATCTCATTCACAAAACTAATCTTAGTTGCCAAAAAAGAATTAGCAGCATACTTAATCATTTCTGCAGAGCTCAAATCTGTAATTACCACTGGCACTGGTGGCAGAGACTGTTCATCACCATACTTGCGTGTTACTAAAGGCCTATAAAGTTCCTGCATCATATCTAATGCCTTTTGACTATTACTTCCCAACACAATTCTATCTGGGTTAAAAGTATCAAAGATAGCCGAACCTTCACGCAAAAACTCTGGGTTACTAACTACATCAAACTCTACTTCAATCTCTGTACGAGTTCCCCCTTCTTCTTTTTTATGTTCCTCAACACCATCCAAAACAATTCTCCGTACCCAGTCACCAGATCCAATAGGTACAGTTGATTTATTAACAATTACTTTGTAACCTTTAATCATATGAGCACCTATACCCTTTGCTACTGCCTCCACATAACGAGTATCACTTTCTCCTGTCGGCAGTGGAGGAGTACCAACAGCGATAAATAAAATATCACCATGCTCGACCCCCACTTTCAAGTCAGATGTAAACTCTAGCAAACCAGTTTTAGTACTACTTTGCATCAACTCAGACAGTCCTGGTTCGTATATTGGAGACTGTCCTGATTTTAACAACTTAACTTTTTCTTCATTGTTGTCTATGCAAATTACATGGTGTCCTATATAAGACAAACAAACTCCCGTCACTAAACCAACGTAACCAGTACCAATAACACAAACACGCATATTTATATCCTCTAAAATTTTAACAACAGAAAGAAAAAATATTTTCATAAAGATTAAACTGTAATATTCTTTCTTGTTTATTGAGATCTAACTTAATTTTGCCAACTAGTAGCACAAAAAAGATAACTGAAAATTACTACAGGTAACACTAGATTTAAGCTAACAGTTACAAACTCCTCACACTCTTATCCTTTTAGTTTTTTGGCAATTCATTTTTGAGTCGCTCTCGAAAATCTTCTATAGTCAATTTTAACCCTTCTTCAAGAAAAACAGTTGGCTCCCAACCCAAATATTTTTTCCCACGAGTAATATCTGGTTGTCGTTGTTTTGGATCATCTTGTGGTAGAGGTTTATATATTATCTCTGTACCTGGGTTAACCATTGTTTGAATTTTCTGAGCTAATTCTAATATTGTATATTCTCTTGGGTTTCCCAAGTTAACTGGCCCGATAAAATCCTGATTCATTAACCGAATAAACCCTTCTATCAAATCTGAAACATAACAAAAACTTCTGGTTTGGGAGCCATCACCATAGACTGTTAGAGGTATCCCTTTTAAGGCTTGTACAATAAAATTGCTAACAACTCGACCATCATTTTCTAACATTCTAGGTCCATAAGTATTGTGAGCAAAAACATTGTAGCTTCCCCCTATAAAGTTCTCATAATTTGGCACGGAGAAATCATACACATAATCATCTATTTCAAACTCCTCAATACTTTCTATTTTTCCCCAAGCAATATCACCTGTAGTTAGAGCTGATATTTTCTGCTCAACCTTAGACAAATTATGAATATTTTTATCTTCTAATCCCTCTATTATTATTCGATAAATTTTGGCAATATCTTCCTCATTTACCTCTATTTCTGACACATCTGCTACCAACCCAAATTTAGATAAAATCAATACTAATTTTTCAGCAACTAACTGACTATCAGTTTTAAATTCGAGATAGAAATTTAGTTGATTTTCTAGGTTATTCCCAGCAACGAATCCCTTCAAAAATCTAATTAATTGTTGTTCAGGTAGTTGTAAAATCCAATTAGGAATATCTTTTTCTTGATTCCCAAAATTTAATCCATATCCGATTAAATCAACCAGAATTTTAGACTTAATACTTATATATCCTGAATCATTAATTTCCGACTTATATTCAAAGATTCTTTCTATTAATTCTATAACTTTTTCTAGTTGACTAGGTTCCCCTTTCAACACAACTTCATTTTTGATCAAACTTCCCCGAGCTACATAAAAGCCTAAGAACCATAATAATTCTTCTACATTGTCTATCCAATTTTTAATTGCCTTTTTAGATAAATAGCAAACTTTATCTTTTTCCGATAGAGGAAGTTCTAAATATTTCCATAGATGCCAAGGAATTTGATTTTTTGCTTCATAAGTTTTCAATATCGAATAAAATTGACTAGGGCTTAAACTTTTTGCCAATAAATACTCCCTCATCTTATCTCCATACTTTTCAATATAAGAGATTGTATCTTCACTTTCTACATATATTTCTTCTTGAATTAATATTTTATCTGTAATGTGGAATGGCTCTAAAGGCTGTTCCAAAAAACTGATATAACTAGGAATTCCTATTTCATCTCCTACCTTTATCTCATTTCCGAAAACTGCTTGAGGTTTATTATTTTCATTTCTCGTAAATAGACTATGATCTTCTGTGATTTTTATTTGTTTACCCCAAGTAATTTTTATCTTAAAACCCTTCTTCTTGACATGATGTTTCCAAATTGCAGAAATTGGTTTAATTACCGTTTGATAATTTTCATCAAAACAAGGCACTGATACACTTGATATATCCCCATTAATTCTATCATAGCATTCTGCAAAAGTTTCATAATACAGTTTTTTAGCAATATAATAAAGTACCTTTTGATCTCCAGTCAAACTATTAAAAATTCTAGCCACTCTAATATCAACATTATTTTGGCGATGGTAATCAAAAGCTAAAGTTTCTGCTACTCGCTTCCCCTCATCGTAACATTGACCGCACCAAGCAGCACGCCCATTTCGTCTTACAAAAACCACATGGTTTGTGACATTAACACAATAAACTTTTCCTACATAATGGAACCTTTCTGGCACAACTAAATTTGCATCCTCAGCAGGTCGAATATTAACTTGATAAAGGTCACGCCCCACTGCATGAGAAACTACTGTAGCCGCATAACCACAACGAAGTGCTAACTCTTGTATATCATCAGCTAATCGCTTAGATTTACTATAATAAGTGTAATGATTTTTTTGTTCTGAATTATCACCCATTATCAGTGCTTTAAATAGAATTAATAACTGTCGTTTTGATAGTTTCAATAATTCGCGAGGAATATATTTTTCACCAGACTTACCTAAAGGTAATAACATCTCAGCTAGCTGTTTACTACAAACCCGAAATTGATGTTTATCTGAATCAAATAAAATTTCACTAAAATTAAATCCTAAACGGCGTAAACAACTAGCTATTTTCAAAGCTAATTCAGAGTTTTCTTGACCAATTAATATATTATAGTCTGCTACATAAGCATCATTTCCCCCTACTACTCGCAAGCTTTTTTTTACATCAACTCTACCTTCAGAAATGTAATAACCTAAAAATTCTAGCCAGTCATCCATAAAGATTTTTTCTACTTTTCTATGAGAATTTATAGGGCTTTTTCTTAATTCCAACCATTCTTCTTTTTCTCCCTCAAAATCTCCTCCAGTTAACACCTCTAAACTCTGCCAAAGTTTAGCTTCATCTGCCCTAATAAACTCTAAATTACCAGTTTTATTACGCACATACATCCAGTGATTAGGAGTCACACAAAAATCAAAGTTAGTATTAGCAAAACGGTACATTTCTCCAATATATGATTGTACAATATACTCCTCAGGAATATGATATTCAACTTTACCTTCTGAGTTTAATGTTGCTACTTTAACTTCTGATTGTAGATTTGGAAAAGCTACCCAACCTGCTTCAGTCAAAATTTCAGTTTTAGAATCAAAACAGGAGCGAATTCCAATACAATTAACATTACCTCTATACTCTTCTGTTTGAGGATGTACATCTGGGTCGCCATATACTTCAGATGTAGAAGCCAAAAAGAATTTTGCTTTTACTCTTTTGGCTAAACCTAACATATTTAATGTCCCCATTACATTTGTTTTAATTGTCTTGACGGGGTTGTACTGATAATGTATTGGACTAGCAGGACAAGCTAGATGATAAATTTGATCTACTTCTAACCTAATGGGTTCTGTAATATCGTGGCGAATTAACTCAAAGCTAGGATTATTTAACCAATTATAAATATTATGTTTATTGCCAGTGTAAAAATTATCAAGGCACAGGACTTCATGGCCTTGTTCTATTAATCTATCAATAAGATGAGAGCCCAGAAAACCTGCGCCACCTGTTACTAATATTCTCATAATTTCCACTATTAAAAAATGTAATTTGTTATGGTTTTTAATGGGTGATTAAATAACCATACTAAATTTAATTATACACCAACAAGTACAGCTTCAAAATATAATTCAAAAGATAATTCAAAAGTATTAGATAAACTTATCAAAAACCTTTTATATTTATTGCTTATAGTTTAGTCATAAATTGTATTATCTCTTTGAGGATTATCTACTTTTCTCATGGAGGATTATCTACTTTTCCCATGATAGTTTTTCAACCAATTCTAGTTTCACCTGAACACCAAAATCTAATTCTATTATCATGTTTACCCTAGCCGTTCAATTTTTCAATTACTTTTTCATCCTTTCTGGCATTTTTTAGACTCCTAAACCCCTCTTCAATTTTGCTTCCTACTTACCAGACACCATAATTTTAATTTACCTTTTAAATTGTAATAGACATACCTATGCACCTTTGAATATCCTATATGCTTTAACCATATTTGTAATTCATTATAACTATTGAAGTCTTCTACTTATCTCGTTAGTCTCTGAGTTTTTTTTCCTCTGGAGAATATTTTTTTAGGTCAACTAACAATTTTTTTCTTGTTTAATAAACCTTCAACAGCAAGCTTTCACAACTTTAGCAAACCATAATGATATAGCTATAGGATGACATCCCAATAAAATTGATATATATTTAATAGTATCCCCTGCTCCTATTTTTAGCCTATTAACATACCTCTGCTTTTGGCTTCAGTTGGAATTGCTATCTGTTGAGATAACTTTTATCTCAGTTATTTACCTCATTCAAGAATATCTAGTTTAACAAGACAGACCATAACTATACTATCTACTGTTTTGACATCAGTTTAAATATAACATTCTTTTTCCTAAATTCTATAAGGTTATTTATTAAAAAACTTACCATTAAATGGGTAAGCAAAATAAATTACACACTTTAAAAGCTCAAATCCAACCCTTGCATAAAAATTCTTTGTGCTAATATTTTTTTCTAACTACCTACCAGTTATCTGATAATTACCTCTATTATAGAAGAGTGGATAATTTTTTTATCCACACATCATCTAGAAAAATTATCAGAGTCTCAAAAAAAAATACTTAGAGAAACGCCAGCAATATTTTGTAGAAGAACTAAAAACCATGGCAAATATTACAGAACTCCAAGCAAATCTCTTAAAAATGCAGCAACTACTAAACGCTGCCGACAATGAAACTAAAAAGAAAACTTTTCAAGATATTGTTAATAATTTATCTCAACAATTAGAAAACGAAAAATCTAAATTAAACCCTCTTACAGCAGAGGAATTAAAAGTTAATCAGCCTCCCAAAAGAAAGATAATTAAACAATCAACTCAGCAGGCACAAACTTCAACTCAAAAACCTCAAGAATTACATCCGAAATATAAATCTAAAATTGAACTTAAATCAGAAGTTAAACTAGAAGAAAAATCAGAAAACCAAGAATATGAAAGTTTATTACCAAAGCAGGATTATCTTTTTCAAGGTTTAGGAGTTCTATACGGTAAAATAATTCAAAGATATGAGAACAATGATAATTATTACAACGTAATTATCAACGATAAAACCTATGAATTAATTATTGTTTATCCTAGAGTTAGAGACTTTATTAAAAAACATTATAGCCCTGAAAAAGACAGATACTTAACTGTTTATCCCAACCTGGTACATTATCCACAAACTAGAGAAAAAAATAAGCCTCCTAAAATAAGTTTTACTATTATTGCTGCAAATGACTCACCATACTTAGAGTTGGAGCCCAATGAATTTAAATTATTTGGACTATGGCAATTTATAGCTGTGTCCAAATGTCCTGTAATGAGTATTCATAGAAATCGGGAAAAAGATGGAAACGATCGCGTATGGCCTCTCAAAACAAAATTCAAGGATAATAATAAGTTACACAAAAATCTAACTAGAGCTAATCATGTTCCTTTATTATGGAAAAATGCACCTGTTAAGCCTTTTAGGTTTAACCCTAGACTTGATAAGGATCAACAAGGCGATCGCTATTTCTGCCAAGTGAAAGCTAAATTTCTTGCTGATCGAAGTGTTTGGGGTTTCCACGAGTTACTTGCAGAACCTACTCTCGATATTCCCAAGTTCTATAAGCCTATAAAAGTAGTTTGAACTACCCAAAGTTGACCTAAAAATTTGGTCAATAGCTCACCTTTTCAAGGCTCGATAAAAAAAAATAAACTTTAGTACTTCAAGGCTCTCACTTGAGCCAGAAGTACTTCTAACTAATATACCTATGCTCAACAAGCAGGTAGCCACAGAAGTTGCTTTTTAATTTCAATTTTGTCAAATAACCCCAAGCTTCTCTAGATAGTTTATTTCTTTTTCGCGATCGCTTATTTTCTACTACCATAAGCGATCGCTTTTGAATTTCATTTTCTGAAGCTCAAAAAAAACTGCGGCATTTTCCCTTGCATTCACACAAAAATTTTGATATCATATAATTAGAGTGGAGTAACTCGGGCATTTGCATGATTTTTTCTTCAACCCACTTTTCAGCAACTTAAGAAAATCAAAACATTCAGGAATATGTTCCCGTGGATAATTCATAGTTCATAATTCATCCCCAGAAGTTTAGAGTCTGTTTACCAATAAATCATTGATAACTTCTCATTAGAGATAGTTTTGATTAAACTTTTCCATCTATAAACTCCCTACTGCTGGAAAATCACCAACATTTTCATTTTCTGAAGCTCAAAAAAAACTGCAGCATTTTCCCTTGCATTCACACAAAAATTTTGATATCATATAATTAGAGTGGAGTAACTCGGGCATTTGCATGATTTTTTCTTCAACCCACTTTTCAGCAACTTCAGAGATATTAATAAAAAACTTACTAAAAAAATAGAATAGGTGCAAAAACCGATGAGGAATGAGGAGCAGACGGTTACATTTAATCTTTTGTTTTTTAAAGATGTTATTTATTTGGGTAAGGAGGCGATCTATATTTAGTATCTTAGCTAGACCCTTGAGGTTAGGAGCTAAGTTATTTATCCATTGCTCTTTTTCCTGAAAATATCCTTTTAAATAGTTATTAGTCCAATTGATTAGAGTTTCTAAATCTTCAGCAGATGACTTTTCGACTATAGGATACTGACTATTAGCAGTAATAATAAACGTGATAATTTTGTCTCTGCTGATATACCACTCTATCATAGCAGTATCTTGTTCCATCAGGTTTTGAATATCCCTGAACAGAATAGGTTCTACTCTCTCAGTTAAGGTGAAACTGGGATCTATATCTTTAATTTGATTTAGTACCTCATCTAATTCCTGCCGTGATTTTTGTAATTCTTGCTGTAGGGGTTTTTGTGAAGTTTCAACAGTTGTTGTTCCTGGACTTCTGATTTACTTACCTACCTGATTTTGCTGAACGCTGTTTTATAACTATCTGTAATTGTCTTTCCAGCGATGGAATGTTTCGTCGCAGTCGATCTAGCTCCAGGAGAATTTCTTGAGGAATGTTACCTTTAGGATAGAGTTCGCGTTTGACAAGGAGTTCAACGAGGGTGAGGGCTTTGGTGCGTTCTGCTGTTTCTATGGCTTTATACTATTGCTCTAAATTGATGTATATTTGCACCAGATTTTGATAAACTGATATTACTTCTGCTATAATCTCTTGGTAGCGATCGTCGGTGGTTGCCCAACTGCAGCTGAGTTCCACTACAGTTATGGCTTTTTCATAGTTGTCGGCGGCAAGTTGCCAGTTTTGGTTGTCGAAATATAGGTCGCCTAAGTTGCAGGTAGTGATAAGATGTTGGATAGGGTCTTCTTCTTGGGTGCACACCTGCAAAGTTTGTTCGCATGCAGCAATGGCTGCTTCTATATTTTCAGTTTTGTCTCCCCTTATTCTGTATAAAGTAGGCAATGCCGAGATTATCTTGAGTTCTTGCCCAGTCGATAGGGAAGTCAGTTTGGGTATACACCAGCAAAGCTTGTTGGCATGCAGCAATGGCAGCTTCAATATTTTCGGCTTGGTCTCCCCTTATTCTGTTAAT
>JAGGDU010000154.1 GCA_018457135.1 Trichodesmium erythraeum GBRTRLIN201 | reverse complement strand
CCCCTAAATTTCTATCTTTAATTCTGGCAGGATATCCAGCAGTTAAAAGTCTAATAGCAAAAATTAATAAGGGTGCATTTTTTATACAAATCCCAAAAAATGATAAACTCATATCAGCACTATCAAATATATCTAAAAAGTGATTCTCTTTGATCATCATAATTTCACCATCTGGAGCTGTAGGAGCTGGTTTAATATCTATAGTCATTACAATTAAGTTCCGTACAGTCTAACAATGTCATCCAGTGTTGTTTCTGGTGGAGCATATATCCGTTGCTTTTTGAGAATGGCCAAATCTTCTTCAATCTTGTTGAAGTCCGGTGAGTAGGGCCCTAAGAACAAAACACTGTGCCCATCAAGAGCTGCGAGCGCCCGGATTTCTTTCTTCTGATGAAAGGGAGCGTTATCCATAATCAACAGGGAATGGGGATTGAGTTCTGGAATAGGGATGATGCTCAAGCCAATGATTAAAACACACGGCATTGGTCGTCCCTGTCAATAATACTGGAGCTAAAAGTTTTGGGTGGTCCTGTATATGTAGTGATAAAATTACAGTGAAGCGATCGCTTCATTATAATGATTAATGAAATACCAAATATCTCCTAGATGGGACCGAAGCTTTTTAGAAAAGGATAAAGTCTTTCTGACCAACCGAGAAATTCTTTGACGCAAAGTATTATTTAATCTTTCTATATAAGTTGTTCAACCTGAATATTCCCCACTGATTTATGTCTTGAATCAGGAAAAACAAGCTCGTAAACTGCGCGATCGCGACCTATCCATAGTTCTCTTTTTTCCTTATCCCAAATTGCTAAAGCAAAAATTCCTTCTAATAATAAAAAGGTTTCTAAACCACAATTTTGCCATAATTCAGCTACTGTTTAATTGGGATTAGTAGTAGGGGAAATATCTAGATTTTTTTGCAGTTCTGGGAGATTAGTTAAGGAAATATCACCTACAATAATAAACTTTTGGTTGGTGCTAATAGTTGGTTGAGTTCCATAAATTATTAAGTTGGAGTCATGCCAAGAAATATTTTCTTTAGGTAATTATTACCAAAGACCTTGAGCTGATCATCTAGAGCGATCGCCAATATATACTCCTACGATATCAATAGGCTGTCTGCTGGAATATTCCATAAATTGTCGATCAGAATGCTGAAAACGGAAGGGAGGCTTAGCATAGTGAGTACGTCCATACCTTATAATTTTAGTAGACTGGAATTTAAGACAATTTATCTGGTACAAACTGAATTTTATTGCTCTAAATATCTCATATCTTACTATTACTATACAAGACTACCAAAAAATAAAATTTAGTCGGTCAGTGAGGTTTTGTTTGATTTTTTTTTGCTTAATTCCCAATAAATTTATTGATCAAACATTTCCAGAAAACCTGAACCCATAATTTTTTTTGTAAATTGACTTGAAAATATTGACGATATAACTCACACCAAGGATGATCTTTGCAGGCAAGATACTCGCACTACATAATTTTCACCATTTACCCTGTACCTCATGTGTCCGAAATCTGCTGTATATTAAGTTTGAGTAGGTTTGGTGGTTTCAGGTTTCAGGTTAACAAAAAGAATTGAAAATGAATTGAAGTAAAAGGTTATGGAGATTTAACAGTGCGACCAAAATCAATGAATTTGGTAGTTAGATGTTATCAATTTGTTAATTTTTAAACCTGACGCCTCAAACCTAACGCCTGAAACCTAAAACCTAAAACCTAAAACCTAATGCCTAACATCAACTGAAAACTTCTGCTCCAACTCTTGATATTTAGGCACTTCAATAATATTTTCAAAATCCTGGAACGAAACAATATCTTGCAACCCTGCCGTAGTTCCATTTTCAAATAATTGACGATAACAATTGATCATCGCTTGAGTAGCAGAAAATAATCCTGACAAAGGATAAACCACTATTTTAAAACCCATTTCTGCCAATTCCTGACCAGACAAAACCGGAGTTTTTCCACCCTCAATCATATTTGCAAATAAATAGACATCCTCAAAAGCAGTAGCGATCGCCTGCAAATCTTCCAGAGACTGAGGCGCCTCAATAAAAACCACATCCGCACCAGCTTCAGCACAAGCACGTCCCCGCTTAATAGCTTCATCCAAACCCAATGGAGCACGAGCATCCGTGCGAGCAATAATGACTAAACCACTATCGCCCCTAGCATGAACCGCCGCTTTAATTTTCTCCACATGTTCTGCCATAGGAATAACCCGCTTACCCTGAAAGTGACCGCACTTTTTCGGCCATTCTTGGTCTTCCAAAATAATTCCGGCAACCCCCATATTGACAATATCAGTCACAGTTCTAATCACATTGAGTGGGTTGCCATATCCAGTATCAATATCAGCTACCAAAGGAATATTAACTGACTCAGTAATACGCCTAATAGCATAGAGCATTTCTGTAGCAGTAATAAAACCATAGTCAGGCCGACCCAGTGTAGAGCCAGAAATACCAAAACCGCTAGTAAAAACAACAGGAAATCCTATTTGTTCCACAATTTTTGCCCCAATGCAATCATAAACCCCTGGTAACACGAGAGCACCTGGTTGTTCTAATATTTGACGTAACTTTTTGCCTGCACTCATAAAATCTTCTCAGAATAAATTATCAAATAAACATGATAGAATTTTATACCTATTTTGAAAATTAAGATTAAATAATTTATTAAATTTATTAGCCCTAAATAAATATCAAATTAAGAATAATTAATTATACTATTTTATTTTATCTTTATTGAGTAATTAGATGAACATTAGGACAGTAAATTTAAAGACTTTTTATAAAATTTATCAAGGGGTTAAAGTTGGGGTGATTCCAGTCAATATATCCTGCTTGAGCAGCTTCACCTAGACGTTTATCAGGTTTTACTTGACTAGACAACCAGGCGTGGATTTTAGCCTTAGAAAATTCAGTTGGTTTTATATTTTTGTTTTTATTAATGCACTGAAAAAAATCTGTAATACAACCAATATCAGAATCATCAATCGCTCTTAAACAAAGATCTTCTAACATTCCTGAAGAACTATTGTCTGGAAATATAAATTTTTTGATGGTTAAATTTTTTTTCTCATTTAATTGGTTTTGTATAATAGAATTATCAATACTTTGAGAAGCAGTATCGAACGATTGATCAGCATCTCTAGTAATCCCTAAAGAGCACAAATTAGAAAAACCTGGTTTTAAATGCAAAGTTTTAAAATAATTATTAAGGTTATTCTTTCCATTATAAAAATCCACTTGAATATCATTAATTTTTAAATGTTTAATTAGTGAATAAAAAAAAAGGAAATCTTCCTTTCCTTCACCAATAATAAGCTTTGGCTTTTCAATTTTTTTATTATGAGTCATTTAGCGCATCTCCCAGCTAAGTCCTAAAGAAGTTTCAATATTATCCTTGTCATAAACTAAACTCTTAATAGAATTAGTTTCTTTTTCTCTCTCTAGTCTAAAATAACGAAAATTATATGATTCAGAGTCGGAAAATGCTCGATGAGCAGCATGAATACATTCATAACTATGAGTAGTCGCAAAAAGTTGAGTATTAAACTTTCTAGTTGCTATATTAATAGACTGCCAAACTTTTTCCATAGCTGAATAATGTATGCCATTTTCAATTTCATCAATTAATACTATTCCTCCTCGAGTATTCATGATAGATAAAATCATAGATAATAGCCTTCCCATTCCTTCTCCCATTAATACAACAGGAATTAAATTATCTCCTCCAACATCTCCATGAATAATAGGTATTCCTCCAGTGACTAAAATTTCTAAACGTTTTAATCTTGGCTCTACTATTTGTAATATCTCTACAATTTCATTTTGTTCATTTTTTAGTGCAAAATCACTAAACACTTTTGCATTTTCTGTTGAAGAAACTTTTAAACGACTACTATGAAAAACAATAGGATAAAAAAGTTGTATTTCTTCAATTTTTTGTTTTTCATCTTGCTGAAATTCTATCCTAATTTCTCCTTCTTTATCTATGGTTATAAATGCTGTAAAACCCAATAATTTTTGACCTGCTTTTTTCAGCTCCAGTTTTAAGTCTTTGATAGTTTTTCTGCTATTTGTTTTTGAACTTAAAGGAAATAATCTTGGACTTAATGCTTTATCTAAACTCAATTTCAACTCTCTCTCTTCACCATTTTCATCTATGGTTTGAATTTTAATAGATTTACCAATTTGTTTTTGATAAAATAACCATTCACAAATTTCTTCAATGTCAAAAGTTGGTTGTTGAATTACTCCCCTATTAAAGTTTAATTCAAACGGAATTTCTATAGAATTTAAACTATTTAATAATAAAATTGCTTCCAGGAGAGCTGTTTTACCAACATTATTAACACCTCCAATTAAATTAATTCGTTCTATATTATCAATAGTAATTTCTTGAAAACATCGGAAATTTTTAATTATTAGACTTTTAAACATAATATAGATAAGTTTTATATGATAATTTTGATGTTTTGATTATTTAACCAATTGCTAGAATTTCAGCTAAAAATATAATTTAGGTTAGGTATTAATAAAGTAGATACTTTTTCGGTAAATCCAAAATTTTAAAAATCACATTATCGATTTATTCCAGATAAAAATGGAGTAAAAATTTAAACATTTAAGAACCCATATTTTTCTAATAAATTAGTGATAAATTGATTATATTGTAATAATAAATACTTTTGAATCCATCGTAGAAATGACTTGTAACTATAACTGTAACGTAAGCATTCAGCCCTCAGCATTCAACTATCAGCTATGAGTTATTAACTCATTATATTGGAAAGAGGAATTAGTCTCCAAGTATAATTAAAAAGTTATGTTTGCATAATATGACTGTTGCTCCCTATTCTTTATATTAGGAATATTTATTATATAATTGCTCATCAGGTAACCTTAGAGTTATTTGCATAAATTCAAAACCTGAAAGCTGACTGCTAAAGTGCTGAATACTTAAACTATGACCTTGTCTGTTTTACTAATTTTTATTATTGTCTAGCTACTCCTTTTTTCTGTTATCTTATAACCAAATTTTTATTGTCCTAGCAAAAAAAATTAGTGTTATAGAGGTAATAATTAACCCTAATTCAAAAAGTGCTTTGCATCTGATTATAAAAATACTATAAATTCTCTAAAAATAAAGCTATAGTTCCTAAAACAATAACTATTCCCAAGACAAATATAAAGAGAGTTGTTCTTTGAGCCATTCTCCATATTTCACGATAACTAAGTTGATGATTTTGAATTAATATAAAAGCGGGAGGAGCAAAAATAAAAGGCAATATTTTACTCAATAAGAACCGCATAAAAAAGTTAATACTCCATAGTCGTTTACCGAGAATACCTTGATTATATTGCCACGGATAAGCAGTTTGAGCTAGACGTATTAAAGGCTTTATATCTGGAGAACGTAAAGACTCAAATAATGGCAAAGTATCAGAGATAATATCATTAGTTTTAGTAAGTGCTTGATTAAGTATAAAAACATCTTCCAATGCCGAATTAACACCTTGCCCAATATCAGGAGGAAAACAATGAACCGCATCTCCTAATAAAACTACCCCACTAGAATTATCTGTATTTGATAATAAAAAATGCAACCCAGAACAATATTGAGGGATGGGGAAATATCCACCCTCACTTTTAGCAAAACGCTCTTTTTCTTCTGATAAAACTATTTCGTTTATTGGCAATTGTGGAAAAGCTTTATGGAAAAACTCAGACAATTTTTCACCATCTTGTAATTTCCAAATTTCATGTTCTGGTCGTCTAATAATATTTGCTGTTCTCGGTTTATTAGGGTCAGCAAAAGGCAAAATACCTAGAGATAAAGAATGTTGAGAATCTGAAAATGCTCCACGAATAGCATAAGCCATTGTACAAACTGCTTGTTCAGAATTATTATGGTCTAGAGGGAAGTTAGGGGGTAACGTCAAAACTTTGTACTTCAAACCAGAACTTGCAGAGGGAAAAAACTGCATTTTAAATTTATCTGTTCCAGAATTATCCCACTTATCTAAAGTTTGTCTAACTAGAGAATTAATCCCATCACAACCAACTAATAAATCTGCTTCAAATTCATAGTTATTTTGGTCATTTATTTCTTGAGCAATGATTGTTAATTTTCCATCTTTCTTGTTAATATCCAAACATTTTGTATTAAATAAAGTTGTAATCTTATTGTGCCAATTTTCCTCAATTTCTTGAAAAAGTAGCTGCAAAAATATTGGACGTTGTAGCCAATAAGCAGTTTTGCGATTAGGATCTATGATTGGTAATTTTGATGTTTTACGATTACCATTAGCCTTAATTTCTGTAAGATAAAATTCTGTATTTGGTACGCTGATTTTTGCTAACTTTTCAGTTAAACTAAATAGGTCGGTAAATTTTTGACCCCGCCCATCAATTAAATAATTAAATGATTTATCAGGTTCATAAAAATCTGCAGCTGGTCGTTTTTCTAATACTGTAATTTGATGCCAACCACGTTTAGCTAATATTAATGCTGTGGCAAAACCTGCCGGGCCTCCACCGACAATGACTGCATTTTTATTTGAGTTTTTTGTTTCTGTATACATAATTTTTTGAAAAAATATATAGTATTATTTCCGGTTGAATAGTTATAATTAAATATCGTAAAAAAAGCTTTTTTCTGATTTATTATTCATACTTTATAAGTTACGAAATTTCCCCTCAGATATATAGAGCTAAAGCCCTACTACAAACAAAAACTTTTATTATTTTACACCAAACTGCAAAAATTGCTAAAATTACTAGACTAACCTCATAAATGAACCTGAAAATATTGACGATATAACTCACATCTGGGATGGTATTTATTGCCCTGCCATTTTACTAAACCCAAACTGTCTAACTTAAAACCTAATATCCCTGTTAAACGTTCGTTCAAATTTTCAGAAATTATATTTTTCATTGCTGCAACTAACTCTGGATATTCTTCTAAATTCCACAAATGTCGTCGCAAATGGTCGCTATAAATTCCAGTTTCACTCATTACATTTTCCGGTAAATCTTCTAGAGTCAAATCTTGTTTAGAAATGTGATATAATGCCACCCTAACTAAATAAGGATGCCCACCAATAATTGCCATTAGTTTCTCTACTTCTTGCTCTGACCAATTCAAATTATGTCGGAATGCCAAGTCCTTAACTTGCGGGAGATTAAATTCTGGTAAATCTATAGGCAACCCCACATTAAAAGGAGATTGATTAATATTCATAGGAATATAAACCTCAGTAGAATGAACTACTAATAAGCGCAACTTTTTCCAAATAGCACGTCGTTTTGACTCTTCATGCCAGGCTCGTAATAATCCTAAAAAATCTTCGGCAATATCAGGGTATTGAAAAACTCGGTCAATTTCATCTAAACCTAAGACTAAAGGATGATCTATTTGTGCTAATAAATATTTCTCAAAATAATCCTTACAATTAACTTTACTACCAAAAATATCATCCCAATAATCATCTAATTGATTTGGCAAACGTAACTCCCTTCCCACATAAGCACAAAACCATTTTAAGAACTTTTCAAGATTACTAAAAACTTCTTTATCTACTAACTGAAAACTCAAAGGTATTGTTCGATATCCTTGGAATGCAGCATGATGTAAAATTCTTGCCATTAAAGAAGTTTTTCCCATCTGTCGAGGTGCTTTAATTCTAATCAAACTACTCGGTTGTAAGATAGTTTGATAACAACGTTCTTCTATGGGAGGACGCTCAATATAAAAATTAGATGCTACATCAATTTGTCCCCCTGGTATTTCTGGTTCTGCAGAGGGTAAAGGGGGGAAGTTGGCAGAGGCGATACTGCTAATTTCTTCACTCAGAGAAATTTCTTTTTTCTCCTCTATTTCCAGGGCAATATTACCTGGTGGAGCAGCTAGAAGAGTCAAAACTTCTTTAAGAATAATAATTGTATCTTCCGGCGATCGCCACTCCCGTTGTTGAATGCGATACAGATAACCACGTAAGTCATGGTTGAGAGGTTGAGTCAGAGAAAAACCTACCCGAATTGGCAAAATTACAGGTTTACGCTCTGGTCGGGAAAATTGTAATTCTCTGGCAAGTTGCACTTGATAGGTGAGCAACTCACTTTGTGCTGACTGAGGAGGCAAAAATAACAACAAATAGTCACAGCGTTTCAATTCAATATTAATTCGACGAAACCAATTTTCTCCCAGACGAATATGGTCTCCTGCCATAAATACTTGATGACCAGCAGCAGCGAGGGCTGTTTCAAACTGTCGCGCCAATTCTTGATCCGGGTCTTGCCTGTTATAACTGATGAAAATTTGGAAACTATTTTTAGTGACTATTTGTTCGTCGTTTAAAAGTGGTAGTAGTTGTGATAGTGGTTCTGAGTCCATTTCAGATGAGCTTTGTTTTCCGGAGCGGTAGTCAGTTTCATCCAAAGTTAGATCAAAAGCAGCAAAAAGTTGTTGAATTTTGCTGAGGTCTGCACCTACTCGTCCTTGTCGAATTTTACTAATAGTATCTGAACCAACTCCTGACTCTGCCTCAATTTCTGCCAGAGTACCTCTAAGGTTGTATTTCTGTTTCCACTCTTCAATAGCTTCATTTAATTTTTTCAGTCCAGAAGTTGTGATAATTCTTCCGCGATCGCGTTTTGATTTTTTTTCCATTGTTTATCAATAATTTTGCTATTCTTAGTTCTTTAATATTTTGACGGTAATTTTTACCCACTTATAAATCAAGTTTCACAAAAATTATGAAACTTATATTGATCAGCCAAAGCTAAATTCCTGCAGTTGATCAGATTAAAAATTATCTACTGGAATTTCATCCTCTATAATTAAATGAGTAATATCAAGAGCAGGTGTTTTTATTGTTTTATCTATTTTCATTTTAGATATCATATTCAGCAATAAAATTACTTAACGACAAAATATTTACAAAAATTGATTGTAGTCAAATACTATTAAATATACCACAAGTATCTGTAAAATAAATATTTACCTACCATACCAAAATCACGCAACCTCGCCTCAAGTTCTGCTAACTTCAGTTAAAGTAGACTCCTTTTGCAGCTTTTCCCATTCAGCACATTGTCAAGCCAGCTCTTTTTTAAATTTCTCTTGGTTCGCACCTTCGGCACCAGCATGACATTCACCTCAATATCGCACCAACACAACCAAATATCTTGCTTACCCTCAAATTTTCCTGATCATAAAGTCAACCCCAACCAGAGTTTTTCTAACCAAGTTTCGGCCATTTGCTGATCACCACTCGCTTCCAACTTATAGACTCAAGTGAAAATATTCACCTAACATTTGCAACGCTTCCAACACTGCATAGTACTCTACTCCCATTTCCACATAATTTTCAAATTTACTACCCAACTAAGGAGACTATTTCTAATACTACATCTGATACTTGCTCAAATTCCCAAATATAATAGCTGGGGTCTTTTGTTTTAAAGATTTACAAAAGTTGACCTACTAGACTTAACTAAAAGATTTAGTGGTTTAGGCGCGATCGAAGATCGGGAGCATGTTTTTTCATGGGATAACAACAGCAGGTTGCTCTTGCACGTTTGTTGCTGACTCAACCTCCTCATGCAATTTTAGATAAAGCACCATTAGCGCTCCGGATGTGAAAAATGAACAAAATATCTACAAACATTTGTAATGTGTATCAACTACTTATAACTTATATTAGTGTAAGACTCCACCTAACTTTGTTGGAATATCATCAACAAGTTTTAGAAGTAGTTGGTGATGAAACTTGGCAACTAAGTTCTTCCTATGATTACAAATTTTTAGGAAGTAGTAGATGAGTTGTAAAAATCACCTCCATCTTTTTCTTTAGCTCTTATTGCTCTGTCAGGATATTTTGGTTTTGACGTGACCGTAGTGCCTCTAAAACTTATATACACTTTGGCTGGCTCGTTGTCGTCTTTAGTTAAGGGTATAAGGTTTTTACCGAGCTTTAAGTATGTAAGATTAGACTCCCAAGATATTGGCATTAGACTTATATTTCTATTATTACTACTATTTATAATTGTAGTATAAATATAGAAAAGTAGCTCAGAAAAAATCAAAGCCACTTGTCGATTATTTAATGGATGATAAAAGTTAATAAGAAATCAATAGCTAGTAAAAAAGTAAGAGTTAGAACCAGTTAAAAATAAAGCATAAATACGTCCGTAGAATTTAACCTTAATAACTATATTATATTACAAATAAGCAAAAAGTCAACATATTTTTTGCTATCATTTTTTTTATTTTAAGCTATCTATTTATGAAAAGATAGGCTTTTTCTCTCTGAGAACTATCACAAGTAAATGATCTATGACAAGCCTAACTAAATATGACATACTTTGCCTAAAATATGACAAGCCTACTAACAAGTCTGTCATCCTAGATTAATATAGATTTGAGGTGGTTTTATGACGCGATGACGCGCTATATCCTAACTCCCGATGGAAAAAAAATTGAAACACTATTTTTTAACCTATATTTCTTATATTTACAGGTGTTTAAGGCATTTAGAAAAAAAATTAGGATTTCTCTCAAAAAAAAACGCTGAGTTAAAAATATTTGAATATTTTAGAGAAAATATAAAACTGAACTAACTTGGTTATAGGTCTGTCATCGCGTCATAAAACACCCTCAAGCTTATACTGCTATAGGATGACAGACTTTTTAGAGGGTTTGTCATATTTTAGTGGGTAGTCTGTCATGGAGGTTAGGACTGTCATAGATTTTAAATTAAAATAATTCAAGTTTTTTCATAATAATAAATACCCAATTTTTTGTAAAATAAAATCATTTTTAGTTTGAATATATGAATCTTGCTATATTAGAATATATTTGGTTTATATTTGTATAATTGTTTAAGGAAAAATGCGGAACTACAAAAAATTCATCCTCTCTTTTTACACTGAAATTAATTTTTTCCCAGGCATTTTCTATCGCCTTGTCTTTGTTGACAAACTCTAAAAGGGAAAGGACTATTTTTTTCTTTAAGCCTAGTACATCAATGGCCTCTAATATTAAATTAGTTCCATTAATGCTATTATCACTGGTATCAGTAAAAATTAATGCCTCGTCTGCTGCCTGTGTTAGTAACAACGCTGCCCACTTACTCAAACCGCTAGCAGAATCTATTAGTATAAAGTCTAAGTCTAAATGTTCATATACCTCCTTTTTTAGAACAGACCAGAGTGTTTCATTGTCGTCTAGAACCACTTGCGGGTTAATGTATTCTAACTTACACGTGTAGTCTGGCGATAATTCTCCTGGGTAAAAGCCAAACAGGTTGCCGCCTGCCCATTCAAATTTAGTTTTTACTTCAAAAAATGTTTGGTCTATTGAAACTTCGACATCAACTTTCCCAAAAGATTTGTCGTAGAAATAATCTACAAAACCCTTTTTCGGCAATTCTTTTTGGTTAATCAAGGCACTTAGACCTGGAGATTCTAGGTTTAAATCCATCAGTGCAACGTTATAGCCTTTTTCAACCAGTTTTAAGCCTGTAATTGCTACACTTGTGGTTTTATCTCCTGAATCCCTGTAAGAATAAAACACTATTACTTTAGGTGACGGCGATCGCTTAACTCGCTCTACCTTTGTATAGTTCTGAGGGTTTGCAGCACAGTAAGCCAGCTCAAGCCAAGTACTTGGGTTAAAATATTTTAACCTGCTTGGCTTGCGTAGGTTTATTGAGTAAGACTCTTCGACAGTATAATACGTTGAATACTTGCTAATTTCATCTGCACCTATAGTCTTTAAATATTTAGATACAGAAATTCCCCTTTCCTGGCTACTTTTGCCGTAAAAATTGTTAGAAACTATTATTAACTCTAAAACTTTGTTTAAATCAAACTCTAACTCCACCCACTCATTAGAGTTATTTACGTATTTCTCTACTATTTTGTTTAACAAGTTTGTTTTCCAGTCTTGCATTGTTTTTATTTATAGCTTTGTTATATTTTTACAGCATTAATGACCAAAACATTTCTCCCTATATGGGTTGCAGTTTCGTTTAGTCTTTTTTCATCATCTTGTGGTACTTATAGACAGTCTGCACTATCTAGAAAATGGACTTTACTTGGAAAAAGCTTAACAATTATTTGTTTCATGGCATTGTTACTGTTTAATCCCCAAAGTAGTTGGCTACGATGGGGGTGATAATTAGCTATAGGAGCTTATGATGTCCTCAACTCTCCAATCCTCTATCTCTAAAGCGGTTATATATGCAGTTCTGTGTTCCTTATTAAACTTATAACCACTTAAACTCCACAGATAAAGAGTTCCGTCGTCAAACTTTTCTATTTTGAAAAATTCTTGAACTAAAGTATAAGTTAACTTGAATATTCTTTCTTTGTAAGCTATTAAGAATAACCTTGAGTTTGAATTTAGCTCTTCGTAGTCATCGGGAGTTAAGTCAGAGACTTTCATCCACTTTACCTGGTTTTTTATGTACCAGCCCATGCTACTATCTACACTTAGTTCGTAGGTTTTCATTTCATTAGACATTTTTATCGTAGTATTCTGGTATGTATACGTAAAGGTTTATTTTTTTCCAATCGCTACTTTCATTGCAAAACTTAAACTCAAATGTGCCTACCATTTCAAGATTTCCTTCTTGAAAACAGACTATAGAGTTAACCTTGTCTTCATATCCGCAAACTCGTAAGTGCTGTGTGTGATAAGTGACTATTCTTTTCCTTCCTTCCACGTAGTTGCTGATTTTTGTTTTGTTAGGGCTTTCTCCACTTAAAGATACAAGAATAGTTTTTGAAAAATTGTCATCAAACACTTCCCTGTAATCGTCTATTAAGAAAGCCCACCCAGCTTCATAAGATATCTTCCCATTAGGATTCTCGTTTCGCTGAAACCATTCCCAAGACCTTTCATGCTCAATAATTATGTTGCACTGATATACCTTATTATTCATTGCTTTTTCTTTTATTGTAAAGCTCTTCATCTGTGTAGTATATATAGATGTTTATTGGCTCTGGCTCAATTAAAATTTCCTCGCAACTGAACATGCAACTACCCACACGATATATTGCGCCTTCGTACAATTCAACTACGTGTGTCGCTGGCTCTTTTGAATTAGAAATAAATAGCTCACGCCTATGGGTGAAAACTTCCGTTTCATTCACAAGCTTGTAAGATTCTAATGTTGCATTTCTGATCGCTCCGTCTACTTCTAAAGTAACCTTCTTACAGTCAAAGGTTACGTTAAAAACTTTGTTGTATTCTTCAACTGAAAATACAAACCCAGCTTGTGGGTCAAGGTCATCTTCAGTTAATACATTACATTTAATTGGTTCAGTGTTCATAAAAATTACCCCTCAAACATTTCACACTCAAGTATGCTGTAGTAAACGCAAATAAGCATTTCCTTTGGAAGTCTCATTTCAACGTTGCAGTCAAGTTTACATTTGCCTAGCAATTTAATGTTACCCACTTGTTGCGAAACGTTGCAAAGAATCTTATACTCTGAATTTGCTACGTCAAGCCACCTTAAGTGCTCGTTGATTGCTATTTTCTCAGTGGCTTCATATCCATTTATTCTCGCGCCTGTTACGTCGTTGTCTATTTCCAGGCTAAGACCTTTATTTAAGGCTTCGTCTAGGCGATCGCCCTCAAACAAATTGTCATAATCTTGTTTTGAAAAAAGCAATGCTATTCCCTTATTGTAAAGGCCAATAACATTGCATTTAATTGGTTCAGTTTTCATAAAAACATGGGTGCTCAGAATAGTAATGCAAAATTCTCAAAAAGCTTTCCTGATAAAATATACAGGATGATTAGAATCAATGATTTTAATGGCAATGCTATACATTTGTTACATTACATTGCCATTTTTAAATAAATAGATATCGCCTATTCATGGGAAGCATCGCATACTATCATTCTAAAACAGTAAACAAATTCATTGTTGATATTCTTTTAATTGACGTTTGGTAAATAAAAGCTACATAAACTTCTCCACGTTTTATTACTCCTCTTGCTGATAAAAAATCTGCTGGTAACTCATGCTCTGTTTTAGGGAAATAGTTTTTCGGCTTTCTGTAAATTATAGGGCGTAGTTTGTACTCTTTTCCCCAATGAGTTAGCTCCTGGGTCTCTCTTAGTTTTACCCTGTCCTTACTCTCCATGTAGTCGCTTAAAACTATCTGTTGAGGGTTTAAGTTATCCAGCTTTAGTACTACTGTTTTGTTACAGTAAGTTCCTCGCTTTATTTCATCCAAGTCATCCAATGGTATTAACCAACCTCTCCTTTTTGGATTGTCTGGGTTGTTAATATCACTTACACTTTTCCATGTTAGGTTGATTAATTCTTCAGTCATTGTTTTACCTAAAGCACTACCTATTCATGCGGAGCACCATGTTTTAGCCAGTGGCTATTGCCTGGGTTACTAGAACAAACGTAGTTTATGGCGTCTTCATCATGTTCTTCAAGCTTTACTATGTGAATAATAGAACATTTAAACTCAAACCTTTGTTCCTCTGATAAGTCAAGGTAAGTAGCGCCGTTTAGGCTAAACAAGGCCTGAAGTCCAGACATTTTTAGATTGTTAGCACAAAAGTCTTTTATAGCTTTTACTCTTTTTGCGCCGTCAACTATTATTTTGTTACAATCCTTTGTTGAGAATGGTGCTACGGTTATTGGACCGATGGGAATTCCAAGGAAAATTTTTTCAATAACTCTAGACTTCTCATCGTTGTCAAAGTCTACTGCTGGTTCTGTGTAAGGCGTTTCAATTAGCCATTCTATCCAACAGTAGTGTATTTCGTCTATGTTCCAAGGCTTTGTTAGTTCAACAGGCATTATTTACTCCATAGGCGTTTGACTTGCGTAAGTATGCCAGGATTTTGCCTTCGACTCGTGGGTTTAGTTCTAAAAGCCTGACAGTTGACCTGGTAATTTTCCTCTGCATTTGCACTGAGAAATCTTGATATTTTACACCTTTTGAGCTTTGTATTAGTTTCATTCCAAACAAAGAAAACTTATTACAAATAAAATCGCTCAATGCCATTACGACTTCTTCTCCAGTAATAATCTTTATAAACCGATCCTCATCGTATGTGTCAAGAGATACAACCCATATTGGGTTAATAGGTACTCCAAGTAACACATCTTCAATTACCCTTGACTTTTTCTCGATACCCCACTCTGATGTGAAGCCCGGGATTATGTTTGATACAAGGTTTTCTATGGGGATTTCTGTGTTTCTATAGTTTATGCGTCTTGAGACATCCCTAATTTCCTGCTCTATTACTAGAATGTCGTTTGGGGAGGAGACAGGTTTTCCTTCCTTTTTGTCGTAGGCTAAAGCTAAATAACCTATGTATTTTAAGTCAATCTCAGGGTCAAACTCTGACATCTTAAACTCGTAGGTCATAAACGAGTTATAAGCCCGAAAAACCTTGTTTTAAAGGATATCTTAGCTACTTTGTGAGACATTAGAAAGGCTACGTTCGCTCTTTTCTTTACTATCGTATCAAATAGGTGTTTATCTATTTTCTCAAAAAGCTTTACAAAATTTTCTGTAGAACGTTCCCTGTTTTCCTCCCACGAATACCTGTTTGTCTGGTAGTCTATTTCAAAGTAAAAAATGTTTAGCGCGTTCGCTAATTGGTTACTTTCTATTATATTTATGGGAGAATCTATTACCCTTATTTTTACAAGATTTGTAGGAAACTCTAAGCGGTTTTTTAGCTTTGAGTTCTCGTAATCTACACTTCTCAGGTATTCAGTACCACACTTTATAACAGACACAAAGAAACCTGTGTTCTGCTTGAAATCTTTGTTTATGCTTTCAAATACTTCTTCATCGGTAATCATAGTTGCTTTTTTCTCTGCTAATTGATACATTGTTAGTAGTTGCTTTACGACAAAAAGCTTGTGCCAAAATCGGTACAAGCTTTCTGTTGTTCAATTATTTAGTTGAATTAGGATTTATGCTGCAATAGAATATTCCTCTATAGCTGCGGGGAAACCACCGAATGTAATTATTTTGCTATTTATGTAGACTTCGACTTCCTTTAAGGGCTTAGTCCTGTTAGGATCCAAAAGTTCTCTCGAAAGATAACCTAACACCTTGTATTCACGAAGGAATTTATCTTTAAAAAGGTATCTCAGCATTTTATCGTACTCACCAACAGCGTAATATTTTTCAGCGCTTGTGTTAGTGTAGTCAAATCCTGTTATGGTATAACTTCCGTCATTGTTTAAGCAAGTATCAGAAGAAAATATTACGTTTCCTGATGGATACCTTACTATTGACGTTGAAATTTCTGAGTATAACACTCGTTTTATTATGTCTAGCGTTTCGTTTATTTTTGCCATTGTTACTTCATAGTATGAATCTATGTTATAGAACTCGACGTTTAAATTGTCAATTCTTAGTACAGTAATAGTGTAGTAGTAACTAGAATTATTAATATTCTTCATTACAGGTGTAACTGCATTAATAGCTTTTATTTTAGACTGTAATGTTTCCTTAGAATTAGTAACTATTACTGATGACTCTTCAGTTTTAATTAGTCTTATTTCTTCGTCGTAGAATCCTAGAATGCTTATCTGAAGTTTCTGGTTCTTACGGTCTTCTTCATTATCAAATCTCATCTGAAGCCTGTTATTGTTGTTCTAATAATATCTCTGTAATTATCTATGTCCCAACTAGTAGAAAAACATGAGATTATTACATTTGGTTTGACTAAAAACTTTCTATTTTCTAAGCTAATTATTGTTTCAACATTGGAAATTATTATCTTTTGATGTGGCGCTACAAAGCTAAATCTGCTTGATTGGCCAAAAGACTTTTCTACTATTATTTTTTTCCAAGATATTAAACATCTGCTTATGAAATTTCTAAGCCTTGAGTCACAGTTGTTGATGTTGTAAATTGTTGTAATATGTTTGGAAAAGCATTCTCTATTTAGGTTGACAGTTCCTATTTTCTGCCAAAGCTCATCAGGATTGAATACTTTTCCTAATATTACTGGATTTTCTTGTCTCATGTAGACGCAAACTCCTTTTGCTTTATAACTTTTAACGGAGTTTGCCACAGATACTTCTTAATCAGCTACACTTTTGGTTATGCTTTGAAACAAGTCAAAAGAAAACTGCCAAACACCTGGTATTGTTACTATTGATAACAACATTATGGTTATGGTCCATATAAGTGTTGTGTTTGTTTTTGGTTTAACAATAGTAATTGTGTTTGACGCTGCTAAGCTTGGTGCTTTTTTCAAAATAAATTACTCCTTTCTGTTTCGTAGTAATATGGTGAAATTCTTGTATCTCTGCCGTCTAATCTTGGATCTACTTTTGAGTCAAAGGGCTTAATAGAGTTTAAAGTAGAGGTTTCGTTGTATATGCTTTCTTGTGTGCAATTCGTTGGATCAAAATGTCCAATAAATTCTATAGCAAGTATTTCACTATTTATATTGTTACAAATACACTCCGTTAAAGTCAAAAAAAAAAATATACTCATTATAATACCTCTACCATCCTGCATATTCTTCTTCGTCGTTAAAATCATCTAGCTCAGTTTCTGGTTTATTAATTGGTTCATTAATTGGTTCATTAATTGGTTCATTAATTAGTTCAGTTTCTAGTTTGCTAGTTGGTTTAGTATCTGTCTCGCTAACTGGTTTAGGCTCTGTCTCACTAATTGAGTTATCAGTTGATTCTTCTATTAGCGTTACAGAAGAAACGTCTAATATTTCATCTTCACCTTTTTCTAGTGGTGGAGAAGTTACTATTGGCTTGCTCTCAGCAAGTTGATCGTCTTGCTTATTGAGTATTGCTGTTATCCAAGAAGTCTTTTGTCTAACAGATCCATATTCCTTAGCTTGCTTGACTGATAAATCAAGGTTAAAAGCAATTTCTTTAATGTCTTTCAGAGTTAACTTTACTAGGGATTCATAAGTGTGAGGCCCTTGACCACCGTCTGGGTTGTTTTCGTTGTTATTCCCTTTATTAGATGGTAAAGCTAACTTCTCTCTCTCGTCATAGTTACCTTCCTGAATATCTTTCATTTCTTTCCAGAAACTCTCTACCAGTTCAGGTTCCCCCGCCTCTACAGCAAGCTTTGTAGCTGATAAAGTTTGCTTAATGGCAGTAGCTAGAGCTCCTACAACAGTCAATTGCTTCTGATATCTTTGCTCGTTAACTGCTCTTGTTCTTCTTCAGGTAAATCTTTAAATCTAACTCCATTTAAACATTTTAACCTGTGCAAACCACTAAGAACCAAATCTTCGCAAACAAATGCCTTCAAAGCAGAGATTCTTTTTGCTCCGTCAATTGTTTCGGCGCAATAACCTACATCAAGCTGACCGCCTCTTGAAACAATATATATTGGATTTACTGGCAAACCAAGAAAAATCCACTCAATAAACTTTGACTGTTGTGATGGAAGCCACTTATGATTTAGCTCATAAAAAGGGTATATGCCTGCTAGAGTTTCTATGGAAAGGTGCTCTATTTTATACTGAAATCTTTTTCTCTCTTCTAATATTTGTTCTATTATTCCCATAGTTTTTCTGTTGTTTTCTTGGGTTAATTAGGGGCTAGATGCCCCATGCTTGATTAGTATGTTGATGCTGGTAAAGCTTTTATGTCACCATTGTTAAAGTCGTCTACTGAAAACAGTTCTTTGTTGTTTGCTCTTGCAATATTAAACTGTTTTTTTATTTCAGCATCGTTTTCACCATCTAGCCTCACAATATTTACAGCAATTTTCAGGTAAATAGACCACAGTGGTTGAACCAACCGAAGGCATC
>JAGGDU010000153.1 GCA_018457135.1 Trichodesmium erythraeum GBRTRLIN201 | reverse complement strand
ATGATTTTATTCTTGAAGCATTATGTGTAGTCGGACTTTAGGAAATTGGTATTAGAATACCCAATTCAAGGTTCCCCTATGCAATGTCCAGAACCAAATCTGGCCATATTTCTGACTTAGAGTAACAAAGGGTTTTTCCTTTGAGAGGAGGAAGATAACTCGGCAGTTATATCGCAACTTTAATGCAACAAAGACCTTGATCTTTATTATGCAGGACTACTAAAAAAACAACTAAAAAATCGCCCTAGAAGGGCGAGGCTTTCAACCCAATTTTTCAGTAAGTCCTGAGTTAGTCTCATGTTCGATATAACAATTATAATTAAGTTACTAGTTTTGCTTTAGCCCTTAAATACTTGTCTTAGAACTAAAGTAAACTACAAATAATAACTCTATTATAACTAATTATCTAAACATGATCACGACTCATAAATTTTAAGAAAAGTCAGGGTTTGAGATGTCTTCCTTTTGTCCCAATAAATGATATTAATTCCGTCGGTTTTGTGTAAATCATGATCCAATAAGAAAACTAAAATTTTCAAAGCTCAAGGTTTTTTTGAGGTGATAGCTGACCTCTAAACCCTATGATAATAATTCAAAAGATTGAACTTCCAATACAGGACCAATCATTGCTATCGTCATTACATCATCTCGCACTATACCTGAAACTCTTGCCTTCTGGTCAGACTTACATAGATCCGTAGGAGCATCCTTTAATTCATAAGTTTCACCATCAGTCACTAACGCCCAAGTACCAGTACCAAATCCTTGTTTTTCTACCGAACCACTCACTGTGATATTCATGCTAACTTTTCCTCTGTTCTAATTGCCAAACGTGCTAAACCTAAGCATAACAGGGCATTCACAACTAGGAAAATTTGAGCTGTTATACCAGTACCTAATCCCCAAACTGCAGGATCGACAACTGCACTCACAATTAAACAGCTAGCAACACCGATAGTAGTACCGATCGCTACCCACTTCCATTGCTGATGACCTAATAACAACAGAATTAATAACGCTGGAATCAATACACTAGCAAAAATGGGATTCAAAATACCACTACCTTGAATAGCTCCACCAAGTTCGGGTAAAGAACTACCCATTAAACGCATTGGCCATTGGGGCAAATCAAAAACATAGAAACCACGCAAGAAAAATAACCCACTGCTACCTACAACTAATCCAGTATGTAAGGGAAAACTCCAACTGAAAGGAAAATAATTCCGCAGCAACCAAGCTAATATATAAGATCCTAAAACCATTCCTAACTTAGGCAACAATGCTATGGCGCCACCATCAAGCCAAAAACCAGGATTGAGATAACCATTATCATATAACCACCGGAAGAAGTCGCGGAAAGTTATTTGACCTTTAAGTGCCAATTTGACTGCTGCTGCTGCATCTAACTGACCTGCACCAAAATGGTTGAGGGGGTCTTCTTTAACAGTTCTAGCAGATTTTTTGAGAATGTTGGTAATTTCCTCTGGGTCTTGAATTCCACTAGATTTGATTAATGCTACCACTCCTGCAACGTGGGGAGATGCCATACTTGTTCCTTGGAAGGAGGCAAATACACTGTTGCCATTTTCTGGGTTAATGGTTTCTTGCAGGATACCGCCAGCTTCATTTTTATCTTTAGTGGAACCGCCAGGAGCAGAAATATCAACCCCTGCACCGAAATTGGAGTATGGAGCTTTTTCTCCAGAAGCGTCAGTGGCGGAGACACCAATAACATGAGGATAACGAGCGGGGTAGCTGGCTGAATTTTGGTTAGCGTTGCCTACTGCAGCAATGATAACTACACCTTTATTATGAGCATAATTAATTGCTTCTTTCATGATTTGGCTTTCACCGCCACCACCTAGACTCATATTAATAATGTCTGCACCATTATCAGCAGCGAATTTTATAGACTCGGCAATATCGGAAACTGTACCACCTCCACTAGCAGATAAGACTTTTAGGGGCATGATGCTAGCTTCGTAGGCGATACCTGCTACACCATAATTATTGTTAGTAGCTTGGGCAATAGTGCCTGCAACATGAGTACCATGACCGTTGTCATCAGTAGCTAATGTGCGATCATTAACAAAATCGTACCCGGGTACAAATTTTGTTTTTTCCAGGTCGGGAACTTTGGAAACACCTGTATCAATTACTGCTACAGTTATTCCGTCGCCTTGGGTTTCATTCCAGGCAGATTCGACATTGATGCTACGCAGGTTCCATTGTTTCCCATACATGGGATCGTTAGGAACGCCATCACCACTATCCAAGATAATGGCATCGGTATTGTAAATATAGTTTGGTTCTATGTATTCAGTATATTTGCCTAGAGAACTTTTGAGGTTTTTGAGGAGTTGGCGATTACCCTTGACAATATATACATTATCTGATATTGAAAATTCACTATTTAGGCGAGGTGCGACTTGGTACTCATCAGAAATTGTCCTGATTTGATCGAAAATTTTAGTAATTCCGATATCTTCACGGAAGTCTAAGACAATTGAGTCGTAGACTCCTTTATTGGCCAAACCAGAGAAGTTAGATAAGGCCCAACCAAGCCCAATTAAGAATAAGCAGACAAACAGAAATTTTTTCATTGCTTAAGATATCTACTAATATACTGAGGACTTTTTTACTACGATAGCTTATTGTTTGGTGTCTTGGATAAAAATGTGGTGTTGCCTAATTCCCTGGGGCAAACTTTTAGGGGCATACCCCCCCATAGTTGCCTTTAGTGGTAAGTAGCTGAACAAAATTAACTATACATTGAACATCTCAAGAAAAGATTCTCTTGCCCCTTGCACTGATGTTCGAAGATAAGCATTTTTGGAGATTTCTATCAATCAAAGGTGATGTATCATTTATAAATGAATACTTATCTAATTTATCACTGACTCACTCAGATATTAGTGCATGGTTAGCTCCTATAAAAATTAATAATCAAAAATGTTATGCTTGGGTAATTGGTCATCGTCTGCACTTATGGATGTTCATTCTAGGTTTGAGCAAGGGAGTGTAAAAGTTTGTGAAGATCCGATATTAATGTGTAAACAAGAACTAAAGCCATTAATGTTTATTGAAACTATAGGTGTTTCTCGGTTTAAAGAATCAAATTTATCTCAAAATGTTGATAATTCTTATAACCCTGATGATTTTGCTATTTTTCAAGTTGGTTATAAAAATCCTAACAAAAAGATTGAACGTTTTGATCAAAGATTAGTCCTCAATTTAACTTTACTTAAAAACAATTTTAAAAATTCTCTAAGAATAGGATCAAATTTTATTGTTTAATTACGAAGAATTGACTTTAATTTTATTAATATTGAAGCTGAACTTTTAGCCATATTACACGCAGAAGGATATAACAGAGGATATTTTGCTAGAACTTGGCTATTTAATAATAATAAACGTTGTTTGCTTCATCAAGCGGTAGAGGAATTTCTTGCTTGTTTAAACGCTATTAAATGGTCTGAATATTTAGGTTGAAATGATTATAAAATGAATATTTTAGCTTTGGGTATATTTGCTGTTAATTTTTTTTAATTTTGGATATATATCATATATAAATCCGGTAAAAAATTGTCATAATATTTGTGGAATTTCGATAAAATTAATGTTTTTTTTAAGCTATTAAAAGAAGCTAATATATTGCAAGTCAATACAGATAGTATATTTAAATATTATATTCAATATAAATTTTAAATAAGTAAAAATATTAAGCTAAATAAGAAGGATTAAAATATTACGATAAATAAGAATTTATTTATATAAAATTGCATATAATCATGCCAACTTTTCTCTAAAAACACAAAAAATATACGCTCAAATTAAGGAAAATAATCTTCCAATATTAAATGCTATATTTTTTTAATATGGAGTCAGTTTTTTTAGCTAGTTTATAGTCAGATAATTGTTAATCAATGAAGTAGATTTATGAATTATTTGCCAAATTTTTCTTTGTATTGCAACGGAAAATTTTACTATCGCATGATAAAATTTGATTCTATTTTTTTTGACATATCCTTAATTTTTGGCTTCACATAGCTAAAATTTATAGTCTTACTTCAATTAACGATAGGCTGCATCATCTAAAAGTAGGAAAAAGCAAGTATTATTAGTTTAAAAAAGATTAAAACGCTTTGAAAAATAAAATACATAAATTCGTATTGATATTAATAAAGCAGTAGAATTTTGCTTATCTTTAAAATCTTTTGACAAGAAAGTTATGACTTTTCAACACCTAAGTATTATGGGATTAATTCAACCTTTTACTGCTGAAGTAAGATTAGGAGATCGCATTGCGTTTATTGGTGAAATAGTATAGAAAAAAGCCCTTTAATCAGATTTATTGCTGGAGATACAAGTGTTAACTATACAGTTACTTTTACTTTAGGGGCTCGTGTTCAATAGGTTACTTTAATCAGCTACACGATCACCCTAATTTTTGGGGTAAAACTCCAGTAGAAATATTAGCTTATAATAAAATCCCAATGGAACAAGCGATGCCTTTATTAGCTCGTTATGGTTTAGCTGCAAGATATAATGTAAAGTTTGAGTATCTTTCAGGTGGACAACAACCTCGTTTATAACTAGCCACCATTGAATCCTCAGAAGCTACCTTATTATTATTAGATAGAACCTACTGATAATCTTAATATTATTTCCGCAGGAGAATTAGAGCATTAACTGAATGAATTTCAAGGTACTGAGATTTGTTAGTCACGATCGCTGTTTATGAGAAAATAGTTTTGATACTTAGCTGGTTATGAGAAAATAGTTTTGATACTTATTGGAATCTCAATGATGATGTAAAAATTGAAAAACTATCTGAATTACCTGAAAGTTATTATTGTTAATACTTATAATTTTGACCAATTTTCTAGACATAAACCCTCAAGTTTAGCTAAATTAGGTATCATTATAAAGCACAAGTAAATCCTGAAAAATAGCGTTCACTGCAATTACAGTATTTTCGAGGATAGTGAGGTACACTAACAGTAACGAGTAAATCGATAAAATAATGTGTTATGGGTAATACAGCTGTTGCTACGCTTCGCGATCGCTAGAGTCAAAGCAAGAACTAAGTAATTTGGTCAAAGTTAAATTATTATCAGTTATTAAAAATCCAAATTTTTAACTAAAATAAAAGCTTATTTTCGATAATCTCAGAAAAAAAATATTGAAACATATTTGAATCAAAAAAAGCTCAAGAAAGTCAACTAGATTTTAGTTTTCAAGTGGTGAGTAGTCTTATACAAAAACTCATCAAGAGATATGCTTAATCAAGTCCCTCTGCATTTAAAATATTAATCGTTATAGAACCCCTTCAGGTATCTTTTAAGTCCAAAGTTATAAGGATTAGCGATCGCGAATTATTAAACCAAGAGATAGGTAAATGCCTATTCCTGGATAAAGAGGTGTAAAAGCTTGACCAAAAAAATTGATTCTAACCCACCAACAATGCTACTGCTAAAATTAATCTTTGTTTGATGCGACTGATGCTTAAGAGATTAGCTCATATGAGTTAAGTGCAGTAGCTATATCGCTTAATTTTTTTAAAGATACCTGCAGAAGTTCTATATGATGTCCGAAGCATAAGTTATAAAAAAATTTTTGTTTGTAGTAGGGCTTTAGTTCACGAAATATCTATTCTTCGCGAATTTGCCCTACCACTAGATTTCATTTCAACCGGACATAATATTATTGATGGCTACAGAGCATTAGCACCACCTACAACCTCAAGAATTTCTTGAGTAATAGCAGCTTGCCGAGCCTTATTATAGGCCAAAGTTAATGTACCAGCTAATTCACTAGCATTATCGCTAGCATTACTCATTGCGGTCATCCGAGATGCCAACTCGCTAGCAGATGATTCTTGCCACGCTCTCAATAACTGGTTAGTTAAAAATAATGGCAACAAAGCATCTAAAATTTGAATTGGATCTTGCTCAAAAATCATGTCGCGGGGAAAACTTTTAACAGCTGCAGAAACAGTTTCTCGCGATACTTCAAACTCACCACCTTTGGAAGTTAAACGAAAAATTTCATCATCCTTAACTTCCAAACCTTGAGGATCTAGAGGTAACAGAGTTTGAATTACAGGTTTAGAGCTAATTAGGGAAATAAACCTAGTAAAAATTAACTCTACCCTATCTATTGAACCTGCCATAAAACCCGCCAGAATTTCATCAGCAACTACTGAAGCATTATCTGCCGTAGGAATTTTTTCAGGGTTATCATAAGTATTTAAAATTGGAACTTCTCTACGTTGAAAATATTGAATAGCTTTCCGTCCAATTAACACATATTGGCAGTTAATTCCTTGTTGTGTCAGCTCACGAGCCCTCATTTCTGCACGTTTAATAACATTAGTATTATAACTACCACACAGACCACGATTTCCAGAAATTACTAATAACCCGACTGTTTTAGCTTCTCTTTTTTGGAGTAGAGGTAGGTCTAAACTTTCAAACTGTAAACGTTCAGCCAACCCATATAAAACTTGAGCAAGGCGGTCAGCAAAAGGTCTTGTACCAATTACTTGTTCTTGGGCACGACGCACTTTAGCTGCTGCCACTAGACGCATTGCTTCTGTAATTTTTTTCGTGTTTTTGATCGACTTAATGCGATCGCGAATAGCTTTTAAATTAGGCATTGTTTTTTAAGAAGGAAGAAATAAGAAATAAGAAAGAAAATCCTTGACTTTTTCTTATCAGTCAACTATATTTTACTTTATTGAGATACTGCTTCATAAAACCTATATAAAACGTCAAAATAAGTAATATTTTAATGTTTATTTTCTGCTTTTACGGTTACTATCGACATCAGGAATTCTATTTTTAAGGTATTGACGGTCAAGCTAACCGAATTTATCGCTCCTTATACTTGCATTCTTATCTTAATTAATAGATAGATATACATTCAGAGCAGTTTTGAGGTGAGGTAATATCTCTATTGATAACAACCCTAGCCACCCTAAACGATGAGTGCTAACATTTGCTAACAATGCACAGCAAGAGCAATTGGCTTTGGGGGTATCTCCCAATATCTACAAGAAAAACTGTAGACCCTTTTTAGACCCTTTTAAACACTTACATCACCTTGATTATAAGCTAAACAAAACTTTTAAACATGCGAATAGTCACTTAATCAGGAAGTCGGTTAATTAGTGGCCTGGTTTTACACCACAAGTTACTCTATTTATCAGATTTTAGCATTTATACAACTTGATTAGTATTACTGTATCAATATATACAAGCTTATATCAATAAATATCAGTCAACCAACAATAGTTAATTAACCCAATTCCATTCTACTAACCTTACCCCAACTTATATAAGCGTAATTGCATAAGCTTTGAAACTAGCTTCGGTATTTCACCCTTATGCCCATTGATCCCAGTCTTCAACTTATCTTCAAGACCAGGCTTTAAAACGCAAGGAAGCTCAAGCTACTTATTCATATATAGTTTTCGCTCATTACCCATACAGCTACAATATTCCTATGTATTTGTAAGTTTAAATAAGTATAGTTAGTTTTTATTTAACTATCAAGTCTCATCCCAGGAGAGAAGCTAGATTGGTAAATGAATTATAGCATTGTCTAGCTCTTGACTAGGTTTAGGTCATAAACACCTTTCATCTCGTGGAGCTAAACATTTTGATTAGCCTTTAAGAACTCTATTTAGACATTCCCAATAATATTGAAACGTCCCTTTAGATTCTACCTTGATCACTCCCTTTCTTTGTTTCCCAGCTACATACTCCAACACTTTAATAACTGGTTGCTTGTTTAGGTCCATAAGTCCATTAATGATTAGTGGCTAATTGTTCTTGATCATTAACAACTAACCACTAACCCTTGATATCTCAAAGCAACATACTAAGCTGATACCAAGAATGTCTGCTTATACTCAGTGATCCCCTCTTTTAAGAGAGTTTGTGCTTCATCAGTAAGTACCTTTTCTGTTTTAATGATTTCACCAAACTTAGGCTTACTATTGTTTAAGTAATCTAGTAAACCAGCAATAAACTTAGCCGCTTTTTCCAGAGGAATATCATCTAAGTAACCATTAATACCAGAATAAATTGCTGCTACCTGCTCAGGAAGTGACCTAGGTGAATTTTGAGGTTGCTTCAAAATCTCCCGCAAACGCTGACCCCGTGCCAGTTGGTTTTGAGTAGCCTTATCCAGGTCAGAAGCAAACTGGGAGAATGCTTCTAATTCAGCAAACTGAGCTAGCTCTAACTTAATTTTACCAGCAACTTTTTTGATAGCTTTAGTTTGAGCCGCAGAACCAACCCTAGATACAGAAATACCAGCATTCACCGCCGGCCGGAAACCTGCATTAAATAAGTCACTAGACAGGAATATTTGACCATCAGTAATGGAAATTACGTTAGTAGGGATGTAAGCTGAAACGTCACCTGCTTGAGTTTCAATAATTGGTAGAGCAGTCATACTACCTCCACCAAGTTTGTCATTGAGTTTAGCAGCTCTTTCTAGAAGACGGGAGTGGAGATAAAACACATCTCCTGGATATGCTTCCCGACCTGGTGGGCGACGTAATAGCAAAGATACCTGACGATAAGCTTGAGCTTGCTTGGAAAGGTCATCGTAGATTACCAAAGTTGCTTTGCCTTTGTACATGAAGTATTCGGCAATAGTAGCACCAGTATAAGGAGCTAAATATTGTAGAGTTGCTGGATCACTAGCGTTAGCTGCTACTATCACCGTATAATCTAGTGCGCCTTTTTCTTCTAGAGTACCTACTACCTGAGCTACTGTAGAAGCTTTTTGACCAATAGCTACATATACACAGATAACATCTTCACCTTTTTGGTTAATAATAGTATCAATGGCGATCGCTGTTTTACCTGTTTGTCTATCACCGATAATCAGTTCTCGTTGACCCCTACCAATAGGAATCATAGAATCAATCGCAGTAATACCTGTTTGCATAGGTTCATAAACAGAACGGCGATCGATAATTCCTGGAGCTGGTGATTCCAGTAGACGACTATCAGTAGTTTTCATCTCTCCTTTACCGTCAATTGGACGACCAAGGCCATCAACCACCCGGCCAACCAACGCGTCTCCTACTGGCACCTGGGCAATTCTACCTGTAGCGGTTACAGCAGAGCCTTCTTGGATTTCTCTGCCTTCACCCATTAATACTGCACCTACATTATCCTCTTCTAGGTTTTGGGCAATACCTACAGTACCATCTGCGAACTCTACCAGTTCTCCAGCCATTACTTTGTCTAACCCATAAACACGGGCAATACCATCACCTACTTGAAGAACAGTACCAACATTAGATACTTTTACATCTTGCTCATACTGTTCTATCTGGTCGCGAATAATTTGGCTAATTTCGTCAGGTCTAATTGATACCATTTTATTTTTATTTTGTCAAGCTTTTTACAAAAAATTATCGGGTATTATATAGCAGTTGCCAGGGCAGTTCGGACATTCTTACTCCTCTGAAATATAGTCACAGCAATAACTTAATGGATAATTGCCATTCCCACCTACTAAATTTACCTTAATTAGGGGTAAAGAGGGCGGACTTTTTACTTCTGCTATAGTGTTTTGAGGCTGATGCCAATACGACGCAGTTGTCCTTGCAGACTAGAGTCAATTATCTGAGAACCTATTTTGATAATGACACCACCCAATATACTTGGGTCGACTTTAGTTTCTATTTCCACTTCCCTTGCACTAGTCATTGATTTGACTCGTTCACGGATTGTATTTTTTTGGTTTTCATTCAATTCTACTGTGGAGGTCACTTCTGCTAAAACAGTTTGATTGAGTTCACGCAATAGTGCTAAGTATTGTTTCCCTATCTGTTCTAGAAAAGTAATCCGACCTTTATCAATTAGTAGCATTAAGAAATTACGCATTAAGGGATCAACCTGTTCTCCCAGCATGCGTTTTACCACTGCTTTTTTATCCTCTTGCTTAATAACTGGATTTCCCACAAATTGCTTAAATTCCGGGGATTCATCCAGAATATTAATCAGGCTCCGCACATCTTCGGCAAATTTATCAGTCAAGTCTTTTGATTGAGCCAAGGACATCAGAGCTGCTGCATAAGGTTCTACAATTTCACCAGCTATTACACTCATAATTGACCTCCTAATCGCCCTATGCTACTATCTATTAATTGTTGCTGGGCATTCTCATCTAAAGTTTCTTGCAATTGAGATTCTACTTTTGCCAATGCTTTAGATGCCAGAATTGAGCGCAGTTGGGCAATAGCCTTATCTTTTTCAGAATCCATTTCTTGGTTAGCAGCTGTCTTCATCCGCTCAATATCTTGTTCGGCCTGAAGTTCAATTCTTTGTTTAACCTCCTGAGCCCTTGTTTCAGCAAGAGCTAGAATTTTTTCTGCCTCTGCTTGAGCTTGGGTCAAATTTTGTTGTTGCTCTGCTAATGCTGTTGCTGCTTCTTGTTGACGCTGTTCTGCTTCTTTTATTGCCTGTTCAATAGTAGCTCGTCTTTCACTCAGGATCTTCCCGATAAAGCCTGGAGCAAAATACAGCAAAACTGCAATTAGAATTCCTAAATTAATTAGGTTTGTATCTAAAAGATCCAGGTTTAGACCAAAACCTTTTTCAGCACTAGCTTCTGTCGCTAGTAATAAAACATTTACCATTATATTCTGTGATAGTCAGCCTTTAATTATCTTGTTAGATGTTGAGCTTAGTTATCTAATCATTCAACTCTTCAACCTGGATTTTTTTTGGCTATCTGACCAATTCTGGTCCTAATAGTTTTTCTAGAATTTGGCGACTTAGAGAGTCTACCTGTTCTTCTAACTGTTCCAAAGCTACTTCCTTTTGCTTTTCTATTTCTTGAGCTGCTTGTTCTCTTTTCACTTGTGCTTCTTTTTGAGCAACAGCCACTTTTGTAGCTGCTATTTTTTCAGCTTCTGCTTGAGCCGCAACAATAACAACCTGAGATTTCTGACGGGTTTGTGCGAACTCTTGCTCGTATTGTTCAGCTAATTGTTTAGCCTTTGCCAAACGTTCTTTTGCTTTTACTTGATTTTCGCGAATATAATCTGCACGAGAATCTATAGCTTTACCCAGAGGCTTATAAAAAATTTTGTCCAAAACAAAAGCCAGAAGTAAAAACTGAATTGCCATTAGTGGTAGAGTTGCGTTGATGTCAAACAAACCACCCTTTTCTGCTACTTCTTCAACAGCTAGTACAATTGTCAAATTTATCATTTTCTCTAATTTTTGGTGGTTCCCATAGTTTTTGATTTAAAGATTTTAGATTTTCAATCTCCTAAATTAAAAATCTAAAATCTCTACTTTCTATAAATCAGGGTTTTTATGCAAAGGGGTTAGCAAATAGTAACACCAGTGATACCACTAGACCGTAAATTGTTAAAGCTTCCATAAATGCCAAGCTCAACAGTAATGTGCCTCGAATTTTTCCTTCTGCTTCTGGCTGACGCGCAATACCTTCTACAGCTTGACCTGCTGCATTTCCTTGACCAATTCCAGGACCAATAGCACCTAAACCTACAGCTAAGGCAGCAGCAACAACAGAAGCAGCAGCAATCAATGGATCCATAATAATTTTCTTTCCTTTGAAGTATGAACTTGACGATTATAAATATATTGATTACACTGTAGTGCAATCAACTACATAATGTTGACATCCTTCCCGGCCTTTAGGCACAGGAATTATTTGCGAGCCTTAACTCCTCGGCTCACCCCACTAAGAGCTTAGAATAACAGATTTTGAGTTTTTTTTAGCAAGTTTTTTTACTACCTACTTATTCTCTTAATCGTGATCTTCTGCGCCGTGCTCTTCTAAGGCTTCTCCAATATAGTTAGCAGCCAGGGTAGCAAAAATTAGCGCCTGAATAGCACTTAAGAATAGACCCAAAACCATTAGTGGTAGGGGGATAAACAGAGGTACTAACAGAACTAGTACTCCTACTACCAATTCATCCGCGAGAATATTACCAAATAAACGGAAGCTCAGGGATAAAGGCTTAGTAAAATCTTCTATGATTTTAAATGGAACCATAAAAGGTACTGGCTCGGCATAACCTGCAAAATATCCTAAGCCTTTTTTACTGATACCTGCATAAAAATATGCTATGGAAGTCAGTAGTGCTAATGCCACTGTAGTATTAATGTCACTTGTGGGGGCCGCTAGTTCTCCTGAAGGTAGTTCTATTACTTTCCAAGGGACTAACGCTCCTGACCAATTTGACACAAATATAAATAAGAACAACGTACCAATAAATGGTACCCAAGGGCGATAATCTTTTTCACCTATCTGGTCTTTTGTCAGACTGCGGATAAACTCCAGGACAGACTCCATGAAATTTTGCATCCCACTAGGAATTCGCTGCACATTGAGTGAGGATATAAAAGCAGCCAAAAGTATCAAGGCAATTACAAACCAGGATGTGAGTAAAATTTGCCCATGTATTTTGAAACTACCTAGCTCCCAGTAAAAATGCTGGCCAACCTCCAACTCAGCCAGAGGTAAAAAGTTAATAGTGTTTAAAACATCTAGCATTTTGGTTCTCAGGCTTCCAGATTTATATCAAAGTGTGGATTAATTAATATTCATAAGACTTATGAGTTAGGCATAAGTGATGTTCGCAGTACATATATTATTAAGGCTGCTTTGTAAGTCAGAAATCCTAGGAAAATCGGTAAAATTTTTAGCTCATTTAACTGAGCTGCTAATATTATTAACCCAACAAGTATAGCTAGTCTTGTTTTGCTCAGACTTCCTTTTTCTCTACCAATACGTTCAACATCTTTAGCCAACATTCTTAAGTAAACCACACTTGTAGTTGCTCCTATCAAATAGTTTAGAGCTATGTTTAAGGAGTAAAAAACCCAGACAAAGATAAATATTATACCTGTAATTGTAAGGGTAATTACATATAATTCCTCTTGTAGTTTGTAATACTCTTTCATTGAAGGATTTGGCTCTTCTGGTAGAGCACTAACTTCTGAAGTATTACTTTCAACAGTTATTGATTCTGGTGATGTATCAGATGTATTCACAAAAAATTAGATACTAATCACAAGTGGTAGGCTTTTTTTTATATGCCAATAGTCATCATACCATGTTGAAGCCAGCATACCTAACATATATTGAATTGATATATATCTATCCATAAGTAATAAGGCATCCTTCTTTAGTCATAAGTCTGAGACTAGGAGAACCATAACATAACTTAGTTGACAATTTAGGAATTTAAGGGTTTTGAATGCCCTAGTTATTCATTCGTTATGATTATGCTCAAGTATATCAACTCGCTTTTTTGCTGCTGACATAAGTTTGAATTAATGTAACCACTAGCTAGTCAAGTAAGAATAAAGCAGTCACATAATAATAGCTTATGCTTTATCAATATCTTCCTTAACATAAAAAGTGGACATTATAGATAAGTTATTTACTTACCATTGAATAGATATTTTGAAAGAGTAAATGTATTTAACAATACCTTTTTTTCCTGATGAGTCAAACTAATTCCCATTCATTAATGCTGTACTTAGGTAAGACTTCAGTTATTAAGTAATTAAGAAAAAAAGAATAACTTTTTTACTAACTTGATCATAATTAATTTGTCTGTTCAATGCAAAGTCCCTAATCCCCTGATCAAAGTGTGAGGTTGAAAAGTTATGGATAAATGTTTAAGTTTTGGGCTTCCCTTGCCCCCTACTCTCCTATCTAATACCGTTTCACGAAAGTCAAAAGTCAAAACTCAAAATTTAAAAGTTAGATTGTATATGCTCAAAACTTTGATTAAACAGTAATTTCAGGAAATTATTTGACATTTAAAGTTGTAAACTATTTGTGACATCTTAAAAGTGAACTATTATTAGAAAAGGTTTTTAGGAGTTCCTCATCATAGATATCTTTTAAGGGGGTAAGGGGAGAGTTAACTGCTGAGTTTAGTGATAACCGGAGTTAGGACTTAGCAAAATTAAAAGTCGGGACTGAAGCGATCGCACAGTTTCTACTCCTACTGGTACATCTGTTAATATCTCCCCTACGGTGGACTGAGATTTGTTGCTTACTCCTTGAGTACAAGCTTCTAGAAATTCATATTCTGGCCTTGACAAATTTACTAATCTATAGTCACCATCAAAAATATTTTCACTAGGCCATCCCTGGATACAAGGACTTAATTCAGGTATTGCTGCCTTGAGCAACTCATCATGAGACCAATCAACCTTTTGTAGAGGTGGTCTTCCCAAAAAAAACTCGTAATGACTAATTTGAGGGTCTAATAACTCAATCAAACGATAACGTTCTTGATCATTCAAATCAATTGCTCTTTCTATCAATTCGGGAGATTTTCCCAGAAGTCGCCCTAAGTCCCAGTATTCCCAATTGGAAAATCCCAGAAACTCCAAACCAGATGCTTCTATTAACTCAAACAAGGTATCAATATTGTAGTGAATTTCCTGGGGATGAACATACATATCGGCAAAACACTCATCTTTTTTATTTTCCCAAGACCATCTTTCTTTTTCATACTTGACAATACGGTTATTCTCTGGTAAAGAAGCAAAAAGTTGACGTCCGATTTTCACTCCATCTTTGTAGTTGCCACGTTCATTACCTTGAAGGATGGCGATCGCCTGCTGCATGAGTCTAATTTCCCAGCGCCCCAACTCTGCATAAACAAAAATGTGCATAATCCCACCAGGGGCCAACTTCAAAGCGAGATTTTGGATACCTCGAATTGGATCTGGTAAATGGTGCAGTACCCCTACACAATTAATAAACTTAAACTCTCCCTCTAGTCTACCTACATCATATATGCTGAGATGATGAAAATCAACGCGGGAAGCTCCGGAACGACTACACCTTTCCTTTGCCACCCGTAAAGCACCACTACTTAAATCAATTCCTACTACAGAAGCTTGAGGGTTAAGGTGAACCAAATAATCTGTACTAGAACCTGTACCACAACCTGCATCTAAAATTCTAATATCTTGTTTTTTCGGTTTTTGACCAGTGCAAAAACTATAAGCTACTGGCCAACTCCAACGCCAGTTGTATCCAGGAGGCGCTTCATCTGTCAAAGGGTCTGGAGGAAATGGAAAGGTATCATAGAGTCCCTCAACAGCAGAACTAATATTAATTCTATCTTTCATCTCGTTTTGGGTTTAATAGTTACTAAATATATTTGCTAAAAATTATAGTGCTATATTTGTAATTATTTAAATGAAAAAATTTGCAAGTTGTTGTTAATTTTGCTGTGTTATTCTAGAAAAATATTATTACAAAGATACAATGATTGCCTCAATTATTAATATTAAGTTATAGGTAACATGACAAATTCTTTCTCGCCTCTAGTACAAGATGCGACAAAAGCTCAAAATGAAAGTATAAGAACTATTGTGGGGAAATTGGATGATAAAGAGGTATATATTCCTGGTTATCAAAGAGACTCTGAACAATGGGATGATCGTAAACAATCTCTATTTATAGAATCTTTACTAAACAATCTCACCATACCAGCTTTCTTTTTTTTGTGAAGGTGAAGACTTGAATGATGAGGTAGTCGACGGTCAACAACGTCTTAGCACTATCTGGAAATTTTATAAAAATGATTTAATTATGAGTGCTAGTCATAAGGTTTCTTATATAGCACCTCTATCAATCTTATACAGTGGTAAAAAAATTAAGGATTTAGATAAAAAACTACAAAAAATATTCTTGAATTATCCTCTGACCATTATTTATCTTCCTAAAGACTTAAAACTAGAAACAAAACTGGAAATATTCAGAAGAATAAATGAAGGTGGTACACCTCTTTCTGGTCAAGATATTAGGTTAGCTTACTATAGTAAATCAAAATCAGTTACTTTGATTAGATTAGTAGGTATTCACAAAAATACTACTACTTTCAATGATGAGGATAGTGAAGATGATGAAGATAATAAGAAGCCATTTCAAAGAATAGTTGAAATGGCTGAAAAAAAAAGAGCTATCTAACCCTTAGTAGAATTTTACTAATGCTAGAGAAAAGTGGTACGAATGGTGGAAAGAACAAAAGATATCCAAAGGTCAAGCACCTTCTTTGATGTTTTTATGGTATCTAGTTTGTCTTGATAGACAAAAGCTTAAAGATTTATTGCAGAATCCAACTCATCTTAAAATTAGATTTGGAGGGTCAACAGAGAATGCTTTAGATATTTACTGCGCATAACTTAAACATCAAGACTTAAATCAAAATGAAATACCATTAGTTTCATCTTTCCATAAAATTCAAAATCACTACTTTACAAAATTTGCGGAATGGATAGAGGTGATTTTAACTAGAAAATTACTAGGAATTAGCGTTAATAAATATAAACAGTTAGCTTTGTTTATTGCTGGAGCAGTTGAGTTAGATATATCACCAACAGAATTATCTGACGAACAATGGAATGTTACCGGAAATTTTATTAGAAGTTCTAGAAAGGTTGGTAAAGAATTATTAGATGGTGATAATTATCCAGAACAAAAGGGGCTATGGATTGAAAAAAGCGGGCAATTTAAACAGTGCGATGCCACAGTTGAAATTGTCAGAAATATTTTTAACAAGTAGAATTTTTATGAGAGAAATTCCTGAAGGTTTATAGCTATGTAATTCCCAGGCAATAAATTTTTCTATGAGTTGGAAAAAAGCTTATTTCAGATGAAATTTTAATTCAAAATTGGAAGGGTATATTTGTCAGATTTGCCAAAAGTTATTTCTAAGTTCTAAGGGTTTTAAAGAATTTAGGGCTGATCATATTCACCCTTTCAGCAAAGGTGGTTTAAAAACTTGGAATAATATGCATTTATTGTAATGGCAAAAAGAGTAACACGTTAAAGTAGTAAAAGCTATATATATTTCCGTTTTAAGTACGTATAGCTATCAGAAATAACTCACGAAAAATATAAAAATAGATAAAAACTATGACACTGTTACCTCTGCCGGTTGGTACTTGTTGCTTAATTCCAATAGTTTTTTTCACGACTATACTGAAACTTCCTATTTAATATAGGGTTTTTGTCTAAGTCAGATTAAAAAAAATATTAGTCGGTGTACATAAATTATGAGTTAATTTTTCAGTAATAATTCAGAACTTTAGCAGTCAGCTTGAGCACTTTTGCCTGCTCTAGCTGCGCAAAAAAGATGAAGTTGAGCTTAACATCTATTTCCTGTTGGACTTTTAATTCTTCTTAGAGGCTAATTCTCCTTCTGGCTGATAGCTGATAGTTGATAGCTAAATACTAAATGCTTAAATTTTTCATGGCAAAAAAAATAAGTTCAATGCTTTATCTTGGATAGCTATTGCTGATTAACTGTGGCCAGAGAATATTTGTTACTCCAAATTTTATGTTTAGTAATTTTGATGAGATAAATAATTTTTAAGTTAGTAGATTTTCTCTAGTGACCGTAAATATACCTGGCCTTGAATAAGGAATGAAAAAAAATATTTGGCATAGGTATTTCAAGCTAGATGTTAAGGATGGCTGGTAATGTTTTGCTACGGGACATGATAGACGCAGTTTATCTTCCGGAGGCTCACGGACAATTGACATGGTCTAATATCCTAATATTATCAAGAATTACTTAACAAAATTTATTATTTTTTTTAAAATAAAAGACTATAAGTCTATAAAATAAAAATCTGTAAGGTTTTTCACAAAAGCAGGTAGTTTAAGTAGGTAAGTTTTGAAATTTGTCGCTATGTAAAAAAATGTAAATTTACCTCAAATCAACTGTGTGGAGGAGCTTGGAGTCAGTACATAAATCTTAATATAGCTAAGTTTTTTCATGCCTATCTACTTAGCTCAAAAAATTTTACCTGAAAAACTAGATAGGAAAAACTATAAAGTAAAAATAGCAACAATAGCTAGTTTATTAGGCCTGAAGATTTAGATCAAGTTACTGTTATGAAAACCCAAGTTTAATAGTAAAAAAAATGATACCAATAAATTAGGGTTTTTAGGCGGTGCGATACCTAAATCTTAAAGTAAACTTAGGCGTGTCAATACTTTAGCATAATACCTAATCACAAATAAGGTCTAAATTTCTGTAAAGATTATTGGGAAAATATCAAAATTAAAAATTTGATGTCAACTTACAGTTCTTTAACGGTATAATTTAATTACTAGTGGTGTTATTTAAAGGGGAAAGAACACATAAAGCTTATTTAAGTACATAAAACCACCTAAATAATCCATAAACTCTAAAAGATTACAGGAGCTAGACAATAAATCAAATCTTCTGTAAAAGTGTTAAAGCCAAAAAAATTATCAATTATTGATTTGGTTTTAATATTAGCTTTTATGGCATAAAATATATTAAGGTAAATCTTAAAAAACTATGCTTTTATTCAAAGTAAAGCTTGTTTAAAATGCCATAAAAACTGCAGCTAAATAATCGAATCGGGAAGCTATAAAAATTTAAAATAGGGAGCGAAAAAAATCAAATGACTATCAAAGCCAGTAGTGGAAGTTCAGTTGTACGTCCGCAATTATATCAAACCGTACCAGCATCAACTATTTCTAAAGCCGAACAACAAGATCGCTTTCTGGAAAAGGGTGAAATAGACGAGCTAGCAACATTTTTTAATTCAGGAGTTAAACGTTTAGAAATTGCTCAGATATTGACCAATAATTCAGAAAGAATTGTTTCTGTTGCCGCCAATACTATTTTTACTGGTGGTTCTCCTATGACTTTCTTGGAAAAGCCAGATGTACCAGAAATGGCCATGAGTGCTGTTAGTACTAGCACAAACTCAATTTCTGAAGTCATGAACCTGGATGTAGAAAACAAAGGTGGAAATAACTTATTTCAAGGTGTACGCAGCCTATTTAATAATTTAGCTGCTGGGGGTTCTGGCCCTATACCTACTGGCTTCCGACCAATTCCTGTATCTAAGTATGGCCCCGCTAATATGACTAAATC
>JAGGDU010000152.1 GCA_018457135.1 Trichodesmium erythraeum GBRTRLIN201 | reverse complement strand
ATGATTTTATTCTTGAAGCATTATGTGTAGTCGGACTTTAGGAAATTGGTATTAGGACACAATGGGGTCACAGTACAAAAATGGTTAAGTATATAATATAGTGATTTACTAAAGTAAATTAAAATCCTGCGTCCAAAGCCTCACGGGATGAAAAGGGAGTTAAAAGCCATATTTAGAAGGGAATTTGCCTTCGGGGACTGAAGAATATTTCAATAAAAAAAACGCTTATTGAGAAATATTGGGGTGTAGTGCGTTCAAAGAGCGAACCAACTACATCCCCTAATTGTATTTAATTATTATTCAAGCTGTATCAGAGAATAATATTATGAAAAAATTCACATTAATTAATTGATTTTTAATTAAAAATTACTGTCTAATTAACCACTGTATTTATCCCTTTGACTCCCCTTCAATAATATAGTAATTAATGAGGATTAAGGCTCGTAAAATTTTCTACTAATTTTCAGATAAAATAATCATTTCTTGCCCAATAAATCCTAGATAATCCTACAAAAAAAAACTACTGTATCTTCTTTCTTTTCTACTTTTTTCATTAGTTTAGGAATTTTTGTACCTAAAAGCCAGAGAGGATTTAAAATAGATATACTTACTCAAGATAAGCAAGAAACAAAATAAATATAGCCAATCAGTAAATATATAAATTATTTTGTCCATACAGATATAATAAATTGATATATATTATTGAACCCCTTTATTTTTATTTTTTTGGACTTGAAATGATCTAAGTGTGTATGAAATAGCTATTAATAAAATTAAATTATTCAATCTCGTTTCATTGGCCTTGAGTGATTCTAAATTGTAACCACCAGTTTTATAGTCTTTAAACATTGTTTTAATTTCCATTCTCTGACTATATATTTTTTTTAATCTTTCCGGTAGATGATAAATTGGTAAGAATATACCATTTTTATGATAAATTGGTAAGAATATACCATTTTTATACAACAGATTTTTGACGATATTTCTGTTTTTTATACACGAGTAAATTATATGTTCCTACCTTCAAAATTTTGGGGAATATATAGTTCAATAACAGTTTAGTTTCACCGACATTTACTTTTAATTCTGAGAGTTGACAATATTTTGTACCTGGTTTAATCATCGTCGATTTTTTTTTTCTCAAAACAAAATATATATCTTGCTTCTGATATTGTTTAAACCAGTGAGATAGAAAATACTATGGAACTCTCTATCTGCTATCAGAATAATTGTCTGGCCTTTTAATAATCTTATAACTGGACAAATTACTGCTTTTTGTTAGGTTAAATTACTAGCTCATTTATGAGTTAAAATTTTCTAATGTATAGGTAAAGCCCTCTTTTTCCAAGCTAAAGTAATCATTAATATATTAGTATTTTGCCACTGAGTTATATCTAAAATTAATACTAATTCTGAGGGAAAAATAAATAAATTTTCTCTTGTTTTTTTTACTAAAGGAAAACAAAATAAAGCCAGGATAAACTATTTTAAATTTAAAAATATTTGTCTATTTTTTTTCGTTTATTTTCTAATTTTATTAGTAGTAGAAAATAATTACTTAATTTTGATATTTGTACATTTTTATGTACTGGCATTAAATATAATAATATTTGTAATGTTACTACTTGAGATGGACTCATTCTTGGCTTAATATAGTATCTATAAAAGCCTAATATATTCACTTTTATTGATTTTTATTTGTAATTACTAAACCTTTTTTATCATATTTTTAACTATTTCCAAAACTTTTTAAATGAATAAATTATAAACTCAAAGTGGGAGGTGTAGTGCGAGGGCAGAACCCTGGCGCTAAACCCCAACATTTCTCAATAATAGTTTTCTTTTAATTAAATTATTCCTCAGTCCCCGAAGGCAAATCTATTTCTATATATAGCTTTCAACTAGCTTGTCGCCCCGTGAGGTCCAAAGCATATAAAACAAGATAAAGGAGCTAAAGAAAACTTAAAAAAAACTGTCATCTCAAATAGAAGAGAAAATTAATTTAATTAATTAATTAATATTATTTTCCAATAATGTTCCAGAAAAATTAAAACAGAAGCGACCCATTCCCTATTGGTGTGAAGATTAAACTAGAATTGGATTAAAACTATAACAGTTAATAAAATCATAAAGCCCTTATGGAGTAAAACCAATAGGACTCTATCAATGGTTATTTTACCCATCCCTAATGCTCCTTTCCTACCGAGGCGATAGGGGTAGATGTAGTGTAGTTGAACCCAAAATAGGATACTCCTTTTTTGATGAATTTAGTCATATAGATAACCCTTGATTTGAAATATTTTTGAGAGCTTTTTGCAGAGAAATATCCTCTATAAAATCATATAATTTAGTTAGATAATTGATCAGTAGCACATCAAGGTTAAATTTCCTCTATTTGTGAGCAAATAATTTTATTATTTCAACTTCCTTATTGTTCTCAATTTAATCAAGCATAAAAGTTGTGAAAAGAAGTGAAAAATGGGAGGGAAAATCACATTTTTGATTCATTTTATTTCTTAAGAATAATCGTAACAAATATATTAGGTAGATTTAGTTAAAAAGATATCGCTTCTGTAACCAGGTATAATTTTCGACACATAGCATTATGTGTAGTTAGATTTTAGGAAATTGGTATAAAATATCTGCTAAGGTAGCAGCACAAATGTGAAAATTTATTCCACCAAGGAACTAAGGTTCGGTAGGAATTTTTGTACCTAAAAGCCAGAGAGGATTTCAAATAGATATACTTACTCAAGATAAGCAAGAAACAAAACAAATATAGCCAATCAGTAAATATATAAATTATTTTGTCCATACAGATATAATAATAAGAATAATATATCCAATCAAAATACCAAAAAATGAATATTCTAGACGGACTAGACGATTTTATAAATCAAACATGCATAGTCAAAATAAATAAAAAGATCCAAGACATGTCAAAATGATTTTGTCGGGAAAATCCTACTATCGAGTTAAAGAATTATTAAATGTTTCTCACATATATAGCGAATATAGCGAATCAGTAAATATACAAGTTATTTTGTCTATCTCAGTAGATGAGTCGAGTTATTCGTAAAATAGTAAGGTCGATTTGCGCACTGTGAGAACCAGTTGATAGCTTGCTTCTGGGTTTTTTTTAAGATTTTTTATCAAAAATTTATTTATACTTACTTAATACTTATTTAAACAGTTAACTAGCTATCAGTTTTTAGTATTCAATTATTATCTTAGTGGCTCTGGGTTAAAATCTCCAGTTTTTATTTATAAACTGGATGCTTTAGGAGGAGTTTAAATCCTCTTAGTTTATTTTAAATCATAAAACATCCTTTACCTGATTGCTTATAGTTTCTTTTAAAACTTTAATATTTTATAATGATTTAGGATTGCTATATAAGCTAAAATAACAAAAATATAGCTTACTAAGCAGGAATTTAATAGCAATTATTAGCAATAATAATTGCTGATACATATTTTACTAATAAATTATGGAAACAATGGTTAAATTCTAAGGCTGTGTGGCAACTGTAAACCAATCAAAATAGCAAAATAAAAAATGAATAACTACTTATTAATTAAAATAAATTGATGAGCCAGAATACCTAATTATTAGTTGTAAACCCTAATTTCCTGCCTGACAAGGGAAAAGTATAATTAATGCAATATTCAAATCAAAACCCCAAAATAAAAACACAAAAAATACTAACTTCAACAATAGAAAAAAGTCATTTATATACAGAAGAAAAATTAGAATCATTACCTTTACAAAGACCTTTGTTATTGATAGGTCATGGCACAAGAGATTCTCAAGGAAAAGAAACTTTCTTAGACTTTGTTGCAGCTTATCAAAATTTAGATAAATCTCGACCTGTAATACCTTGTTTTTTGGAATTAACAAAACCTACTATTCAAGAGGGAGTAGATAAATGTGTAGAACAAGGTTACACAGAATTATCTGCTCTACCAATTTTGTTATTTGCAGCTCGCCACAATAAATTTGATATTACTAATGAACTAGACCGAGCAAGGCAAAGACATCCTCAAGTAAAATTCTATTATGGGCGACATTTTGGCATTACTCCAAAGATTATAGAATTGTGGCGATCGCGTCTCAAAGAATTAGATAAAACTAACTTTAACTCTTCTGAAACTGTTTTATTATTTGTTGGGCGAGGTTCCAGTGACCCTGATGCTAATGGAGATGTTTATAAATTAGCTCGAATGTTATGGGAAGGCAGTGGTTATCTAACAGTTGAAACCTGTTTTATTGGCATTACTCATCCCCGTTTAGAAGAAGGTTTTCGGCGAGCAAGATTATATCAACCGAAGCGAATTATGGTTTTACCATACTTTTTATTTACTGGAGTTTTGGTTAAGAAAATATTTGATATTACCGCTCAACAGCAAGAACAATATCCAGATATTTCTATGACTTGTTTACCAGAAATAGGAGCCCATCCAACATTATTAGAATTATTGCGAGAACGGGAAATAGAGACACAATTAGGAGAAGTAAAAATGAATTGTGAAATGTGTAAGTTTAGGTTAGTTACTGTTACTAATAGGGAACATTCTCACGGTCATTCTCACCATTATCATGACCATTCTCACTCACTCAATATTCCCGAACATAGTCATTCTGTGGTTGACCCATACGCTGAACCAGAAAAATATCACCAACGTATTTGGCAAGTTCCTTAAAAAACATAGGGCATTTAATATTAGTAAGCTACATTTATAGCAGACAATATGTTTGTAATATAAAGACTTTGTTACTAATATTTGGACTCTAAATACCTTGCAAACTCTTATATTTAGGGTTTGCTTTCTAAGTATTTTTCAGGAGTAGAAAAGAAGGGCAATGGGGGAATAGTGCTCTTTCAATCTTTAATTGAGGATAAAATAAATTCTCAAAGCACTAATTAACTAGGTTTTCAAATTTTATTAACCTGTCATTTTTTTTTATTTACAGACCAGTAAGTAGAAAGGTTATATGCAATTTCCCTAAAGACTAAAGTCGAATTATAGAGGAGATAGTCGAATGTATTTGTTCCTTAGTATCTTCCGAAATTATTCTGCTCAAAATGCTAACCTATGTGAGGGTTTTGGAGTTAATACCAGGGACTTTTTAAACGCTTAAAAAGCCTAAGCATTAATATTAGTCAATGCTTTGATATTTAATCAGCAAGCCCCCCAGTAGTATTTGCAAAAAAAATTGGAGAGGGTTAGGGTTAAGAGTAATTTTTCTATAGGTAATAATTACAAATATCAGGATAAAGTAGAGGGTAAGCTCATCTAAAATTTTATTGACAAATCAATATTTTTATGACCTGCTTGCAATACAAGCTTTTAAATGCAATACAAGCTTTTAAAGGAATTATAAATATAACATAATTTTCATATCATTGGTTTTCGTGGCTTAACAATTAGAATATATTTTTGTTACTAAGTTCATCTAAAAATCTTTCAGGAAAAAATTATCAGAAAAGATACTATTTTTCAATGGTTGTTAAGATGATCTGACTCTATGTAAAATAGATCGTTATCAACTAAAAACAAAAGTTAAAGTACTACTTCCAGTTAACATTACAAAACTTCTGCTTTTTACCTCCAATATAAGTGCTTAAGAGCTAAAAATATTTGTATTTTTGATCATGAAAACTGCTATATCATTTCATTTGAGCTCTACTTAAGTAGTATCACTGAGGTTAATAAAGTTGCTGTAATAAAGAAAGTACATTTAGGTCAGTTTTTAGTGTTGGACTATCCGCATGCTACAATTTAATTATAATATATATTTTAGAAAAAATAACTAAAAATTTACTCGCTTATGGGCGATGTTTTAGACTAACTTTTTTGGTAAAATGTATTGTTGTTAATACTAAATAGTAGATTAGTAAAAAAATGGATATTAAACCAGGCTTTATTGGTACAGTTGGTAATACACCATTAATTAGATTAAATAGTTTCAGTGAAGAAACTGGATGTGAAATTTTAGGCAAAGCAGAATTTCTTAATCCAGGGGGTTCGGTAAAAGATAGAGCAGCACTTTATATTATTAAAGATGCAGAAGAAAAAGGTTTATTAAAACCTGGTGGAACAGTTGTCGAAGGAACTGCTGGTAATACAGGAATAGGTTTGGCGCATATTTGTAATGCGAAAGGTTATAAGTGTTTAATTGTTATTCCCGAAACTCAATCTGTTGAAAAAATGGATGCTTTGAGAACTTTAGGTGCAGAAGTTAAACCTGTTCCAGCAGTTCCCTATAAAAACCCAAATAACTATGTAAAAATGTCAGGTAAATTAGCATCAACAATAGAAAATGCTATTTGGGCAAATCAGTTTGATAATTTGGCAAATAGAATCGCTCATTATGAAACAACCGGACCGGAAATTTGGGAACAAACTGATGGAAAAGTAGATGCTTGGGTGGCTGCTACTGGTACGGGTGGAACTTTTGCTGGTGTGTCATTATTTTTAAAAGAAAAAAATCCGCAAATTAAAACTGTTTTAGCAGACCCCATGGGAAGTGGTCTTTATAGTTATGTGAAAACTGGAGAAATTTCTAGTGAGGGTAATTCTATTACTGAGGGTATTGGTAATAGTCGAATAACTAAAAATATGGAAAATGTTATGATTGATGATGCGATTCGAGTTGATGATAAAGAGGCGGTAAGAGTAGTTTATCAACTATTAAGAAAAGACGGTTTATTTATGGGTGGTTCTGTAGGAATTAATGTTGGTGCAGCAGTAGCTTTAGCAAAACAAATGGGTCCTGGTCATACTATTGTTACTGTGTTATGTGATAGTGGAACTCGTTATCAATCAAAATTATTTAATCGTGAGTGGTTAGCTACTAAAAATTTATTGCCAGATGAAAGATAATTTTGAGAATTTATGATGGAAAATAGTCAGGTCAAGAGACTTTTATTAGTCTGTCAAAGTCGTACTTGTCGTAAGCAAGGTTCAGCAAAAGTATTAGCTAATTTTCAGAAATTTGATATGCCTAATATTACTATTAAGAAAAGTGGATGTTTGGGAAAATGTGGCAATGGTCCAATGATTTTAGTTTTGCCAGAAGAAGTTTGGTATAGTCATGTTGAACTTCAAAATATTTCAGTAATTATGGAAAAACATTTGCTTGATTGATTCCAGGTTAAAGAAATACTTGATTATGAGTTAAACTGGGTTAAGTAGTAATTAAATTATAGATAAATAGTACTTTAAAAAGGAGGGTTAGACAAGTACTTTAAATTCTGTATTAACACCTGGATGAAATTCTTTTCTCTATTTTTAATAGTATTAGTTTGGGGATGGCGATCGCTTCTACAAAAAAATTATAGTTAAATAAATTAGGGTAATAAATTAACAATCTCAATAATTTAATAAACAGTGTATTCTCTCTCATTAAAATCTGAATGAAACTTTTGAAAAAACCATAGAAATGGTTAAACAAAGAATAATTGAAACTTGAGATAAACCCTATGTTACTGTTGCCAGATAATTAGAAGTTATTAATGAATTAGCAGATTTTCTTTTCGGGAAATTTTTATTACAAAATCGTGGTTTAAATGGCTATTGGACAGATTATGTAATGGAACATTAGTATCAAGGAATAGTTACTGGTATAGATACAGAGGGTATTAGTTTAACGAAACTTGAAAAGTTTGTTTTGGATAAAAATTCTATGGCTCTTGTGACACAAAAAAAATATTTCAATTTCGGTAAAGTTATTCATAATTATTTGTAAGAAGATATAATTTTTGCTTCCTTACCTTGTGATGTAATGAGAGATTTGTTGAAGTTGAATTTTACGGGAATAGAAAATTTTCGCTTAGTAGGAATTGATATTGACTCTGAAAGTTTAGAATTGGTAAAAAAATTAGCTGAGGAATATGGGTTATCTGAAAAAATATAATTTCATCAGAAAGATGCTTTTAAGTTGACTTTTAAAGATGAATTTACACTATTAACTAGCAATGGTTTAAATGTTTATGAACCAGATGATGAAAAAATAAGGGAGTTATATCAGCAGTTTTTTAAAGTATTAATTCCAGGAGGTATATTGGTTACTAGCTTTTTCACCCCATACCCAAATATTGACCCCAATTCCGAATGGGATATGAGTCAGATTAATTCAAAAGGTTTATTACTTTCAAAGATTATAATGTTTGATATATTAGATATTAAATTTGTGGCATTTAGAAGTTCATTAATTACAAAATTACAACTAAAAACTGCTGGTTTTAATGAGATAATTTTTTTTTATAATGCCAAAGTTTACCCAACAGTAGTGGCGGGTAAACCTAAATAGGCTATGGTGAAGCTATTAATTAATTTGATATATATTCATTAGTTAATAAATAACATTCAGCCTTCAGCTATCAGCTATTGCTTTATTTGATTTTCAGAACTTAGCCCTCAGCTATTAACTAACCTCTGGCTGAGAAAGTACCCAATTCAGCATTCTAAATTATCAGTTATCAATTCTAAATTATTATTTATCAATTCTAAATTCTCATTATTGTTATCTGCAACTATGGATAAAAAAACTTCTAAATTATTATTTATCAATTCTAAATTCTCATTATTATTGTCTGCAACTATGGATTAAAAAAACTTCTAAATTATTAATTCTAAATTATTAATTCTAACTTTGCTACCTCATTCCTAGATATTCACCCCAATTATGAATGAGATATGAGTCAGATTAATTCAGAATATTTATTACTTTCAAAAATTATATTTCTTGATATATTAAGAGTTAAATTTACAGAGTTTAGGAGTTCATTAATAACAAAATTACAACTACAAACTGTTGGTTTTAATGAAATATAATTTATTTGGGACAATGCTAGAATATACCCAAAAATAGTAGGGGTAAACCTAGATAAGCCGTGGATAAGTTTCTTATTTGAAAAAAAAATTTAGCTGGTATTTCAATTGGAGAAATCAATTTGGTTTAACAAAACTTCCTACCTAAAAAAAATTTTTGCCCAAGTAGAACCTCAATAGTTAAAACTGTTTACAAAATGTGATAATTTAAGCAAAATAAGTAAATAAACACAAAGATTTATTGTCATTATTATTGATATTGGAGGAAGGAGGAAACAAAGTGTTTGGGCAACATGACCTAGAAAAGCAATCACAAACTCTCGCTCTTAACTGAAAAAGTGGGTTTCACGCCTTGCCCTTATAGGGCGACTTTAATTATTTGATAAACATTTTTTCTTGTTCAGTTGCTTCAACAACAACTTCTGGCAAACTATCAATAACTTCTTCAATTACTTGAGTCATTGTTTTACCTTGTAGTCGTAGATATAATCTTAACTTATTCATACTTTTATCATTCATCCGCAATCTTAATTGATTATTTTTCACATTTATCCCCAATGTGTAACTAATTATACTACCTACATTCGGCTATTTTGCTCCACAACATTTGCTATTGCAATGATATGATTTAATTAATTCTGTCCAACGAGTTATATATAGCAATCAAAGGGTATTAAATTATGGCATACGATTATGATTTATTTGTAATAGGCGCAGGGTCAGGAGGGTTAGCGTCTTCAAAAAGAGCAGCATCTTATGGAGCAAAAGTAGCGATCGCTGAAAATGATCTAGTCGGAGGCACCTGCGTCATTAGAGGATGTGTACCAAAAAAACTTATGGTTTATGGTTCGAGATTTTCTCATTTCTATAAAGATGCGGTAGGCTACGGTTGGAGTGAAGTAGAACCCAGTTTTGATTGGCATAAATTAATAGATGCTGTGAATACAGAAGTCTTACGTCTGAATAAACTACATATCAGTTTCCTTGAAAAAGCAGGAGTAGAAATAATAGAAGAATATGCTAAATTTATTGATCCCCATACAATAGAAGTAGGCGATCGCAAAGTTACAGCAGACAAAATTTTAATAGCTGTTGGAGGTAAACCAGAGAAAATAGACATTCCCGGAATAGAATATAGTATTACTTCCCGTGAAATTTTCCACCTCAAGGAACAACCAAAAAGAATGGCAGTCTGGGGAGGAGGTTATATTGGTGTTGAATTTGCCGGAATTTTAAATGGAGTAGGCACCGAAGTGACTCAAATTATTCGTAGAGATTCAATTTTGCGAGGTTTTGATACGGATATCTCCAGCAATATTCAAGAAGGAATGGTAAAGCATGGGATTAATTTCCGGGAAAATACAAATGTGGAAAAAATTGAGAAAGTACCAGAAGGGTTAAAAGTTCACTTGAGTGGAGAAAACGCTGAACCTTTAATAGTTGATACATTCCTCTGTGCAACTGGTCGTAAACCAAACTTAGCAGGCTTAAATTTAGAAAACGCTGGAGTCGAAACACTTAGAGGTGCAGTTGCTGTGAGTAACAACTGTCGCACAACTCAAGCAAATATTTATGCTATTGGAGATTGTATAGATAAAGTAAATTTAACCCCTATTGCTATTGCTCAAGGTCGCGCTTTTGCTGATACGGAATTTGGCAATATTCCTAGATCAATTTCTCTAGAAAATATTCCTACTGCAGTATTCTCAGAACCTGAAGGAGGAACAGTAGGTCTGACAGAAGCAGCAGCAAGAGAAAAATTTGGTGACTCTATCAAATGTTATCGCTCTAAGTTTCGTCCCATGTTCCACAGTTTCACAGGTGCAGACGAGAAAGTCATGGTAAAATTGGTAGTTGAGACTAATACTGACAGAATTTTAGGAGTACACATGGTGGGTAAGGATGCTGGTGAAATTATTCAGGGTATGGCGATCGCTGTTAATATGGGCGCAACCAAAGCAGACTTTGACCGTACTATTGGTATTCATCCTTCTACTGCAGAAGAGTTGGTGACTTTAAATTAATTAGCTTAGAAGGCCTGAAATCAAATTATGACTTTATGATCGTGATTAGACCAAAAAAGAGATTTAACTAATAACTGATTTCAGTACAACTATTTTTGTTGGTAAATTTATAGAATACTTTTGCTAAAGCGTTCTAATTTAAAAGAGGCGCTTTAGCATTGTTTATGAGTGACTAGTTGATTAATTATCCATTCCTTCAGTTGCTCACGCACCCGCAGAATCATTCTCTACCCCCAATTATTGAGGGGATACACAAATATCCACCCTTGAATTCTACAGAGAAAAGGCAGTTAACGTAAAATACCTCTTTTCTTCAATCCTTCATCTAGATTTCTCAAAAACTTTAAATCTGTCTCTGGTAAATACCCTCCACTATCCTTTTCTAAAAAACTAAACCCTTGCCTAAACTCAGACCCACTTGCCTGAATAGGTGCATCAAAGTGACAGGGAATAACTTGCCGAAAATTCCAAGTTGCCACCTTTTCAACCCACTCCATCACCTGCTGTGGATCGCGATTTAAAATCAGAGTTTGTAATATAGGCGCTACTAACAACCGCCCATCTTGTCGTAATTGTGTAAAAGAATTCTGCCAGTCAGACTTCCAGCGCCACGGTAAAAGACCAAAATATGCACGCTTCGAGCGATCGCTTGCTTTCCAAACATTCTTTAACATTTCCTCAGCTGGAACTACATCTAAAGCATCCACCTGAAAATATAATCCAAATAAACATATTTTTTGCCACCCTATACATCTATTTGTGGGAGTATCTTCTACCACATCAAATACATCATCCTTAGCATGAAACAATAAAGGATATGGGTCTAAATTCAAAATTTCTGGCGGTTCAGCCGGTACAGATAAAATGGTGTCAACCGCCAGTAAAGTTTGGGATGGACTATGGCAGAATACTACTTCTGCAAAAGGTTTGATACCAATATCAAGGGGTCCGAGAGTCGCATATTCAAACTCTGCTGCAAAAGGTGTATCTTTACTATTAACAGGGAGCAGATATGTACGGTTTCTTGGCAAACCCAACCAACTTAGAGGTAAATTTAAAGGAAAGCTCCATTGGTTGGGCGTGACAAAAACTTCCGCCGTGGGAAATTTTCTGGCAAATGGCCCCACATATACCTTATGTTCTAAGCCAGAAATAGTTGGTAAAATAATGTAGCGAACTTCTCCATATTTTTCTACTAATTCATTGACAAAGCGCATACATTCCCGCGTTGGCGCTATTGGGGCATAGATAAATAAACCGCCTCCGTTCATTCTGACCACTGTCATCCTAATTGGCACAGTAACATAGAAGATACCCTGAAGTTGGTCAAAAGTCCATATTGTATCTTTAACTATTTCTTTTCTTAATGTCCGCCGTTGTCCATAGGGATATAGGGGTAAAATTGGCCATAGTGGCCATGACCAATCCCTAAAATTAGAATTTTGCTGTTGTATTTGTTTGCCTAAACGCACCTTTAATGCAGCTATTTACTACAATAGAGTTGTTGGGATGGGGATAATTTTCATCCTCCCCGGCTGTTAGGAACGAGAATTCCTATCGAGCCATATTTCAATGACGGTTTGACTTTTCCCAGACTGTTGCTACCTTTGGGGTAGTCTTAGACTGGCCGACCCGTCCATTTAAAGTCTCGGAATGCCTGAGGGCGACTTACCAAAAAATATTGTTGGTCTTTATTAGTGCTTTCAAGTGTGAAGTTCTCATTGACCTGAAAGCTTACCTTGCTTTACTCTCAACTGAAGGAGTTTCGACCTAATCTTATTTTCTACAGTATTTGTGACACAAGGCGGATATTCAAATCATTATTAATTATAGCATGGAAAGTTGTCCGATGGGCGGGCAAGGCTTTAAACCCAATTTTTCGGTAAAAATATTCAAAATCTTACTATATAAAATTTTCAGCATGGGAAGTGAAAAACACTATAAACTAATTGCGTGAATTAGAGTTTTAGCGTTTTTTTTGTTTAATTCTTAACAACCTTAATTACTAATTTATAGTATTGAGAAAAAATAAGAGAATGGCTGACTCAAATAAAATGATGCAAAAATGTAATTGTAGATTTAGAGACTCTTACAGGTGCCTGTTTTGTGACATTAGGTAATGGGTAATAATATTGCTGGTTTCTGGAGTCCTAATAAAAACTAAAAGATAGTTACCCCAACTACAGGGTCTCAAGTTACTTTGATCAATGGCCTACCCATATTCCTGACGAAGACCTTAGCCCATTCACTAGGGGTTACAGTAGTAGGGTGGACTTTTGGCCACTGACTTAATCACAAAAGGAAAAACAACACCCTAATCGTTTCTTCAGTTACTGGCTATTCTTTAGAGGCCTATATCGAAAATTGCAGATCGTGATTACTATTTTTAACCAAGTATTAGTCGACTCAGCTCAACATTTTTGTAACAGAAAAAATAACCACATCCTTCTTTCTAAATTTTCTATATTATTAACGCAAAGCATTATTAATAGCCTTGAGAATCTCATTATCTGAATCAAGGTTAAAGATGTCACCTTTTTGAATATATGTTACAAAAATATTAGCATCAAAGTATTCTGTAACATAACCTAAATTGCCTTGAAAAAGTATGTTATTGTTATAATCATCAAATCCTATTAATTTAAAAATAATACTACTCCATTCTTTCTTTTGTTTAATTCTAACTTTGATATTATGACCACTTAGACCCTAATTTTTTTACCTATATTCTTTGGTTCTGTCTCTCCACAACTGGATAACCGGGGATGTTCTCCTAAACTTTCAAAATATAAAGGTTCTCCATTAATTTTTTGAGCAGCAGTTATTAAATCTTTTAATAAGGGATGATTTTTATATTGCTTTAATTTTCCTATCTGTTTGCCATTAAAGTTTATCAAACTTTTACCAGATATTTTATAATATTTTTAGAGCAATAATTTTCTAAACATCTAATAATACTGAGGCAGCAAAACGAGGAACAATAAAATCTAAGTGCTTAACTAAACTAAGAATTACTCATAACTAAAATAAGGTTTTTTTCCTGATTTTTTTGAGATTAATAGATATATTTTTAATTATTTTTTTGATTGTATATAAAATATTTACTTTCTTATAATTAGCTTATATTCTGAATAAAAAATATAACAGAAAAACAAATCAAAATAATATTGTTAATCCTATAACAAAAATGCATATTACTACCATTATTAGGGCAAGATCATCTAAAATTTTATTGACAAATCAATATTTTTATTACCTGCTTGCAATAGAAAATTTTGCAGGAATTATAAATATCAAATAATTTTTATATTATCAGTTTTCTTCCTTAATAATTGGAATGTACTTTTATAACTAAATTAATCTCAAAACCTTTCATAAGAATTGAAAATTAGGATAATACAAAATACTATTTGTCAATAATTTTTAAGATAAACTGACCCTGCTACGATGATTAATTGATAATATAATATGTATAAAAAATCAAAAAATTACTAACTAAAAGAAAATTATGGCTAAGCATAAACTAGGTTAATTCACGAAATTTTATGATTTTAAAAGACAATAATTAGATCATCAAAAGCCTGTTTATTATTGTGGTGTATAAATCCTGTAAATATGAGAAATCATAATTTGATGAATTCCTAACTCGGTAATTCCACTGTAAAAGTTGTCCAACCATTACTACTTTTAACAATTATATTACCATTTAACTGTTCTACTAATTTTTTTACTAGAGCTAAACCTAAACCTGTTCCGCCTTGTTTCCAAGGATCTGCATTAGGTACTCGATAAAATTTATTGAATATTTTAGGTAATTCTGATTCAGGAATTTCTGATGGATTACTAACTATAAATTTGATGCTATAAAGTGTTTCTGAGAGACTCTTGTTGCTACTTTTTTGCTGGTTGATTTCTATTGAAAATTTAATTACACCACCATTTTGGGTATACTTACAAGCATTATTTAGAATTTCTGCTAAAATCCTCCCTAAACTATTATTATTAGAACGGATATTAGGTAATTGTTGAGGATATTTACTATTGATAATTTGTTGCCGTTCTTTTGCTCGGGATTTAAAAGGATCTACAATAGTAGGAAGCCAAGTTGTTAAATCTATTATATCTAAAGCAATAGATTTTTTACTCACTTCTAAATGTTGTAAATCTAATAAATCAGTAATTAATTCAATTTCTCTTTTGCACTCTGTATCTAAAATATTCAAATATTTTTGACCCTTTTCTGAAATAGGAAATACTTTCAGCATATGAATAGCCATTTTCATATTTGATAGAGGTGTTCTTAATTCATGGGAAACAGTACTTAAAAAATCATCTTTGAGAATATTAAGTTGTTCTAATTCTTTGACTTTTTCTTCCAATTCTATAGTGCGCTCTTGTACTTGTCTTTCTAGGTCTGTGTTGAGAATTCGTACTTGTTGATAAAGTTGAGCTTGTTGAATAGCGATCGCTAACTGAGTTCCTAATTGCTTTAATAGATCAATTTCAGATGCTTGCCACTGTCGCGTGCCTGAGCATTCTTGGGTACACATAATTCCCCATAGTGGCCCATCTAGACAAATGGGTACTATCAAGAAAGCTTTTACCTGTTTTTCCTTCAAACTCCTAATTTCTTCTATAGGTAAATCTGTTTGATCGATATCAGCAACTGCATAAGTCTTATTTTTCTTTACTTTTAAATTTGATATTAAGTAATCATCTATAGCTTGATTATCCATCCAAGAACTGCAATTATGAACTACTGATTCAGCAACTATCTTTGTTACTTTTGAAGATTTTACTTGAAATAAAACTACTCGATCGGCTGTCAATAATTGTTGCACTTCTGACACTGCTGCATTTATTATTTCGTTGAGATTAAGAGATTGATGAATCCTGAGAGCAATTTTTGCCAGAAGTCGATCACGCTCTAACTGCTCCTGTATTTCTGCCGTTCGTGCCTGCACTTCTTTTTCTAATTCTGCATTCCGACTGCGTAACAACTCCAATTTTTCTGCTTGTAGTTGATTCACATCAGCTCGTAATTTTTTGACCAACCCAAACATTACCGTAGGGTCTACAACTTGTAGTAAGTTTGCCTGATTCACTGTTCCTAGTAATTCTCCTTGTTGACTACATACTAACAATACTTGTACTTGTTCCTGCAACATTTTTTTCTGAGCATCCCATAGAGAATTTGTTGATTTCACAAAATTCAGTTCAGTATCCATAATTGTTTTGACAGGTATTTTTGCTAAATCCATATTCAGAAAATAAGCTTGTAGAATGTCATCTTGAGTAACTATACCAATAGGTTCTTCAATTTTTTTATTTTGTGTTTTCAGTTTTTTCTTCTGTGTAATAATCACATTATTCACTTTGTATTCTGACATCAGTTTACTAACTTGCAATAGTGATTCTGTTGCAGAAATTGTAACTGTTACACAATCATTTTTGATTTCATTTACCCGTCTTAATCTAAGAATATTAGAAGGTTGGAGCACTTGACGAATTTTTTCTGGTGTCACAACACCAACGATTTGGTTTTTCCTATCTAGTACTGGTATATGACTAATTTTATATTTTCGGAACAAAGACAAGGCTGTAAATAAATCTTGGTCTTCTGATTCTTTGAGAGTAATAATATTGGATTTCATGACCTCTCCAAGATATATTTTTTTTGATAAACTTTCTAAGTTATTAACTTTACCAGCGGAAATTAATTTGACAATATCAGTAGTAGTCAATATTCCTAATAAAGATACTTGTATATTCTGCTTTGGAGTCTCTTGAACAGGTTTATTCTCAACTACTAAAACACATTTTGTATTTATTGGGTTTAATAATATTGATGGATAGACTTGATTTTTAGATATACTCAAATTAGGCAAAAGACAACTATTCTGTAACTGACTTATTACTTGTAAGACATCAAACAGAAGAGTATCTGGAGTCATAGTTAATGGATGACGGTCAATTGCTTTTTGTAGAGGTGATGAATAGATAGTAGCTTCAGCAAACATAATTATATTTCCTGATTTTATAAAATAAGAACAATTATACATATCATATCAAACAAGAGTAAAAAACATGGCAGTCTGATGATCCTGAGAAAGTTACCAATTGAAAACAAATTCGTAAAAAAATTCCCAAAGAAGCCCTAAGTCTTTATCCAGCACTACGTCTTTTTTATTAGGACCGGGGAATTTGGGTTATAAGGGAATAGGTTTGGAGTAGTTGCAACAATAAGGAAATGTCAACGTAAAGGTATGCCTAAGACACTGACTCTGGTACTTATAATTACTTCAGTGATGTTATTGCAACAGAAGGCAAAAGCTGATGTAGGACTTGAAAAAGTGCAAAGGTGATAATGAATTAATGAAGTACAGGACCAAAAGCTTGACTTTCAGAATAGGAAAAGGTTTCATAGAACTTATAGCAGTTTTCACAAAGATAGACTACAGTAACTACAGTGAGTAAACCAATTGCGTAACATTTTAGGAGTAACTAAATCGATCAAAGTAGCGATAGCCTATTCTAATTGTTCACGAGCTGTGGCCATTTTTTAATGGGCTTTAAGACTTTAGCACCATTGTTCAATGGGGTTAAATTGAGGAGAGTAAGGAGATAGATAAATTAATCTCGTACCCACAGCCTCAATAGCTTCAGAGATGCCCTTAACCTTATGAGCTGGCAAATTATTTCAACCACAACTGCTCAAGGCCATAGTTCAGAGACCAGTAGTTCTTCCAAAAAAGTTTGAAATACCTTGCCACTGGTTCGGTGTATTGATGGTCATAGTGTTGAGGAGTTGTTTGAAACTGATTGCTTCGATGAGGGTAATCATTTGATCATGAGGATAGAATGCTACACTATACTACCATTATTGATAACTTGCTTACCCAGCCGGAGTAGACCAATTAAATTTGTTAATTATACCTACTTTTTCTAAAGCCTTAATGACAAACTGCTACCCTGTTAATGAAGCTACAAAATCTGGTTAATATTTAGGATAATTTCCTTAAATATTTTCTCAAAAAGTCTGATAAATCTCCAAATATTATCTACTTATTTTTTTGTTTTATTGCTAATTATAACCTCTATGTTTGGTTACATTTTCGACAATATATTTGTCAATATATGAGAATAATATTATCAGTAATTGTTAATTTTAATGGTTGATAAAATCTAGCATTATTTACTTAAATTATATGTAAATTATTAGGATAATTGTGGGGAAATACTTGCGAAAATATTCCCCAAAAAAAATTATCTAAATTACTAAAATTATATAAAAAACTTTCTCCTACATTTGGTTCTATCTAACCCATATAAACACAAATATTTATACTCCCATTGTTTAGTTCCCTTACCCTTGATTCCTTTAATATTTATTACTTTTCCCGTAATAGTTTTTAATCCCATTCTAGTTTTATAGTCATTTAACTTAAGAATAAAACATTAAGCGATACAATAATCATGGATGACTTTAAGGCTGTATTTGAAGGAATATAAATTCTGGCTCTCTTTAAGGCACTAAAATTATGTTCAATATCCTTCAAATCAGGAGAAGAATTAGGGAGGAATATGACCTGATGACATTCACTTAAACTATTTGTTTAATCAATGTTTTTTGATGAATTAGTGCATTATTTATAATCCAAACTAATGTGATGGTTAATGATAGTAATAAATATCTTTATATAACCAGCCTTCAAAACCTTCTGCATTCAAACTTCCCGTGAATATCATTGGTGGGATTAAATCTTTATTTTATTTTTCTTCTACCAGGGACTAAATTTTCTCTTTTTCCCCTCTTTCCTTGCCTATCTCCAGAAATTTTTTTCCCTCTTTTTGACCACACATCAACTTTTGATCACACATAAATACAATTTAGAAATCATTCAAATCCTGACTCCAAAACAAATACTAAACTTTTACTTCCATATATTTTGATTAATTTCAGTAAATTCTGATAATATTTTATCCATTATTATCTACTACTTTGCGCGATAACGTACTTCTTTTTTTCTGGTTATTTTCATTTTTTTTGATAGCCTTAAAAATTGAAGTTGTACTGACGCCGAATTTTTCAGCTGCGTGTTTTCATCTAGCTTCTGGATTTTCTTATTAATCTGTTAGAATTGTTGGGAAATAATAGACATCTCCAAAAATTATCACTTCCCTTACTGTAACTATCTTCTCCAGAG